>JBCBFU010000013.1:0-62417 GCA_038527375.1 Pseudomonadota bacterium | reverse complement strand
ACTCGCGATAGGTGTAGACGGCATTTGTGACCGATCCCACGATCATCGACTGGCGCATCTCATCGCGAGTTTTCCGATGATGAGATGAAGGCCTATCTGGATGCGCTGGAGCATCCGTTGATGCAACGCGTTTACGAGTTGATGAATGCGGTGCAATTCCAACTTCAGGCCCAGCGGTTCGAAACGCTGGCGGAGCGGATGGTCGACCTCTATCCCCAACAGGACATCTGAGCATGCGCGCGACGGTTCTCGCACTCGCCCTGTGTGCGGCCCCAGCCCTTGTGGCGGCGCAGGCGGATCAGACAGCGCGTCTGGTCGATGCGCTTGGCATGGCCGACATGATCGAAATCCTCGCAGAAGAGGGGCAGTCGTCGGCACCCTCCATTGCCGAGGGGTTGTTCCCGGATCGTCAGACCGCCAGCTGGATGACCACGGTCGCCGATATCTATGACCCGGACGTCCAGCTTGCCGCGATATCCGCAGATATGGCCGAAATCATCGGGGATGAAGACATCAGCGCGATGCTGGGCTTCCTCGAAAGCGATGCGGGCCAGACCATCATGCAGTTGGAATTGTCAGCCCGCCGCGCGTTTTCCGACCCCACCGTGCAAGAGGCCGCGGAAGAAGCGTGGGCTGACGGGGCCGATATTGCCCCGGCCAAGGATGCACTGGTGCGCGCCTTCATCGATACAAATGACCTGATCGACGCCAATGTCGAAGGCGCGCAAAAGGCCAACATTGCCTTTGCGCTGGGGCTGATTGACGGCGGCGCCTTTCCCATGTCGCAGCCCGAGGCCTTGGCCGAAGAGCTCTATGGTGGGACCGAGGGCATGGCGCGCGACACCTTCGATTGGCTCTACTCCTATCTGATGACGGCCTATTCCCCGCTGGAGGAGGCCACGCTGGCCGATTACGTCGCGTTGTCGGAAACCGAAGCGGGTGCGGTGGTGAACGCGGCGATCATGGGGGCGTTTGACGCCATGTTCACGCGGGTGTCCTACGACCTTGGGATGGCGGCGGCGGCGATCATGATCGCGCAAGAGCTGTAGCCCCGCCGTTTGCATCTGATGCACGCTTGACTTTGCATCCGCCCCCCGTCATTAGGGCGGTCTACGCGGGGTTTTTTGGCCCTGCGTTTCATATTCAAACATCGCCCCGATCCGGGGGCGCGCTGTCCGAGGCGGGGAAACCCACGAACACCTGATCTGGTGGCCGTAGCGACGCGGAAGACAAGGAAGATGCGATGTTCGCGGTTCTCAAGACCGGTGGCAAGCAATACCGTGTTCAATCGGGCGACGTGCTCCGGGTTGAAAAGATTGCAGCCGATGCCGGTGAAACGGTTCAATTCAACGAAATCCTGATGGTCGGCGCGACCGTTGGCAGCCCGCTGGTCGAAGACGCTGGCGTGCAGGCCACCGTGATCGACCAGATCAAAGGCGAAAAGACGATCAACTTCGTCAAGCGCCGCCGGAAGCATTCGTCCAAGCGCACCAAGGGCCACCGCCAGCAACTGACGCTGGTGCGTGTGACCGACATCCTGGAAAAGGGTGCAGGTAAATCCGGCGTGAAGGCCGCCGTGGGTGGCGCAGGCATGGCAATCGCTGCCGCAGCCGTCGCCGCAAAGCCCGCCAAGAAGGCCGCAGCGCCCAAGGCCGAGGCCCCAAAAGCCGCCAAGAAAGAAGAGGCCGCCGCCGAGGTTGAGGGCACCAAACCCGCAAACCTTCTGACGGAAGCCCGCGACGGTGGCCCCGACGATCTGAAGAAAATTTCGGGCGTTGGTCCGAAACTGGAAGGCCTGCTGCACGAAAACGGCGTCTTCCACTTCGACCAGATCGCCGCTTGGGGTCCCGCAGAGATTGCCTATATGGATGACAAACTGTCGTTCAAAGGCCGCATTGAACGTGATAACTGGATCGCGCAAGCGACCGAGTTCGCAGCTGAGTAAGGAGAAGACGGAATGGCACATAAGAAAGCAGGCGGTTCATCCCGTAACGGCCGCGACTCCGCCGGTCGTCGCCTTGGTGTGAAACTTTATGGTGGCCAGTCGGCCATCCCTGGCAACATCGTCGTGCGTCAGCGCGGTACGAAGTTCTGGCCGGGTGAAGGCGTTGGCATGGGCAAAGACCACACGATCTTTGCGACCACCGAAGGCAACGTCAAATTCCACAAAGGCCTCAAGGGCCGCACCTTTATTTCGGTTCTCCCAGCGGCGGAGGCCGCCGAGTAAGCCGAACCGCACAAGGTCAAAGTACCAAAGAGGGGATCGGCAACCGCCGGTCCCCTTCTTCGTTTCCAATGGAGGGCGCGCCCATGCCCCCAGCGATCAAAGACAATCTCCAAGGTCCCCGTCTCTTGCTCAGAGAGCCGCGCGAAGGCGATGTGGCCGACCGGCTGGCCTTGGGCAACACGCCCGAAATTCAGCGCATGTTCGGGGCCGATCCCGCGCAGACCCGCGAATTGACCGAAGATGCCGCGCGCGGCTGGGTCGAGTTTCAAAAACGCGAGGCCTGGGGCTGGATCATTGATCTGGACGGGCGCTGCATCGGCAATATCCGCCTGCACACCCTGAACCTCGCCGATGAGCGGGCCAATATGGCCATCGCGATCCTCGATCCTGACCTGTTGGGGCAGGGGCTTGGCGGCGAGGCGATGCGCCTTGTCGCAGACTACGCGTTTGGGCCCATGGGGCTGCACCGCCTGTCGATGCGTGTGCTGAGTTTCAACACCCGCGCCATCGCGGCCTATCGCAAGCTGGGCTTTGTCGAAGAGGGCGTGGAGCGGGAAAGCGCGCTCATCGGCGGCACCCGTCACGATGACATCATCATGGGGCTTCTGGCCCGCGATTTCACAGGTGCGCCGTGACCGTCGCGGCGATGGCCCTGTTCGCGGCAAGCCAGGTCGGCACGCCGGGACCCGCCAACATGGCGCTCTTGGCGACGGGCGCGCGGTTCGGGCTGCTGCGCTCCTTGCCGTTTGTGGCCGGTGTGGTTGCGGGCAAGCAGTTGATCATCTGGCCCATCGGGTTCGGCCTGATGGAGCTGGCGCAGTCGGCGCCGTTGGTCTTCACGGCGCTCAAATACATCTCGGCCGCTTATATCTGCTGGCTGGCGTGGCGCGTGGCCAATATGCGGCTGGCCCCCGGCGCAGCCGAAGCCCGCGCACCGGGCTTTGCCGCAGGGCTGGTGGTGCATCCGCTGAACCCCAAGGCATGGGCGATGATCACCACGGCCTTCACCGCCTTTGTGCCCGAGGGCATGGGCACGCTTCAGGCGACCGCGCTGGTGGCTGTCGTGCTGATGGCCTGTCAGATCGCCTTTCACCCGATCTGGGCCGGGGCAGGGGCGGCAATCGCCCGGACCATCGCGGGCAAACCCGGTGAGAAATACCTTTTCTGGTCGCTGGCCGTTCTGACGGTGGCCAGCGTCATCTACGCGCTTTTTGCAGGAGACCTCTCATGATCCAGGATACGATCATCGATCAGGCCACCATAGAAACCGAACGCCTGCGCCTGCGTCCCTTGCGCGGGTCAGACAAGGGCATGCTCGATCTCTATGGCGGCGACGCGCGCGTGGCCAAAATGACGACGTCCATTCCGCATCCTTTACCGCCCGGAGCGGCCGAAGCGTTCATCAAACAAACCCATGATGCCAATCGGCAAGAGGATGTTTGGGCGCTCGATGGCGCGGCCCATGGGTTTTCGGAGTTGGTCGGCTGCATGGGGCTGACACGCATGGACCGCAACCAGTCCGAAATCGGGTATTGGCTGGCACCTGCCTTTTGGCACATGGGCCTGGCACGCGAGGCTTTGACCGCGCTTTTGGCTGCCAACCCCCAGGACAGCGAGACGATTTTCGGATCTGTCTTTCAGGACAACGAGGCCTCGGCCAAGGTCCTGACCCATTGCGGTTTCACCTATATCGGCGATGCCGAGTCCTATTCCGTGGCTCGCGGCGCGACCGTGCCCACATGGACCTATCACAAGCGGCTGAAATGACGCCGGTTGAGCCGGGCCGGTCTTTGCCGTAACCGGACGCCAAAGGATCTGACACATGAAATTCCTCGACCTCGCCAAAGTCTATATCCGCTCGGGCAGCGGCGGCGGGGGCTGTGTGTCGTTCCGGCGCGAGAAATACATCGAATATGGTGGCCCCGATGGCGGGGATGGCGGCAAGGGCGGATCGGTCATTGCCGAGGCCGTGGACGGCCTTAACACCCTGATCGACTTCCGCTATCAGCAGCATTTCTTTGCCAAGAACGGTCAGGCGGGGATGGGCAATCAGCGCACCGGCAAGGATGGCGGCGATATCGTCCTGCGCGTGCCTGCGGGGACAGAAATCCTCGATGAAGACGAGGAAACGGTGATCGCGGACCTGACTGAGGTGGGCGACCGCGTTGTTCTGGCCAAGGGCGGCAATGGCGGCTTTGGCAACCTGCATTTCAAAAGCGCGACCAACCAGGCGCCGCGCCGTGCCAATCCGGGGCAGGCGGGGATCGAACGCACGATCTGGCTCAGGCTGAAACTGATTGCCGATGTGGGCCTTCTGGGCCTGCCCAATGCGGGCAAGTCGACCTTCTTGGCGGCCACATCCAACGCGCGGCCCAAGATCGCGGATTACCCCTTTACCACGCTGCATCCCAATCTGGGGGTCGTGGGCGTGGATGGGCATGAGTTCGTGATCGCCGACATTCCCGGCCTGATCGAAGGTGCCCATGAAGGGCGCGGGATTGGCGACCGCTTCCTTGGCCACGTGGAACGCTGTGCGGCGCTTCTCCACATCGTGGACGGGACGAGCGAGGATGTGGCGACGGATTACGCCACCATCATCGGAGAGCTTGAGGCCTATGGCGGCGATCTGGCCGACAAGCCGCGCATCACGGTCCTGAACAAGGTCGACGCGCTCAGTGACGAGGATCGCGAGGCGGCCATTGCCGCCCTGCAACAGGCGTCGGGAAGCCGGGTCTACCAGATGTCGGGCGTGTCCTCCGAGGGCGTGACAGACGTGTTGCGTGCGCTCAGGGCGCTGATCGTCGCGCGCACCACCGAGGAGGCCCCGGAAGAGGAGGCCGCACCGTGGCAGCCCTGATCCCGAACATCGCCGCCGCAAAGCGCATCGTCATCAAGGTTGGATCGGCCCTGTTGGTGGGTCCGGGTGGCCTCAATCGCGACTGGCTGCAAAGCCTTGCCGCCGATGTTGCATGGCTGAAATCGCGTGGGGCCGACGTGGTGCTGGTGTCGTCGGGCTCCATCGCCTTGGGGCGGCGCGTGCTGGATTTGACCGCCACCGATTTGCCGCTGGAGCAATCGCAGGCCGCCGCCGCCGTGGGCCAGATCCGGCTCGCCCGTGCCTATGAAGAGGCGCTGGCGCCCCACGGCATCACCACCGCGCAGGTGCTGGTGACGCTGGAAGACAGCGAAGACCGCCGCCGCTACCTGAACTCCCGCGCGACGCTGGGTCAGCTTCTGGCGATGGGGGTGGTCCCTATCGTGAACGAGAATGACACGATCGCCACCGATGAAATCCGCTACGGCGACAATGACCGGCTGGCCGCGCAGGTCGCGGTGACCGTGGGGGCCGATCAGTTGATCCTGCTCAGCGATGTGGACGGGCTGTACACCGCCAACCCGGCGCAGGACCCTACCGCGACCCGCTTTTCGTCCGTCGCCGATATCACGCCTGAGATCGAGGGGATGGCCGGTGACGCCGGCTCGGGCCTCTCCAAAGGTGGGATGAAGACCAAGATCATGGCGGCCAAGATGGCCGTTGGTGCGGGATGCGCCATGGCCATCACGCTGGGCAGCCGGGTCAACCCGCTCAAGGCGCTGAACGCGGGTGAGCCTGCGACATGGTTTCTGGCCAAGGATGACCCTGCATTGGCGCGCAAACGCTGGATTTCGTCGATGAAGCCGCGCGGAACCGTCCGGCTTGATCCCGGGGCGGTGCGGGCGCTCAAGTCCGGCAAGAGCCTTCTGCCGGCAGGTGTGACGCATGTGGACGGTCCGTTCGGGCGCGGTGACGCAGTGACCATTGCCGATGAAGGCGGGGCGACGCTGGGGCAGGGTTTGTGCCGCTATGACGCGCAGGAGGCCGCCGCGCTGATGGGGCGTCAGACCTCGGAGATTGAAGAGATATTGGGGTATCCGGGCCGTGCGGCCTTGATCCACCGCGACGACATGGTCCTATGATGGATGACCTTTCGGGGCAGGGAGTGACGAGATGAAAGACTTTGCCGATATCGCCACGATGATGGCCGATCTGGGTGCGCGGGCCAAAGCCGCCGCTGCGGACCTGGCCTTTGCCCCGGCAGAGCGCAAGCAGGCCGCGCTGGAGGCTGCGGCAGACGCCGTTTGGGCGGCGCGCGAGACGATCATCGAGGCCAACGCGAAGGACATGGCGTTCGGACGCGACAAGGGGCTGACGGATGCCATGATGGACCGTCTCATGCTGGATGAGGCGCGGATCGAAGGCATCTGTGCGGGGCTGCGCGCGGTTGCCGCGCAAGACGACCCCGTCGGGAAGGTCACCGAGGCGTGGGAGCAGCCCACCGGCCTCAAGATCGAGCGTGTGCGCACACCGCTGGGTGTGATCGGCGTCATCTATGAAAGCCGCCCCAATGTGACGGCGGATGCGGGCGCGCTCTGCCTCAAGGCCGGGAATGCCGTGATCCTGCGTGGCGGGTCGGAAAGCTTCCATTCCTCTGGTGCGATCCACGCCTGTCTTGTGGAAGGGCTGCGCACAGCCGGTCTGCCCGAGGATGCGATCCTGCGTGTCCCCACCCGCGACCGCGCGGCGGTGAGCGAGATGTTGACCATGACCGACACCATCGATGTGATCGTCCCACGCGGCGGCAAGGGCCTAGTCGGGTTGGTCCAGCGCGAGGCGCGCGTGCCGGTCTTTGCCCATCTCGAAGGGATCGTGCACATCTATGTCGACAAGGACGCCGATCCGGCCAAGGCGCGCGAGGTCGTGATGAACGCCAAGACCCGGCGCACCGGCATTTGTGGTGCCGCCGAATGTCTGTTGGTGCACCGCGACGCGCAAGGCCTGGGTCAGGAGTTGGTCACGATGTTGCAGGATGCAGGCGTGACGGTGCATGCCGAGGCCCCGCTGACGGGGTCGGTGGCGGCCACGGCCGAGGATTGGGGCCGCGAATACCTCGACATGGATATCGCGGCCAAAGTCGTGGACGATATCGACGGCGCAATCGCGCATATCCGGGAGTTTGGGTCAAACCACACCGATTGCATCCTGACGGAAGACGCTGATGCCGTCGCGCATTTCTTTTCGCGCGTGGACAGTGCGATCCTGATGCATAATGCCTCCACCCAGTTTGCCGACGGGGGCGAGTTCGGGATGGGTGCCGAGATCGGGATCGCCACGGGCAAGATGCACGCGCGCGGACCGGTGGGTGCCGCGCAGCTGACATCCTTCAAATATCTGGTACGCGGGAACGGGACGGTCCGCGCCTAGGCGCGGTCCCCTTAGGTTAGGCTACTGCGCGCTGCGAGGCGACAGGCGGATCGTGACCCCGTCGCCCGCGCTGTGGATGTGCGTGTCATAGCCGATTTCGTCCTGGAGCAGGCTGACCAGCGCGAATTGCACCTGTGCGGCGGGCAAGTTGTCCACGTCGTCGCCCCGGCTGATGATGTCCCACAAGTGGTCGATATCAGCCATCCGGGGGCCTTTACCCACCATCACCCATGTGTCCGCGTCCCGCGAGATCTGGACATCGCCGCCATAGGGCAGGGCGGTTTCCAGACACTGGATCAGCAGAAAGACGATCCGCACCTGATTGCGCGGGAGGCTGCCATCGGCCTGCCAGTCGATAACATGGCGGCCCCCGGCCTCGATCGCGGACAGGATCCCGGTGATATCCTCGGCCGGGATCATCTGCCCCTTGCGGGCATCGCCAAAGGCCACGCGGAAGAACCGAACCCGCGCATTGGCGTGCTGGACGCTTTCCGAGATCAGTGCGATTTCCGGCCCGGCCTGCCCGGGTGTCATCGTCAATAGCTCTACCCCGTTGGAAATCGCGCCCAAGGGGTTGATCAGATCATGGCAAATGCGCGATCCCACAAGGGTTGTGATGCGATCTTGATGTGTCACGTGTCCAATCCTTCGCGTCTTATCGGGTCAGCGGGCCCTTTGATCAGGAAAGAGGCTGCTATGTCCGATCTCGATGGGCTTTTTGAGCCCGGAACAAGGGTACGCCACCCGAGCCAACCCGATTGGGGTGTGGGGCAGGTGCAATCCAATATCGGGGGCAAGATCACCGTGAACTTTCCCGAAGCGGGCAAGGTGGTGATCGACTCTCGATACATCGAATTGATCCCAGTCTTCGATTAAGAGTTCGTTAACTGCGAAAAACAACTTTAACGTGCATCGTGATCGGCGAGATCGCAAGCAAAACCGGGGTCATGCGGTTTGCCAATCCACGCCTGTGCGCGTAGGGACACGCAGATATTCGGTACACCGCGACCTTGTCGCGGGTGCATTCAGGACACTTGACCGCGAACGACGCATGATCTCGGACGACCCAAATCTCGAAATTCGGCTGGCCACGCGCGAGGTCGATCTCTTGGGGGCGCAACGGTTGCGCTACCGCGTCTTCGTGGAGGAATTGGGCGGCGATGGACCGCTGGTTGATCACGCCGCGCGGCTGGAACGGGACGCGTTTGATCCCCATTACGACCACCTCGTGCTGATTGATCACCGTCGCCCGACAGAGTCATTCGATCACGTTGTGGGTGTGTACCGCCTGATGCCCGGGGACCGGGCGGCGCAGGCGGGCGGCTTTTACTGCGCGGCGGAATACGATCTGGACCGTCTGATCGGCGCGGGTCGCCCGATACTGGAACTGGGCCGGTCCTGTGTCGACGCGCAGTTCCGGGGCGGATCGGCGATGTATCTGCTTTGGACCGCGCTCGCCGACTATATCGCGGAACGCGGGATCGAGGTGCTGTTTGGCGTGGCCTCGTTCCACGGCACCGATATCGGCGCGCTGTCGAACGCGCTGAGCTTTCTGCACCATCGCCATCTTGCGCCGGATGATCTGCGCGTGCGCGCGGTCGAGGGCGCGTTTCAACCCATGGACCTTGTCCCCGCAGATCAGGTGGACCGCCGCGCGGCGATGCAATCCATCCCGGCGCTGATCAAGGCCTACCTGCGCATGGGCGGTTTCGTGGGTGAGGGGGCGTTCATAGATCATGCCTTCAACACCACGGATGTGTGTCTGGTGATGGATATCGACCGCATCGCGCCCCGACAGCGCGCGCTTTATGCGCGGGAAACGGCATGAGCCAGACATGGCAGCGTGAGACGCCGCCACCGGCAGATGTGTCCACGACGGCTGGCGGGGTTGTCCGCGCGGTGCTGCGCGGGGTGCCCTTGGCGATCACGACCTTTGGCTGTCTGGCGCTGCTCCTGCTCGTGCGATTGATCGAGCGGCCGATCTTTGGCGCGCGGCGCCCGATCACACCCCACATCACCCAATTCGTGTGCCGGATGGCTTTTATCTGGTTGGGCATGGGCTACCGGGTGGAAGGGCGGCCCGATCCGAATGTGGTGGCTGTGGTGGCCAATCACTCCTGCTGGCTCGATATCTTTGCGCTCAACGCGCCGCAGAGGATCTATTTCGTCTCCAAGGCCGAGGTCGCGGGGTGGCCGGGGATCGGTTGGCTTGCGCGGGCGACGGGGACGGTCTTTATCGAACGCCGCCGGAGCGAGGCAGCGCGGCACACCGGGATGCTGGCCGAGCGTATGGCCATGGGCCACCGCCTAATGGTCTTTCCCGAGGGCACGTCCACAGATGGGCAGCGCGTGCTGCCGTTCCGGCCCACGCTTTTGGCCGCGTTCATGGGAGAGGACGCGCCAGAGGGTGCGCGCATCCAACCGGTGACAGTGATCTACGAGGCGCCAGATGGCGCGCCGCACGACTTCTACGGGTGGTGGGGGGACATGTCCTTTGACCGGCACCTGTTGAACGTGCTGATGGTGCGGCGACCGGGGTCGGTGCGCGTGATCTTTCACCCCGCCGTCGCGGTTGGCACGGATCGCAAGGCGCTGGCAAGGTCGTTGCGCGACGCCGTGGCCGCGCCGATGGAGCAGGCGGTTTAGCCCGGGATACCGGCGGCGGTGGCCAATTCGCGCAGCTGCGCGGCGGCGTCCTCGGCCTCCCACACGACGTCTCCAAGGCCGAAGAAATCGACCACATCGGCAAGGGGCGCGATATCCGCGACCTCGCGCAAGCCTTCCGCCACTACCGGGACTTCGATCATCTCGGACCACCAGGCAAACAGCTCACGGTCGGCCTGGGATCCGTCGCCCAGGGCCGATGCCGTAACGGGTCCGAAACTGACGTAATCCGATCCGGCCTCGCCCGCGGACATGCCGTCATGGCGCGACGTGCCACAGAAAGCGCCCACGATGGCGTCTGCGCCCAAATCCTTGCGCGTCTTGCGCACGGATCGCGAACCGTCGGTCAGGTGAACCCCGTCCAGACCCAGCCGTTCGACCATCTGCACGTGGCTGTCGATCACAATGGCCACGTCGCGGGCATGGGCCACCTCGCGGCAGGCGTCCGCCGCGCGCGAGATGCGATCTTCATCACTGGTCGACAGTGCAAGGCGCAGGCAGGCCACGGGCACCTCGTCCAGACAGGCCGCAAGCCGGGGCGTGAACACGGACAACTCGAATTCCGGCGGCGTGATCAGATAGATCTGCGGATGATCGGCTGCGGGCTGCTCTGTTTGTGCGTTGGCCATTTGGCTCTCCTTGACGTGGGGCGGGTCTAGCGTGGGGGCGCGCGGGCGGCAACACGCAAGCGGCCCCTGCGAGGCTTGGGGCAGGGGCGACACCTTGCCCGATGCCTGTCCGGTGCCGCGTTCTTGTCCTTTGGATGCGCCGGGCGTATCACCGCCCCCGATGACTGAACGATCCCAACCCACATTCGTGCTCGTGCGTCCGCAGATGGGCGAAAACATCGGCGGGGCGGCCCGGGCGATGTGGAACTTCGGCCTTGATCGCATGCGGATCGTGGCCCCGCGCGATGGCTGGCCCAACCAAAAGGCCGTCGCTATGGCCTCGGGCGCGGGGCGTCTGCTGGACGAGGCGATGATTGCGCCCGATGTGGATGCGGCCCTCCAAGACACGACTTTTGTCTTTGCCACCACTGCCCGTTCCCGTGACCTGACCAAGGCTATCTACAGCCCCGAACGCGCTATGGCGCTGGCGTCCGAAAAGATCGCGGCGGGTCAACACGTCGCCGTCCTCTTTGGGCCAGAGCGTGCCGGGCTGGAGAATGACGACGTTACGCGCGCGGATGCGATCATCACGGTGCCGGTCAACCCGGAGTTCTATTCCCTCAACCTTGCCCAGTGCGTCCTTCTGACCGCCTATGAATGGCAGCGTCACGCCACAGATATCACCCATGAACAGGATGGTCTGGCGGGTGGCGATTGGGCCACGGGAGCAGAAATGGCAGCCTTGGCAACCCATTACGAAGAGCGGCTGGACGAGGCCGGGTTCTTCTATCCCCCGACCAAAGCGCCGGGGATGAAGACGAACCTGCGCAACCTGTGGAGCCGGATGCCTCTGACGCGCGCGGATGTGCAGATGCTGCACGGCATCCTGCGCCAGATGGTCCGCTGGAAGGAGAAGACATGAGCAATCGGTCGATTTTCGAGGAAGTGGGCGAGGGTGCGGCGCCGAAGCAGGCCCCCGCAGGCGGCATGATCGATGCCGGGCGCGGTGGTGCGCGGCTTGCGATCCGGGCGTGGCTGATCGTGCTGGGTGCGCTGGTTCTGCTGATGATCATGGTGGGGGGGCTCACACGGCTCACCGATAGTGGTCTGTCGATCACCGAATGGGCGCCTGTGACGGGCGCCATCCCGCCCCTGAACGCTGCCGATTGGGCCAGCGAGTTCGAAAAGTATCGCCAGATCCCCGAATATCAGCTTCAGAATGCGGGGATGAGCCTTGCAGAGTTCAAGGTGATCTATTGGTGGGAATGGGGCCACCGGCAGCTCGGTCGTGTGATTGGCCTTGTCTGGGCCGTTGGCTTCCTGTGGTTCCTGTTGCGCAAGCAAATCCCAACGGGGTGGACGCCGAAACTGCTGCTTCTGGGCGCGCTTGGCGGGCTGCAAGGCGCAATTGGCTGGTGGATGGTGTCGAGCGGGCTGACCGGCACCATGCTGGACGTGGCGTCCTACCGGCTGGCCACCCATCTGGGTCTGGCCTTTGTCATCATAGGCCTGATCGCGTGGTTCAGTTTCCAACTCAGCCGTCCGGATCGGGAGTTGATGCAGGCGCGGCGCGACCGCGAGGCGTCTCTGGCCACGCTTGGCACGCTGCTGGCCGCCGGCGTCTTCCTGCAAATCCTGATCGGCGCGCTGGTGGCCGGGATCGACGCGGGCCGCGCTTACAACGACTGGCCGCTGATGTCGGGCGAGGTCTTTCCATCGAACGCATTCGATCTGCAACCGACCTGGCGGAACTTCTTTGAGAACTCGGGCCTCGTGCAGTTCATCCATCGCACCTGGGGCTATGTCGTCTTCGGCTTTGCCATCTATGTGGGCATCCGCGCGGGCAAATCGCCCCACAAGCTGACGCGCAAGGCCTATGGCCGGGTCGGTCTACTGATCGTGTTGCAAGTGGTGATCGGGATCGTCACGGTCCTGTTGATGGCGCCTCTTTGGATTGCGATCATCCACCAAGTGCTGGCCGCGATCCTGTGGGTGGCGATCCTGCACGCGCGTTTCCTGTCCGGCTATCCCCGGCAAACATCCCTGAGAGAGGCCTGAGCCATGACTGCATTCGACGACCTGATGGCCTTTACCCGCGACACACAGGCGTTGGGCCAAATCCAGGGGCGGCTTGGCTGGGATCAGGAGACGATGATGCCCCGAGGCGCCGCCGCGCAGCGGGGGGAGGAGATGGGCGCGCTCGAGGGCGTGCTCCATGCGCGCCGGACGGACCCCAAGCTCGCCGATTGGCTGGCGGCCATTGACGACGCCTCGCTGGGGGCCGTCGATCAGGCGCAGATGCGCCATATCCGCCGTGACTATGCCCGCAACACTAAGGTGCCCGCCGCGCTCGCCTCCGAGATTGCGCGCGTGACCAGTCAGGCCCAAGGCCAATGGGCCGAGGCACGGGCGAACGAGGATGTGGCGGCGTTTTTGCCCGTCCTCAAGGACGTCGTGCGCCTTCGGCAGGAAGAAGGCGCGGCGCTGGCCGATGGCGGCGACGTCTATGACGCGCTCTTGCAAGACTATGAGCCCGGCGCGACGGCCCAACAGCTTGAGGATATGTTCGGGGCGCTGCGCCCGCGTCTGGTGGCGCTGCGCGACAAGGTTCTGGGCGCAGATCAACCCAAGGCGCTGACCGGGACCTTCGATGCCTCCAAGCAGATGAAGCTGACCCGGGAACTGGCCAAGGCCTTTGGCTATGACATGTCCATGGGACGCATCGACAAGGCCGTGCACCCGTTCTCCAGCGGGTCGGGCCATGATGTGCGGATCACCACGCGGACCTCGGACACCGACCCGTTCAACTGCTTCTATTCGACGATCCACGAGGTCGGGCACGGGGCCTATGAGCAGAACATAGACGACGCCTATGCGCTGACGCCGTTGGGGTCGGGCGTGTCCATGGGTGTCCACGAAAGCCAGAGCCGGATTTACGAGAACCAGATCGGCCGCTCGCGCGCCTTTACCGGGTGGCTGCACGGCCGCATGACGGACACGTTCGGCGATTTGGGAATGGATGCAGACGCCTTCTATGGCACCGTCAACGCGGTCAAGAAGGGCTATATCCGAACCGAAGCGGATGAGGTGCAATATAACCTTCACGTGCTTCTGCGTTTTGATCTGGAGCGCAAGCTGATCTCGGGCGAACTGGCGGTCGAGGATCTGGAGGAGGCGTGGAACAGCCGGTTCGAGGCTGATTTCGGCTACGCCGTCGACAAGCCCTCCAACGGGTGCCTGCAGGATGTTCACTGGTCCGTTGGCCTCTTTGGCTATTTCGCGACCTATACTCTGGGCAATGTCTATGCGGGATGCCTGCACGAGGCACTGCGTGAGGCCGTTCCCACGCTGGACGAAGATCTGGCACGTGGGGATACGTCGGCGGCCACAGCTTGGCTGGGCGCGAACCTGCAAACCCATGGTGGGCTCTATGAGCCGCGCGAGGTCATCGCGAAAGCGTCGGGGCAGGAGCCGAGCGAAGGCCCGCTTCTCGACTATATCGAAGCGAAGTTCACAGGCATCTACGGCCTGTAATCCAAATCCTTAATCAAGCGGGGCGGCCCCTGACGGGGCCGCATTCCATTTACGGGACAGGACGCGGGCGCGAGCCCTCTTATTCGGCGTCGGCCTCGACGTCCTCGTCACCTTGATCCGCGATCCACGCCACCGAAGTGACGCTTTCACCCTTGGCCGTGTCGAACACCTTGACCCCACCCGCGCTGCGCGAGCGGAAGCTGATGCCGTCGACGGGCACGCGGATCGACTGACCGGTGGAGGTGACCAGCATGATCTGGTCTTCCATCTCGACGGGGAAGCTTGCCACGATCTCTCCCCCGCGCATCGCCTTGTCCATGGCCGTGACGCCCATCCCGCCGCGTCCGCGCACAGGATAGTCGTGGGAGGAGGACAGCTTGCCCGTGCCCTGTTCGGTGATCGTTAGGATCAGGTTTTCGGCCGCCGACATTTCGGCATAGCGCTCGGTGGACAGATCGCCTTCGGCGACCTCGTCCTCATCCGTCTCCGGCTCCTCCGTCACGCCGGCCATCAGGCGGCGCTGTTTGAGGTAGGCCGCGCGTTCGCCCGGTGTCGCCTCGAAATGGCGGATGATGGACATGGACACGACCACATCGTCGCCCTTGAGGTTGATGCCCCGCACACCCACCGATGCGCGGCTGTTGAAGACCCGCACATCCGTGGCCGGAAAGCGGATCGCACGGCCCGAATTGGTGGTCAGCATCACATCATCGTCGTTCGACGCGATCCGCGCGTTGATCAGCGTGGTCTCGGCGTGGTCGTCTTCGAACTTCATCGCGATCTTGCCATTGGCCTTCACATTGGTGAAATCCGACAGCTTGTTGCGGCGCACGGTCCCTGCGGAGGTCGCAAAGACGACCTGCAGATCATCCCATTCTGCCTCGTCCCGGTCGACGGGCATGATGGCCGCGATGGAGACGCCGGTGGGGATGGGCAGGATGTTCACGATGGCCTTGCCCTTGGCCGTGCGGCCGCCTTGCGGCAGGCGCCAGGTCTTGAGCTTGTAGACCATCCCGTCGGTCGTGAAGAACAGCAGTTGCGTATGGGTGTTGGCCACGAAGAGGGTGGTGACCACGTCCTCTTCCTTGGTCTGCATCCCGGACAGACCTTTGCCGCCCCGCTTTTGCGCCCGGAAATCGGCCAAAGCGGTGCGTTTGATATAGCCGCCCGCGGTGACGGTCACGACCATGTCCTCGCGCTCGATAAGGTCTTCGTCCTCCATATCGCCGGACCATTCGGTGATCTCGGTGCGGCGGGGGACGGCGAACTGGTCGCGGACCTCTTTCAACTCGTCCCCGATGATCGCCATGATGCGTTCGCGCGACGAGAGGATATCGAGGTATTCCTTGATCTTGGCGGCAAGCTCTTCAAGCTCGTCCGTGACTTCTTTGACCCCGATCTGGGTCAGGCGCTGCAGGCGCAGATCAAGGATGGCGCGGGCCTGCACCTCGGTCAGGTTGTAGGTGCCGTCCTCGTGCATTTTGGAGAGCGGATCGTCGATCAGCTTGAGATAGTCGGCGATGTCCTGCGCGGGCCAGCGGCGGGTCATCAGCTTCTCCCGCGCCTCGGCGGCATCGGCAGAGGCACGGATGGTCGCCACGACCTCATCCACGTTGCTGACGGCCACGGCCAGACCGCACAGGATGTGGCTGCGGTCGCGGGCCTTGCGCAGATCAAATGCGGTGCGCCGGATCACGACCTCCTCGCGGAAGTCGATGAAGGACGTGAGGAACCGGCGCAGGGTCAGCGTCTCGGGCCGTCCACCATTGAGGGCCAGCATGTTGCACCCGAAAGAGGTCTGCATGGGCGTGAAGCGGAAGAGCTGGTTCAACACGACCTCGGCCGTGGCGTCGCGTTTGAGTTCGATCACCACGCGCACACCGTCGCGGTCGGACTCGTCCTGAACGTGGGCGATGCCTTCGATCTTTTTGTCGCGCGCCGCTTCGGCGATCTTTTCGATCATCGACATCTTGTTCACCTGATAGGGGATCTCGTCGATGATGATGGCCCAGCGGTCCTTGCGAAGCTCCTCGACCCGCGTCTTGCAGCGGATGATGACGGACCCGCGGCCTTCCATATAGGCTTTGCGCGCGCCGGACCGGCCCAGCATGATGCCCCCGGTGGGGAAGTCAGGCCCGGGGATGTAGTCGATCAACTGTTCTGTGCTGAGGTCCGGGTCCTCGATCAGGGCGAGGGTCGCATCCACAACCTCTCCCAGATTGTGGGGCGGGATGTTGGTGGCCATGCCAACCGCGATACCGCCTGCGCCATTGACCAGCATGTTGGGAAAGCGCGCGGGCAGGACGGTCGGTTCTCGATCCTTGCCGTCATAGTTGTCCTGGAAATCGACCGTATCCTTTTCGATATCGGCCAGAAGCGATTGCGCGGCTTTCTCCAGACGCACCTCGGTATAGCGGAACGCGGCCGCGTTATCGCCGTCCATGGAGCCAAAGTTCCCCTGACCATCGAGTAGCGGCAAGGACATGGAGAAGTCCTGCGTCATCCGCACCAGCGCGTCGTAGATCGCGCTGTCGCCGTGGGGGTGGTAGGTGCCCATTACGTCGCCCACAGGCCGCGCGGACTTGCGGTAGGGTTTGTCATGCGTGTTGCCGGTGTCGTGCATCGCATAGAGGATGCGCCGGTGAACGGGCTTCAGCCCGTCGCGCAGATCCGGGATCGCGCGGCTGACGATGACCGACATCGCATAGTCCAGGTAGGACGTGCGCATCTCGTCGCTGATCGACACCGAAGGGCCATCATAGGCAGGTGCAGGGGTGTCATCTTCCGGGGTGTCGGGGGTATCGCTCACGCTGATCGGGCCTTCTTTCGGACACTATATCTTGGCTGCTTTTTGCTTAGCAGACCCGGCATATGGTGCGCAATCAAACGATCCGATCTTAGGCCGGCGGCGCAGAAGCAGGTTTGTGACGGTTCACGGCGTTAAGATGCTGATAACGAACGCGCATTGCGTTTGCGCGCAAAAGCGGCCATGGTCAGGCGTTCGCCGAAACACTCGCGCCAAAACTTGAGGCGCAAGCTTTAAGAGTTACCTAGCCATGCAATACCGACGTCTCCACGGCACGGCGGGAGTGTGTAGCGTATTTTTGAGGTATTCAGCGTGACGCATGATGATGTGACTATCGACGGCGACATCGCCGCCACGCTTGCAGGCGGGCTGCCGCAGTTCACCGTTTCTGTGCTGCAGAGCACCGATGACTGCATCAAAGTCCTCGAACTGGATGGCAGCCTGTCTCATATGTCGTGCCGGGGTCGCATCGCGATGGAGATCGACGATTTCGAGGCGATCCGCGGCGCGCCGTGGCCATCCCTGTGGCCCGAGGAAGAACGACCAATTTTGCGTCAGGCGCTTGAGGCCGCCCGCGATGGCCGCGTGAGCGAGTTTGAGGCCGCGTGCCCGACGGGGAAGGGGACGCCGAAGTATTGGGCCGTCACCGTCGTTCCGGTGCTAGACCGCGATGGCAAGGTCGAGCGTATCTGTTCGACTTCACGGGATATCACCGCCCGCAAGGTCCTGGAACAGACGCGCGATGCCGCAGCCGCAACCGCGCAGGCCCGTCAGGATGAACTGACCCAGCTTCTTGCGGAACGCGACGCCCTTATCGCGGACATGCAGCATGTCATTGGCGAACGTGACCATCTGATTGCCGAGATGGATCACCGGGTAAAGAACTCGCTGGCCCTTGTCGGATCGATGCTGCGGATGCAGGCGCGCGGGGGGGAAAACGAAGAAACGACCGTCGCCTTGCAAGAGGCGTCGAACCGCGTGATGGCGCTCGCGCGTGTGCACGAAGGGCTGCAATCGCGGACGCTGGGCGACGCCGTTCCGGTGTCGGACATGGTGGCGTCACTGGTGCGGGATCTGGACACGGCGATCGGGGCCAATGATCCACTGGTGCTCGATATCAGTGCCGGGCTTGATCTGCCGGGCGGGCATGCGGCGCATTTGGGGCTGATCTTTGTCGAACTGGTCCAGAATGCCCGCAAACACGTTGGTGAAGCCACACAGCCGGTTGAGGTCAGCCTGACACATGATCCCGCTACGGGTGACGTGCTTTTGTCTGTCGCAGACCGGGGTCCCGGCCTGCCGGACGGGTTTGACATGCGCCGCGATGGGGGCTTGGGCCTGCGCGTGTGTGTTTCGGGCGCCGCACAACTCAATGGGTCACTAGATGCCGCGAACAGGACCGGTGGTGGTGCCTGTTTCAACCTGCGCTTCCCGCATCCAGACTGACCAAGGGGTCGTGTCAGGCTGCGCGCCGTGCGGCCATGATCCAGACGACGACAAGTGCAAAGCTGAAGAGCGCATTCCAACCTGGCATTGAGATGCCCAAAAGCTGCCAGCTGATCTCGTCACACATCACGACCTTGTCGATGACGTCAGTGGACAGAAGATCGCTCCCACCCAGATCGCCGAGGCCCGCGCCGCCGCCAGAACAGGAGGACGGGCCGGGCCACCACTTTTGCTCGACCCCCACATGGAAGGCGCCGATACCGCCCGTGACCGCGGCTGCAAGGGCGCCCAGCCACGGCAGGACGCGCCACTTGACCATGAGAAAGAGCACACCGATGCCAGCCGCGATGGCGTGGGGATAGCGCTGCCAATAGCACATCTTGCACGGCGCATAGCCCAAGGCCTGAAACACGAAAGCCCCAGCGAGCAAAAGGGCAGAGCCGGCTGCCGCCATCAGGATCAATCTCTGCGCAGATGTCATCGTCACATTCCCAACCATGTTCGGATCAGGCTGATCAGGCTTGCGCCCGCAAAGATCAGCGAGGCGATCCACGCCGTCCCAAGAAGCATCCCCAAAAGGACAAAAAGCCCGTCACGTTGCAACAAGGCGCCCGCGATAATGGCCACCGCGACCGCTGGCACGGAATTGGTCAGGGGCAACGGCACAAGAATTGACGCGCTGAACAGCACCAATGCGCCGCCCACAATCCGTTCGGCGGGGGGGCGTGTCAGGGCCGTCATGCGGGGTCGACTGAACAGTTCGAGCTTGCGCAGCCAAGGTCCCGCGCGGTCGGACAGCGACCGCAGGGTCTGCACGCTGATTGTACGTGCCGCAAATCGCGCAGGCAGCCACGGCGTGCTGCGCCCGACCAAAAGCTGAAGCGAGACGAACATCAACGGGACAGACACGACCTGCGGCACCCCGTAGAGAAAGGGGATGCAGCACGGCAGCGCCAGGATCACGAGAAAGAGCCCGAACGCGCGTTCGTTCAACTGCTCAAGGATCCAGGCGAGTGTGACGGAGCCATCCTCGCGATCGCCATTGCCCTCGGTTGTTTGGGCAGCTTGTGCGGCCAAGAGGTCGAGCCGTTCTGATATGCCGATATCGCGTGTCACTGCTGTCTACCTGTCGCCGGATACGGACCCCGATGTCCCGCACGGTTGGCCTCTCTCACGGGGCCTGTATGTCGGGTCTGTTCGGGTTCCATAGGCCATGCTGGGCCTTTGGCGTCAAGCAACGCGGCAGAGCGCGCAACAAGGACAGATGGTCTTGTGCTTGACCCCTCCGGGGCGTGCGCGTAGGAGGTCCGGGCTTGGCCCAAGTGGCGGAATGGTAGACGCAGGGGATTCAAAATCCCCCGCCTTTGCGGGCGTGCCGGTTCGAGTCCGGCCTTGGGTACCAAAGCCAAGCGACCGTCGGTGCCGATAGGGCATTCAACACCGACCGGGGCGAACTGGATCCGGCTTGCAAAGCGCGGTCAGACAAAGCCCCATCTGACAAAGCCGCGACACCCACAGCTTTGTCTCAATTGATTCGAATTGTGGCTCGATTTTCGCGTGTGAGGTATCAATCCACCTCCCCACATGCGTTTGTCGACAAAGGCGCAACATTTGCCAGCATAATCACCCCAGCTGCGCCATGATCTCACCGAATGGTTAACGAAGTCTTCATTATTTTCGGGTCCGAAACAAACGGCGTGGGTGATGACGCTGTTTTGAGCGAAACGGGTCTTCGGACGGCACAAACACCGTCAATTTTAGGCGTTTTTGGTTCATTTCACGCGTAATGCGCCTGTTTTGGACCTTCGAGGCGCGAACAATCGCGTCGGCGATCGATTTGGGGCGCGGCGACGCGGAGGCCAAAATGCGGCGCGGATGTGCCATTTTCCCCTTGGTCACACTCTGTCAACGGCGCTACACCCATGCTCGCCCAACTGGGGGGTGAAATTTTGTTGGCCATGGGGGCGGTCGCACCGGGTCGTAACGCTGCTGTAGTTACGATGCATTGTGCAACCGCAAGCGCGCCAGCGCTGAAGGTTGTAGTGGCGAAAGCGGGTCCCCGTTTTCGGCGCGCATACGTGCCTTTGCATCTTCTCCACAGTTGAGCCCTGTGCGAACGCCTGGTCGTCAGGTTTCGCCGTGATGGACTGTAGATGTGTGAGGATGCGTGCTGATGTCAGCCCAGATCGAAATGAAAACCGGACGCCGTTTTAGTGCGTCTTCTGCATGTGTGCAGTCTCTCGTCCTGTCCAGTCAGGGGTGCAATGTCAGTGAGTCCGGGTCGCGTGCGGTGTGCGCCGACCGGCTCGGATCCTAGGAGAAGTAACGATGTCGACGACAACCCACTTGATCGATTTTAACCAGTTCGGCCGCGGCACGGTTATTGATGATGAATTGAAGGACAAGGGCCTGACGGTGTCCGCCATTGGCGGCTCCAACAAGGCGATGATCTTTGACACCGCGAACCCCACGGGCGGTGACAGCGACCTCAAGACGAACAACCTGCACAAAGCGTTGATCATCTCGGAAGACGGCGACAGCCATGACCCCGATGACGAGGCACATGGCGGCACCCTGCGGTTCACGTTCGACGATCCAGCGACGGTGCAGCAGCTGACCGTTCTGGATGCCGAGGAAGGCGTCTGGATCAAGTTCTTCGACGAGCACGGCAACAAGATCGATCAGATCGACATCCACTCGATGAACAACAACGAGCAAGAGACGTTGAATTTCAACGTCGAAGGCGTTGCGCGCATGGATGTCATCCTGGGTGGCTCGGGCGCGATCGACAATCTTAAATATACCTTCCCGAGCGACCTTGACGGGATCGTCGAAGGCACCGACGGCAATGACCGGATCGACGTGAACTACACCGGCGACCCCGATGGCGACCGCGTGGACAACAACGATGCGATCTTGCCGGGCGAAGGCCCCAACGACGACATCATCAAGGCGGGCGCGGGCAACGACATCATTCTGTCGGGCGCAGGTGACGACGACATCTATGGCGGGACCGGCAACGAGGAAATCTGGGCCGGGTCCGGCAACGACATCATCCGTGGCGAAGATGGCGATGACTGGATGCATGGCCAGGACGGCAACGACCGTCTGGAAGGCGGCAACGGCAATGACATGCTGTTCGGTGAGGCCGGTAACGACGTTCTGCTGGGTGGCGCGGGCCACGACCAGTTGAAGGGTGGCACAGGCAATGACGAGATGTGGGGTGGCACCGGCAACGACGTGATTCTGGGCGAAGACGGCAACGACTGGATGCACGGCCAGGACGGCAATGACGAGCTGGACGGCGGCAACGGCGACGACAAGATCTTTGGCGAGGCTGGCGACGACAAGATCTTTGCTGGTGCCGGCGACGATATGGTCGATGGCGGTGACGGCAACGACCGTATCGAAGGTGACGACGGCAAGGATACAATCCAGGGCGGCAAGGGCGACGACATCATTGTTGGCTATGACGCCGTGGCGATCCGCGACGGCAACACTGCTGTGCATGAAGACGACGGGTCGGCCGACCATATCGATGGTGGTGAAGGCAATGACCAAATCTTTGGCGGCAAAGGCAACGACACGCTGATCGGCGAAGGCGGTAACGACCGGCTTGAAGGCGGCGACGGTGATGACACCCTTCGCGGCGACGCGGGCAACGACATCCTCTTGGGTGGCTCGGGCCACGACAAACTGGATGGCGGCGCTGGCAATGACGAAATGTGGGCTGGCTCTGGCAATGACGAGCTGCATGGCGGGACCGGCAATGACTGGATGCATGGCCAGGATGGCAATGACACCCTGAATGGCGGCGACGGCGATGATATGCTGTTTGGTGAAAACGGCAATGACACGCTGATCGGCGGAGCCGGTGCGGACCAGATCAAGGGCGGCAACGACGCTGACACGATTATCGGCGGCACCGGCGGCGACGTCGTGGACGGCGGATCGGGCGGCAACGACCACGATACGCTGGACCTGACTGGCGTTGGCCCGTTCCGCCTTGTTAACCTTCGCGAAGACAGCAACGGCAACGGGCAGGACGGCACGGTCCAACTGCTGAACGCCGATGGCTCGGTCCGCGAGACGTTCGAGTTCACCGAGATCGAGAACATCCTGGGCACACCGACGCCCGTCGATCCGCTGGATCCGGTCGAGGTGGACGAGGATTGCCTCGTTGCGGAATACCTGTTTGAGGACAACAACCAAGGCCAACAGCCCGTTGGTGACCGGACGTTCGAAGACACGGCGACCGACCTTGACGGTGTGGCGCAAACCGGCGTCGTGGGCGGTGGGTCGCCCAACACGCTCAATGCCACGGATGTTCTGGACCTCGATGGGCACGATGACGTTGTCACGATCGAATCCGACGAAAACTTCCAGATTGGCAAAGGCGCGGTCAGCCTTGAGTTCAATCAGGACACCAAAGTCGGCACATCGCCCGACACGCTGATTTCGCGGGACAGCACGAACCTGGACGATGGCGGTCACCTGACCATTTCGGCCACCTTCAACGGTGCGGTCGAAGTGCGTCACCAGACGGCTGACGACAGCTTCAACTACAAAACCCCCGACGACTTCTTCGAGTTGGGCGAAGACGTGCGTGTGTTCTACCAGTGGGATGACGAAGGCAATGACGGCCGTCTGGTCGTTCAAAACCTGACCCAGGGGACCGAATACAGCGAAGACATCGACCAGCCCCTGACCATCGACATGGGCGACAACTTCAACGAGCCGTGGACAATTGGCGCCTCGCAGAAGTTCTCGGGCGACAACGCTGCCGATAACCTGACCGAATACTTCGACGGTCAAATCGACACGGTCAAAATCTATGACCTTGGGCCCAAGCAGACGCCGGACGGCATCGTCGAAGGCACCGATGGCGATGACCTGATCGACGTGGCCTATGACGGCGACCCGGATGGCGACTTCGTCGACAACAATGATGCGATCCTTCCGGGTGAAGGCCCCCAAGACGACATCATCCTTGCTGGCGACGGCAACGACACCGTTCTGGCCGGTGACGGCAATGACGACGTGTTCGGCGGCAAAGGCAATGACGACATCAGCGGCGAGGATGGCGACGACATCCTGCGCGGCGAAGCGGGCATGGACACCATCGACGGCGGTGAAGGTGACGACACCATCACTGGCGGCACCGGGGCTGACACGCTGACCGGCGGGGCCGGGGCCGACATGATCGACGGCGGCGACGATGCCGACACGATCGTTGGTGCCACCGCGGGTGACGTGATCGACGGCGGCGACGGCGGCGATGACGACGACACGTTGGATCTGTCGGATGTGGGCAACTTCCGCATCGTGGACGAAACCACCGATCCCGATGGCAACTCCACCAGCGGCACGATCGAATTCCTCGACGACGACATGAACGTCACGGGCACGGCCACGTTCTCGGAAATCGAGAACCTGATCGGGGAAGAGACCAACATGGCGCCTGACGCCATGGACGACACCGCCGAGGTGGATGAAGACGGCAGCGTCGACATCGACGTTCTGGACAACGACAGTGATCCAGATGACGATGATCTGACCGTGACCGAGGCCACCGCGCCCAATGGCACCGTGACGATCAACGACGACGGCTCCCTCACCTATGAGCCAGATCCGAACTTCAACGGCACCGACACCATTACCTACACGGTTGATGATGGTCAGGGCGGCACGGACACGGCCACGGTTACCGTGACGGTGAACCCGGTCAACGATGCGCCCATCGCGGATGATGACGCCTTCACGGTTAACGCCAATGACCCGGCCAATGACGTCGACGGCAACGCGCTGGTCAACGACGTAGATCTGGACGGCGACACGATCCGCATCTCGGAAATTACCAACGGCACCGACACCGACTGCTTGGATGATCCGTTCGGTGCCCTGGGTCAGGGCATGACGGTTCCGGGCGACAATGGCGGGATCTTCCAGGTCAACAACGGTGGCAACATCCTGTTCGACCCCAATGGCGACTTTGACGATCTGGGCGAGGGTGAGACCGCGCAGACGACCGTGACTTACACTCTGGTCGACGAAAACGGCGCCGAAGACACCGCGACGATCACCTTCACCGTCACCGGCGTGAACGATGGCCCCGTGGCCACCGACGATGCGGACGAGACGGATGAAGACACGGCCATCGTGCTCGACAACGTGTTGGGCAATGACGATGACGTGGACGGCGACGATCTGACCGTGACCGAAGTCAACGGTGACGCAGGCAATGTCGGCGACCCGATCCCGGGCGACAACGGCGGCCTGATCACCATCAACGAAGACGGCACGGCCTCCTTCGATCCCAACGGCGACTTCGAAGAGCTGGGCGAGGGTGAAGAGGCCACGACCTCGGTCACTTACACCATCTCCGATGGCAATGGCGGCGAAGACACCGCAACCGTGACCATCACCGTCACGGGTGTGAACGACGCGCCCAACGCGGTCGACAGCGCCTATGTGGTTGGTCAGGACGAGGTCTTTGGCGACGAAGACGGCGACGCAATTGCCGACGACACTGGCGACGGTGCCGACAGCGACCCCGAAGGCGACGACCTGACGGTCGTGGCGGTCGACGGCGCCGACGGCAACGTGGGCGAGGAAGTTGCAGGCGACAATGGCGGCCTCTTCACCATCAACGCAGACGGCACCATCGACTTCTCGGCCAATGGCGAGTTTGACGATCTGGACGATGGTGAAACGGCCTCGACCTCGGTCACCTACACGATCTCGGACGGCAATGGCGGCGAGGACACGGCGACCGTGACCTTCACCGTGACGGGCACCAATGACGGCCCGGTTGCGGTCGAAGACACCGACGAAACCGATCAGGACACCGCGATCACGCTCGACAATGTGTTGGGCAATGACAGCGATCCCGAAGGCGACGACCTGAGCGTTATCGAAGTTGACGGTGCCGCAGGCAACGTGGGCGACCCGGTTGCGGGCGACAATGGCGGCCTGATCACCATCAACGAGGACGGTTCTGCATCGTTCGACCCCGATGGCGACTTCGACGATCTGGGCGAAGGTGAAACCGCCGAGACGTCCGTCACCTACACGATCTCGGACGGCAATGGCGGTGAAGACACCACCACTGTGACCGTGACCGTTGTGGGCACCAATGACGGCCCCGTGGCCGCCGATGACACGGCTGAAACGGACGAAGACGAGCCTGTCACCATTCCGGTTCTCGACAATGACAGCGATGTCGATGGCGATGATCTGGAAGTGACCGAGGCGACATCGCCCGATGGCGAGGTCACCATCAACGATGATGGTACGATCACCTTCACACCGGACGACAACTTCAACGGCGACACGACGATCACCTACACGGTGTCGGACGGCAATGGTGGCGAAGACACCGCGACCGTGGTTGTGACTGTGAACCCCGTGAACGATGATCCAGTTGCCCAAGACGACAACGCCGCAACCGACTTTGAAACCCCGGTGACGATCCCGGTCCTCGACAACGACAGCGATGTCGATGGCGACGATCTGGAAGTGACCGAGGCGACATCGGATGACGGTGACGTGGTCATCAACGATGACGGCACCATCACCTTCACGCCGAATGATGATTTCGAAGGTCAAGCGACCATCGAATACACCGTCAGCGACGGCAACGGCGGTGAGGATACAGCGACGGTCACGGTCAACGTGGGTGAAAACCCGCTTGACGGGATTGTCGAAGGCACCGATGGCAACGACCTGATCGACGTCGACTACGTTGGCGACCCCGATGGGGACATGGTCGACAACAACGACGAGATCCTGCCGGGCGAAGGCCCCAACGACGATATCATCCGCGCCTTTGACGGTGACGACACGATCTTTGCCGGCGAAGGCAATGACGAAGTCAACGCCGGGGACGGGGATGACTTTGTCGACGGTGGTGTGGGTGACGACATCATCGAGGGCGGCCTTGGCGATGACGAGATCCTCGGCGGTGAAGGCGACGACACGATCCTGGGCCAAGACGGCGAGGACATCCTCGACGGTGGTGAAGGCAACGACACCATCATCGGTGGTCAGGACAAAGACGTTATCACCGGCGGCGACGGTGATGACCAGATCGACGCGCGCTCTGGCGATGACATGGTCGATGGCGGTGACGGTGACGACAACATCCTCGGCGGCGGTGGCGAAGACACCATCGACGGCGGTGACGGCGATGACACGATCGATGGCGGCAACAACGCCGACACGATCACCGGCGGCAACGGCGCGGATACGGTCTTTGGCGGTTCGGGCGCGGATGTCATCGACACCTCGTCGGACAACAAGGCCCCCGATCTGGGCTATCCCGGCCTCTTCGATGGCGATGACGATCCCGATGACGACAAAGACTTTGTCGATGGCGGCAGCGGCAACGACATCATCAAGACCGGCGACGATGCCGACACCATCTTTGGTGGCACGGGCAACGACATCATCGATGGCGGCGTAGATGCCGATATCATCGACGGTGGCGCAGGTTCGGACCGGATCGTCGGTGGCGAGGGGTCGGACAAGATCACGGGCGGTGCCGGCAACGACACCATCTATGCCGGGATCGACCCCGATCTGGGTCTGCCAGACAACCTCGACATCCCCGATGATGGCTCGGGTCCATTTGGCGCTGACCTTGTTACGAATAACGGTCAGGACATGGTGTCGGGTGGCGAAGGCAACGACACGATCTTTGGTGCCGACGATGACGACATGCTCATGGGCGATGAAGGCAACGACTTCATCGACGGCGGGCTGGACGACGACATCATCGAAGGTGGCACGGGCCGTGACACGCTGATCGGTGGCCAGGGCGAAGACATGATCGACGGTGGCGATGACCAGGATGTCATCCGCGCCGAACAAGACGACATGGGCAACGTCCTTCCCGATCAGGCGGGCACGTTCATCGGCGACATGGTCGACGGTGGGTCGGGCGGTATCGACTTCGATACGCTGGACCTGCGCGGCACGGTCACGGATGGCGGGCGCCTCGAGGTGGTCGAGACCGGCCCCGACAGCAACGGCAACGGCATCGATGGTCGCGTCGACTACTTTGACGAGAACGACAACCTTCTGGGGTCGCTCAAGTTCGAGGAAATCGAGAACATCATCGTCTGCTTCACCCCGGGCACGGCTATTGCCACGCCCATGGGCGAGCGCGCAGTGGAAGAGCTTCAGCCGGGCGACAAGGTCATCACCCGCGACAACGGCATCCAGGAAATCGCCTGGGCCGGCGCGCGCGAGTTGACCGCCGCCGAGATGGCCAAGGCGCAGGAACTGCGTCCGGTCCTGATCAAGGCGGGCAGCCTCGGTCCGAACCTGCCGGAGCGTGACATCATGGTGTCGCCGCAGCACCGGGTGCTGATGTCCAATGACCGCACGCAGCTCTATTTCGAAGAGCGTGAGGTTCTGGTCGCAGCCAAGCATCTGGTCGGCCTCGACGGAGTGACCCGCGTGGGCAATGTGGACACCACCTATGTCCACTTCATGTTCGAACAGCACGAAGTGGTTCTGTCGAACGGTGCCTGGACCGAAAGCTTCCAGCCCGGCGACTACACATTGGGTGCGATGGGCGATGCCGCCCGGGACGAGATCTTCAAGCTCTTCCCCGAACTCGCAACGCCGGAAGGTCTGGGCGACTACGCCGCGGCCCGCAAGGCGCTCAAGCGTCACGAAGCTCAGCTGCTGATCGGGTAACCGGTCGGGCTTCGACAGACGCATCCCTCCGCCGGCGCACACCGGCGGGGGCGCAGACCCGGAAAGGTTGGCTGCGGACGGTTTGGGGATCGTCCGATAGGCTGGGGACCTTTTCGGGTTTTGCTACAATGGGGCCCCGCGCGAGCGATCGTTTCCTGCCCCGGCGGCGCATTGTGGCGAACGTGGCGAAATTAAGCCAAATCATCGAAAACCCGTGTTCTGCAGTGCAGCACGTGCTACCTTATGCGGGTATCGCGCATTGGGGGGCGTTGCGATGCGTGTTTCGCGTCTGACTGTTTTTCAGTCTTCTCTCAGTGGGTCCGTCTGCCATGCCAACCTCGTTCCTTGCCACCGGCGCTGATGTCGTCAGCAATGCACAGACCAGTTTCAACACCAATCGGCCGCCAAGCGACGGTGATTTGACGCTGAACGGTGGCTCCCAACCCTTTGCCGATGACGCGATCATCGAATTCTTCGCCACGGGCGAGGATGCGAATGGCGAATTGGGGGGCGGGTCGGCCTTTACCGGGTTCAAGGTTTACGCCAGCCAAGCCGATTATGACGCGGGCATCGTGCAGTTCGACTATCAGCCCCAGAACCCCGGGCAGACCGGGACGGTTCAGGGCGACGGGTCGGGCGTCGGCGATTGCTACATCTCGTTCAACAACGTTTTTGTATCCAGCGATGCGGGTGCGCCGTCCCTGTCGGGCCGCATCTTTGTGGCGCCGGGAACAGATGCCGCCAATCAGATCGGCAGCTTTGCAACCGCGCGCTTCATGGATGTCGATTTCAACAATGACGGCGACTTCGACGATCCGAACGAGGCGGGAAATGGAAAGTTCTCGCCCCAGAAATCCGTCCCCATCTGCTTTGGCGCTGATACCCTGATCGCCACAGAGCGCGGTCAGGTGCGCATGGCGGATTTGGCGGTCGGCGACCGCGTCTTTACCCGCGACAATGGCCTGCAGGTCATCCGCTGGATCGGCGGGCGCGCGCTGTCGCCGCTGGAGCTGCTGCAGAACAGCCATCTGCGCCCCGTGGTGATCCGCAAGGGCGCGCTGGGGCGTGACCTGCCGGAACGCGATCTGACCGTATCGCCCAACCATCGGATGTTGTGGGTGTCCGCGCAGGCGCAGCTGTATTTCAACGAGACCGAAGTTCTCACCAGCGCCAAGAGCCTGTTGCCCTGTGCCGGTGTCGCGCGCGGTGGGACGGAGACAGTGCGCTACATGCACATGCTCTTTGATCGCCACGAGGTCGTGTTGGCCAATGGCGTCTGGAGCGAGAGCTTCTTGCCCAGCGACTATTCGGTCAGCGGCATGGATGCCGCCACCCGGGCCGAGGTTTTGGAGCTGTTCCCAGAGCTTGCAACGAACCCGGAGGCCACACCGTTTGGCGCGGCCCGCCGGGATCTGCGTCCCCGTGAGATGGCGGTCCTGTTGGCGCAATAATGTGGCCGCGCCCGTGGGCTGCGTCTTTTGCATTGCGGCGACAACGCGTTCTGATTTGCCCCATTGTTGACAGGAAGCGTCCCTCCGCAGGAGCGTAGGCGCCAAATTTACGTGCAATTCTAGCGTTTTAAGCCGCCGCAGGCGTGGGCGGCCGCCAGGCGTACCGCGTCCCGGCAACCCATGCGTTGCCCCAATCATTCCACAGCGCGGCGCCAAACACTCCCAACTCTGAACACTCCGGCACGGCACAAACGTCGCAAGCGGACAGACCGTTCCGCATCAGTTTGCCCCCATGTGGCGGGGTTACGAGTAACGAGGGTTAAGAGCATGCCGTTTTCCATTGGGATCATTGCGCTTCAGGACATAACGGACCCGAATGGCGTCGTCGCGACGAACGTCAGCGGGGGCGAGTTGAACAACGGCGGCCAAGCCAACCTTGGATCGACCTTTCAAGCCAACATCGACAACTTCGAGACGCTGACAGTCGATCAAAACTCGCTCGTTGATGACTTCAACAATGGCAGCGGCAGCCCTGGGAATATCCTGAGCAGCGATCTCACGCTTGGAGGTGTCACCTATACGGCGGGCGCCCGTGTCGAGACCGATTACTCCGCAGTTCTCCAAAGCAGCGTCACCGGCCTTTACTACTTGGTCAGCAACATCACGATTGACGATGTGGTCGTGGGTGCGACGATCTCGAAACCCTTCGACCTGACCGCTGATGGTGGCAACGGCGCCGTTGTCGAGGGCGCGACGTACCCCGCCAACGAACAGCTGGTTCTGGTGCAACCGGACGGTATTTCCAACAGCGCGGCTTGGGAGGCGTTCGTTCAGGACAGCACCTATAATCAGGGGCAGGGGACCGACGACGCCTATTCCAACGACTACGACCTGTTCCTCACCGCGCCGGGCTATCAGCCCCCGGACGAGATTCAGCAACCCGACGGTATCGTCGAAGGCACATCCGGCGATGACGTTATCGACGCGAGCTATGACGGTGACCCGAACGGGGATTTTGTCGACGCCAATGACGGCATCAACGGCACGACCGGGGACGAGGACCTGATCCACGCCGGCGGTGGCAGCGACCGCGTCTTTGCGGGCGACGCAAACGATACCATCCACGCGGATGCCAGCACGACGGGGTCCACGACGACGCTGATCGCGGACGAGAACTTTGATAGCGGCGTGACGGGGTGGTCAAACACGTCGACCTACGCGCTCAACGATGGCGATCAGTATATGGGCCGTTTCGGCTCGAACAGCGGGAACGTCTCGACCGAAAAGACCTTCGATCTCGATCCAAATAGTGACGCTATGGTCATGGAGTTCGAGCTGAAGATGACCGACAGCTGGGATTCCGGCGAGAAATTCTTCATCGAAATCAATGGTGAAGAGATCGGTTCGATCGATACCGCGGCCAAATGGGCGAACGCGGACCAATCCACCACGTTCACTGCGTCGGACGGGACGACCTACAATGTTGACTTCACCTTCGCGGATGAAAGCCAACAAGGCGGCGGCAGCTGGACCGATGCGACCTATACGGTCAAGGTCACAGCAGAAAACCCGCCGGCCCAGATCACAGTGGGCTTTGGGTCCACTCTGAACCAAGCCAATACCGACGAAAGCTTTGGCATCGACGATTTCCGCCTCGCGTCGACCGACAGCATTACGACCGATATCTCTGACGCAACATCTGGCGTCGGAGGGCAGGATGGCGATGACTACGTCGAAGGTGGCGCGGGCGACGACACCATCTACGGTGGCGGTGGCGACGACATTCTTTACGGGGACAACGGGCCCACGGTCACCACCAGCGGTGCGAACCTCGTCACCAACGGATCGTTCGAAGACACCACCGGCATGACCGATGCGGGCAACCGGTTCTACAGCACCGGCTCTGCCCCCGGCTGGACAAGTGTCGACAGCGGCGAAGACATCGACTTCCACTATGACGGGTTGGGGGGCATCGATGCCTCGGACGGCTCGAACGTGCTCGATCTTGCGGGGACGCCGGGAAATGTGCGGGTCTATCAGGACATCAACGGCCTGACGGACGGCGATACCTACCAGCTCAGCTTTGATGCGGGTGACCTCGATTTCGACGGTCAAAACGGTGTCAACGTCTACTGGAACGGCACGCTCGTCGACACGATCAATCCGCCCGACGGGGATCTGCAGACCTATACCTACATCGTGGAGGCCGGGTCTGGCGCGAACCGGCTCGAGTTCGAGGGCACGGGTCCCGACGACAACAACGGCGCGCGTGTCGACAATGTCGAGCTTTTTGCGGCCACGCTGAACGATGCGGACGACGCCAATGATGGTGACGACACGATCGTGGGTGGTCTCGGCGACGACACCATCTACGGCGGGGCCGGCCAGGACATCATTGATGCCCGATCCTCGGACGATGGTGCGTTTTCCGGTACGGTTGTGTCGGAAGGCCCGATTGGCAAATGGACGTTTACGGACGGCGACACGCTCGATGACGATGCCTCGCTCGACAATGACGCGATCTTGCAAAACGGCGCGACCGTGTCCGGTGGCGTTGTGCAACTTGATGGGGTCGACGACTATGTCGAAATCCCACACGATCCGGCCTACGACCTGACGAATGCCACGGTTAAGACCGTTGTCTCATTCGACACGCTGGATGAACGTTCTGCGATCTTTTCCCGGGATTCCACGGGCTTTGACGGTGGTGGGCACTTCACCCTCTGGGCAGATCCCGATGGTAGCCTCCTGCTGCGCTGGCAGTCGACGGACACCCATTACTATGTGAATGCCCCAGCGGGGACGGTCGGCACGTCCGGCGAACATGACATCCAGATCAGTTTCGACAACGAGGCCCAGACGATCAACATGTATGTTGACGGTGTCGAAGTCGGATCGCTGAGCAATGTTCCCGTGACATTGGAAGGGAACGCTGAACCTTGGGTTCTTGGTGCGTCGCAGTGGCAATCCGGCGACGGGGTCGCTGACAATATCCAATCGCATCTAGACGGCAGCATCAGCCATTTTGAGATCTATGAAGGCGCGTATGACCCGGACGAGGTCGACGCCATCAATGCCGAAAGCGACACCGTGTATGGTGGCGCTGATGAGGACACGATCACCGCTGATGCCAATGACGTTGTCGATGGCGGGTCCGAGGCCACAACCGGAGGCGCGGACTATGACACGCTGATCGTCGATGACGTGGCGCGCATCCTGAACGTGACGCCGGACTCCAACGGGAACGGCTATAACGGCACGGTGGAGTTCACAGACGGCTCTACCATGACCTTTAGCGAGATCGAGGCCTTTGTCGTCGACGGCACCGGCATCGATCAGCCCGCGATCGACCTGGAATACACAGGGGCCGGCGACACCGACCCCGACTTTGGCGCGCAGTTCACCGAAGGCGCGGGCGCCGTGGGCATCACGGGCGGCAACAGCTTTGTCCAAACCGACGGCATTGGTGTGTCGCAGGTCACGATTGACCCGGTCCTTGCGTCCTCACCCAATGGGGCGGCAGAGACGCTGACCGTCACGGGCACGGGCGGCAGTTCTGCGACCATCCCGCTGGACGGGTCCGATACGTCGGCCAAGACCGTCACGCTGGACGGGGTGGATTTCACCGTTCAGTGGAATGCCGGTGTGATTACCCTGGCTCGGGCCGATGGGACGCCTGCCACCGATGACGAGATGTCGGCGCTGCTCGACAGCACGACCTACGACAACACCGCTGATCTGGCATCGGGCGCTGACGACGACGTTCGCGCGTTCGAGATCACCGTCACGGACTCGCTGGGCAACGACAGCCCGGCGGCGACCGCATCCATCACGGTTGTCGGCTTCTCGGACGGTATCGTCAGCGGGACCTCCGGGGACGACCTGATCGACGTCAACTACACCGGTGACGACGATGGCGACCGGATCGACAACAACGACGAGGTTATCGCGGGCGAAGCCCCGCAGGATGACATCGTCTTTGCGGATGACGGAAACGACACGGTCCTCGCGGGCGATGGCAATGATGACATCTACGGCGGCGCGGGCAATGACGACCTGCAGGGCGGCGATGGCGACGACACGATCATCGGTGATACCGCGGGCGGCGCGTGGCAGTATGAATACTACGACCTCGATCCCAATGGGGATCCGCGGACCTTGGCGCAGGCCGGGTTCACGCAGAATGGCGGCCGCGATCACGAGGATCCGCCGACCGAAGTGGGCTATGCCAACACCATCGACCCGACCGCCTATGACACAGCGGACGACTACGCGCTGAAATTCACCTCGACCCTCGATGTAACGACGGGCGGCGACTACAGCTTCATGCTGAACTCAGACGACGGCTCCAAGCTTTTCGTCAACGGGGTCGAAGTGGTCGACAATGACGGCCACCACGGCGAGGTTGCGGTCACGGGAACGATCACGCTGCCCCCGGGCGAGCATGTGATCGAGATCATCTTTTACGAAAACAATGGCGGCAACGTCATGGACGGGACGATCTCGGGTCCCGACACCGGCAATGTCGCCACTGACATCGCGACCTATGACGGGCTTATCATTCCATCGGGCGACGACACGATTGCCGGTGGTCTCGGCAATGACGAGATGATGGGCGACGGCGGGTCCGACACCTTCGTTCTGGAAGATACCTTTGGCGAAGACGTGATCGCCGGCGGCGAAGATGCCGGGGACACCGATACCGATGACATCGACGCAAGCGCCGTCACCACCGACCTGACCGTCACGTTCACGGGCGATGAGCAGGGCGAGATCACCGACGGTGTGAATTCTTCGAAGTTCTCCGAGATCGAAGAGATCGCCACCGGTAGCGGCGACGACACCGTCAATACCACCGGGGCACCTGGCGGGGCCACCGTCTCAACCGGGGCGGGCGAGGATGACATCTTGCTGGGCACCGGCGCCGATACCATCGACGCGGGCGACGATGCCGACACCATCACCTTCAGCGGCTCGGGCGCGGCGATTGGCGATAACGTCGACGGCGGCAGCGGCGGCGATGACAACGATACTCTCGACCTGACGGGCACGGTGTCGCCGGGTGGATCGCTCACCGTGACGACGACCCCGGATGCGGGTGGCGACGGGTTCAACGGGACGGTGCAGTTCTTTGATTCCACCGGCGCCCTCGAAGGGACGATGACGTTCACCGACATCGAAAACGTCATCCCGTGTTTCATGCCGGGCACCAAGATCAAGACGATCCGCGGCGAGGTCCCGGTCGAGATGCTGCGCGCGGGCGACCGTGTCTTGACCCGGGACAACGGGTTCCAGCCGATCCGCTGGGTGGGCAAACGCACGCTGTCGCAACGCGAGCTGGCCGCGCGGCCAGAGTTCAATCCCATCGAGATCACGCAAGGCGCATTGGGCGGCGGTCTGCCCGAACGTACCATGCGCGTGTCGCCCCAGCACCGGATGTTGATCGGCAATGCCGGGGCCGATATGTATTTTGGCACCGAAGAGGTCCTGGTCGCCGCCGCGCACCTGACCTGCCTGCCGGGCGTGCGCCGGGTGGAGCCAGACGCGGTGACCTATATCCACATCATGTTCGACCGCCACGAGGTCGTCGTGGGCGACGGGGCATGGTCAGAGAGCTTCCAGCCGGGCGATCATTCGCTCGCAGGGTTGGACGCGGATGCGCGTGAGGAACTGCTCGGCCTCTTCCCGGAACTGGCCGCGGGCAATACCGCCGTGGTCTATCCGGCCGCGCGCATGACCATCCGCGCCAAGGAGGCGCCGCTTCTTTTCCTCTAGGAGGAGGAAGCGGTGGGGCGGCGGCCTGCGCGCCAGTCCGCCCAATCCTCTGGCGTGTCCAGATCCAAAACAGCCCGGTCGCCGGGCAATGCGACAGGCGTGACCCCATGCGCCTTGAGCACTGCGCGGGGTCCGGCATCGCCCACGTCCGCGTTGGCAAACGCTGCAAAGAGCCAGGCAGGGATGACAACCGGATGCCCGGGTCTGCCATCCTGCGCCGTGCCGCGCCTAATCGTGTCGTCCTCCGGATCAAAGACCTGCACAAGATCTGGGGCGGTCAAACCGACTAGATCGGGCAGCAGGATCATAAGGTGACTTGGCCCTGGTTCGAGGTCGGCGATGGCGGCGCTGATGGTCCCGCCCAACCCGTCCGCAGACGCCGCATAGCGCCGCAGGCGGAGCGGCAGACCCTCCAATGCGGCGTTGCGTGTCGCTGCAAAAGGGCTCCCGTTCGCTGGCAGCGCGACCGTGACCTCAGGCGACACCTCCAGCGCCATCTCGCAACATCGCCTCAGCAATGGTTGGCCATCGACCTCTTCGGCCAACTTGTCGGTGCCCCGCATTCGCGATGAGGCGCCAGCCGCCGGGATGAGGATGTGCAGGCTCACCCCCGCATCCGCGCGCCGTCCGGGTCGAACCCGGTATCCGTGATGACGCGCGCCGGGCGCAGGTCGCCGAGAATCTCGATCTCGACCGCGCGGCCAGCCTCGGCCATGTCGCGGGGCAGGAAGCCTTGCGCGATGGATTTGCCCAAATGGTGCGAATACCCGCCCGAGGTGCAGAAGCCCACGACCTCGCCCTCCACAAAGATCGGCTCGTAGGCCACGACGTCGGCATCAATCGCGTCAACTTCGAAGGCGCAGAGCACGCGGTCGGGTGGGGTTTCACGCTCTGCATCTGCGGCGGACCTCCCAATGAAATCAACGTCTTTCGACCACTGGATAAAGCGATCCATCCCGGTTTCAGCCGCCGTGTAGTCGGGCGAGAATTCAGAGAGCCACGATCCGAACAGCCGATCCAGACGCAGCGACATCATCGCCCGCATCCCAAAGGGCTGCATCCCATGGGTCTGACCGGCCTCCCACAGCGTGCCCCAGAGTGCGCGCTGATGCATCGCATCCGTGTAGATCTCGTACCCATGATCGCCAGTATAGCTGACCCGCTGCACGATGCAGGGGGCCATGCCGACATAAGCCTGCCGGACATCAAGGAACTTCATATCCAGCGGGTGCCGCGTGCAGGTGTCCAGTACGGCCTTGGCCTTGGGTCCCGCGATCTGGAAGCCCGTGCGACGGTCCGAGATGTTGTCGAGCGCCACGCCGTCATCCGGGTGCTGTAGGAACCACCGCCAATGCACGTCCTGTGCGCCGTAGCTGGCTGTCAGTTGGAAATGCCGCTCACTCAGGCAGGAAATCGTGAAATCCCCCAGTAGCCGTCCTTTGGGGGACAGCATCGGCGACAACGAAAGGCGGCCCGGCTTGGGGATACGGCCCGCCATGAGGCGATCCAGCCACGCGCGCGCGCCGGGGCCTTGGACGTCGTATTTGCCGAAGTTCTGGACCTCGTTGATGCCCACGGCCTCGCGCACGGCCCGCACTTCGCGCGCGGTGGCGTCAAAGGCGTCTGATCGGCGGAAGGATGGGGTTTCGTAGGTCGGCTCATCTCCTTGGGCAAAGTAGTTCGGCACTTCCAGCCCGTATTGCTGCCCCCAGACCGCGCCCATGTTGGTGAAGATGTCGTACATCGGCGTCGTGCGGAAGGGGCGCGCCGCGGGCAGTTCCTCGTTCGGGTAGGACACGCTGAACCGCCGCTGATAGTTCTCGATGACCTTGGGCACCGTGTATTCCGGCGTGATGAAACGGCCAAAGCGCGCCACGTCCATGGCGGTCACGTCACGCTCGGTCTCGCCCTCGACCATCCATTGGGCGAGCATTAGGCCGACGCCTCCGCCTTGGCTGAAGCCGGCCATCACCGCGCAGGCCGACCAGTAGTTGCGCATGCCCGGAACCGGCCCGACCAGAGGGTTCCCGTCCGGGGCAAAGGTGAACGGCCCGTGGATTACGTTCTTCACACCCGCCCGTTCCAGCACGGGGAAGCGCGCATAGGCGAAATTGATCGAGTCCTCGATCTTGTCGAAATCGTCGTCGATCAGCTCCTGACCCCAGTTCCAGGACGTCCCATCGACGGCCCAAGGACGGCACTTTTGTTCGTAAAACCCGATGCATAGCCCGCGACCCTCTTGCCGAAGATAGCTTTCGCCCGCCGGGTCCATGACATGGGGATGCTCGCTGTCGCGCTCGTAGATTTCAGGGATCTCCTCGGTGACGAGGTATTGGTGCTCCATAGGGAGCAGCGGCAGGTAAAGGCCCGCCATCGCCGCCACCTCCCGCGCCCAGAGCCCCCCCGCATTCACGATGTGCTCGGCGTGGATGGTGCCCTTGTTTGTCACGACGTCCCACGTGCCATCGGGGCGCTGGTTGGTCTCCTCGACCTTCGTGTGGGTCACGATCTCGGCGCCGCCCATGCGCGCCGCCTTGGCATAGGCGTGGGTCGTGCCCGAGGGATCAAGGTGCCCGTCCAGCGGATCGTAGAGCGCGCCGATGATGCCATCGGTGTTGGTGATGGGCGCGATCTTGGCGATCTCTTCTGGGCCTACGATCTCGGTCTCCAGCCCCATGTAGCGATGCTTGGCGCGTTCGGCGACGAGCATGTCGAACCGGTCCTTGTTGTCGGCCAGCGTCACACCACCCACGTGGTGGAGCCCGCAAGACAGGCCCGTCAGCTCCTCCAACTCGCGATAGAGCCGGATCGTATAGCCCTGAAGCGCGGCCATGTTCGTGTCGCCATTGAGCGTGTGAAACCCGCCCGCCGCGTGCCACGTGGAACCCGATGTCAGGTCCGAGCGTTCTACAAGCATGACATCCGACCAGCCAAGCTTGGTCAGGTGGTAGAGGACCGAACACCCAACAACGCCACCTCCGATGACAACCACACGCGCCGACGATTTCATGCCAATCACTCCCTTATTCGCGCGCAGCTTATCGCCAGCCTGCGCGCATCGAAACGCCCGGACCCGACACTTTGGGTCGCGTCCCGGCCATTGCGGATGACGGCATTCCTAGAATTGCCGCGGACACTGGCCCGCAAGGCGCTGGAATACTGGCGCGAACTGTGGGTGCGGGTGGTGGCCATGGGGATGGCGGCGATCCTTGCGCTGGCGCTGACCTATCCGGTGGGGCTGTTGATGCCCGACGAATGGCGTGGGATCCTCGCGGGGGAGGCCGCCGACCGCCTGCTCAACATCATCGCCAACGCGATGCTCGCCGTGACGACATTCTCGCTGACCGTCATGGTCACGGTCTTTCGCAATGCGTCCGCGCAATGGACGCCGCGCATCCACAGGCTCGCCATGGCGGACCCCACAACGCAGAATACGCTTGCGACCTTTATCGGGACCTATGTCTACGCGCTGTTGGCGATCATCCTGCGCGAGTTGGGCATCTTTTCGGACGACAAGGCGCTGACGCTCTTTGGGATGACCGTTCTCATCCTGATCTTCATGCTGTTTTCGCTGATCCGCTGGGTCCTGCATCTTCAGACCTTCGGGAGCTTGCTGTCGTCAACCCGCGAGATTGAGGAGATGGCCGTCGACAAATTGCGCGAGCGTTTGGATACGCCCTGTCTGGGGGCCGTGCCGTGGGATGGGGTGGTTCCCATCGGGGCCGAACCGATCTGCGCGCAGCAAAGCGGCTATGTCCAACATATCTATCAGGAGAGCCTGAACGCGTTCTGCGAAACGCTCGGTGTCGAGATGCGCATGGAGGCCGATATCGGGGATTTCGTGTCGATCCGGACCCCGTTGGTCTGGGTGTCGGACAAAGGTGATCCCACGGACGCAGAGGTGGACCGCGACCTGGATCAGATCGTGCGAGACCACATCGTGCTGGGCGATGTGCGCACCCATGACCAGGACCCGCGCTTTGGTCTCGTGGTGCTGTCGGAGATCGGGTCAAAGGCGCTCAGCCCCGGGATCAACGATCCCGGCACCGCGATTGACGTGCTGACCCGGCTGGAGCGCATCCTGAATTTCTACGAAGACGAAACCAAGGGCACCGAGCCCGTGCATGACCGTCTCTTGGTGCGCCCGCTCGAGGCGCTTGATCTGCTCGAAGACGGCTTTGCGCCGATTGTTCGCGACGGGGCTGGTATCGTGGAGGTCCAGATTTGCGTTCAGCAATCGCTCAAGGCGCTGCGCAGCCACCCGGCCGAGGACATGCAAGAGGCGGCCCTGACCATCGCGCGCCGGGCACGGGCGCGCGCGGGCAAGGTCATGGAACATGACGACGATATCGCGCGGCTGGACAAGGCCACGGACAAGGTGGTGAAACAAGCCCCCTAATGTCGCTTATTGCCAACACTTTGGCACAGCTCAAAGTGCAACGTGACGCAGAGCAATGCCGAGGGAGGGCACGAGGCGATGCGCACACATGCACAGGCAGTGGTCATCGGGGGCGGGGTGATCGGCTGTTCGATCCTCTATCACCTCACCAAGCAAGGCTGGACTGATGTGGTCCTGCTCGAACGGGATGAGTTGACCAGCGGATCGACCTGGCACGCGGCGGCCAATATCCACGGGCTGCACGACAGCACCAATATCAGCCGCCTGCAGCACTATACGATGACGCTCTATAAGGAGTTGGAGGCCGAAACGGGGCAGGGTTGCGGTGTGTTCCAGCCGGGCTCTCTCTATCTTGCGCAGACCGAGGCGCGCGAGCATCAATTGCGCCTGCAAGAGGCCAAGGCGCGGCTTTACGGCATGAACTTTCACGAGGTTAGCCGGGACGAGGCCGAACGCCTGCATCCTCTCGTGGATTTCGACGGCATCCGCTGCATCATGTTCGAACCCGATGGCGGCAATGTGGACCCGTCGGGTGTGACCAACGCCTATGCGACGGGGGCGCGGCAGCTCGGGGCCGAGATCCATCGGTTCACGCCCGTCACAGCGACCGAGCAGCAGCCGGACGGTACGTGGATCGTGCGCACGCCGAAAGGCGATATTCACGCGGACTGGGTGGTGAACGCTGCGGGGCTCTGGGGGCGGGAGGTCGCCAAACTGGCCGGGATCGATCTGCCGCTTTTGCCGACCGAACATCAGTATTTCGTCACCGAAACGATTGACGCCATCGCGCAAATGGATCGCCGCCTGCCGTCTGTCGCTGATCGCGACGGGGAGTATTACCTGCGCCAAGAGGGGCAGGGCCTGCTGGTGGGCGCCTATGAGAAGGACGTACGCTTCTGGGCCGAGGACGGTACGCCCCAAGGCTTCGGGCACGAGCTCTTTGCCGATGATCTGGAGCGGATCGAAGACAACATGATGCGCGCGATCGAGCGGGTGCCGGCCGTGGGCGAGGCCGGGATCAAGCGCGTCATCAACGGGCCGATGATCTGGTCGCCCGACAGCAATGTCCTCTATGGCCCGCATCCGGACCTGAAGAACTACTTCTGCTGCAACGGGATCATCCCGGGCTTCAGTCAGTCGGGCGGCATGGGGATGATGGCCGCGCAGTGGATCACCGAAGGCGAAAGCCAATACGACATGTTCCCGTGGGACGTGGCCCGGTTCGGGCCTTGGGCCGACCGGGATTTCGTGAAGGCGCGGGTCGGCGATCAATACGCCAACCGCTTTGCCATCCATTTCCCGGGGGAGGAGCGCGCCGCGGGGCGGCCCATACGTACTCGGCCCGCCTACGAGATGCAGAAGGACATGGGCGCGGTCTTTGGCCTGAATTACGGGTGGGAGCATCCGGCCTACTTCGATGCGGGCACGCCCGACCGCGCGGGCTTCATCCGCCAGCCGTGGTTTGAGTCCGTTGGCCGCGAGGCGCGGATGCTGCGCGACGCGGTGGGCGTGATCGACGTGTCCAACTTCGCCAAATACGTTGTGACCGGCGCAGGCGCGCGGGACTGGCTCGACGCGATATTCGCCAACCGGATGCCGAGGGAGGTCGGGCGGTCCTGCCTGACGCCACTCATCGGCAAGCGCGGCGGCATCGCGGGCGATTTCACCGTCACCCAGATGCGAGAGGATGAGTTTTGGATCATCGGATCGGGCATGGCCGAACGCTATCATCAGCGGTTCTGGGACATGGTGCCGCGCCCCGACGGGGTGCATTTTGAGAGCCGGACAGATGCCATGTGCGGGTTCAACGTGGCGGGACCGGCCTCGCGCGCGGTGTTGCAGAGCCTGTCCAACGCGGCGAGCTTTGAGACGGCCGATTGGCCGTTCATGCGATCAAAGCCCGTCGAGATCGCGGGCGTCCAATGCGGCGGTTTGCGCGTTTCGTTTACCGGTGATCTGGGGTGGGAGGTCTATTGTGACACCGCCGATCAGGTCGCGCTCTACACCGCGCTGATTGATGCCGCCCGCGCCCATGGTGGCGGGCCGGTCGGCAGCCGCGCGTTGATGAGCTTGCGGGTGGAGAAGGGCTATGGCTCGTGGAGCCGGGAGTATTCGCCGGAGTATTGGCCGCAGGAGGTCGGGCTGGACCGCCTGATAAAGACGGACAAGGATTTCCTGAACAAAAGCAGTTATCTGGAGTTGAAAGACAATGCCCCGCGCGAAGTTCTGTCCTTGATCGAAATCGAGGTCGACGAAGCAGATGCCACGGGCGGCGAGCCGATCTTCGATGCAGATGGCAATGGTGTGGGGCGCGTCACCTCGGGGGCCTATGGGTATACGGTCGGGGCGTCGCTCGCATTGGGCTATCTCAAAGGGGTGGCGCCGGGGGATGCGGTGGATGTGATGATCCTTGGGCGTCCCCATCGCGGTCGGGTCTTGTCAGAGCCGCCCTTTGATCCCACGGGCGAACGCCTCCGCGCCTGATCCAAGCGAACGACGCCCCCGTTCCGGGTGCGACGTGCCTCCGGCGGAGGTATTTTAAGCAAAAGGAAATAGGGCGCGCGCGCCATGGGATTGCTTTGTGTCGGGGGGCGGGTGTTCACTGGGCCTAGGCGCAGAGGGCAGGAGTATGAATTTGGCAGAGCGAAAGGTGTATCTGGGGCCGCTCACGGATAGCAGGCGGTGGGACCATCTGAGCCTGCGCCCCGATGACGTGATCGTGGCCACACCGCCCAAGAGCGGCACGACCCTGATGCAGACGATCATCGCGCTTCTGTTGTCGGGCGATCCCGAAATCGACCCGCAACTGTCGCTGAATGCGCCTTGGGTGGATATTCGCGTGCGTGAGATCGCGGAAGTTGCGGCGCGGCTTGAGGTCATGACCGCGCGGCGCAGCCTAAAGAGCCACACGCCGCTCGACGGGCTTCCGGTGGGGGCAGGCGGGCAGTTCATCTGCGTGTTCCGGCACCCGCTCGATGTGCATTTCTCGTATCGCAAGCATTTGCGGAACATGCCCATGCCCTTCTTTGGGCTGTGGTATCCCGAAGACGATCCGGATGGTGTGACCTTTCGGCGGTTTCTGGATGGCGGGGCGGAAGGCTTTGACACGGATGCCGTACCTTTGGCGCTGATCCTGCAACACTACCGGGCGGCGCGGGATGCGGCAGCGGTCCATGGCAATGTCAGCTTGTTTCATTTCGCCGATATGACGCGCGACATCGCGGGGACCTTTGACCGGGTGGCGCGCATCCTGGGCGTCACGCACCCGCCCCATGTGATGGCGGATCTGCAGGCTGTCGTGGCCTTTGACAACATGCGCGCACAGGCATCGCGCTATGCGCCGGGCGGCGGGACGGGGTTCATGAAATCGGACGCGGATTTCTTTGACAGCGGCTCCCACGGGAAATGGGAGGGCGCGCTGCCTGCGGCAGAGCTGGCCGCCTATGACAGTCTCATGGCGCAGGGCCTACCGCCCCAGGAACGGGCGTGGCTGGAATTCGGCGAGCGAGGCCAGCCCGATTAGTCGCTGCGCCCTGCGGCGCGCAGCCGGGCGCGCAACTGGGGTTCCTCGGGCGCGCCCGCATCCAGCGCAAAGACATGGGCCTGCGTCAGGAAAAACAGGCGCGCGTCTTGTGTGCCTGCCGTCTCTGCCGCCTGGGTATAGAGCGCTATGAGCGCAGCTTTGTCGCCGGCCTCGTGGGCGGCCAAAAGCTGTTCATCGAGCGTGCTCACGCGGTTTGCAGACGCCCGGCGACCCAGGCGTGAAAGCAGTGGGTAGGTCCGTCCATGGCGGGCGAGAAGCGACCCCCGTCGAAATCGGGCGCAGCGCGTCCCTTTTGCATGCCTTCCACGACAAAGATGTCTTCCTCGAACACCTCCTGCCATAGGGCGGCATTCTTCTGACGGTTCTCGGGCGCGGTGTCTTTGCTCGCGTAATAGAGGTGGATGTGTTCGCGCGTGCGGTCCTGCGCCACGGGTTCCAGAACGATCGCAAAAGCGTGGTCGCGCTGCGCGCCCAAGAGGACGTTGGGATAGACGGCGATGTATTCGGCCCCTTCGTTCCACTTGTCCGACAGGCCGTTGAAGTCGGGGAAGGCGGGGCCGTCATCGCCCTCGAACTGGCGGTAGACCAGTGTGCCCTGGCCCGAATATTGGCCCGGCTCAGTGATGTTGTAGTGATCCTCCAGCCGCGAATAGCTGTTCAGGCCGGGGTGGACCCAGGGCAGGTGGTAGCTTTCGCAATAATTCTCGACCGCGAGTTTCCAGTTTGTTTGAACGTCGAGTGTGAACTGACTCTCAGTGCCACCGTGGTAGAGGGGTTGGTCGTGTTCGGACCAGCGGGCGATCAGGGCGGCATGCACGTCTTCGAAGGCTGGCGCATCGCCCGAGACGTTCACGAAGACCACGTCGCGCCACACATGGCTGCGCACCTCGATCAGGCCAAGCGTGGATTTGTCGATGTCGGGATGCGTGTTGTGGCCCGCGCCGCCCACATGGGGTGTGGAGACAAGCTTGCCTTGCGTTGAGTAGCACCACGAATGGTAAGGGCAGCGGATCGCGCCTTCGATCTTGCGCGGCTTTGACACGAGGATCATGCCCCGGTGGCGGCAGATGTTTTGGAAGACGCGCACGCAGCCGTCGCGGTCACGCAGGAGGAGGAGGGGGATGCCCAGGAACTCGATCGGTTTCGCATCACCCGGTTCAGGCACGTCGGCGGCCACGGCCAGCCCGGCCCAGGTGGTTAGAAGCGTCGCGCGCGCCTCGGTCTTGAAGGTTTCGGGGTCGGTGTAATGGGCATTGGGCAGGCCATTGGCCGTCTCAACCGGGCGGCGCACCGCATCCAGCGCCGTATGCATCTGATCGTCTGGCATCGCTGATTCCCTCCCTAGAACGCAAGGAAGGGTGCCATGGCGGCGGGGTTCGGTCTGGTTTCAGCGCGACAGGACTTTTCCCAAGACGACCTTCGGCGGGCGTTGGTGGGGCCTCTGGGGTCCTATAGGCGGCGCGCCGCGCGTTCGCCTCCGCCACATGGGCGGCGCAAGGATCACGCGGCCTGCATCGGCGAAAGCCCGGTGCCAATGCACCCGAGTTTGCGCGGGGCTTTGCGGGTTTTGGGACAGATGCCGGAGCTGTCTGGCGCGGTGTGCTGCGGGTGGATCAGGCTCAGCTCACCTTCACGACCAGAAGGCCAACCAAGGAGAACACGACCCATGAAATACGCAATCCTGACGCCTGCCATCCTTATCGCCGGAACGGCGCTGGCCATGACCGACATCGACCCGGCGGTCGACACTAACGAGGACGGTTTTTACAGCTGGGAGGAGATGTCGGCGGCCTATCCCGATCTGACCGAGGACACGTTCAGCGTGATCGACGTGACCGAAGACGGGCTGGTCGACGCCGATGAACTGGCCCGCGCGACCGAGGCCGCGCTGTTGCCCGTCACCGACGGGTAGGCGCGGCGGCGCGCACCGGGTGAAGGGTCAGGCGACCCCCCTCGCCAGGGCCGCGACCCCGGTGCGCGCCACTTCACCCAAGCCCAAGGGGCGCATGAGGTCGGCGAACGCGTCGATCTTTTCGGGCGCGCCGGTGATCTCGAACACAAAGCTGTCGAGGGTCGAATCCACGACCGAGGCGCGGAAGATATCGGCCAGGCGCAGCGCCTCGACCCGCTTGTCGCCTTCGCCAGTGACCTTGAGCAGCGCCAATTCACGCTCGACCGAGGGGCCTTCGACGGTGAGGTCATGGACCTCGTGCACCGACACGATGCGGCCCAGTTGCGCGATGATCTGCGTGATGATCTGGGGCGTGCCTGTGGTGACGACCGTGATGCGCGACCGGTGGCCTTCATGGTCGACCTCGGCCACGGTCAGGCTTTCGATGTTGTAGCCACGGCCCGAGAAGAGGCCGATCACGCGGGCAAGGACGCCCGGTTCATTTTCGACGATCACCGCGAGCGTGTGGCGCTCTTCAACGTCCGAGAAGGTGGGCCGCAGGTTATAGGCGGAGTGGCTGGTGGCGCCTTTTTTGATCTTTAGGGGGGACATTCTCTCGTGTCTCTCTATCGAAAATTTGTGTAAATGCGGCAGTCGATCAAGTTGGCGGACTTCAGCACGGCCAAGGTCTCATCATCGATTGTACTTTTCTTATTGACCGCCTTGCGATTGCACAGTTGCATGACGTTCCGCTCAGCGCTCGATTTGGTCTGGTAGTTCCAACCGCTCGCCCAAATGCCCAATGGTGAGATCGCGAATGCACCGTGTAGGCCGTTCCGATGCTCACGCTGAGCTTCTTTGATCCCATTACGTCCTTCCCGCGAAAGGCTGGACAGGTTCCGCCCAGAGGCCGCCTCGTTCTCTGGGACCATATCGGCATAGAGTGTGCAAGCCACGCCAGCATCCGCGGAACATGCCGCCTTGGCGAGTGCATCGGCAGCAGCAAGCGCATGCGTTTGCGCTTCCCATCCAGAAGCGTCGGTTCCCGGCGCAAAGTAGAAGGCGCCGTAATACATGCTTCTGCGGGAAAACCTGACCAACTCGCGTTCTTGCTTGGGACTAAGCTCAACCTCGCTGTAGACCCGTAGCTTACCTGCGACAGGGGACGGCAGATCTGCAGATGCAGTCTCTGCCGTCATGATCAGCGTCGCAAGAATAAGGAAACGCTTAAACAAGAACCGATCCCTTCGCATCAATCGCACCATCGGTGGACGCTTCACCCAGAAGCATCTCGTTATGAGCTTTGCCCGATGGGATCATCGGGAAGCAGTTCTCGTGCTTCTCAACGAGGCAGTCGAAGACGACAGGACCCTCGTGGTTGATCATCTCCATGATCGCATCGTCGAGGTCATCCGGGTCCGAGCAGATGATGCCCTTGGCGCCATAGGCTTCGGCCAGTTTCACGAAATCGGGCAGGGCCTCGGACCACGAATGGCTGAAGCGACCGCCGTGGAGGAGGTCTTGCCATTGGCGGACCATGCCCATGCGTTCGTTGTTCAGGATGAACTGTTTCACGGGCAGGCGGTACTGCACCGCGGTGCCCATTTCCTGCATGTTCATCAGCCACGAGGCCTCGCCCGCGACGTTGATCACAAGCGCGTCGGGATGGGCCATTTGCACACCGATAGAGGCGGGGAAGCCGTAGCCCATCGTGCCCAGACCGCCCGAGGTCATCCATTGGTTGGGATGTTCGAAGCCAAGGTATTGCGCGGCCCACATCTGATGCTGGCCGACCTCGGTACAGATATAGCGGTCTGCGCTGCGGTCCTTGGTCAGGGCCTCCAGACGTTCCAGCGCGTATTGCGGTTTGATCGTCTTGCCTTCCTGCGTGTAGGCGAGGCAGTTGATCGCGCGCCAATCCTCGATCTGTTGCCACCACTGGGCCACAGCCTCGGAGTTCGTCTTGCGACCACGGGCCTTCCAGACGCGCAGCAGGTCCTCCAGCACGTGTGCCACGTCGCCCAGGATCGGGATATCGACCTTGATCACCTTGTTGATCGAGGACGGGTCGATGTCGATATGGGCTTTCTTGGACTTGGGGCTGAACGCGTCAATGCGGCCGGTGATCCGGTCGTCGAACCGCGCACCGATGTTGATCATCAGGTCGCAGTCATGCATCGCGAGGTTCGCTTCATACAGCCCGTGCATCCCCAGCATGCCGATCCAGTTCTTGCCGGATGCCGGATAGCACCCCAGACCCATCAGCGTGGAGGTGATGGGGAAACCCGTGGCATCCACCAGCTCGCGCAGGAGCTGCGAGGCCGCGTCGCCGGAGTTGATCACGCCGCCACCGGTATAGAAGACCGGCTTTTTGGCTTTCTCCATCGCGGCAACCAGATCGGTGATGCCTTCGATGTCGCCTTTGACCTGCGGGTTGTAATGCGAGGTGACCTTGCCCGGCGGGGTGTAGGTGCCATTGGCGAACTGCACGTCCTTGGGAATGTCGATCAGCACAGGGCCGGGGCGGCCTGAGGTGGCCACATGGAAGGCTTCGTGCATCACCTTGGGCAGCGTATCCGTCTCCTTCACCAGCCAGTTGTGCTTGGTGCAGGGGCGGGTGATGCCCACGGTGTCAGCCTCCTGAAACGCGTCCGAGCCGATCATGAAGGTCGGCACCTGACCCGTCAGCACAACCAGCGGGATCGAGTCCATCAGCGCGTCGGTCAGGCCGGTCACGGCGTTCGTGGCGCCGGGGCCAGAGGTCACAAGCACAACGCCGGGCTTGCCGGTGGACCGTGCATAGCCTTCGGCCATGTGCACTGCGCCTTGTTCGTGGCGCACCAGCACGTGCTGGATATCGTTCTGGAGGAAGATCTCGTCGTAAATGGGTAGCACAGCGCCGCCGGGGTAGCCGAATACGACTTCGACGCCCTGATCCTTGAGCGCCTGAACCACCATCTTTGCACCGGTCATCTGTGCCATCTTCTTCTCCATCATCGGCGCTGTTGCGCCCGCCTGTTTGGCCCTATCGGCCATAAAAAAAGCCCCCGGAGGTATCCTGGGGGCGCATGGGGTACCGTTATGGTGTCCGTTACCGGCCCATGCGCCTTTCGACTACGATTACGATTAGCTTTTGCATCGCACCCTCCGTGAGTGCGCGCAGCTTATGCACGGTGATTCCGGAGGGTCAACAGCGCAGCGGAGGAAATTTCGCCGCAGGGGACGTTTTCGTAATTTTATTGCCGAGAACAGGTCAGGGCCTGTGACGTATTCAGGGCCGGCTTGCGCGATTTGGCCGACGGGGCAGCGCGGTTTGGCAAAACGTCGCGAATTGAAGACAAAGCTGCGCAGCTTTATTGACCCGCCAGTCATTAGTGCTAAAATCGCTTCATGACCGATGATTCATTAAGGGAGTTGTCCGATGCTACGCGGGCGTATTCATAGCAAGACTTCCCAATCCGCAATCGCCGTATTGATGGCCGCAATGGGGATGGGCTTTTTCCTGAGCCACGAGAACATCCACGCCTCCCCGGTGGGCGAGGTCGAATGGAAGACCGAAATGCTCAGCCATACATATGTGGCACAGAACATGTGGCTGCACGCGCTGTTCACCCCGTTCGAGGACGGCACAGTGTCGTTCAGTTCGGCCTATGGCGAATTCACCGGAAGCTGGGCCATGATTGACGAGGTTATCTGCGTCTATTTCGACTCTGGCCCCCTGAAAGGCGAACGCTGCAACACGATCACACCTTTGGGCGACAACCGCTTTTCACTCACGGATGGGGTCGTGATCGAACGCGTGGCCAGCGGCAAGGCGTTCTAGATCACGCGGCCCGTGCCCTGCAGCACACCATGTTCCATCGCATAGCGCGTGAGCCCTGCGGTGGAGCTGATGCCCAGCTTGCGCTTGATGTTCTTGCGGTGCGTTTCGACCGTGCGCACGGATATGGCCAGCGTATTCGCGACCTCCTTGTTGGACCGGCCTTGGGCCAGTTCCAAAAGGATCGTCTGTTCGCGGTTGGTCAGCGGGTCGCGGCCATCCTGCGTGACGGGCGTGATCGCGCCCTCGGCGCCGGTGCACAGGTAATTCCCGCCTGCCATGACGGTGTCGATGGCGGTCTTGATCTCTTCCGTCGGCACGTCCTTGAGGACATATCCCTTGGCCCCGTGATCCATCGCGGTCGAGATGTATTCAGGGCTGTCATGCATTGACAGGATCAGGATGTGCGTCTGCGGACGCTGTTCCAGGATCTGTTCGGTCGCCGCCAACCCGTTCAGGCGCGGCATGTTCAGGTCCATCAGGATCACATCAGGTGCCAGCGCGTCGATCTGGTCCACGGCGGTCTGGCCATCGCCCAGAACGCCCACGACGACCAGATCGTCATAGGTCTCCAGGATCGCTTCGATCCCTTCGGCGACCATCGGGTGATCGTCCACGATCAGGACACGGGTCTGGTGCGTCATGCAGCGCCTCTTTCCTTGGGGGGCGTGTCGGTCAGTTTGGCCGAGGATTTGGCGGTCGGTGGCAGGATATGGGTCAGGGGCACCTGCGCCTCGATCGTGGTGCCGCCTGATTTCGACGACAGGATCCGCAGCGTGCCGTCCAATTGCTCGATGCGTTCTTCCATGTTGCGCAGACCCAGCCCCGTGCGGGGGCGGCGCCCCTCGGGCGTTTGCAGCCCGCGACCATTGTCCGAGATGCGCATCGTGGCCCCGCGCCGTGTTCCACCCAACGACAACGACACGCGAGTGGCGTCCGCATGGCGTTCGATGTTGGTCAGCGCCTCTTGCGCCACGCGGTAGAGCGCGATCTTGGCCTCGCTATCGAGCCGGTTGCGGAAGACCACCGTTTTGAAATCTGTGCGGATGCCGGTGCGCTGCCCGAAATCCTCCATCAGGGCCTTGAGCGCGGGGCCCAGCCCCAGATCATCCAGCACACCGGGCCGCAGGTCGCGGCTGATGCGGCGGACCTCTTGGATGGCCCCGGCGAGGGTGTCGATCCCCTTGTCGATATTGGTGCCTGCACGCGCGTCGCCCTTGGCAATCCGCCGCCGCGCGGTTTCGAGAGCGTAGCGCACCGACACCAGGATCTGGCTGATCGAGTCATGCAGCTCGCGCGCCACGCGACCGCGTTCTTCCTCCTGCGTGTCAAAGATGCGCTGGGTCAGTTGTTTCAGCTTCGCATCCGCCAGTCGCCGTTCGCGGATCGTGATGAAGAGGCCGGATAGAAAGACGGCCAGAAGGGCGAGAAGGGTGATGCCGCCGATCTGTACAAAGGTCGCCGCGATCCGTTCTTCCATATCTGCGCGGGCCGCGGCGACGGTCTCAACCACGTCGTCGATGAATACGCCCGTGCCCATCGCCCATTGCCACGACCCGAGGCCCGTCACGTAGGCCACCATCAGCGCCTCTTCCCCGGTGGACGGCTTGGGCCAGAGATAGGTGTGATAGCCCGCGCCGGACCGGGCCGTTTCGATCAGCGCGTCGGTGATAGGCGTGCCTTGGCTGTCGGTCTGACCGGTCATGTCCTGCCCGATCAGGTCTGTCTGGCGGGGCGACACGATGTTCACGCCGTCATAATCGTAGACAAAATAAAATCCCTCATCGCCGTAGATCATCGCCGACAGGATTTGCGTCACGCGGTCCTTGGCCTCCTGATCATCGGGGGCGCGGTTGCCGTAGGTCCAGAAGAACGCGTTCTTGGCGAGCATGACATAGTTCTGCAACTCGGCCTTCTTGGCCTCGATCAACTCGCTCTCCAGCGCCTCGATCTCGCGCTCGGCCAATTGCCGGGACTGGTTTGTCACGATCACGCTGATCGCCGTCACCGCAAGGATCAGCGGGACGGTCGCCAGCAGAAACAGTTTCTGCCCGTAGGAGATGTCGAGAACGCGGCGCATCGCCCTCGTTTTTAGGCAAGGCGCACGCGAAACGCTAGCGCCGCCACCGGGACTACGTAGTCGTGGGTATTGCAGGTTTGGACCGCCACGCTACTTTGCCGCTCACTGTCAACGATCCGGCCCGCGTCCGTGAGGGGGAGCTCACACGCGGCACTATAAGCGGGCTGACAACCGGGAGGATACAAATGGATCGTCGTTCTTTTCTGAAAACGTCTGCGCTGGGTGGCGCAACGGCTGCACTGGCGGCACCTGCAATCGCAGCGGGTCACGCCAAAACGCTGACCATGGTCACCTCGTGGCCCCGTGGTTTTGCCGTTCTGGATGACGCGGCAACCTATTTCAACGAAGCCGTCAACGCGATGTCGGGTGGCGATCTGGTGATCGAGAAGAAGGCACCGGGCGAACTCGTCGGCGCATTCGAAGTGTTCGACGCCGTGTCGTCGGGCCAGGCGGACCTGTACCACTCGGCTGACTACTACTTCATCGGTCAGCACCCGGGTTACGCATTCTTCACGGCCGTGCCGTTCGGCGCAACCGCGCAAGAACTGACCAACTGGTACTACCACGACGGCGGCCAAGAGCTGCACGACGAACTGGGCCAGATCTTTGGCCTGAAGTCGTTCCTGGCCGGTAACTCCGGTTCGCAGTCGGGCGGTTGGTTCCGCAGCGAGATCAACTCGGCAGACGACCTTGCAGGTCTGCGTTTCCGTATGCCGGGCCTTGGTGGTCAGGTTCTGGGTAAACTGGGCGTGTCGGTCCAGAACATCCCGGGCGGTGAACTGTATCAAGCCCTGTCGTCGGGCGCGCTCGACGGTCTGGAGTGGGTTGGCCCGTTCGCAGACGAGCGCGCTGGCTTCCAGGAAGTGGCGAAAGTCTACTACACAGCCGGTTTCCACGAGCCGGGCTCGGGTCTTGCCGCAGGCATGAACCTCGACGTCTGGAACGAGCTGGAGCCCAAGCACCAGGCGATCATCGACAACGCCGCCAAGGCAACGACGCACTGGCAGCTGGCCCAGACGCTGGCCAACAACGGTGCAGCCCTCGCGCGCCTGCAGCAGCAGGGCGTGCAAACGCTGCAATTCTCGGACGATGTCTGGGATGCGTTCGGCGCCGCCTCGAAAGAGGTTCTCGACGAGAACATGGGCGACGAGCTCTATGCCAAGATCCGCAACTCCTTCGACGCTTCGCTCGCGAAATCGTCGGACTGGATCCTCAAGTCGGACGGCGAGTTCGTGGCACAGCGCAACCGCGTTCTGGCCAACGGCTAAGCAAACAGACCTCGGAGGCGTGGCATCTGCCGCGCCTCCAAGGCTTTGGCGCAAGCCGTCCGGCAACCTATGCCCGGGACGCCTTTCGCAAAAGTCTTGCACCGCTGACGGGGACGCGGCGGGATAAAAACAGGGGGAGCCGCCCATGGAGGCGATTGGCTGGTTTTTTCAGAACCTGGCGCTGGCGTTCTACAATTTCGCCTACGCGATCACGCATCCACTGCAATGGTTGAATTGGGGGGACCCAAAGGCGGTCTTTCGGTTCGTCTACTATGGCGGATCGGTTGAGTTCTTTTTTGTCGTTCTGGCCACGTTCCTGACGATCACCATCATCGGCCTTTGGAAAAACCAAATCCTGTGGGGTGTGGTGCGCGGGCTGGAAGGCTTCGCCAACACGGTTGGGCGCATCGCAGCCTGGGCGGGCCTCTTGATGGTGCTGCAGCAGATCGTGATCGTGCTGATCCAGCGTATCTTCCTCGAGGCGCAGATTTCCTTTGGCTTCGGTGTCCCGTTTTCCAAGGATATCAGTTGGTACGCCGAAGAACTTAAACTCTATAACGCCCTGATCGTTTGCCTGTGTGCGGCTTACACCTTCGTGCAAGGCGGCCATGTGCGCGTGGACCTGATCTATTCGGCGGTGTCGTTCCGCACGAAAAAGATCATCGACATGGTGGGCTGCGTGATCTTCATGATGCCCGCCGCTGTGCTCATCTGGATGTATTCGTGGTTCTTCATGTGGCGCCACCTCGTGACGCCCAAGGTCAGCGCGTCCGACACCCTGCAACGGCTGGTCGACGGCAAGAGCCGCGCGTTCAAATGGAATGTCGAAACCATCGGGTTCAGCCCGAATGGCTTTAACGCCTACTTCCTCTTCAAGGTGCTGCTGGTGGTGTTCACCGCCATGATCTTCCTGCAGGCGGTGGCGTTCTTTTACCGGTCTTACCTCGAATTGCGCGAGGGTGAAGAGGCCGAAGGCAAATATCTGGATCGGGACAAGCTGGGCGATGAAGAAGCCGAGCTGGCCGCAGAAATCCACTAAGAAGGGCAGGGGCAATGTTTGGACTTGATGGCGTCGAAGTCGGCCTGATCATCGTATTCTTGTGCCTGTTTGGGGGCATTTTGTCGGGCTTCCCGGTGGCCTTTGCCATTGGCGGGGCGGCCGTGATCTCCTTCGGGATCATTGCTGCGCTCGATAGCGCGGGCCTGTTGATCCACCAAGCGATTGATCCGTCTTCGGCGGAATATGCGGCGCTTTTGGCCGAAGGGGTGGCGCGGGAAAGCGTCAGCCTCTTTAGGTACCCGGACCTCCCACGATTGGGCGAGCCTGTGTTCCCATCGGGGTGGGAGACGGCGCTGGACCGCAACGTGTCCTTCATCGTGAACCGTATCAACGAGCGGGTCCTTGCGGGCCAGTCGATCGAGACGCTGCTGGCGGTTTTGATGTTCGTCCTGATGGGCATCACGCTCGAACGCTCCAAGATCGCCAACGACCTGCTGACCACCATGGCGCGTGTCTTTGGTCCGTTGCCGGGTGGTCTGGCCGTGTCGGTTGTGGTTGTGGGCGCGTTCCTTGCGGCCTCCACCGGGATTGTGGGTGCGACCGTCGTGACCATGGGCCTTCTGTCGCTGCCGACCATGCTGCGCAATGGCTACAGCCCCGAACTGTCGACCGGGGTGATTGCGGCCTCGGGCACGCTGGGCCAGATCATTCCGCCCTCCATCGTGATCGTTCTTTTGGGCACGCTGGCCGGGGACCTCTATTCCCGGGCGCAAGAGGAACGCGCGCAGTCTTTGGGCTGTACCGACGCGCTGACCTATCTGGGCGAACCTGCGGTTGTGTCCGTGGGCACGCTGTTCCAGGCGGCGCTGTTGCCGGGGATCCTCCTTGCGGGGCTCTATGCGGGCTATGCCTTTGTCTACGCCCTGCTGAACCCGTCCAAGGCACCGGCCGTGGAAATGGGATCGGCCAATGCCGAACCCATCGGGTCGAACCATGCGCTCGCATGGTTCCTCGCTGCGCCTGTCGCCCTGATCGGCGGGCTGGTTCTGGCCTCGCAAGTGGGGCTTGTGGGCAGCCAGGACATCACCGTTCAATCGCGGACCGAACTGCAAGAGGGGGCAAGCCTGCGCACCAACGTGTCGCCAGCCTGTGAGGCCGCGATGATTGATCTTCACGGTCAGGACGCGTGGGACACCGCCGTGGCCGAACAAGCCGCCATCGACGCGGCGGGCGGTTTGCAAGACAGCCGTGAATTGACCGAAGAAGAGCTGCTGGAAGCCCGCGCCGACAAGATCGCAAACGCGGCCCCCATCGGCACCGGTCTTGCCATCGGATTTGTCCTGCTGGCGTTGATGCTGACAACGGCACGCGGTGTGGCACCATCCAAGAGCTTTACGCCCCTGGCAATCGGTCTGGGCGGTGTGGCGCTTGCGTTCATTGTCGATGCCTTTGTGATGGGCGCGGCCATGGGGCCGGGTCCCCGGCTTGTCCTTTTGCTGATCCCGCTGGCGCTGACGCTCTATGGTTGCCGCGAGGCGGTGGCGCGACTGGGCCAGAACGAGCTCATTCGCGTCGTCTTCCCACCGCTCGTGCTGATCGTGGCCGTCTTGGGGTCCATCCTTGGCGGGATCACCAACCCGACGCCCGCGGCGGCGCTGGGTGCGGGCGGCGCGATCATGCTCGCGGCCTACCGCAAGCTGCAGGATCAGGAACAATCGGCCAAGGTCATCATTGGCGCGGCCTTTGCGCTGATCATCATGCTGCTGGTGGGGATGAACTTTGACCTGCGGCTGGGTCAGGAGAATGTCAGCTGGGTCAATCAGGTCGCGTTCATCGTGGCCCAAGGTGCCTACCTCTTTGCGATGTTCGGGCTGCTGTATTCCTGCTGGGTGCTGTTCACCGGCGGCGTCCTAAGCCCCGTGGTGCGCGAGACCGCCAAGGTGACCAGCATGGTGTTCACCATCCTGATCGCCTCGCAGCTTTTGAACCTCGTGGTCATCAGCTTTGGCGGGGAGCACTACATCCAGGACTACCTGCGCAGCTTTGACAACATCCTCACGGTCTTCCTGATCGTGATGCTGGTAATGTTCATTCTGGGCTTTGTGCTCGACTTCCTCGAGATCATCTACATCGTCGTGCCGATCGTTGGGCCGGTGATCTATGGCGGATCGCTCGATCCGAAATGGGTGACGATCATGATCGCGGTAAACCTGCAGACATCCTTCCTGACGCCGCCTTTTGGCTTTGCGCTGTTCTACTTGCGCGGTGTTGCACCCAAGGAGGTCACGACCGGCCATATCTATCGCGGCATCATCCCGTTCGTGTTGATCCAGGTTGCGGGTCTGGCGCTGCTGTTCTTCGTGCCGTCCATCGTCACGATTGTGCCGGATCTGTTGAAGTAACGGCATACGTGTCGGCGGGTCCTTCGGGACGCGCCAAAGGGGCCGCGTGGGGAGAGCACGCGGCCCCGTTTTGTGTGTGAACTCTGAGAATGTGAGGGTAGTCCCCGACCGCGGGTGGGGGTGAAGCCCCCGCCCGGGGGGGCGGTCGGGGGCTGCCCGGCGGAGCCGCCGGGTAAGCGCATTTTGACTGTTCGCGCGCCGACCGAGCCGTCAGCCCTACTTGAACTCCAGCAAGTCCCAGCGGTTGCCAAACGGGTCCTGCCACACCGCGACGGTGCCGTAGGGCTCGAACCTTGGCTCCTCCTCAAACACCACACCGGCAGCGATCATCGCGGCGTGATCGCGGGCGAAATCATCGGTTTCCATAAAGAAACCCACGCGATCCCCGGTCTGCCGCCCAATGGCGGCCACCTGTGCATCGGTCGTGGCGCGTGCCAGCAGGATCTTGGTGTCCGCGTTTGGTCCCACCAGAACCCAGCGTTTGCCGCCACCCAGATCAATGTCCGAAAACACGGTCCACGCCAGCGTTCCGGCATAAAACGCCAGACCAGCTTCGTAATCCGGGACCAGCAGTGTGACCGCGTGCAGACGTTGCATCACTCGCGGGTCTTGGGTGCGATATCGGGCAGGTTGATCTGGGCCACTTGCTCGGCAATCGGCTCCACCGACATCGGATCGAGGTCGGTTGCATAGGCCTCAGGGTCGCGCAGCGATTGCCATTCGCCACCGCGATAGACCTCCACTCCCGAAAACCGCGCCTTGTAGCCCATCTTGGGCGATCCGGGTACCCAGTAGCCCAGATAGACAAAGGGCAAGCCGGCCTCGCGCGCGATCTCGATGTGGTCGAGGATAATATAGGTCCCAAGGGACTGACGGTCGCGCCCCGGCTCGTAAAAGCTGTAAACCATCGACACCCCGTCATCGAGCACGTCAGTCAGGCACACGGCCGACAGCGCATCACGATCGGCGCCCGGATCGGGTTCGAAATATTCCACCACCCGGCTGCGGATCGGGGTTTCCTCGATCATCGCCGCAAACTCAAAGATATCCATGTCGGCCATCCCGCCTTCGGCATGGCGCGAATCCAGATAGCGGCGGAAGAGATCGAACTGATCTTCGGTCGCCCATGGGGCGCTGGCGGCCCGGCGCAACAGCCGGTTGCGGCGCAGGATGCGTTTCTGGCTCTTGGACGGGGTGAAATCCGCGACCCGAATGCGCGCAGACAGACAGGCCGCACAGTCGGCGCAGGACGGGCGATAGAGCACGTTTTGTGAGCGCCGGAAGCCCTGTTTCGACAGGCTGTCATTCAACGTCTCAGCGGTGTCGCCTTGCAGCGCTGTGAACAGCTTCCGCTCCATCCGCCCGTCAAGATACGGGCAGGGCTGGGGAGCCGTCACGTAAAACTGGGGCGCGAGGGGCAGCGAATGGCGCATTTTGACCGCGGACTAGTCCATGCCAAAGGGTTCGGAGAGAGCCTAACGCGCACAGGCTGGGAGTCAAAGGTCTTGTGTTAGGACATCCTTAACGACGATTGCGCCGCCCCCGGATCCCGGGCGCGGCGCGTGCGCAATGCGTTGCAATCAGCGCCGTGCGGTGCGGTTGATCGCCACCGTGCCAAACAGCATGTCGGCCAAACCCTGACCGCGCGGGGTCGTCACCATCATGATCGCCGAGATCACCTGCACGATCACCATCCCGAACGAGATCAGGAAGGCCACCGTGTGCAGAAACGCCTCAAGCGAGGTCAACCGTTCGCCGCGGTGATTGCGCAGCTCGATTGCCATCAGGCGCATGCCCCAGGTCGCCGATCCTCCCGCGATGGACAGCCACCGATAAAGCAGCGACACGATCCCCACGAGGCCGAAGAACACGAAGAAACCGAGCCCCAGCGTCGCGAAAGACAACGCGATGGTCAGACCCACCACAATCGCCGCGTCAAAGAAGAAGGCGATCAGGCGTTTGAAGGGCACGTCGGCGTAAAAGCCGGGCTGGGTCACGGGGTCGGGCAGGGCGGAATAAGCGGTGTCAAAGCGGGCGTCGGTCATGACGAAAGGGTCCTTTGCGGGGAAGGCCGGGGAAGGAAGGTCAGGCGCCGCGGGTCGGGTCGGGACCCGCGGCGAAGGGGTAGGGTCAGCTATCGTCGGCCAGACGGGCGGCCTTGGCACGGTCTTCCATGAAGCTGTCGAACTCGGTCTTGTCCTTGGCATCGCGCAACCGCACAAGGAAGTTGTCAAACTGCGTCTGTTCGGTCTCCAGCCGCTCCAGCAATTCGGCGCGGTAGGCGTCAAAGCTGGTGTTGCCGCTGGATTTGGGTGCGTTGGGTTCCTTGCGGGGGCGCAGCATCTCGACCGCCTCGTTGACGGGGGTGCCTTGGTTTAACCCCATGATCGCGCCCCACTGATAGGCCATGAACGCGGCCAGAAGGATGCCACCGGGCCAGAAGGCGTCTATTGCAACGATGCTGACGGGGATCGCGAAGCCCGTGAACAGGATCATCGCGAAGAAGGTCAAAAGCGCGGGTTGGCGGCGGTGGCTGTGGGAGGCGTCTTGATGCGGCATGTGAAAGGTCTCGGTCATTGAACTGTCCCTGATGGTGTGGAGTATGCGGGCCCCGGAGGGTTTGGGAAAGCGTCATCCGCCTTACGGGAAATGGGATGGGCAAAGATGACGCCGGTCGGGAAGGGGAGAGACCCGACCGGGGCCCGCATGAACCGTTGGCTTATTTGGTGCCGTCGGTGTCTTGGTCGTCGTCAGACGCTTCGGCAGATTTCGCGCGCTCTTCCATGAACTCGTCGAATTCGGCCTTGTCCTTGGCATCGCGCAGACGCTGCAGGAAGGCTTCAAAGCTGCCTTGCTCTTCTTCCAGGCGGCGCAGCGTGTCGGCCTTGTAGGCGTCAAAAGCGCTGTTGCCCGAAGGTTTCATGGCGGCCATGGCAGACCGGCGGGGCGAATGGGATTTGCTGCATCCACGTGAAAACATGCGTTTGCTCCAGATCATGTACATCAGAAGGGCGAGGCCGACAGGCCAGAAGAAGATGAAGCCAAGGACCATGGCGGCGATCCAGGCACCTTTGCCTTTTTCATCCAACCAGGCCTCGGAGCGGGCGAACCAGCCTTGACGCGGCATGTGCTGCGGGGCGGTTGCGGGGGCGAGCGAGGTCATGGGTGTCTCCGTTTCTGTGTTTATGTGAATGTGTTTTACATCCACGACACAGATATGCGGACGATCACCTTCCCGGGCAAGGGTAAAAGTGAATGTTATTTACATTTATTTTATTTACGCAGTGAAATCAGCGGCTTGCGCGGATGCAATTTCCATCATCTGAACGGGGGGAAGGGCAAACAGGTGCCGTGGCGTGCCCGCCGCCGCATAGATTATGTCAAACGTCATGAGGTGCGGGTCGTAGAAAGCAGGGGTAGGGGACGTGTGGCCAACGGGGGCTACACCGCCGATGGCAAAGCCCGTCTGCGCTCGGATGATCGCGGCATCCGCCTTGCCCAAAGGTTCGCCCGCCACCATGGCCGCACGCTCGGGATCGACGCGGTTCGCGCCCGAGGTCAAGAACAACCGCACCTCGCCCGACGCTTGCCCCATAAAGATGATCGAATTGGCGATCTGGTCGACCTTGCAGCCGAGCGAGGCCGCGGCCTCGGCGGCGGTCTTGGCCTTTTCGACCTCGTGGATTGGGGTATCGACCCCCAGCGCATCAAGGGCGGCCCGCACACGTTTCAGACTTTTGCTCATGACAGCCTCCATTGCCGGTCGGGGTTCTTCGGGGCAGGGTGCGCCCATGTCGTTTGAAAGTGCAATACGCCGTGTTCCGGTGCCCTTTGACCCTGATGCAGGGCGCGCGGTTGTGTCGGCGCTGGGTCTGTCAGGGCCGTTGGCCGATCTGATCGCGGGTGCTGCGGGGTGCAGCCCCTACCTGCGCGATTGTCTGGCCTCCGAAGGTGGGTGGCTGACGACCGCGCTCGACGCGCCAGAGACTGCTCTGACCGCGCTTGGGGCAGAGGCAGACCACCTGCGCCGGGACAAACGCCGGATGGCCCTGCTGGTCGCGCTGGCCGATCTGGGCGGGGTCTGGGATCTGGACCGTGTGACGCGCGCCATTACGGATTTTGCGGACCGCGCGGTGGCGACCGCGCTTGATGCGGCCCGCGCGCCGTTGCGTGCGCGCGGCAAGCTGCCCGAGGATGACGGCCTCTTTGTGCTCGCCATGGGCAAGATGGGCGCGTTCGAGTTGAACTATTCCTCGGATATCGACCTGATCTGCCTTTTTGAGCCGGGCGACCAAAGTCCCGCAGAGGCGGCAGAAGTTCGCAGCCACCTGATCCGGGCCGTGCGCAGCATGACCCGCACGCTCAGCGATGTGGGCGTGGGCGGCTATGTGTTTCGCACAGACTTGCGGTTGCGCCCTGATGCCTCGGTTACGCCGGTAGTCGTCTCCACACCCGCAGCGCTTGGGTATTACGAGGGGTTGGGCCGCACGTGGGAGCGTGCCGCCCATATCAAAGCGCGGCCTGCGGTGGGGGATTTGAGCGCGGGGGCGCGCTATCTCGATACGCTGCGGCCCTTTGTCTGGCGCCGTCACCTCGATTTTGCGGCCATCGAAGACACCCATGACATGCTGCTCAAGATCCGCGCGCACAAAGGGTTGAGCGGGCCGATCACCTTGCCCGGCCATGACATGAAGCTGGGACGCGGGGGCATCCGCGAGATCGAGTTTTTCGCCCAAACTCGCCAGCTGATATCAGGCGGCCGCGATGCGCGGCTGCGCGTGGCGGGGACCGTGCCCGCCTTGGGCGCGCTGGCGGATGCCGGGTGGATCGCAAGCGATGTGGCCGCGACCCTGACGGCCTGCTACCGACGCCACCGCGAGATGGAGCATCGCTTGCAGATGCTGCGCGACGCCCAAACCCATGCCTTGCCGCGGTCGGACGCAGAGTTTTCGCGCCTCGCGGCCTTTTGCGGTGTCGAACGTGACCGGATGGAGCGGCAATTGCGCGACGATCTAGAGGCAGTCCACGCCCTGACAGAGCCGTTCTTTGCGCCGAGCGTCCCCAGCCGGACGCAGACGGATGAGACCGAGTTTGGCGCAGAGATCACCCAAGGTTGGCCTGCCTTGCCTGCCCTGCGATCGGCGCGCGCCGCAGCCGTGTTCGACCGTGTACGCCCGCGCGTGCTGTCCGCCCTGTCACAGGCCGACGATCCCGATCAGGCGCTGGCCCATTTCGACAGCTTCCTGCGCGGCCTCCCCGCCGGCGTGCAGGTCTTTTCCCTGTTCGAGGCCAATCCCCAGCTTGTGGAGCTTTTGACCGATATCGTCTCGGTCTCGCCTGCCTTGGCCGACTACCTTGGGCGCAATGCGCAGGTTCTGGATGCGGTTTTGGGCGGAGATTTCTTTGCGCCGTGGCCGGGGGAGGCCGGTCTTCTGGACAGCCTGTCCACCGTCATGGGCCGCGAAACGGATTATGAACGCGCGCTCGATGCCGCGCGGCGTTGGCAAAAGGAATGGCACTTCCGCATCGGCGTCCATCTGCTGCGCGGTCTCAGCGACGCCGAGGTCGCGGGCGCGCAATACGCCGATCTGGCCGCGGCGGTCCTTCAGGGCGTCTGGCCCCGGGTCGTGCAGGCCTTTGCGGGGCGCCACGGGGACCCGCCGGGGCGCGGGGCCGTCATCGTGGGCATGGGCAGCCTGGGCGCCGGGCGCCTCCATGCCCAAAGCGATCTTGACTTGCTGCTGATCTACGACGCGGACGGGGCCGAGACCTCGGACGGGCCGCGCCCTTTGCCTGTGCGCACCTATTTCGCGCGACTCACGCAGGCCCTGATCACGGCGCTTTCTGCCCCCATGGCGCAAGGGCGGCTCTATGAGGTCGACATGCGGCTCAGGCCCTCGGGGCGCAACGGTCCGGTGGCCACCGCGCGGGCGGCCTTTGAAAGCTATCAGCGCGACGAGGCCTGGACATGGGAGCATCTGGCGCTGACCCGGGCCCGCATGATTGCGGGGGACGCCACGCTCGCCCGCGATGTCGAGGCGTTTCGCGCGGGGCTACTGCGGGGTCCATGGGAGAGCGCGACGATTGCCACGGACGTGGACGACATGCGCCGCCGTCTGGCCGACGCCAAGCCCGGGCGCGGGGGGCTGTCGGTCAAGGACGGATCAGGCCGCTTGCAGGATATGGAGCTATTTGCCCAGACCTGCGCGCTCTTGGCGGGCAGTCCTGAACGTGCGACCGGCGATCAGATCGCGGCCGGTGTCGCCGCCGGGCTGATCGGTGCCGCGGATGGGCGGGTTCTGAGTGACGCGATGGCGTTCCTGTGGAAGGTGCGCGCCATTCGGCAACTGGTCGCACGCGGCATCCAGACGGCGGCAGAGGCCGGGCAGGGGGCCACAGGCGTTCTGTTGCGCGAAACGGGGTGCCTTGACGTGGACGGGTGCGCGACCCACGTCGCCCAGTACGCGCGCGAGGCCGCGGCGATCATAGATCGCCATTTGAACGAATGGGGAGGTTAGGGATGCAGTTGAGCGATATCGACCCGAAAGGTCTGCT
>JBCBFU010000012.1:56964-71173 GCA_038527375.1 Pseudomonadota bacterium | reverse complement strand
ACAGGTTGTCATCTTTTGGCATCTGAGCGGCCCCACGCCCGCGCACACCCTGCCCCAAAAGAAAAAGCGCAGGCAAACCCGCGCTTTTCCAATTTCGTGTCGATCTTTGCGAAGCTTAACGCTTGGAGAACTGGAAGCTCCGGCGCGCCTTGCGCTTACCGTATTTCTTACGTTCCACCACGCGGCTGTCGCGGGTCAGGAAGCCTGCCGCCTTGAGCGCGCCGCGCAGCGACGGATCATAGAGCTGCAGTGCCTTCGAGATGCCGTGCTTGACGGCACCGGCCTGACCGGTCAGGCCACCGCCCTTAACGGTTGCCATCACGTCGAATTCGCCTTCGACACCGGCAACCTGCATGGGCTGGCGCAGGATCAGCTGCAGAACGGGGCGTGCGAAATACACGTCCTGGTCCTTGCCGTTGACCACGACCTTGCCCGAACCGGGCTTGATCCAGACACGGGCGACCGCGTCCTTCCGCTTGCCCGTGGCATAGGAGCGGCCCAATTCGTCGCGAACGGGTTCGCGGGGCTCGTCGATTTCGATCGGGGTTGCCTCGACGCCTGCGACGGCGTTGAGATCTTCCAGCGTGTTGATTTCGTCAGCCATCATTACACCCGCGTGTTTTTCTTGTTCATGGCTTTCACGTCCAGCACTTCGGGCGCTTGCGCCTCGTGCGGATGCTCGGCCCCTGCATAGATGCGCAGGTTGGTCATCTGTTTGCGGCTCAGGCGGTTGCCCGGCAGCATGCGCTTCACGGCCAGCTCGACCACACGCTCGGGGTGTTTGCCCGTCAGCATCTGATCCTTGGTGCGCGATTTGATCCCGCCCGGGTGGCCAGTGTGCCAGTAGTGACGCTCTTCGCGCTTCTTACCGGTCAGCTGCACCTTTTCGGCGTTGATGACGATCACATTGTCGCCCATGTCCATGTGAGGCGTGAACGTGGCTTTGTGCTTGCCACGCAGACGCATTGCGATGATCGACGCAAGACGGCCCAGCACGACGCCTTCAGCGTCGATGATGATCCATTTCTTATCGATATCCGCAGGGGTCGCGGTATAGGTTTTCATTTTCGGTCCATCGAAGTGGTCAATTCGGATTGCGTGGTTATACTCACGGCTGAGCGCACTGCAAGAGCCTTAACAACTGGAAATACAAGCAATTTCAATGACCTATAAAATAGGTATTAAAATACCCCATATTTCGGGCGTCGTTTGATGTGGCTTGAGCCCGCAATGGCAGCAGGTCTGGTTCTCGCGTTCGCCACCGTCTTGGGGATCGCGCCCACACGCAAGTTGATCGAGATTCAGGAGGCCAAACACGAACTCAAGCAAGGATCGGCAGGCTGGCTGCGGACCCTTGCAGGGTGGAGTTTGGTGATCTTCTGGCTCGCGGCGGTTTGGTTCGCGGGCACCGTGATCGGCGACTGGGGCCGGTCGGGCGATATCGACTTCGCGATGGGACGCGCGATGCAGCGGTTGGCGATCCTGATCGAAATCCTTGCGGCTGTGGCGGATTGATGCACGCGGAGGCCCCCAACCATACCCAAACCGAACTGCAGTGCCCAAGCTGCGCTGGTCAGCGCGTTTTCGCCCCCGAAGCGGGCGCTCTGGTCTGTGCAAGCTGTGGCATGGAAGGCGCCATCGATGTCTGCCCGGACACCGATGCAACCGTCGAGACGCCCCACGACCCCGACACACCCGAGACAGAGACCACGACCCGCTCAGAAAGCACCGTTCACACGTGTCAAACCTGCGGCGGGGCCGTCATCTTTGTCGGTCAAGCGCTGTCCGAGCGATGCGCCTATTGCGATGGGCCCGTGGTGGTTGGTCAGGCGGACACTGGCTTCGATGCGTTGGGTCTCATTCCTTTTCAGATCACCGAGAGCGCTGCCCGTGCGCAGATTGCCGATTGGGCCAAGGCCCGCGTTGCCGCCCCCGGCAATCTGGCAGATGCCGTCGCCAGAGGACGCATCGTTGGTCTGTACGCGCCCTTCTTTACCTTCGACTCTCACGAGGCGGTCTCGTTCTGGGCCACCTTTCGTCAACAGATGGGTAAGCGTTCGATCACCCGGCGCTATGAGGGCGACATGGACATCCGCTTCGATGACCTTCTGGTCCCTGCTTCACCACATATTACGCCGATCTTGCGGGATGGGGTGCTGCATGACTTTGACCCCAAAACACTGACCCCGTATCAACCTGCCTTTCTTGCGGGCTTTGCTGCGGAACGCCATCACCTGACAGTCGACGAGGGGTTGAAAGCGAACGCTTCCGACAAGGATCTGCTCATTCGCAATCGCATTCAAAGATCCACATCGAAGAGGTTGCGCAATATCAAATATCGCACAACGACGTCTGGCATCCACTATCGCCGTATCCTGCTTCCGATGTGGATTGTTCACTACGAACACGGTGGCAAAGCCTACAAAGCCGTCTCTTGCGGAATGCGGGGCACGACCTTCGGCGAACGCCCTTTCGCGGTGGCCAAGCTTGTTGCGTATTCCGCGTGGATATCGGCGCTTGCGTTGGGCGTAGGCGTCGTATGGAGCGTGCTGGGTCTGCCTTAAGCGTCCAACTCCTCGGGCGGTGTACGCAGCAGCGTGTCGAGTTTGCGCAGGGCCTGCGTAAAGAGGTCCGTCGGCACCATCCCGTTGAGCGATACGCGCACCGCATGGGGCACACGCGCGTCGCGGGCCGCGAAATCCTCGGCGGATCGGACGCGGACGCCCTCGGCCTCGGCCTCGCGCACGAAGGCCGCTGTGCGCCAGCCTGCGGGGAGTCTGACCCAGACAAAGGGCGCACCTTCGCGCCAACTGATGTCATGCCCGCCCAGCACGTTCATCACGATCTTGAGGCGGTGGGCAAAGACCGCCTCGACCTGGGCCGCGAACTCTTCGGCCTTGGGATCGGTCAGCAGGGCCGCTGTCATATCGGCCAATGGCGTGGCCAACCCGAAAAACCCGTGCTCTGCGGCGCGCCGCAGATACGCCCCGCCACCCGGAGGGGCAACGGCATAGCCCACACGAAGCGCGGGCGTCAGGCTTTTGGAGATGGAGGAGACGTACCATCCCCTTTCTGGCGCCATCTGGCGGTAGCTCGGCGCGCGGGCCGCCGCCATGCGGTAGCAGTCGTCTTCGAGGATCTGGAACCCGCAGCGGCGCGCGACGGCGATGATTTCGGCCCGGCGCCATTCCGGGGTGTGGATGGCTGTGGGATTGTGAACCTCGGGCGTGGTGCACAGCAGTTGGGCATCCGCCCCGGCTGCGGCCTCAAGTGCCTCGGGGATCAGGCCGTGTTCGTCCATGGCCACGGGGATCACATCGGCGCGCAGCAACTCAGCGGCCCGGCGGAACCCGGGATAGGCGAGCTCTTCGACCAGAACCACAGGTCGGCGACCGCGCAGGATCGCCTGCATGACCAAAAGGACCGCGTTTTGCCCGCCATGGGACAAGACGATGTCGATGGCGTCGACCATGCCCAGGGGCGCATCGCGCAGCCAGTGTTTGACCGCCTCACGGACCGGACCGAAGGAGGCGCGCGTGGGATAATGCATCATGCCCGATGGCGGCTCGGCCGCCACCCGCGCCATCAGCCCCCGGATATGGCGCGCCTGCCCCACATTGGGCATGCCCGGCGCCACGAGAGAGACCGGCCAGGACGCGCCGCCCGTCCCATGGGGTACCGGATCGACCTCCTGCGGGACATCCACGGGGATGATCTGCGCCGCGGTGCGCGGATTGACAAAGGTGCCGCGCCCGACCTCGCCCCGCAGGACCTGTTGATCAGTCAGGATGGAATAGGCCCGCGCCACGGTGCCCGGCGTGATCTGCAAACGCCACGCCAGATCGCGCACCGGGGGCAGTTTGGCATCCTCGGCCAAGTGCCCTGCATCAATGGCCCGCAGGATCGCATCCTTGACCACCATGTATTTGGGTCCGTCGCGAAAGGTCAGCCCCTCGGCCCATTTTGTATCCATTACAATACTTCTTTTGATTGGCACAAAGACCCAAAGTATCAATACATCATCAGACAATGACTGTTTGTGTCAATACAATTTGCGAAAGGAGGGTCCATTATGACCACGCAAACCCTCACCCTTCAACGGCTCGCCAAACTGGAAAGCGCCACCCGCCTACCCGCACTCGCATCGGCGTTTGTCTTGGCCGCAATTGTTGTCACACGCTGGTCGAAACAGGCGCGCACGCGCACCCAACTCGCGGATCTCGATCCACATCTTTTGCAGGATATCGGCCTGACCGCTGAACAGGCCGACGCGGAATGCCGCAAGGCATTTTGGCAGATCTGATCTGCCTCTTCCTGAACTGGCGGGGTGCAAGCCCCGCCCTTTTTCATTTGGGGATCGAATAGGTCAGCGTCGCACGCGCGACAGGCGCATCCATGCCTTCGGAAAACAAGAGCGCATCCCCCACCGCCAGCACCTTGCCCAGCTTCAAGAGCCTGCACTCCGCGATCAGGTCGACGCCTGCGGCGGGCTTGCGCATGAAATCAATCGAACAATTGGTCGTCACGGCCAACGCCTTGGGTCCGATGCGGGACAAGACCGCCAGATAGACCGCCACATCCGCCAGCCCGAACATCGACGGGCCGCTGACCGTGCCGCCCGGGCGCAGGTGCCGTTCACCCACACGCAGACGGATGGTGATCCCGTCCTCCGTGATCTCTTCGACGTTGAAGTCGTCGCAGACCTGCGGAAACACTTCGGCAAGAAAGCTGTGGAGTTCTGAAATGCTCATGACGGGTTGCATGGTTCGGCCCTCCCCTGATCTGCGCCGCTGTGCTAAGCCTTTGGAAAGCAACGGAGGCGCGCGATGTCAATTCTCGAACGTGAAGACCTTGGGGCAGTCACGCGCCTGACGCTGAACGCGCCGGGGTCGCTGAATGCATTATCCGACGCAATGCTGGCGGCCCTGACGGAGGCGTTGGGGGAACTACGCGACACCCCGTCCTGTCGCGTCATCATCCTTGCCGGCACGGGCAAGGCGTTCTGCGCGGGCCATGACCTCAAGGAGATGCAGGCCCATCGTGGCGATGCCGATGGGGGCCGCGCCGCGTGGAAGGACCTTTTTGATCGCTGCGCGACCTTCATGCAGATGATCCCCGCCCAACCACAGCCGGTGATCGCGCAGGTCCACGGGCTGGCCACCGCTGCAGGCTGTCAGCTGGTTGCGTCCTGCGACATGGCGGTGGCGACCGACGACTGCCGCTTTGGCGTGAACGGGGTCAATATCGGTCTGTTTTGCTCGACCCCCATGGTGGCGCTGACCCGCAACATCGCCCGCAAACAGGCGTTCGAGATGCTGACAACGGGGGAGTTCATCCCCGCCACCCGCGCCCGTGAATTGGGTCTGATCAACCGCATGGTGCCCGCCGCCGATCTGGAGGCCAACACGCTGGCGCTGGCCACCCAGGTCGCGGGCAAACTGGGCAGCGCCGTGAAGATCGGCAAATCCGCGTTCTACAAACAGATCGAGATGCCTCTGGCCGACGCCTATGCCTATACCGGCGATGTCATGGTGGAAAACATGGCGCACAAGGACACCGGCGAAGGCGTGCAGGCCTTTATCGACAAACGCCCGCCCGACTGGTCGCAGGAGTGATCTTTCCTTTCAGCCGCCCGTGACTTACATCCGCCCCATGGCAGAGATTTTGAACATCGTGGGCGGCGGCATGGCTGGGTCCGAGGCCGCATGGCAAGCCGCGCAAATGGGTGTGCGCGTGCGCCTGCACGAGATGCGGCCAAAGGTTGAAACCTTTGCCCATCAGACCGGGCATCTGGCCGAAATGGTGTGCTCGAACTCCTTCCGCTCGGATGACGACGAACAAAACGCCGTTGGACTGCTCCATTGGGAAATGCGGGCCGCGGGCGGGATAATTATGGAGATGGCCGACAAACACCGTCTGCCCGCCGGTGGCGCGCTGGCCGTGGATCGCGAGCCTTTTGCGGCCTCCGTCACCGAACGCCTCAAGGCGCATCCGCTCATTGAAGTCTCTTATGACGAAATAACGGCCCTCCCGACCGAGGGGCACTGGATCATCGCGACCGGCCCGCTGACCTCGGGCGCTCTGGCAGAGGCCATTGCACAGGAAACGGGCGCCGAGGCTCTGGCGTTCTTTGATGCTATCGCGCCGATCCTCTATTTCGACTCCATCGACATGTCGAAGGCGTGGATGCAGTCGCGCTATGACAAGGGCGAGACCGAGGAAGAGCGCACGGCCTACCTGAACTGTCCGATGGACAAAGATCAGTACGAGGCCTTCATCGACGCGCTGCTGGCCGCAGACAAGACCGAGTTCAAACCGGGCGAAACGGCGGGCTATTTCGACGGCTGCCTGCCGATCGAGGTCATGGCCGAACGCGGGCGCGAAACCTTGCGCCATGGGCCCATGAAACCCGTAGGCCTGACCAACCCGCATCAGCCTGATGTCAAAGCTCATGCAGTGGTTCAGCTTCGTCGGGATAACGCTCTGGGAACGCTGTATAATATCGTAGGGTTTCAGACCAAGATGAAATACGGCGCGCAGACGGAAGTGCTGCGCATGATCCCGGGGCTGGAGGATGCGCAATTCGCCCGGTTGGGGGGTATTCACCGCAACACCTTCCTGAACTCGCCCACGCTTCTGGATGGGGAAATGCGCCTGCGCTCGCAGCCCCACATCCGGTTCGCAGGCCAGATCACGGGTGTCGAGGGATACGTGGAAAGTGCCGCTATGGGCTGTGTCGCCGGCCGCATGGCCGCGGCAGAGATGTTGGGACAAGGCGTCGGCGCACCGCCCGCCACGACCGCCATGGGCGCGCTCATTACCCACATCACGGGCGGCGCAGATGCCAAGACCTTCCAACCGATGAACGTGAATTTCGGCCTCTTCCCGCCCATCGACGTGAAGGGCGGGCGCAAGAACCGTCCGGCCCGCTACAAGGCCTACACAGATCGCGCCAAGGCCGATTTCACCGGCTGGCTGTCACAGCAGGCCCTAGACGCGGCCTGAGCGACCGGGCTAGCCTTCGGGCCATGGCCGATCAAACCAAATCCGATGACCTGTGGACCCCGCGCAGCGTGGAGGACACCAAGGCGATCTATGCCGACTGGGCCGACACCTACGAGGCCGATGTCACCGGCATGGCCTATGCAACCCCTTCGCGCGTCGCGGCAGCCTTGCGCACGGTCGGCGCAGACACCGGCACGGTCGTGCTCGATTTCGGATGCGGGACAGGCCTGTCCGGACAGGCGCTGATCGAAGCGGGGTTTGCGGAGGTCGACGGCACCGATATCTCGCCCGAGATGCTGGCCCATGCCGAAGCCAAGGGGATTTACCGCAAGATCTGGCTGGGCACCTCGGACAGCGTGGACGTGGCGCCGGGGACCTATGCGATCATCGTCGCGACCGGTGTCGTGTCGCTTGGCGCGGCCCCGCCCGAGATGCTGGGCGTGCTGCTGGACCTGCTGGAGGCGGGCGGGTTGTTGGCGTTCAGCTACAACGACCCCACCCTTGCCGATGCCCAATATATCCGCGTTCTGGATGCCCTGATCGCAGGCGGCCGCGCGGCGCTGGAGTTCCGCGAACACGGGCCGCACCTGAACGACAAGGTGACCGGGTCGGACGTGATCGTGCTCAGAAAGCTCTGACCCCATGATCACGCGCTTTGCGCCGTCACCCACGGGGCCGCTCCACCTTGGCCACGCCTATTCCGCAATGCTGGCCCATGACATGGCGATGGCGGCGGGCGGGGTCTTTCTGCTCAGGCACGAAGACACCGATCTGGAACGGTCCAAGGATCACTGGGTCGAGCAGGTCGAAGACGATTTGCGCTGGTTGGGGCTCTCCTGGCCGGAACCCGCGCGCCGACAATCGCGGCACCTGAAGGATTACACGTCCGCTGTGGACGCGCTCGCGGCGATGGGCCTGCTTTATCCCTGCTCGTGCAGCCGCTCCGACATCCGCGCGGCCCTGTCCGCCCCGCAAGAGGGCGCCCTGCCCGGCCCCTATCCCGGCACCTGCCGGGGGCGCGCCATGACGGATCGCCAAGCCGGCGATGCGCTCAGGCTCGATCTGGGCAAGGCGCTCGCCGCGACAGGACCGGTAACGTTTGACGAGACCGGGCCTGCGCATCAGGGCACCCACACAATCAATCCCGATCATTTGGCACAGGTCAGCGGCGACGTGGTGATCGCCCGCCGGGACGGTGCGGTGGCCTATTTCCTCGCCTCCGCGCTCGATGACGTGCGCGAAGGGATCACGGATGTGATCCGGGGCGAGGACCTGTTTGATTTCACGCCCGTTCAGGTGCTGATCCTTGCCGCTTTGGGCCACGCGGCACCGCGCTATCATCACCACCGGCTGATCCGAGACGACGCAGGCAAACGATTGGCCAAACGCGACGATGCGCGGTCGATCCAGACCTATCGCGACGAAGGGCGCACGCCCGCCGATATCCGGGCAATGGTGGGGCTTTAGACGATGGGGTCCGCGATCACGACCTCTTCACCGTCGCGGATCGCCGTGAAAAAGCAATTGCGCCGCATAGTGTGGCAGGCGGCCCCCTCTTGGCGCACGACCATCAGGATCGTGTCGCGGTCGCAGTCGATCCGAAACTCGATGAGCTCTTGCGTATGCCCCGAGGTCTCGCCCTTGATCCAGAAGGCCTGACGTGAGCGCGACCAATAGGTGACGCGTCCTGTGGCCAACGTTTTTTCCACAGCTTCGGCATTCATCCACGCCATCATCAGCACATCCCCCGTCTCATCCTGCGCGATCGCGGGGATCAGGCCGTTGGCGTCGTATTTCAGCGTGGCGGGGTCGAAAGTCGCGGCCATCGGATTTCTCTTTGCTTGATGAGATGGCAGTCTTATCTAGAACTGACAGGGACGCCGCAACCCGGGAGGACGAGATGAGCGATACCGATCTGATCAAGCTCTATTCCGGCCGCATTCTGGCGCTTGCCGCCGATATCCCGCATCTGGACCGTCTGCCCGCACCCATGGCCACGGTCAAGAAACGCTCGCCGCTCTGCGGATCGACGGTCACCGTGGATGTGGACATCACCGACGGGCGCATCAGCGGCTTCGGCCAGGATGTAAAGGCCTGCGCGTTGGGTCAGGCGGCCGCGTCCGTGGTTGGCGCCCAGATCGTCGGTCGCACCCGGGCCGAGGTTGAAACGGCGCGCGACGAATTGAAGGCCATGTTGTCCGGTGGTCCCGTGCCGCAGGCCCCTTTTGACGGGTTAGAAGTGCTGCGCCCGGCGGCGGATTACCGCAATCGCCATGCCTCGATCATGCTGACGCTGGATGCCACCGCGCAGGCCATGGCCGAGGCTGAACAGCGCGATTGCGCTTAACTCTGCCCTTAACCCCTTTCCAAACACCAAAAAAATCGCCGCACATCCTGGCAGGGATGGCGGCGAGTTAATGCGTATCCAAGGGACACCGAGGCGCAAGGCTCATCCAAGAGAGGCAGGTCTTGGGAGCTGAATTCGTCGCGTACGAGGGGACAGAAGCGACGGGAAAGCGTTCGGATTGGACCGCAGGCAGAAACTGTGGGGCGTCGGGTCTTACACCATTCCGGGGATGAGAAGGCCGACATAAAGCATCGCCACAAGGGCCGAGGCACCGACGAGATCTTGCAAGAAACCGATGGGGCGGGTTTTGATTTGCTGTGTCATGGGCTGCTCGGTTGTGGTTAACTTTGTTGTCCTTTTGTTCTCATTTTCAGACGCGCCGATCAAGAACTTTTTGAGAACATTTGTGAACTTTCTGTTAACCCACTGAAATCAAACGGATCGCTTTGTCCTGTTCCATCAGCCACAGGAGAACACGCGCCGCCTGCCCCCGCGGGCTGCTGAGGTCCGGGTCCCGGGTCAGGAGCGCACGCGCATCCTGCTGGGCCAGCGCCATCAGCCCCGCCTGTCGTTCCAGATCGGCCACCATAAAGCGCGGCAGGCCCGATTGCGCGGTGCCGATCATGTCGCCCGCACCCCGGATCGCCAGATCCTCCTCCGCGATGCGAAACCCGTCCTCGGTTTCGCGCATGATCCTAAGCCGCCTCTCACCGCCCTCGGTCAGGGGCGGTTGATAGACCAAAAGGCAGGTGGAGGCCGCGCTGCCCCGCCCCACGCGGCCGCGCAGCTGGTGCAATTGGGCAAGGCCAAAGCTTTCGGCCCGTTCGATCACCATGATCGTCGCATTGGGAACGTTTACGCCGACCTCGATCACCGTCGTCGCCACAAGGACCGAGGTTTCGCCCGCCACGAACCGCGCCATCGCCGCGTCCTTCTCCGCAGGCGGCATTTGACCGTGGACGAGGCCGACGACACCTTCGCCCAACACCGCGCGCAGGCGTTTGAACCTCTCTTCGGCGGCGGTCATGTCGAGCGTCTCGCTCTCTTCCACCAGCGGGCAGACCCAGTAGCACTGCTTGCCCTCGGCCACCGCAGCGCGGAGTTTGTCGACCACCTGATCGAGCCGCGACATGGGCACCGCCGCCGTCGCAATCGGGGAGCGTCCGGGCGGCTTTTCATCCAGAACCGACACGTCCATTTCGCCATATTGCGCCAGCGACAGGGATCGCGGGATGGGCGTGGCGGTCATCACCAGCACATCGACCGCATCACCCTTGGCCCCCAGCTCCAGCCGCTGGTTGACGCCAAATCGGTGCTGTTCGTCGATGATCGCGAGGCGCAGGTCGTGGAATTCCACGCCCTTCTGGAACACCGCGTGGGTGCCGACAAGAATGTCGATCTCCCCCCCTTCCAGCGCCGCAAGCTTGGCCGCACGGGCCGCCCCGGTGTCGCGGCCCGTCAGCAAGTCCAGCCGCACGCCCGCATCGGCCGCGAGCGGCCCGAGGCCCTCGAGGTGTTGGCGTGCGAGGATTTCCGTGGGCGCCATCATCACGCCCTGCCCTCCGGCCTCCACCGCCGCGAGCAGCGCCAGAAACGCAACGAGCGTCTTGCCTGCGCCCACATCCCCTTGCAGCAGGCGGTTCATGCGCCGCGCGCTGGCCATATCCTCGGTGATCTCGGCCACCGCGCGGCTTTGCGCGCCCGTGGGGGCATATGGCAGGGCTTTCAGCACCCGGTCCCGCAGCGTCCCGTCGCCCTGCGTCGGGCGCCCGGGCGTCGCGCGTTTGGCCGCGCGGGCCAGCGCGAGGGTTAGTTGGTGGGCAAAGACCTCGTCATAGGCTAGCCGCTGGCGGTTGGGGTGGGTGATGGCCAGATCGTCTGGCGCGCGCGGGTCATGGGCACCGCGGACCGCCGTCGTGAAATCGGGCCAGCCTTCCCGCGCGATCAACTCGGGGTCGGCCCATTCCTGCAGGTCCGGCAACCGCGTTAGCGCGGCCTCTGCGGCCTTGGTCACGACCTTCTGCGACAGGCCCGCGACCATGGGATAGACGGCTTCGAACCGGGGCATCTCTCCCGCTTCTTCTGGGGCCACGACATGGTCGGGGTGGACCATCTGCGCCTCACCATCAAACAGCTCCACCTTGCCGGACACGATCCGGCGGGAGCCTTGGGGCAAAAGCTTGTCCAGCCATTGCTGACGTGCGCGGAAGAACACGAGTTGGAACGCGGTTTCAGCATCTTCGACCAGAATGCGATACGGCCCCCCGGGGCGGCGCGGCGGGCGGTGCGCCCCCACCGTGACCTCGACCGTCATGGTCGCCGGTGTCGGCTGCCCCAGCAGCGTCGCTACCGGGCGGCGGTCGATCACGTTGTGGGGCAAGAGAAACAGCAAATCGCGGGGCCGCGCGACGTGGAGACCCGAGAACAGCGGCGCGGTCTTGGGGCCCACTCCCGGCAGCGTTTCCAACTCGGCAAAGAGCGGAAACAGGATTTCGGGACGTCCGCTCATCCGCCGATCAGGTCGAGCCAGCCGTCTTCGTCCAGCGTTTCAATGCCCAGATCGGCGGCTTTCTTGGCCTTGGACCCCGCGCCGGGTCCGGCGACCAACAGATCGGTCTTTGCGGAAACGGAGCCTGAGACCTTGGCGCCCAGAGCCTCCGCCCGCGCCTTGGCCTCGGCGCGCGTCATCTTTTCCAGTGTCCCGGTGAAGACCACGGTCTTGCCTGCCACCGGGGATCCGTCGGTTTGCGGCGCGGCCTCCGGCTCGATCTTCAATTGCTCGGTCAGGCGGTCGATGGAGGCGCGTTCGCGGGGCTGGGCAAAGGTCGTCACAAGCGAGTTCGCCATGACGGCCCCCACCCCGTCGACATCCAGAAGGTCGCGCCAGGCGGGGCTGTCGGCCAGCGCCTCGCGCCCGGTTCCGGCGGTGGCCATCGCGGGTTCGCGCGCGGCGGTGTCCATGGCCGTGGCCATCGCATCCCAATCGCCGTAATGCCGCGCGATCAGCCGGGCTGCGGCCTCGCCCACGTGGCGGATGCCCAGGCCAAAGAGCAGTTTTGCAAATCCGATCTGGCGGCGGTCCTCGATGGCGGCAAAGAGGTTGCGGGCGGACGTCTCTCCATACCCATCGCGATTGGCGAGCTTGGTCAGGTTCGCGGCGTCCCGGTCTGCGAGGGTAAAGATATCGGCGGGTTCCCGAATGGGCAGCTGGTCGTCGGCATAAAACATCTCGACCTGTTTTGCCCCGATCCCGTCGATATCAAGCGCGCCGCGGGACACGAAATGTTTCAGCTTTTCAACCGCTTGCGCGGGGCAGATGAGGCCCCCCGTACAGCGGTGGATTGCATCGCCCGGCTCGCGGATCGCCTCGGACCCGCATTCGGGGCAGGTTTCGGGAAAGACGAACGGCGCCGCGTCATCGGGGCGTTTGGACAGATCCACATCCGCAATTTTGGGGATCACGTCGCCCGCGCGGTAGACCTGCACCCAGTCGCCCGGACGAATGTCGCGGCCTTCGCGGATGGGGTTGCCCTGATTGTCGCGGCCTTCGATGTAATCCTGATTGTGGAGCGTGGCGTTCGACACGACCACCCCACCGACCGTCACGGGCACAAGCCGCGCCACGGGGCTGAGCGCGCCCGTGCGCCCCACCTGAATGTCGATGGCATCCAGCCGCGTCCACGCCAGTTCAGCGGGGAATTTGTGCGCGATGGCCCAGCGTGGCGTGGTCGATCGGAACCCCAGCCGGGCCTGCAGCGCGAGGTCGTCGACCTTGTAGACCACGCCGTCGATATCATAGCCCAGCGTCGCACGATCCTGCTCGATCTGGGCGTAATGCGCGAGCGCGGCCTCGGTCCCGTCCACGGTTTTGGTCAGCGGGTTGGTGGAAAAGCCCAGATCCGCAAGCCGCGCGATGGCGCCCGCCTGCGTTTCGGCCAATGGCGCGGACAGCGCGCCCCATGCATAGGCAAAAAAGCGCAGCGGACGCGCGGCCGTGACCGTGCTGTCCAATTGGCGCAAGGACCCCGCCGCCGCGTTGCGCGGGTTGGCGAAGGTCTTGCCCCCCTGCTCAGACTGGCGGGCGTTCAGAGCGTCAAAATCGGCGTGGGACATGTAGACCTCGCCCCGAACCTCCAGCAGATCGGGAGCGCCCTCGATACGCTCTGGGATATCCGTAATCGTGCGCGCGTTGGCGGTGACGTCTTCGCCCACGGCGCCGTCCCCACGGGTGGCGGCCTGAACCAGAACTCCGTTCTCATAGCGGATCGACAGCGACAGACCGTCGATCTTGGGCTCGATCGTCAGCGGCAAGGGCGCGTCGGCTGCCACCCCGAGGTATTTGCGCACCGAGGCGTCGAAATCCTCGATATCGGTGGCGTCAAAGGCGTTGGCCAGCGACATCATGCGCACCGCGTGGGTGACCTTGCCAAAGGCGGCGTTGATCGGCGCGCCCACCTGCTCGGACGGGCTGTCGTCGCGTTTGAGCTCTGGGAAGCGCGCCTCGATGGCGCGGTTGCGCTGTTTGAGCGCGTCGTAATCTGCATCCGGGATCTCAGGCGCATCATCGGTGTGATAGGCCGTGTTGGCGCGGCCCAAAAGCGCGGCAAGGCGCGCCAGTTCTTCGGCTGCCTGGGCCGAGGTCAGCGTGTCCACGTCCTGTTTGGGAGCAGAGGTCTGTGTGACCTTGGGTGCAGGCGCTTCGCCTCCTGCCATTGCAATCCCCTTTGCACCATTGAGGTCCACGCGGCCTGCGGCACGGTCGCGTCCTTCATCGCAAGTGATAGGGCGTGGTGTGGGGCACGTCCAGAAGCCGTGCGCGACGGGATCACGACGGGATCACGACGGGATCACGACGGG
>JBCBFU010000012.1:0-56864 GCA_038527375.1 Pseudomonadota bacterium | reverse complement strand
CGACGGGATCACGACGGGATCACGACGGGATCACGACGGGCACCCGACCGCGCCACAGGCCGCGCCGATCTGGGGCACGGTGCCAAGGGTCCCCAGTGGCAGACAAGGCATGACGGAACGCCCGCCACGCGGCGCATGTTCAGAACCTCGATTCAGAGTGGGATCGGGTATGAGCATCCTCAGACCGGGTGGCGTGCTGGCATCAGCGGGACAGCCTGACGCAAAACGCATCGTAGGCCGCATCAGACCGACGCATCACCACCACAGGGGTGCGTTAAAGGTGCAAAGACCGAAAAGGCTGCAAGGCTCCTACACTAAAACCGCGTCTTAGGCTTTTTTCCCGTCGGACGCCCGCACGCTTACCCGGCGACCACGCGCACGTCGGGCCGCAAACTGACGATGTCCAAAACATGCCCAAACGCGAAGCAAGACCAAGCCCGCAATGCCGGGCATCCTTTTGACCAAAGCGCCAAAGGCCGACTTCCGCATAAGGTCAAACGCCGCGGGATCCTTGCCACGCAGCCAAAGACTTCAAAAGGTCTGCTCACGCTCCGATGGCGATCTTGGGGCTGGCCTCAATGGGTGCGGGATCGCGCAGGACGTAACCCCGGCCCCAGACCGTTTCGATGTGGTTTTCGCCATTGGTCGCGGTCGACAGCTTCTTGCGCAACTTGCAGATGAAAACGTCGATGATCTTGAGTTCGGGTTCGTCCATCCCGCCATAGAGATGGTTGAGGAACATCTCCTTGGTGAGCGTCGTCCCTTTGCGCAGGCTCAACAGCTCGAGCATCTGATATTCCTTGCCGGTCAGATGCACGGGGCTGCCGTCGACCTCGACCGTTTTGGCGTCAAGGTTCACCGCCACGCGTCCCGTCGTGATGATGGACTGCGCGTGCCCTTTCGAACGGCGGATGATGGCGTGGATGCGGGCGACCAGCTCTTCCCGGTGGAATGGCTTGGTGAGGTAATCATCCGCGCCAGACCCGAAGCCTTTGATCTTGCTGTCTGTATCTGCCTCGCCCGACAGGATCAGGATGGGCGTTTCGATCCGGCTGTTGCGCAGCTGGCGCAGCACGTCATGGCCGGTCATGTCCGGCAGCCCGAGGTCAAGAAGGATGAGATCGTAATCATAGAGCTTGGCCAGATCGATGCCCTCTTCCCCCATATTCGTCGTGTAGACGTTGAGGTTGGCATGAGCCAGCATCAGCTCGATGCTCTTTGCCGTTGTGGGATCGTCTTCAACCAACAGGACGCGCATGGGATGAACCCTCCAAATCTCGTGTTCACCCTCACTCTGACGCCCAATGGTTAATCACGGGTTACCGCATCAACACTCTATCACATATTCGCCATGATGCAACTTAGGGTTGTCTGTATTGCTTCAGCGCCGTGGTCTTGAGCGCCTTTTCCCCGTGCCGCAAAACGGCGGACATCCAGCTGTCCAGCTCTTCCTCCGACAGATCATAGGTCGCGCAAGCCTCGGCCCGGGTCAAAAGCCCCGCGGCGATCCCCTTGACCACCAACGCCTTGCGGCTGGCCACCCACCGCGTCGTGTCCACCGGCGGCAAGTCGGCGCGCGACAACACACTACCATCCGGCAACGTGACACATCGCGGCCCGTCCACTTTCTTCAAATACATGTCGCACCCTCGTCTGTGATCTCAGGGATCAACATGCGGCAATCGCGTTTAACGGGGTATGAAACGGGGCCTTGAGAGTGATTAGGATTTTCATATATTGTGTGCTCTTTCCTAAGCTTTTCCGGGGACATCGCCATGGCGCTTGATCGCGCTCCACTCAACTCGCTGGGCTTTGCCAAGCCGCCGTCCGAGACCCGCGTTGTCGTGGCGATGTCGGGTGGCGTGGACAGCTCCGTCGTGGCCGCAGAGTTGGCTGCGGAAGGCTATGACGTGGTGGGTGTGACGCTGCAGCTCTATGATCATGGCGCGGCCTTGGCCAAGAAGGGCGCGTGCTGCGCAGGTCGGGACATCCACGATGCGCGTCGCGTCGCCGAGGAGATGGGATTTCCCCACTACGTCCTTGATTATGAGAACATTTTCAAAGACGCCGTGATCGACGAATTTGCCGACAGCTATCTCGCGGGGGCCACGCCAGTGCCCTGCATCCGCTGCAACGAGCGGGTCAAGTTCAAGGACCTCTTGGCCACGGCCAAGGATCTGGACGCTGATTGCATGGCCACCGGCCACTATATCCAACGCAAGATGGGGCCTGCGGGCGCCGAATTGCACATGGCCGCCGACCCCGTGCGCGATCAATCCTATTTCCTGTTCTCGACCACGTCCGAGCAGCTGGACTATCTGCGCTTCCCGCTGGGACACCTGTCCACCAAGGCGGAAACCCGCGCATTGGCGGCAAAGCATGGCCTGCCCGTGGCCGACAAGCCCGACAGCCAGGACATCTGTTTCGTGCCCAATGGCGACTACGCGGCGGTGATCGAAAAGCTGCGCCCCGGCGCGGCGGACCCGGGCGAGATCGTGCATGCGGACGGGCGCGTCCTGGGGACCCATCGGGGCGTCATCCACTACACCATCGGTCAACGCCGGGGTCTGGGGATCGGCGGGCTGGAGGAGCCGCTTTACGTGGTCAAACTCGACGTGGACACGCGCCGCGTGATCGTGGGCCCGAAGGAGATGTTGGCGACCCGCCGCGTTCCGGTGGCCGAGGTGAACTGGCTGGGCGACGCGCCCTTTAACAGTCAGGAGGCTTGGACCGTGGGCGTCAAAGTCCGATCGACCCGTCCCCCGCGCGACGCAATCATCCGCCCCACCGGTCCCCGGACCGCAGAGGTCGAGCTGATCGTGGCCGAGGAAGGTGTCAGCCCCGGTCAGGCCGCGGTGTTCTACGCGCCCGAGGGCGGCAGGGTTCTGGGCGGTGGCTGGATCACGCGCTGACATAGCCACCGCGCGGCTGGTGCTACGGCCCTTGCAGTCGCGCGACGCGCCCGCGCTCCATGCCTTTTTCTCTGATCCCGTGGCGATGGAGTATTGGGAAGCGCCCTATACCGATCTCGCCCAGACCGAGGCCTGGGTCGCGGGCACGCTCGCTGGATCGCCGGATGAGGTTTGCGAATACGTTCTGGTCGAAAACGGCGATGTGATTGGCAAGGCCGGGCTGTGGAAAGCGCCAGAGCTGGGCTATTTCTTACGCTGGGACCGATGGGGTCATGGCCTGATGGCCGAAGCGTTGACCACTTTGATCCCGGTCCTCCACCGCGAGATGGCGCAGCCGATTTTGACTGCGGAGGTCACGCCGGAAAACACGGCGTCCCTAAACGTGCTGCACAAGGTGGGATTTCACGAGGTTCGCCGGGGCGTGCAAGACCACTGGGACGGGACAAAATGGTGCGACACGGCCTACCTCCAACGCGCGTCCGAGGACCCGGTCGCGCCCGGCGGCTAAACGACTCCGGACGACTGCGCCTGTGCGAGGATTGCTTGCGCTGCACGCAGACCCGGGGGCGGGCCACCCTGCCCCAACCTGTCCATGGTCACCGCCATCGCGGCCTCCTGCGCGGCGCGCGCGCCGTGAAGCTGCGCCAGCGCGGCGGCAATCTTGTCAGGCGTGCAATCCTCGAAGATGAACTCGGGCACTGCGCGCGTCTCTGACACCAGATTGACCAGCGTCACGGTGTCGGTGATCAGCTTGCGCTTCACCACCCATTTGGTCAGGGGCGCCATGTCATAGGCGATGACCATCGGGGTTCCGGCATGGGCCAGTTCCAGCGAAATCGTCCCCGATGCCGCAAGCGCCAGATTGCTGGCGGCCATGGCCACGTGGCGCGCGCGCGCCGCTTGGTCCGCGTCTTGCCCCGCCCCATCAAGGATCGTCACGGGATACGGCAGAGCCTGCGTCGCCTGGGCGATCGCCGGGGCGAGGTGCGGCAGCGTGGGAAAGATCAGGCGCGTGCCTTCGGGCAAGGGTTTGTGCCCGAGCGCCCCGGCAAAGATCGGGAGAAGGCGTTTGACCTCACTCCCCCGCGATCCGGCGAGGACGGCGGCAAGGGGCCCGTCGCCCAACCCGGCCTCTGCCCGCAAGTCTGAAATCTCCGTCGCGGTGACCGGGTCCCATGTGGCGATCGGGTGACCCACGAAGTCGCAGGCCATCCCCGCGGCCTGCATATACGGCGGCTCGAACGGAAACAGCGCCAGCACGTGATTGATGGTCTTGGCCATCTTTCCGGCCCGCTCGGGACGCCACGCCCAGACGGTTGGGGCCACGTAATGCACGGTGTGTTGATCCGGGCACGCTTCGCGGATCAGGCGTTGCACACGGAGCGAGAAGTCCGGGCTGTCGATGGTGACGACAATGTCGGCCCCCCAATCGAGCGCGGCCTGCGCCGTCTCGCGGATGCGGCGTTTGAGGTGGAAATACTTGGGCAGCACCTCGGCAATGCCCATGACGGACAGCTCCCGCATCGGGAAAAGGCTCTCCATACCGGCGGCCTGCATGCGTGGGCCTGCGACGCCGCGCAGCTCAACATCCGGAACCTCGGACCGCAATCCGTCGATCAGGGCCGCCCCCAGCGTGTCGCCAGAGGGCTCTCCCGCAGTCAGGAATATCTTCATTCCCGCACCCACAGGAACAGGCCCGCATCAGCCGCGGCGCGGCGGCAAGCCTCGGGGTCCACGACCATTACGGCGCCTGCCTGCACGACCACACCGTCCAGCCCGGCCAAGGCCGCGGCGGCGATGGTGTCTGCGCCGATGGTGGGCATGTCGACCCGCAAGTCCTGCCCGGGTTTGGGAGCCTTGTAGAGAATCCCGCCCGTGCCCGTGGCCGGATCACGGCGCAGCGGTGGTGCCTCGGCATTCTGCGCCCCTGCGGGACCGGTCAGCCAATCCGCGGCACTGCCCAATGGATCGCCCAAGGCCCCGAAAAGGCCTGCGTCACCCACCGGCGCCCCCCTTTGCCCAGGCACTGTGGCAAAAGCCGCCTCGTCGAGGATCAGCGACCGCAGCATCCAATCGGTCCCGGGCATGGCCTCCATCGCGATGACCTGACCCCTAGCAACGACACAGGCTTGGCCCACATCGAGCGGACCCAGCACCTGCATCACCTGTTGCGCGCGGGCCGCGTCAGCCTCGGCTGTGTCGGTCAGGTCTCCGGCCAACAGGCCGGGCGCAGGCAACATGTCACCGGCCAACTCATGCGCGCCGCGGATGGCAAAGCCGTGCTCTTCGAGGATCTCGATCATGATCCTGAGCGCCGCATCGTCCCCGGCAGTGAGCGCTTGCGCGATGCGCGGGACAAGCGGCACAGTGGCGGCGTCGATCTCGGCGGGGTCGATCACCGGGCGGCGCACCGCCCCGATCATGCAGACCTCGTCCACACCTTGCGCGCGCAGGTCGGCCAGCGTGCTGCCCAGATGCTCCAGTCGAAACGTCAGGTCGGGGGTGATCCCCTCCGGCGCGAACCCGGCAAAGGCCGCAACCAACGGGCGCACGGGCTGCTGTGCCGCAAGGCGGGCGGCCATGGGCCCCGCCCCCGCAATCAGCGCCAGTGTCATTTGGGCGTCAGAAAGGACCGATCCGTTTCACCGGTGATGAAACGCACGAGGTCTTGCACATAATCGCTGTCGTTTTCGTCGCCCATCCGGCGGGCGCGGTCCATAAACGTGCCTTCGCCCTGTGCCAGCATCTGAAACGCTGCGCGGAGCGCCGTGATATCCGCGCGGGCCACGCCCTTGCGCTTGAGGCCCACGAGGTTCAGCCCGTCCAATTCGCCGCGCGGCCCCTGCACCAGACCGTGCGGGATCACGTCATTGGTGACCATCGACAGCGCACCGATGATGGCACCGCGACCGATCCGAACCCATTGGTGAATGCCGCACAGCCCGCCGACGATCACGTCATCTTCGAGCACGCAATGCCCGGCGATGGCCGCGCTGTTGACGACGATCACCCGGTCACCGACCTGCGCATCATGTGCGATGTGGCAGCCCGCCATGAAGAGCCCGTCATCGCCTACCCGGGTGACGCCACCGCCCCCTTGGGTGCCAGTGTTCATCGTGACGTGTTCGCGAATCCGGTTGCGCGCCCCGATAACGAGGCGGGTCTCCTCGCCCTTGAATTTCAGGTCCTGCGGGATTTCCCCCAGCACGGTGAACGGGAAGACGACCGTGTCTTCACCGATGCTGGTCTGCCCCTGTACCACCACGTGGCTTTTGAGATGGACGCCCGAGGCCAGCGAGACCCCCGCGCCCACGACGCAAAACGGGCCAACCGTGGCCCCATCGTCAATCTGCGCGCCATCCTCGACGATGGCCGAAGGGTGGACCGACCCCATCAGGCTTGCAGGTCCATCATCGCCGTGAATTCGGCCTCAGCGGCCAATTCGCCCTCGACGGTGGCCACGCCCTTGAACTTCCAGACCTTGCCGCCGGGTTTGCCGCGCAGGGTGGTGAGCTCCATCCGCAGGACGTCGCCGGGGATGACCTTGCGCCGGAATTTGCAGCCGTCGATGCCCATGAAGTAGATCAGCAGGTCCTTATCCTCGAGCCCCATGGAAACCCCCACCATCACGGCAGACGTCTGGGCCATCGCCTCGACAATCGTGACACCCGGCATGATCGGTGTGCCCGGAAAGTGACCCTGAAAGTGCGGCTCGTTCATGGTGACATTCTTGAGCCCGACCGCGCTGGACGTGCCGTCGATATCGATCACCCGGTCCACCAGAAGAAAGGGATACCGGTGCGGCAGCAACCGCTGGATCAATTGGATATCGGCGGATTTGAGCTCTGATGTCGTGTCGGTCATGGACGGCCTTCGATCTTGGTGTTTCATGCGGCCTAGCAAGCCCGCGCTGGGGCCGCAAGGTCACGGCCCGGCGGCGCGGGGTGTGGCGCTATTCGTCCGGCGCGTCCTCGCCTGCGGGCGTGATCGGTGTGTCAGCTGGAAACTCTGCGTTGATGCGCGCGATGGCCAGATCGGTCACGTCGACCGAGCGGTCCCGCAAGAACGTGGTCGATGTCTCGATAATCACTGCTGCTCCGGCCTCGACCATGATCTGGCCCAGAATGGGCTGGATCCGCTCAAGAAAAATGCCTTCCTGCGCCGCCGCCCGCGCCTCAAGCGCGCGTTGTTTGGCGTCCTGTTCGATGCGTGTTTCCTGAACACGGCTGTCAAAATCAGCGGCGAGCGCGACAAAATCGGCGCGCGGCAGTGTCGCGCGTTGTTCGGTCAGGGCCAATTCCTCGGTGCGCAGGGCCTCTTCCAACTCGCGGTTCTCCTGCGCCAGCGCCGCGCGGTCGGCGTCCAGCGCCGAGGCAAGCTGTTGACCCAAGGCCGTGTTGGGAAACAGGCGCGCGGCCTCGATCGTCAGGATCGGAGAGCGAAAGTCCAGCGTGGGAAGATCAGCCGATGTTTGCGCGGACGCCGCAAACGGTGCGGCAGCCGCCCAGAGGATCAGGCCAAGCGCGCGCGCCGCACGCAAGACCGCCCCAGCCGGGCCACCCATCAGAAGCTCGTCGAGATGGTCAGATCAAACGACTGCTCTTGGTCGAACTCTTCCTTGTCGAGCGCCTCGGTAAAGTTGAAGCGCAAGGGACCAACCGGCGACTGCCAGAACAGCGACACCCCAACGACCGACCGGGCCGAGAAATCGTCGTACAGCAGCGTGCCGGTTGCATTCGCCGCGCTGTCACCAACGCTCCAGAGCGAACCGATGTCATAGAACACGCCGCCAGAGATGCCGTATTCATCGGGCAGACCAATTGGGAATTCTGCCTCGAACCGGGCCACGGCATACATCTCGCCACCCAGGGCGTCATTGTCGCTGCCGTTGATTTCACGCGGGCCGATACCGTTGCGTTCAAAGCCGCGGAATTGGCGCGACCCCAGAGAGAAGCGATCGGTCACACGGCTCGACCCCGAGGTGTAGTTCAGCGCCCCACCTTCCAGTGTCGCGCGCAGGGTCAGGTCCTCGCCCAACAAACGCGTTTCCGCCGCGATAAGCGCGTTGGTCTGGATGTAGGACGTATCGGACCCGATCCCGCCGAAATCCTGTCCAAAGCGGAAGATGATCCCCGCTTGCGGGTTCAAACCACTGCGGCGGTTGTCGAAGGTGTAGGCGTAGCCCAGCCCGAATTGCGACACGGCGCCTTGGGCCGCTTCGGCATTGATGATGCCGTTGGTGGACGCGGCCACATCGGTAATGTCGGTGCGTTCGCCAAAGGCACGCACCGTCAGCCGTCCGTTGTCAGACACCGGGAACGCCAGCGACGGCGACAGCGACAGGCGCGACGTGTCATAGCGTGCGCTGGCGTTGTTCGACGTGGCGTATTCAAAGTTCAGCCCCGCACGCAGGTCCCGGTCAAACAGACCGGGCTCAACGAAATTAAAGCTCAGAAGGCGGTTGTCCTCGCCCGTCGACAGGGAGAAGCTCAGCGCCTGCCCCCGGCCCAGGAAGTTGCGCTCCGAGAAGCTGGCAATCAGGCCAAAGCCGTTTTGGGAGGAGAAGTTACCCCCAAAGCTGAAGGAGCCGGTAGGCTGCTCGGCCACGTCGACGTCGATCACGACCTGATCGGGGCCGCTGCCTTCGCGCGCATCCACGTCGGCGTTCGCGAAATAGCCCAAGGCCCGGATGCGCGAGGCCGATTGCCGGATTTCGCGTGGGTTAAAGGGATCGCCCTCGACCACGTCGAACTGACGGCGGATAACCCGATCCAGCGTGGTTGTGTTGCCCTCGATATCGATGCGTTCGACAAAGATGCGCGGACCGCGATTGATTTCGAACTCCACATCCAGCGTCAGGTCCCGGTCGTTGCGCGTGATACGCGGGCTGACTTGGATAAAGTTCAGACCCTGCTGCAGCGCCAGACGTTCCAGACGGCTGATCTGGTTTTCGATGGCCACGGGCGAATAGATCGACCCCGACCGCAGGTTTGCGGCCTTGAGGAACAGATCGGGGTCCACATCCGGCAGGTCCGACGAAGCCGTCACGGTGCCGACACGGAATTGCTGACCCTCGATCACATTGAACGTCAAAAAGAACGCGTCGCGTTCACGGGCCAGTTCGGAATTGACGGACACCGTGCGGAAGTCGACATAGCCGCGCGATTGGTAAAAATCGCGCAGGACCTGTTGGTCGAACTGAATGCGATCTTCGACAAAGGTGTCACGCTGGACCAGCACGCGCAGCAGGCCTGCCTGCTTGGTCTCCAGAACCCGCCGCAGGCGACGGTCCGAGAACGCCTTGTTGCCGACAAAGCTGATGCGCTCGACCTCGACGATGCCGCCTTCGCGGATTTCATAGACCACGTCCACGCGGTTATCCGACCGTCGGATGATGCGTGGGCTGACCGTTGCCGCCAGACGCCCCTGATCGGCATAGGCCTGCGTGATGGTCTCTGCGTCCTGTTCGGCAATCGCGGGGTTGAACACGCGGCGCGGCACAGACCGGACCAGCGGGGCGAGGTTGTCATCGCTCAAACGACGGTTTCCTTCGAACACCACCCGGTTCACGGTCGGGAATTCGCTGACAACGATGGTCAACGTGCCGCCGCTGGGGATGATGTCGACGCTTTCAAAAAGGCCGGTGTCGCGGATGCGTTGGGCCGCAGCGTTCAATTCGCCCGCAGACACGGCCTGCCCCGGAACGAGGCCCGCAAAGGTTTGGATAGTCGCCGTTTCGATCCGGCGGTTGCCGTCCACCTGAATGTTCGAGAACCGAAAAGACTGTGCGGCAACATCACCCGCCAAAAGAGCGCCGATCAGGAGCGATACCACCCCAACCCACAGGTTGCGCCCGAACAAAAAGCCCGCTGTCATTGGACCGATCCCTCTACCACCGCTGTTTTCGGTTTTTTAGGGATGTATCGGGGATTTAAGGGTGAGTCAAAACGCCATTCACCGAGATATCCACAAGCAAAAGGGCGCCCGAAGCGCCCCTAAATCGCAGTCTCACGTCATTGATGGCGTGTCAGAGCGTCGACAGATACGCCGATCCCAGCCACGCGGCTGCATAAAGCGCGCCGGTCACACCGCCCAGAAACACCAGACGATCCCAGTTGAGGTCCATCAACAGGCCAAGGCCGCGTGCTCCGGTTGTCAGTGTTTGCATGGGTCCGCCCCTTTGTTTCCACGCCATTCAGATGGTCGCGAATTGCGGCGCAAATGGGGCACAAGGGGGGAGCTTTGCAGGCAATCGGCCGGGTCTTGCCCCGCCTATCAGGGGCAGAACAAATCCGAGCTGAGGCCGAGGATCATCAGCGTGGCGATCACCATCAAACCAAAGGTCATCAGGATGTTGAGCGCGCGGTCCGACGGCGGCTTTCCGCTAACGGCCTCGTAGGCGTGAAAGACAAGGTGCCCGCCATCGAGAACCGGGATCGGAAAGAGGTTCAACAGACCCACAGCTGTGGACAGAACGGCGATGAACCACACGAACTGCTCCAACCCGAGCGAGGCCATGGTGCCAGCCGTCTCTGCGATGCCGATGGGACCGGACAGGTTGCAGGTGGAAATTGCGCCCGTGATCATGTTCCAGAGCCCGTCGAGGCTGCTGATGATGATCAGCCAGACCTGCGCGGCGGCGGTGGGCACGGCCTCGACCGGGCCAAGGGCGGTTGTCACGGGTTCAAAGAAGCCGCCACCCTGAATGCCGATGCGCCAATTCGTCTGAAAGCCGCCGCCGGGCTGGCGTTCATCGGTGGCGCGCGGTGTCAGCGTCGTCTCGAATGTATCGCCGTCGCGCCACACCTCGAGCAAGATCGGCGCGCCCTGCACCTCCTGCACGATCTCGACCATTTGGGCAAAGACAGCCACGGGCGTTCCGTTCATCGACAGTATGACGTCCCCTGCCCGCAGGCCCGCATCCTGCGCCGCCGATTCCAGCGATATGCCAGTGGCCAATGTGGGGGACGGGTGCGAGCCCGATACGGTGATGACGTCGCCCGCACGCTCCACCGTGTAGGGCAAGACAGGTTCCCGCGGCAGATCCTCCAGCGCATCGATGGCGGCATAGCTGCGCGCATCCTGCCCGTCGATTTCGAGGATGACGTCGCCTTCCTGCAGCTCTGTCTCGTAAGGTACGGGCATCAGCGACGCGATTTGCAGCGGCTCCTTCGCGGTGCCGTTAGCCATGAAGAAGGCGGCAAAGACGAAGAACGACAGGATAAAGTTGAAAACCGGTCCCGCCGCGATCGTCAGCACCCGCGCCCAAAGCGGCGCGCCATGCATCGTGCGGCGCCGTTCTTCGGGCGACAGCGAACTGACCACCTCCCCGTCCTTGCCCGAGGCCGCATTCGCATCGCCCAGAAATTTCACGTAGCCGCCAAAGGGCAGCGCCGCGATCTGCCAGCGGGTGCCCCGCCGATCCGTCCGCGCCGCCAGAACCGGGCCGAAGCCCAGTGAAAACACCTCGGCGTGGATGCCGCACCAGCGGCCCACGATGTAATGGCCGTATTCATGGATCGCCACGATCACCGACAGCGCGACCACAAAGGCCACCACAAACCATGTAAAGCCCCCAAAGGCGGCGATCAGGCTGGGGATATCCATGGCGTTTGTCCTGCTCTGCTAGGGCGCTGTCTTGTGCAGCTGATCTTCGGCGGTCTTGCGGGCCAAATGGTCCACCGCCAGAATATTATCAAGGGTCATGTCCTGCGACAGAGCGCTCGTACCCGTGAGCGCGTCCAATGTCGCCTCGACGATCTGCGCCATCTGCGCAAAGCCCGCCTCGCCCGCGATAAAGGCATCGAGCGCGCGTTCCTTGGCCGCGTTAAAGGCCGCCCCCGTCAGCCCGCGCTGTTCCATCACCGCGCGCGCCAGGCGCAACGCGGGATAGCGATCCTCGCAGGCTTTGCGGAACGTGAACTGACCGATCTCCACCAGATCGAGCCGGGCAACAGGCAAGGGCTTGCGGTGCGGGTGGTGGAGCGCGAAGCCAATCGCGTGGCGCATATCGGGCGGCCCCACATGGGCCATCAACGCGCCGTCGGAGAACCCCACAAGGGCGTGGATCATACTTTCGGGGTGAACGACCGTCTCGATCTTGGCGGGATCAACCCCGAAAAACTCACGTGTTTCAATCAGTTCCAGCGCCTTATTGAACATGGATGCGCTGTCGATCGTGATCCGCTGACCCATATCCCAGTTCGGATGCTGCGTTGCCTGTGCCAAAGTCGCAGTCGCCAGCTTCTCGGTCGGCCAATCGCGGAACGCGCCGCCGGATGCGGTGATGATAATGCGCTCAACGCAACTTAAATCTTCACCGATAAGCCCTTGGAAAACGGCGGAATGTTCGCTGTCGACAGGCAGGATCTCTGTGCCGTGCGCCCGCGCCGTGTCCATCAACAGCGCGCCTGCGGTCACGAGGCTTTCTTTATTGGCGAGCGCGAGTGTGGTCCCGTGTTCGACCGCCTTGAGGCCGGGTACGAGGCCCGCCGCCCCGACAATGGCCGACATGACCCAATCCGCTGGCCGCTCCGCCGCGTCGGCCAGCGCCTGTGGCCCGGCGGCAACCTCGATGCCGGATCCGGCAAGGGCGGCCTTGAGATCGTCATATCGCGCAGGGTCGGCTGTGATTGCAAGTTCGGCACCCAACGCCCTGGCATCATTGGCCAATTGGTCGATGTTGCCCGCCCCAGTCAGAGCGACAACTTCGTAGTCATCTGGCGCGCGTTTGATCAGATCAATGGTGTTTTGCCCGATGGAGCCCGTCGCCCCAAAGATCGTGACGCGCCGCACCATCAGAAATCAACCTGCGGCACATCCACCAGGAGGGACGCGCCCAGCATCACGAGGGAGGCGCCAAGGAGCCCGTCGAACCGGTCAAAGAGCCCTCCATGCCCGGGGATCAGGGTCGAGCTGTCTTTTACGCCCATCCGCCGTTTAAGCGCGCTTTCCGCGATATCGCCCATCTGCGAGGCAAATGAGACGAGGACCGAAATCCAGATCAGGTCGCGCCCGGCATTGGTGAAGGTCAGAAACACCGCACCCAGGATCGCGGCCCCGACCCACCCCGCGACCGTCCCCGACCACGTTTTCTTGGGCGACACGGCTGGCCAGAATTTCGGCCCGCCGATCATGCGCCCGGCGAAATACCCTGCGATGTCGGTAATGACGACGACAAGGACGAGCCAGAAAATCCACAACATCCCGTGGGTTTCGCGAAACGTCACAAGGCCCCAGCCCGCGATCATGATCGCAAGGGCGAAGGCCGCAAAGGTGCGCCGTTCGCGCGGGACGACCCACAGACCAAGGGCGGCAGGCACAAAGATCAGCGGTAACAGAGTGATACCGGGTGCAGTCAGCAGCCCTGACAAGACAGACGCCACGCCTGCGGCCAAAAGCATACCCGGCGTCGGCGCCTCGGGCGCGATCATCATCCAGAGTTCCCAGACCATGACCGCCGTCACAAAAACCGTCAGCATCTGGAACCAGACACCGCCCAAGGCCACTGCACACAGACCCAAAACGGCCATGATCCCGCCGGACGCCACCCGAACCCGAAGGTCGTCCCAACGCGGATCGCTCATACAGCGACACCGCCATAACGGCGTTCCCGGGTGCCAAAGCCCGACAGGATGCGTGCGAATTCAGAGGCCGAAAAGTCGGGCCAGAGCGTGTCGATGAATTCGTATTCCGCGTAGGCGGATTGCCAGAGCAGGAAGTTCGAAATTCGCGCCTCGCCACTGGTGCGGATCACCAGATCGGGGTCAGGCAGGAAGCGGGTGTCCAGGAACCGCGCCAGGCATTCGGCGTCCACATCCGCATGGCTGAGCCGGCCCTGTTCGACCTCGAATGCCAGCCGTTTGGCCGCGCGCGTGACCTCGTCGCGACCGCCGTAATTGATGGCGATCGTCAGGTGCAGCTTGTCATTATCCGACGTCAGCAGTTCCAGATCATCCATGAGCCGGACAAGGCTGTCTTCCAGCTTGACCCGGTCGCCGATAAAGCGGACGCGCACGCCGGCCTCGAAGAGCGCTTTGGCCTCGTGAATGATGTACCGGCGGAAGAGCCGCATGAGGCCCGCGACCTCGGTTTGGGTGCGTTTCCAGTTTTCGGTCGAGAAGGCAAAGATCGTCAGGTGGCTGACACCCAAATCCGGGCAGGCCTTGACGATTTCACGGACCCGGCGCGCACCCATGTAGTGGCCCACCAGACGCCGCCTGCCCCGCATTTCCGCCCAGCGACCATTGCCGTCCATGATCATGGCGACATGTTTGGGCCCGGCCTCCGGGGCGGCGCTATCGCCTGAGTGTTGAAGCGTGTCCGGCATCCCCAAACCAGCAGGTTAGACCTGCATGATCTCCGCTTGCTTGGTTTCGAGCGCCCCATCGACCGCCTTGATCATCTTGTCGGTCAATTCCTGCACCTCGCCTTCCCAGAGCTTCTGGTCATCTTCGGACATGCCTGCGGCCTTGGCCTTTTTGATCTTGTCCATGCCGTCGCGGCGGACGTTGCGGATGCTGACGCGGGCGTTTTCGGCATAGGTGCCCGCAACCTTGGTCAGATCGCGGCGGCGTTCCTCGTTCAATTCCGGGATCGGCAGCATGATGATGGTGCCATTGAGCTGCGGATTGATGCCCAGCCCGCTTTCACGGATCGCCTTTTCGACCTTACCCACGAGGCTTTTGTCCCAGACGTTGATCGTGACCATGCGCGGTTCAGGCACGTTCACGGTGCCCACCTGATTGATGGGCGTCATCTGGCCGTAGCTTTCCACCATGACCGGTTCCAGCATCGAGGCCGACGCACGGCCCGTCCGCAAAGACGCGAATTCGGTTTTCAGGGACGAGATTGCGCCATCCATCCGGCGCTGCAGATCATCGAGATCGGGTTCGAGGTCTTCTTCGGACATCGTTCAGCCTGCGTTGTTTGCGTTGAAGGCGGTATATCGCGGGAACCGCGCCGATGTATAGGGAAGCCGCGCAAAAGTTGTGCAGATGCGCCCGGATCACCCCTGAACGCGCGTGAACGTGCCCTTGCCCGCCAGAATACCGCGGAACCCGCCCGGTTCATCCAGCGAGAACACGATGATCGGCAGGTTGTTGTCCCGCGCGAGCGCAATGGCAGAGGCATCCATGACCCCCAGCCGCTTTTGCAGCACCTCGTCATAGGACACGGTGTCATAGCGTTTGGCATCCGCATGCTTGACCGGATCCTTGTCGTAGACGCCGTCGACCTTGGTGCCTTTGAAAATCGCCTCGCAGCCCATTTCGTTGGCGCGCAGGGTCGCGGCTGTATCCGTCGTGAAATACGGGTTGCCGGTGCCGGCGGCGAAAATGCAGACGCGTTTCTTTTCAAGGTGGCGCACGGCGCGGCGACGAATATAGGGCTCGCACACCTGATCCATGGGAATGGCCGAAATCACGCGCGTGTAGACGCCGATTTCCTCCAGTGCGGCCTGCATCCCCAGCGCGTTCATGACGGTGGCCAGCATCCCCATGTAATCCGCCGTCGTGCGCTCCATACCTTGGGCGGAGCCTTGCAGGCCTCGGAAGATGTTGCCGCCGCCGATGACCATGCAGATCTCGACACCCATATCGTGGACATTCTTGACCTCTTGCGCGACGCGGGCGACCGTGGGCGGGTGAAGGCCGAAACCCTGATCGCCCATCAGGGCCTCGCCCGAGATTTTCAGAAGGACGCGGTTGAAGGTTGGGTCGCTGTCCGGCATCGGGGGGCCTGCTTGTCTGTTGTAGGTGATGCCGCCAAGATGATGGAAAAGCGCGAGGGGTGCAATGGGGCGCGACGCGCAGGTAAGTTGGTTTAATGTCAGCCGCTAACACTCTGCTGGAAAACGTGAATATTGACGCGGGCAAGCCAACGTTGATCGCCGGGGCGACGGCCAGCGGCAAATCCGCACTTGCCATGGCGCTGGCAGAACGCGGCGGCGGGACGATCGTGAATGCGGACGCGCTGCAGGTCTATGACGGCTGGCGCGTCTTGACCGCGCGCCCGTCGGTTGAGGATGAGGCAACCGCCGCTCACGCGCTCTACGGGCACGTCGCCTATGATGCGCCATATTCCGTGGGGGCCTGGTTGCGCGACGTGGCGCCCTTTCTGGATGCCGCGCGCCCGCCAATTATCGTGGGCGGCACGGGCCTATATTTTCAGGCGCTGACCGAAGGTTTGGCCGATATCCCCGAAACGCCTCCGGACATCCGGGCCGAGGCCGACCGCCTGCGGATTGCGGGGCAGATGGCGCGCATGATCGACGCGCTGGATCCCGAGACGGCCCGCAGGATTGATCTGGCCAATCCGATGCGCGTACAGCGCGCGTGGGAGGTGCAGCGCGCCACCGGTCGCGGCCTCGCCCAGTGGCAGGACGAAACGGCGCCCCCGCTCCTGCCACTGCCCGCGGTCAACGCACTGCATTTAGATGCAGATCGCGATTGGTTGAACGACCGGATCGCGCGCCGGTTTGATCTGATGCTGGAAGGCGGCGCGCTGGAAGAGGCGCGCGCCATGGACCCGCATTGGTCGCCCGATCACCCGTCCTCCAAGGCCATTGGCGCCGCGGAATTGGTGGCCCATGTGCGCGGTGAGATGCCTTTGGATGCCGCGCGCGAGGCCTCCGTGATCGCCACCCGACAATACGCCAAACGCCAGCGCACATGGTTTCGCCGCCGCATGTCCGCTTGGCAGAAGGTGTCGCTGCCATAGACATTCCTAGCGGAAGCCAGACGCACAAACCCCATATTTAGCGGCTTCTTGGACGCGTAAAATAAGGGTATTCTTGCACAAAATTGATATTTGGCAGGATATCACACATGGCAGAGACACACGCGCAGGCCGCCGCGGCGCACGGACCCTTGGTCGTGCAATCCCTTACGCAAATGATGACCGGCGGGCGCTGGAAGGTGGAAGAGCTGCACAGCTATGACCACCACCTGCTTTTGTGGTTCACCAAGGGTCAGGGCCGCGTGGTCGTGGGCGGGATCACCCGCGTGTTTGGGCCCGCCACCATCATCTTCATCCCTGCCGGCATGTCGCACGCGATTGATGCCAAGGCCGGTGTGTTCGGGACCGCGGCCCGCATTGCGGACCACCCTGCCCTAGAGATGCCGAACAAGGCCGTTCACTTGCGCATCCGCGATGTGATCGAACATGGCGAGTTTGTTGGTCTCTTTGAGAACCTTCAGAAAGAGGCCGCGCGCGTCGAAGCGACCGGTCACGGACAGGCATGCCGGTGTCACGCGGGTCTCATGGGGGTCTGGCTGGATCGTCAGGCCGAAGGTCAGAGCAATCAACGCGCCCCATCCGCGGCTGAACGGCTGGCGGCGCGGTATTGCGACCTGTTGGAAGTGCGGTTTGCCAGCGGGGCAAGTGTCCAAGACCTCGCTGCCGAGTTGGACGTGACGGCCACGCACCTGACCCGCTGCTGCCGTCAGGCCTGCGGGCGCACCGCGCATGAGCTTTTGGCCGATCGCCTCACATGGGAGGCGCGTGATCTGCTGCAATCGACGGAGCTTCCGATTAATCGCATCGCACGGGATTTGGGATACACCTCGGCGGCTTACTTTACGCGCTCCTTTCAGGCGCGCACCGGCAAAACCCCCTCGCAATTTCGCAAAGCTGGCTGAGGCGCAGAACCAAAGCGCCTTGGATCCGCCCCCGGATACACCCCCGGGAAACTTGCATTTCGCGCCGCCCGCCCGCGAAGTCTGTCGCTTTGCGACGCCGGGAATGTCGTTTTTTTGACTGGAAAAGGCGAAAGCGACCGTTGACGGCTGTCTCGAAATGCTGCCGAATGCACGAGCGCAGGGGAGATGTTTAACAAATGGCGGTCTTGCCACCGCCCATAGGCCGCACGAACGGGAATGTCCTGCGGCCCGATCTACCCCCGGAAAACTGATGTTGTGTCACAGGGAGAGAAAGATGACGCATACCACCAACAAGGTGCACCCCGCAGCGGTGATGTTCGCCGAGGAACACAAAGCCGGTCTGATGGACCGTCGCGAGTTCCTGGCACGCGCCACTGCATTGGGTGTCGCAACCACGGCCGCTTATGGCCTGATCGGTGCGACGCCAGCCCAAGCGGCTGCACATGCCCAGCAGGGCGGCACGCTGCGCATGCAGATGGAAGTCCGCGCGCTGAAAGACCCCCGCACCTATGACTGGACGCAGATCGCGACCTACACCGCGGGCTGGCTGGAATACCTCGTGGAATACAACAGCGACGGTTCGTTCGAGCCGATGCTGCTGGAGTCGTGGTCGGCCAATGACGACGCGACCGAATACACCCTGAACGTCCGCAAAGGCGTGAAGTGGAACAACGGTGACGACTTCACCGCCGAAGACGTGGCCCGCATGTTCGAGCTGTGGTGCGAGAAGGACGTCGAAGGCAACTCGATGGCCGGTCGTATGGCGACGCTGATCGACGCCAACACCAACAAGGCCCTCGAAGGCGCGATCGAAGTGGTCGACAGCCACACCGTCAAGCTGAACCTGCCCAACCCCGACATCACCATCATCCCGGGCATCGCTGACTATCCGGCCGCTGTTGTGCACTCCAGCCACAACCCCGATGACATGATGGGCACCGCGGTGGGCACCGGTCCGTACATGCCAGAATCGCTCGAAGTTGGTGTGAAAGGCGTCGTTGTTCGCAACGAAGGCTTCGACTGGTGGGGCTATGAGGCTGGCAAAGGTGCCTATCTCGACCGCATCGAGTTCATCGACTACGGCACCGACCCGTCGGCATTTGTCGCGGCATTCGAAGCCGAAGAAATCGACATGAACTGGGAATCGGTGGGTGACTTCATCGACATCATGGACGGCATCGGCCTGACCCGGTCGGACGTTGTGTCGGGTGCAACCGTCGTGATCCGCCCGAACCAGGAAGCCGAAGTCAACGGCATGAAGCCCTACGCAGACGTCCGCGTCCGCAAAGCGCTGGCCATGGCGGTCGACAACGCGGTCTGCCTCGAGCTGGGTGTGTCGGGCAACGGTATCCCTGCCGACAACTGCCACGTGGGCCCGGTTCACCCCGAGCACGACCCATCGGTCACTCGTATCGCATTCGATCCCGCAGGCGCCAAAGCCATGATGGACGAAGCCGGCATGGGCGATTTCGAGCACGAGCTGATCTCGATCGACGACGACTGGCGCAAGAACACCACCGACGCGGTGGCGGCACAGCTGCGTGACGCGGGCATCCCCGTCAAGCGCACGATCCTGCCGGGTTCGACGTTCTGGAACGACTGGGCGAAATATCCGTTCTCGTCGACCAACTGGAACCACCGCCCGCTGGGCACGCAGGTTCTGGGTCTGGCCTACCGTTCGGGCGAAGCGTGGAACGAGAGCGCGTTCAACAACGCCGAGTTCGACGCTCTGCTGGCCGAAGCCAACTCCATCGCGGATGCAGATGCACGCCGCGCGGTCATGGGCAAGCTGCAAGGCATCATGATCAACGAGGGCGTCACCATTCAGCCCTACTGGCGCACGATCACGCGCCACCACACCGACAACCTGGTCGGCGTCGATATGCACATCGCGTATCTGCCGCAGGTCTATAAGTGGGGCTTCGCAGCCTAAGCGCCAAAGGAACGGGGCCGCAGGGAAACCTGCGGCCCTTTTCGCACCGCAGCTAAACGCGCCGCAAAAACCAGGCGCGACAGCCGACAGGGATCCCCATGGGACTATTCATTCTGCGCCGCTTGGGCGTGATGCTTTTGACGGCGATATGTCTGACATATATCGTCTTTTTCCTGACAAACCTTTTCCCGAACCTGGAAAAGCTCGCCAAGACGCAGGGCAATTTCCGGATGACCGAGGCCGAGGTCACAAGCTGGCTCGATGATCGGGGATACCTGCAATCCACGCCCAAGAAATACGCCGAATGGATTGGATTGGCCCCGGGCTTCATCACCACCAAGGATGATGGGCAAACGGTGGGCCGCTGTGTCCGCCCGGGCGTGGCGGTCGAAGACACACCGGAATATTGTGGCGTGCTGCAAGGCAACTGGGGCTTTTCCACGGTCTTCAAGGACAATGTGGGCAGCATCGTCAGCACGCGGCTGGGCCTGACGGGCTACCTGATGCTGTGGGTGATGCTGGTCATGGTGCCCGGCGCGCTGATCGTAGGTGTACTGGCCGGGATGCGCGAAGGGTCCCGCATGGACCGCACATTGTCGACGGCGTCAATCGTGTCGACGGCGACGCCCGAATACGTGTCCGGCGTTATCTTTATCGCTGTCTTCGCCTCCTCCGCGGTTGGGCTCAGATGGTTCAAGGGATCGGCGACCCGCGCAATGGAAGAGCCGACGTTTGAAAACTTCACCCTGCCCGTCATCACCATCGCGCTCTATGGCCTGGGCTATATCGCACGTATGACCCGCGCCTCCATGGCGGAGGTCATGACGGCGCAATACATCCGCACCGCGCGCCTGAAAGGCGTGAGCTTCCGCAACATCGTCGTGAAGCACGCGCTGCGGAACGCGCTGATCGCGCCCTTTACCGTGATCATGCTGCAGTTCCCGTGGCTTTTGAACGGCGTCGTGATTGTCGAGACGCTCTTTAACTACAAGGGCTTTGGCTGGCTGCTGGTGCAGGCGGCGGGCAACAATGACATCGACCTGCTTCTGGCCTGTTCGGTCGTGGCGGTGGTCGTCGTGCTGGCCACGCAGCTGATTTCCGACATCGGCTACGTGTTCCTCAACCCGCGCATTCGCGTCAGCTAAGGGAGGCAGAGATATGGATCCTTTGACCTGGACCGGCTCCCTCGGGGTCGTATTGAACCCGGTGATGCTCGCCCTCTTGGCGGTCGCTGCCATCGGCATCGTGGCGCAGTTCGTGCTGCCGCTGGTGATTGCCACCAATCAACGCGGCGCGCTGGCGCTGCAACGCGGCCCGGCGGACTATGCAGCCATGGCGGTGCAGTATTCCCTCTTCGGGATCATCGCCATCATCAAGATCTACGTGATCGCGGCTATTGTCGGCCCCTACGGCATCGCCGGGATTGTGGGCGAAGTCGGCGCGCGGTTCCTGCCCGTCTGGATCGCGCTCGGCATAACCTTTGCGCTGTCGATCACCTTCAAGCGGAAGCTGGGGCTTTACGGCAAGCTGTTCGACAGCCCCATCGGCATGGTGGGCTTCGGCCTTGTCATGTTCTGGGTCTTCACGGCCTTCTTCGCCGACATGATCATGACCCATGATCCGCTGGTGCAAGAGGTTGTGATGAAGAACAAGGTACCCGGCACGCCGTTCTCTGGCGATGAAGGGGCCTATCCGCATTACCTGCTCGGCGGAGACAAGCTCGCCCGCGACGTGTTCAGCCGGATGGTCGCCGGCAGCCAGATCGTGATCACCATCGCGCCTCTGGCGACGCTCTTTGCGTTCATGACCGGGATCACGCTGGGTCTGCCTGCGGGCTATTTCGGCGGGATTTTCGACACGGTGCTGAGCTTCCTTGCGAACCTCATCCTCGCCTTCCCGGTGATCCTGCTGTTCTTCTTGCTGGTCACGCCCGAGATCGAGGCGGCGGGTCTGCCATCTTTCATGGGCATGATCATGTTCGCCTTCCCGATCCTCTTTCTGATCGTACTGTTCAACTCGCGCTACTTCACGCAGCCGACCAAGCGGTTGGTCCTGATCGGCGGAACGGTCGTCTTGGGCGGGTGGCTCTATATGTCGGCGCTTAGCCAGGACCGGACGTTCTTTGGGGACTTCATGGGCGCGATTGACGCCTTTGACCTGCAGGACGGCATCCTGACGGTGTTCGTGTCGGTGGTCTTCGTGAACTCGCCCACGGTGTTCCGGATCGTGCGGGGCCTCGCGCTCGATATCCAGACGCGGGACTACGTGGCCGCGGCTCAGACCCGGGGCGAAGGTCCGTGGTACATCATGCTGTGGGAAATCCTGCCCAACGCGCGTGGGCCGCTGATCGTCGATTTCTGCCTGCGTATCGGCTACACCACGATCCTTTTGGGGACGTTGGGCTTCTTTGGCCTGGGTCTTGAATCCGAGAGTCCTGATTGGGGCACGACGATCAATGCCGGGCGTCAGTTGCTGAGCGCCTTCCCCCACCCCGCCATCGTGCCCGCCGTGGCGCTGGTGTCGCTGGTGCTGGGTCTGAACCTGCTGGCCGACGGCCTGCGCGAAGAGAGCCTTCGGGACTAATTGCCAATCTCGGAAGCCGGGGGGCAAGCCCCCCGGTCCCCCCGGGATATTTCTGGCCAGAAGAAAATAAGGAACAGGGACAATGGCAAAGATGGACTATGACGGCCCGATTCTTGAGATCGACAAGCTGTCCATTTCGTTCTTCACGAGGCTGCGCGAGATCCCGGCGGTCATGGATTTCAGCTGTGTGGTGCAACCCGGCGAGGCGATGGGCCTTGTGGGCGAATCCGGCTGCGGGAAATCGACGGTTGCGCTGGGGGTCATGCAGGATTTGGGCGTGAACGGCCGCATCGTCGGCGGGTCGATCAAGTTCAAGGGCCGCGATCTGGCCGAGATGACGGCAGAGGAATTGCGCGACGTGCGCGGGTCCGAGATCGCGATGATCTATCAGGAGCCCATGGCCTCGCTGAACCCGGCGATGAAGATCGGCAAACAGCTGATGGAAGTGCCGATGATCCACGAGGGGATCAGCGAGAAGGAGGCCTATGAGCGCGCGCTTGAGGTCGTGACGGACGTGAAACTGCCCGATCCCAAGCGGATGCTGGAAAGCTTCCCGCACCAGCTGTCGGGCGGGCAGCAGCAGCGGATCGTGATCGCGATGGCGCTGATGTCCAAGCCCTCGCTCCTGATTCTGGATGAGCCCACGACCGCGCTCGACGTGACGGTGGAGGCCGCGGTGGTCGAACTGGTCAAGGATCTGGGCAAGAAATACGGCACCTCGATGCTGTTTATCTCCCACAACCTCGGCCTCGTGCTGGAGACCTGCGACCGCATTTGCGTGATGTATTCCGGTGAGGCGGTCGAAACCGGGTCGATCGAGGACGTGTTCGACAAGATGCGCCATCCCTATACGCAGGCGCTCTTCCGCTCGATCCCGCTGCCGGGGGCGGATAAATCCACGCGCCCCCTGCGGGCCATCCCGGGCAACTTCCCCCTGCCCCATGAACGCCCGCCGGGCTGCAACTTTGGGCCGCGCTGCGACTATTTCGAAGACGGGCGCTGCAATCAGGGCGACATCAAGATGTCCGAGGTTCCGGGCGACGATCGCCATGGATCGCGCTGCTTGAAATGGGAAGAGATCGACTGGGCAGCACCCATGGTCGTGACCGACCAGAAGGAAAAGGCGGAACCGGGCGACGTTGTCCTGAAGATGGACAACCTCAAGAAGTACTACGAGGTCGCGGCCTCCGCGCTCTTTGGCGGCGGCAACAAGAAGGTCGTAAAGGCCAACGAGACGCTGAGTTTCGAGGCGCGCGAGTCCGAGACATTGGCCATCGTGGGCGAATCCGGCTGCGGCAAGTCGACCTTTGCCAAGGTTCTCATGGGGCTAGAGACGGCGACAGATGGCAACATCACGATGCTGAACCAGTCCATCGAGAGCGTGCCGATCGAGGCGCGGGACACCGATACGGTCAAGAACGTGCAGATGGTGTTCCAGAACCCGTTCGACACGCTGAACCCGTCGATGACGGTCGGCGCACAGATCATGCGGGCGCTCGAAATCTTTGGCGTGGGCGACAGTGTCGAGGCGCGCCGTCAGCGGATGCTGGAACTGCTCGATCTGGTGAAGCTGCCGCGCGCCTTTGCCGACCGAATGCCACGGCAGCTCTCTGGTGGTCAAAAGCAGCGGGTGGGCATCGCGCGTGCCTTTGCGGGCGATGCCAAGATCGTTGTGGCCGACGAACCCGTCTCGGCGCTCGACGTGTCGGTGCAGGCGGCTGTGACCGATCTGCTGATGGAGATCCAGCGCGAGCACAAGACGACGCTTTTGTTCATCAGCCACGACCTGTCAATCGTGCGCTATCTCAGCGACCGGGTAATGGTGATGTATCTGGGCCATGTGGTGGAACTGGGCACGACCGAACAGGTCTTTGCCCCGCCCTATCACCCCTATACCGAGGCGCTGCTTTCGGCGGTGCCAATCGCGGACACCAGCGTGGAAAAGCAGCACATCGTGCTGGAGGGCGACATCCCGTCGGCCATGTCCCCGCCCCCCGGATGCCCGTTCCAGACGCGGTGCCGGTGGAAGAACGATGTACCCGGTGGCTTGTGCGAGAAAGAGGTGCCGCCCGTACGCCATCTGGCCGAGGGCCATCAGGTGAAATGCCACCTGTCGGATGAGATCCTGTCGCGGATGGAGCCTGTGATCAAGGTCGCGGCGGAGTGAGGTTCAGGGGCGCGCGGGCCTCAGCTCCCGCGCCTCAGCTTCCCAGAATGATCTTCACGTAATTCTGGGTTTCCTTGAACGGGGGTACGCCGCCGTATTGCTCCACCCTGTGGGGACCGGCGTTGTAGGCGGCAAGCGCGAGCCGCCAAGAGCCGAACTTGCGGTACTGTTCCGCCAGGTAGCGCGCGCCGCCTTCGAGGTTTTGGCGCGGGTCGGTCGGGTCCACGCGCAGGTAGCGCGCTGTGGCGGGCATGAGTTGAGCCAAACCGTAGGCCCCGGCATGGGATTTGGCCTTGGGGTTCCACGCGCTTTCCTGCTGGACGAGCCGCAGGAAGAGGTCCTCGGGGATGCCGTGGCGGCGGGCCGCGTCGCGGGCCAGCGCGAGGTATGGGCCCTTGTAGCTGCCCGCATAGCGGGGAGCGGCGAAGCGCGAGACGTCCGGAATCGGCTGCGGCTTGAGCCGCACCGAATTGGAATATTGCGAGGCCGCGCGGTTATCGAGCACATCCAGTTGGGATTTGAACAGGGAGGCGCGCGATTTGGTCGACCCGGACGTCTGTTGCGCCAGCGGCGCGGTCGCCGCGAGGCACAAGACTCCGATACTCAGCACCACAACGCGCATGCTGTCCCCTCCTGATCCTCTCAGCATATAGGAAGTTGTGGGCAACACGCCACCACCCGTGGACATTCACCGGTCATTAACCCAGAAAAGGTGAAAGTTTGAAACAACACCAAGACAGAATCGAAGGAGGCGCGCCATGGCCGGGTCTGTGAACAAAGTCATCCTGATCGGCAATCTGGGTCAGGACCCCGAGGTGCGGAATTTCCAGAACGGCGGCAAGGTGTGCAACCTGCGGATCGCGACCTCGGAAAACTGGAAGGATCGCAACACCGGCGAGCGTCGGGAAAAGACGGAATGGCACACGGTCGCGATCTTTAACGAAGGTCTGGTGCGCATCGCCGAGCAATACCTGCGCAAAGGATCGAAGGTTTATCTGGAAGGCCAGTTGGAGACCCGTAAGTGGCAAGACCAAAACGGTCAGGACCGCTATTCGACCGAGGTCGTGCTGCGCAACTATGCGGGCAACCTGACCATGCTCGACGGGCGTAACTCCGGCGGGGGCGGCGGCGACTACGGCGGTGGATCGGGCGGTGGCGGTGGCTACATGCGCGATCAGTCGTCAGGTGGCGGTGGCGGCAGCTATGGTGGCGGCGGCGGCGCGCCCTCTGGCGGGTACGGTGGCGGAGCGCCTGCGGCAGACATCGACGACGAAATCCCGTTCTAAAACACCCGGCGGTGAGGCGGTGCGCTGAACGATCACCGCCTTACGCCGAAGGTCACTCTCCCGTGGGGCTTAGACCCGCGATGCGCTGTGCGCGGCGGGGTTCGGTCAGGATGTAGGACGCCAGCTTCTCAAACGCCAAGGGATCCTCGCCTGAGCGTCCGTTCGACAGCAGCTGGATCAACGCCGGTGAGGTCAACGCGACAAGGTGGTTGCCGGATTGGCCGTTTGCAAAGTCGCTGACATCAATCACGGTCACGGGCAGATCGTCGATATCCTCGGACGAGCGGATCGATCCCAGCCGCGACGAGCGTCCGTAGATCAGTGACGACAGGCGCAGGACGCGGTCTTCTTGCGTGGCAAAGATGACGAAGGGGTCTGGCAGCGTCCCGATCTCTTCGGCCTGTCTTTTGAACACTTCCGGGTCGAGGTCGGGGGCGACAAGGATAACGCCTGCGATACGCGACAGCGTGGCGCGATCGCCCGACAGCGCGAGTTGGCGCAGTGTTTCCATCACCAGCAGCGATCCCAGCGAATGCGCCACAAGGATCACATCGCCGCCGCGATCCGTGAGCGCGTCGAGCGTTTGTTCCAGATCGCTGCGCGCAAAGAGCACGCTGTCGCGGTCGTAGAGGTAGCCGCGCACATCCCCCGCCGACGGCCACACATAGCTGAGCGTGGGGCCATCGATTTCAAAGTCGTGGCGGATTTGGGCCAGTTGATGCACCGCCTCGGCGGCATTGGTGTTGAAACCATGCACGTATACCAGCGTTTCCTCGGACCGGCCGATATCGGCGATCATCGCCGCGCGGCTGTCAAAGCGTTCGACCGAAGAGACCGTGAAATGCCGGTCCGGATCGGCGGCCCCGTTCAAAGGGGGCCATTCGATCTGACCGGCCATATGGCTGGGCGGGACACCAATGGTCACGCGTCCAAAGCTGGCGGTATCGACGCGATCCGCACCAAAGAAGGAGGCGGTTGGGTCGGGGATTTGCAAGGTCGCGACATGGATGGGGTGTTGGGTCGCGGCTGCGCTGGGCGGCGCCATTTGCGGAACGCGGGTGTTCACGCAAGCGGCGAGCGTCAGCATCACACATGCCGCGAGCGCGAGCCTCACCGTGTGGCCTCGAGCACGGCGGCGAGATCGTGGTGGGTCACGTCATCCGACACAAAGGCGTTCCCGATCCCGTTCATCAGCACAAAGCGCAGGGCACCGTCGACGACCTTCTTGTCCTGCCCCATCAGATCGATAAGCGCGTCAGTCTCGGGAAGGTTCCCCGGGATATCTGCGAGTCGGCGTTTCATGCCCATCTCTTCGAGATGCGCCGATACACGCGATGGGTCCTCTTGCGCGCCAAGGCCCATCCGCGCGGACAGATCGGCGGCAAGGGCGCAGCCGATCGCGACGCCCTCACCGTGGAGCAGACGGTCGGAATATCCCGTCGCGGCCTCGAGCGCGTGGCAGAACGTGTGGCCGAGGTTCAAAAGCGCGCGGTCCCCCTGTTCGGTCTCATCGCGCACGACGATATCGGCCTTCATCTGTACGGACATGCGCACCGCCTCGACCCGCGCGTCCATGTCGCCTGCGGCCAGCGCTGGCCCATGCTTTTCGAGCCAATCAAAGAAGGTCGCGTTGCCCAAGAGACCGTATTTCACGACCTCGCCATAGCCCGCGAGGAAATCGCGCGGGGTGAGCGTGGACAGGATCGCGGTGTCCGCCAGCACAAGCGAAGGCTGGTGAAAGGCCCCGATCAGGTTCTTGCCATGGGGCGCGTTGATCCCGGTCTTGCCGCCCACCGAGCTATCGACCTGCGCCAAAAGGGAGGTCGGGACCTGAACGAAGCGCACGCCCCGGCGCAGGATGGCGGCGGCAAAGCCCACAAGGTCCCCGATCACACCGCCGCCCAAGGCCACGACCACGTCACGGCGTTCGATCTTTTCCGACAACAGCCACTCGACCGTCTGCTGAAACGGGCCCCAGCTTTTGGTGGCCTCGCCCGCGGGCAGGGTCAGGGCCGAGGTCGCAATGCCCTCGCCCGCCAGTGCGCGCTCCAGCGTTGCAAGGTGGAGAGGACCCACCGTGTCATCGGTGACGATCGCGACCCGGGGGCGGCGCAGAAACGGCGCGATGAGCGTGCCCGCCTGCGGCAAGAGCTCTGGCCCCACCAACACGTCATAGGCGCGATCCCCCAAGGGCACATGGACGGTTTTGGCTGCGATTTCGGTCATGGCCGGTCCTCCAGAACGTCGGGGCGGGCCGCCAGCGTGTCGATCACCGCGGCTGTCATGTCATCAATGGAATAGTGCGGTTGGGCCTCAGCGCGCAAATCCGCCTGCGCATAGACGGGGCGGCGTGCATCCAGCAAGTCCGACAGGGTTTGCCGCGGATTGGGCGTGCGCAGCAGGGGCCGCGTGTTCTTGTGTCGGACGCGCTCCCACAGGATATCGAGATCGGCATCGAGCCACACCGCCACACCCTTGTCCGCGATGACGTCCCGTGTGCGCGGATCGAGAAAGGCACCGCCACCGGTGGACAGCACCGCGGGGTCCGCGTCCATCAGACGGGCGATCACCTGCATCTCTTTCTCGCGAAAGAAGGCCTCGCCGTCGCGCGCGAAAATCTCGGGGATTGTCATGTTGGCCGCGTCTTCCAGCACTTGGTCGCTATCGCGGAACGCCACGCCCAGTTGGGTGGCGAGCGCGCGCCCGATCGCTGTCTTGCCCGCGCCCATCATCCCCACAAGAACAACCGTTTTCCTGAGTGTCAGTGGGCGGGAGACCATGGTCGGCGGGTCCTGTCATCGGGGCCCTTGGCAGCAAAGATCGGCCAAGGCTTGCTTATGGCTTGCGAACGCGCCTTGAATGGCGTGAATATCGGGAAAAGGCCATATATATATGCCACTCAAATCAGGGACGGAGCGTTTGCGCGCGCATTCGCCAACCATCCCCCAACCCCGAGGCAATAAGGCGGCGGTCCATGTGGCGAATGCTCAAGTTTTTGTTTTCGCTCGCGGTCTTGGCCGGCTTGGGTCTGATCGGCTATGCTTATCTGGGGCCCATTTTGGGTGCCGATTTCTCGCCCCCGCAACAGACGGTCACGGTGCCTGTTGAGCTTGATTTCTAGACCTTACCCGAAATCCAACCCGACCCGGATCATTGCCGCCTTGCTGATGTGGGCCGGTGTTATGGCTGCGCCTTTGCTAGCCCAGACCGCGCAACAACCCGGATTGGCGTCGCAAGGCGATCAAGCTGAGCCTGCGCCCTTGGCCCCCCTCTCCGCCATCCCTTGGCTGGAGGAGCTGGCGGCCACCCCGCCGAGCGATCAACAACCGAACGAGGCCCCTGTCGCCGACGGCGCCGCCGCCCCGCAAGTGACGGCCACCCCCCTTGATCCGGCAGCACAGGGGGGCGTCGGGCTGTTGCCGCAGGCAACATCGGGCCTGCCGCCGGATCTGTGGTCCCGGTCGCAGGCCGATCAAATCGCGCGGGCCTTTGACGCCTTGCCGGATGTGCTCCCCCTGCCCCTGGCCGACCTTCGATTGCGCCTGCTCTTGGCAGAGGCCTCCGCCCCCGCCGGCGCTGCGGGGGACGCGTTCTTGTTGACGCGGACATCCGTGTTGACCCGCCTGGGCGCCCTGCCACAAGCACAGGCCCTGTTGGATCAGGCGTCCCCGCTGACACCGGCGGTTTTTGCCCGGGCCGCAGACGTGGCGCTGTTGACCGGTGAAAGCGATGCCGCCTGCGGGGCGCTGTCGGGGCAACCGCACCTGTCGGACGATCTGGGCTTGCGGGTCTTTTGCCTGGCCCGGGGGCAGGATTGGTCGGCGGCGGCGCTGACATTGCAATCGGCCTCGGTTATTGGGGCGCTGGACGACCGCAGCACCACGCTCCTTGCGCAGTTTCTGGAGCCCGATCTGGCCGATGATGGCCCGCCGCCCGTTGGCGACGGCGAAGTCTCGCCTCTCGACTTCAGGCTCTACGAGGCGATTGGCGCGCCGCTCTCCACTGCTGATCTCCCGCGACCTTTCGCGGCGGCGGATCTGTCGCCCAACATGGGGTGGAAAGCGCAGCTCGATGCCGCCGAACGGCTGGCCGCAACAGGTGCGATTGAACCCAACCAATTGCTGGGGCTTTACACCCAACGTATCCCAGCCGCCTCGGGCGGGGTTTGGGACCGGGCCGAGGCGATCCAGAGGCTCGACCGTGCGCTTGCGACCCGCGATCCGGGCGCCATTGGCACCGCCCTGCCCCGGGCCGAGGGCGCGATGGCAGCGGTCGGACTGGACGCCGCCTTTGCACGCATGTTTGCACCGCGCCTAACGGGATCACTGCCCTTGGCGGCGGCACCCGCCGCAGTGCGCGCGCGCGTGCTGCTGTTGTCGCCAGACTATGAACGCGCCGCCGATTTGGCCGATGCACCCGGCTTTGCCGCCGCTGTGGCGCTGGGCGATACGGATGCGGCGGTGGCTGCGACGCCGCTGGAGGCGGCGATTGCGCCTGCCTTTGGTCTCGATATTCCGCAATCGGATTTGCAGTCCCTCGCCGCCGAGGGTGAGCTGGGTCTGGCGATCCTCACCGCAATGCGCCGCATCAGCGAGGCGCGGGAGGGCGATATCAGCGGCCTCGGCGGCGCGTTGGGCTTTCTGCGGTCGGTCGGGTTGGAAGACACCGCGCGTCAGAGCGCGCTGTCGCTCCTTCTGGACGGCACATGACGTCAGATATCCACTGGATTTCCGCGTTTATCGACGCGCAGGCGGCAGAGCTCGATGCTTCCCCCAACACGCAAGCCGGCTACGCCCGGGATTTGAAGCAAGCGGCAGACTGGATGGCCGATCACGGCACCGGGTTCGCCACCGTGACGCGTGCCCAGATCGAGGATTACCTGATCCATTGCGAGGCCCAAGGGCTTGCCCGGGCCACCCGGGCGCGGCGGCTGTCCTCCCTGCGCCAACTTTTCCGCTTTGCGTTCGAAGAGGGCCTGCGCACCGACAACCCGGCTTTGCAAATCCGGGGACCCGGCCGGGACAAGCGCCTGCCAAAGACCCTGTCGACCGAGGAGGTCGATGCCCTGCTGGCGGCTGCCCGCGACCACGGGCGCACCCCACCCGCCCGCCTGCGCGCGACCTGCCTGATGGAGGTTCTCTACGCGACCGGCATGCGGGTCAGTGAATTGGTCAGCCTCCCCCTCAGCGCCGCACGCGGCGACCCCCGGATGCTGCTGGTCAAAGGCAAGGGCGGCAAGGAACGCATGGTGCCCCTGTCCCCGCCCGCGCGCACGGCGCTGGCCGACTGGATCGCGCATCTGGACGCCGAGGACGGGCCGGCGTCCAAATTTCTGTTCCCATCGCGTGGGGCATCCGGCCACCTGACGCGCAACGCGTTTTACCTGATGATCAAGGAGATCGCGGTGCAGGCTGGGGTAACGCCCTCCAAAGTCACACCCCACACCCTGCGCCATGCCTTCGCCACGCATCTGTTGGCCAACGGGGCCGATCTGCGCTCCATCCAGGTGCTGCTCGGGCACGCGGATGTAGCCACGACTGAAATCTACACCCACGTGTTGGAGGAGCGGTTGCGGGCCTTGGTGATGGAACATCACCCCTTGGCGGACGACTAAACCTTGCCAGCGGCGCGATCCGCCCGCATATCCCGCTTATGAACGATCCAACCGCTTTTGCTGACAGCGCCTTTTGGTTCACCGCCGGGGCCATCCTTTTTCTTCTTGTCCTGTCCGGGTTCTTCTCGGGGTCCGAGACAGCGTTGACCGCGGCCTCGCGCGGGAAATTGCGCGCGCAAGCCGACAAGGGATCGAAAGGGGCCGAAAAAGCGCTCCAGATCACCGAGGATAACGAGAGGCTGATCGGGTCGGTCCTGCTGGGCAATAACCTCGTAAACATCCTTGCGACCTCTTTGGCGACTGCGCTGATGACGCGGGCCTTTGGGGAAAGCGGTGTGGCCTTTGCGACGCTGGTGATGACGCTGCTCGTGCTGATCTTTGCCGAGGTGCTGCCCAAGACCTATGCGATCACCAATGCGGAAACTGCGGCCTCGATCGTGGCGCGCCCCATTGGGGTTGTGGTGCGGCTGTTCTCGCCCATCGTGGCTGCCGTGCGCGTGCTTGTGCGCGGCGTGTTGCGCATCTTCGGCGTGCAGATCGACCCAGACAGCAACATCCTCGCGGTGCGCGAGGAGATCGCGGGGGCGCTGACGCTGGGCCATCAGGAGGGCGTGGTCGAAAAGGAGGATCGCGACCGTATCCTCGGCGCGCTCGATCTGGGTGACCGCACGGTTGAAGAAATCATGCTGCACCGCTCCGGCATCGAGATGATTGATGCGAGCCTGCCTGCGACAGACATCCTGTCGCTATCGCTGGCCTCGCGCCACACGCGCCTGCCGCTGTTCAAGGATGATCCCGAAAACATCGTGGGTGTCATCCACGCCAAAGACCTCGCCCGCGCGATGGACCGCATGGTGCGCGCGGACGCCTCGGAACTTGACGTGCTCGACGTGGCGATGGAGCCCTATTTCGTGCCCGAGACGACCACGCTCGACGACCAGATGCGCGAGTTTCTGCGCCGCCGGACACATTTTGCGCTGGTGGTGGATGAATACGGCGCGTTGCAGGGCCTGCTCACGCTCGAAGACATTCTCGAAGAGATCGTGGGCGAGATCACGGATGAGTTTGACACCGACGAGGATGAGGTCGCCACCACGGCGGACGGGCATTTCCTGGTGGATGGCAGCATGACGATCCGCGATCTGAACCGCGCCCACGACTGGAACCTCCCCGATGAGGAAGCCAACACCGTGGCTGGCCTGGTCATTCACGAGGCGCAGATGATCCCCACCTCCGGTCAGGTCTTCAGCTTCCACGGCTTCCGCTTTGAGGTAATGGAGAAAGAGGCCAACCGCATCACCAAGCTCAAGGTGCGCGCGCTTTAATCTGCTTTATTCCGGGGCCTGCCTGCGGGCGGAGCGCAAGATCAGCGTCTTGGCGTTCATGACGCCTGCCTTGCTCAGATCGCTGCGGTTGAGCGCCAGAAACACATCCTCAAGCCCCTGAACCGTGCGCCTGTTTTGCGGGGACACGGGCGTCAAATCGCGAATGATCGCGTCGGGGATGTCGATCATGTGCAAGAGCGGCCAAGCCGCGCCACCGGGGATCGAGGCCGTGCGTTCGATGTCGTAGTCCTGAACCCGCGCAGCCCCCAGATGCGCCTGCATCCGGTCCACCACACCCTGTTGCGGATCACCGCTGCCCATGCTCTCGCGAAAGGCTGCGTGGGACAGGGTCATGCGCGTACTGCGCAGGTTTTGCCACCACACGCTTTCGATCCAGTCTTCGGGCGCGCGGCGCGAAAGGATCAGGGTCGCCTCACACTCATCTGAAAAGACACGCGAAATCGACATCATCATTGCCTTGGCCAAGTGTTCCGCCTGCGGGTACGCGTCGCCCGGGACGCGCCCCGGGACACGGCCAATCAGATCCTCGGATGACAGGATGATGTTTCGGTCGCGGGGCATCACGCGCAGCACATCCTCGAACGCCGATCTGAAATCCGCCAGATGTGCGGCCGATGGCGCGTTGCTCATGACATGGGCGGCGGCGGTGGCGTGCCGCAATTGGAACGCCAGCACGACCTTGGCCATGGGGCGCAATGCGTCCCGATTGGCCCCCAGAAATCGCTGAACCGTGGTGGTCGCGGTTTTGTGGAACCCGGCGTGGATGACGATCTTTTGCATCGCCCGCGCCCGGTGCTTAACGCCCCTTGAAAAGGTTGCCCAACACGCCCCGCACGATCCGACGCCCTGTCGTCCCGGTCAGTTCCTTGGTCACCATGGCGCCCAACTGTTCCCCGAACGATTTGCCCTTGCGGGTCGTGCGCGAGGTGGATCGGCTCACCCGTGTGCCGGAATAGCGTCGGGCGGCCTTGTATTCGCGTTCTTGCGCCTCGGCCTCTTCTTCGGCGGCCTCTGCCGCTTCGGCCTCGGCCGCGGCTTTGGCAGCGCGGGATTTCAGCACCTCATAGGCGCTCTCGCGATCCTTGATGGTCTCGTATTTCCCAGCGATGGGGCTTGCGGCGATCACATCGGCACGTTCGCCATCCGTGATCGGACCCAATTGCGACGATGGCGGGCGGATCAGGGTGCGTTCCACGATCCCGGGAACGCCCTTCTTTTGCAGCATCGAGGTCACCGCCTCACCCACGCCGACCTCGCGAATGGCCTCTTCGGTGTCGAAGCGCGGGTTTTCGCGATAGGTCTCTGCCGCCATGCGCAGGGCCTTTTTGTCCCGCGCCGTGAACGCGCGCAGGGCGTGCTGCACCCGGTTGCCCAACTGACCCAGAATATCCTCGGGGATGTCATCGGGGTTTTGCGTGATGAAGTAGACGCCCACGCCTTTGGACCGGATCAGACGCGCGACCTGTTCGACCTTGTCGACCAAGGCCTTGGGCGCCCCGTCAAAGAGCAGGTGCGCCTCGTCAAAGAAGAACACGAGCTTGGGTTTGTCGGGATCACCGACCTCGGGCAGTTCCTCGAACAGTTCGGACAAAAGCCACAGCAGGAACGTGGCATAGAGCCGGGGCGAGGCCATGAGTTGATCCGAGGCCAGAATGTTGATGCGCCCGCGCCCGTCTGTGTCGGTGCGCATCATATCCGCCAGTTCAAGCGCGGGTTCGCCAAAGAGCTTGGCCCCGCCCTGATTTTCCAGCACGAGCAACCGCCGCTGGATCGCCCCAACGGACGCGGTCGAAATATTGCCGTAGCGCAGGGACAGATCCGCGCGGTTTTCACCGACCCAGACCAACAGCGCCTGCAAATCCTTGAGATCGAGAAGCGGCAGCCCCTCTTCATCGGAGACACGGAAGGCGATGTTCAAGATGCCTTCCTGCGCCTCGCTCAGGTCCATCAGGCGGGCGAGGAGGAGCGGCCCCATCTCGGCCACGGTGGTGCGCACCGGGTGGCCCTTTTCCCCGAACAGGTCCCAGAACGTGACGGGGGTCGCGTGATACGTGTAGTCGTCGAACCCGATGGTCTGCGCGCGGCTGGTGAAGGCGTCGTGCAGCTTGAACTCTGCCGAGCCGGCCTTGGCCAGCCCCGACAGATCGCCCTTCACATCAGACAGAAACACCGGCACGCCTGCGTTTGAGAACCCTTCGGCAAGGATTTGAAGCGTCACGGTTTTTCCGGTGCCGGTCGCCCCGGCAACCAGACCGTGACGGTTGGCGTATTTCAGCGTCAGGAGCTGTTTGTCCCCGTAGCCTTCGCCGCCACCGCCGATGAAAAGTCCCTCAGTCATCGCAATCATGTCCCCCCGATGGTCATCCGTTGCGCCGGTTGTGCCTCCGGCGTTCGCGGCCACCATACATCCTTAACCAATGGCTGCCAGTCTGCGGGCGCTCGCTGTCCCCGAAAATCCGGGGTGCGCGGGCATTTCCTCCCTGTCTGACTGGCCGCGGGCGTCCTCCGGGACGCTCCGCGGCGTCTTTCCCTGGTGATTTCCCGAATGCTTTCCGGGGGCTTTCCGTGGCGCGATCCGCATTCCTTCAAAAAACCCGGTTGACGTGGAACGGCGCTGCACCTAGCGTCACGTCTATAAGTCGGCCAGTCCGACGGGGAGAGAAAAAAGTGGAAGAAGGGTCTGCGCAAGCACGGCCCTTTTTTCATGTCTTGTGAACGGGTTAGTCGGCGGCTTGGCAAACGGCAAATTCCCGCCCATCATCGCCCCAAATGACGCTGACAGCCCTGTATCAACATGGTAGGCCAGCCGAAACGTGGGGACGAAACCCCAGCCTAGGAAGGAAGTCGAATGTTCAACGCGCTAAAGAGCGGAACGATCCTTGCGGCCTGTTTGCTGGCCGCACAAGCAATTGCCCAAGAGGCCGAGCAACCTGCACCTGCCACCGATGGCCTCTCTCTCGGCGAGACCGTCGTTGAAGGGCGTATCGTGGGTCAGGAATACCTCAAGGAAACCTATGACGACTGGGAAGTTAAATGCATCGCGACCGAGGACGGCAACGATCCCTGTCAAATCTACCAGCTGCTGTTTGATGGCGATGGCAATTCTGTGGCCGAGATTTCCATGGCACAGCTGCAAGGCCAAGGTCAGGCCGTGGCGGGCGGCAATATCGTGACGCCGCTGGGCACCTTGCTGACCGAGCAGATCACGCTGCAGATCGATAGCGGCAATCCACGCCGGTATCCGTTCACCTTCTGCACCCAGGTCGGATGTGTGTCGCGCGTCGGTTTCACCGCAGACGACATCGCGTCGATGAAGCGCGGCGCAGAAGGGCGTATCACCATCGCACCGGCGGGCGCCAACGGGCAAAAGGTGGCCCTGCCGATGTCTCTGACGGGCTTTACCGCAGCCTATGACAGCTTGGCCGCGAACTGACGTCTAAGAAGGTATGATGGCGAGATGCGGCACCCCGTATCGGGGTGTCCGTCCCGTCAGACCGCGCGCAGTGCCAGCACGGCGTTGAGCCCGCCAAAGGCAAAGGCATTGGACAGCGCGCCCGTCACCTTGGCCTCGCGCGCCTCGTTGGGCACGATATCAAGCGCACACTCCGGGTCGGGCTCCTCATAGCCGATAGTGGGCGCGATCACCCCGTCGCGCAGCGCCATGATGCAGGCGAGCAGTTCCACCGCGCCGGTGGCCCCGATGCAATGGCCATGCATCGCCTTGGTCGACGACATCATCAGCCGATCCGCGTGAGCCCCGAATTCATGCGCAACTGCGGCGCATTCCGTCTTGTCGTTGGCGGCAGTGCCGGTGCCGTGGGCGTTGATATAGCCAATTTCGGTCGGATCCATCCGGGCATCGCGCAACGCGCCGGTAATTGCCCGGCCTGCACCCTGCGCGGAGGGCATGACAATGTCGGCCGCGTCCGAGGTCATGGCAAAGCCCGTCACCTCGGCCAGGATATCAGCCCCACGCGCGCGGGCGTGGTCATAGTCTTCGAACACAAAGACACCTGCCCCTTCGCCCTGGACCATGCCGTTGCGGTTGCCGGAGAACGGTCGGCAGGCATCGCGGGACATCACCCGCAGCCCTTCCCACGCCTTGATCCCGCCAAAGGTCAGCATCGCTTCGGCCCCGCCGGTGATCATCGCGGTGCAGGCGCCCGAGCGGATCAGATGGAACGCCTGCCCCATCGCGTGGTTCGAAGAGGAACACGCCGTCGACACCGTGAAGGACGGACCCTTGAGGTTGTATTCCATCGACACGTGGCTGGCTGCGGCATTGTTCATCAGGCGCGGCACGACGAAGGGGTGAACACGGTTCTTCCCCTCTTCGTAGACAGCGCGATAGTTGTCTTCCCACGTGTTCATGCCGCCCGCTGCGGTGCCAAGGACGACGCCCGCACGCGCGGCCAGTTCGCCCGCAAATGTCAGACCCGATTGACCGATTGCCTCGCGCGCGGCCAGGAGCGTGAATTGCGTGAACCGGTCATAGAGCGCGATCTGCTGGCGGTTGAATTGCTCGGCCTCGTCATAGCCGCGCACCTGCCCGCCGATCTTGATCTGGAGGCGGTCGACATTGGGAAAATCGAGCGGCCCGATCCCACAGCGCCCTTCGCGCATCGCCTCGAGCGTGGCGGCCACGTCGTGGCCAAGGGCGTTGATCGTCCCTGCCCCGGTGATGACAACGCGCTTCATGCAGATTTCTGATCTGCAATCAGGCCTTCGACCGCTGTGATAATGGCCTGCACCGACGAGATGTCGAAATCGCTTTGATCGGGTTCATTCGCGTTGAAGGGCACTTGGATATCGAAGGCCTCTTCGATGGCAAAGATGCTCTCGACCAGGCCCAGGGAGTCGATGCCCAAATCCTCGAGCGTGCTTTGTGGCTGCACGTCCTCGACGTCAAGCATGGCCTGTTCGGCAATGATTTCGCAGATTTTGGTCGCAACACTCATGACACGGGCTTCCCTTGGTCGTGCGGGGGTCGTGTCCCCCGTCTGAGGGGATTTAGTCACTGCCCGGGGTCTTTGGAACCGCTTTTTTTCAACGCCGCTACGTCGCGCAGAAGCCGGGGCAGCCGGCGCAGGGCCTTATAGGTTTCGATTTGCTGCGACATTTGCGTGGCAGGATAGCCCAGCATCGCGCGTCCCGCAGGCACGTTCGACATCACAAAGGCATTGGCCCCCAGAACCACGTTGTCGCCCACGACGATGTTGTCCACGGTGGCTGCACGCCCTCCCATCACCACGTTGCGGCCCAACACGGTCGAGCCCGCGATGCCCGCGTGCCCGCAGATCAGGCAATCCTCGCCCGTGACGACGTTGTGGCCGATCTGGCAGAGGTTATCGATCTTGGTGCCCGACCCGATGCGCGTGGCCCGGATGGTTCCGGCGTCGATGCAGGTATTGGCGCCGATTTCCACGTTGTCGCCGATCACCACGCCGCCCAGCGAATGGATGCGCGCCCACGCTTGATCTGGCTCGGCACCTTGCGTGTCGGTCCCCAGGCTTGCCCGGACGGTTTCGGCATTGGATGGCTCGGGCGTGACAAAGGAAAACCCGTCAGCCCCGATCACCGCACCGGGCTGAACCACCAGGTTGTCGCCCGCCGTGACGCCATGCAGGATGCGCACCCCGTCGCGGAGCGTGGCGCCAGCGCCGATCCGTGCGCCCGGCCCGATCGTGACATGGGCACCAAGGACGGCCCCTGCCCCCAACCGCGCGCCTGCGGCGATGTGGCAGAACGCGCCGATCACGGCGTCCTCGGCCACATCTGCAGTATCTTCGATATGGGCGGTCGGGTGGATGCCGCTGCCCGCGCGCCATGCGGGGTCGAACATCCCGGTGACGCCCGACATGGCGTGACGCGGGCGGGGTGGGCAGATCGCCGCGGCAAGCCCCAAGGCCTGCCAATCGGCGCCGTCCCACAGCATCGCCGCCCGCGCCTGTCCGGCAGAGAGTGCGGCGGCGTATTTTGGATTGGTCGCCATGGCGAGGCTGTCGGGCCCCGCGGATGCCGGTTCATCCAGACGCGTCACGCGCAGATCGGCATCGCCTAAGGCTTGCAGCCCCAGCGATGCAGCGATCTCTCCCACGGTGTGGGTCGGTGTGGTCGTCATGGTCGTCTCCGGCCCGCTCCAGATGCCGAGGCGCACGGCCCCGGCTAAGGCCCGAGCCTTAGCCCGCGACGGCGCGCAGAGCCACCCCTTCGCGTTGCAACGCCGACCAGATGCGCCCGTCACGGCCATAGACATCACGCCGGTAGTGCATGTTTCCCGCGGGGCTGGTGAAGGCCGTGCGATAGACAAGGTGGACTTGCACCGGTTCGTTGAGGTTCACGCGCGCCTCGGCACCCGTGCGCAGTTTGGACTGGAAGAAGCCTTCGGGGTCCGAGGTCTGTTTGGCCAACAGCGCATAGGCGAAATCGAACGGGTCGTTCAGACGGATACACCCGTGGCTGAACGCGCGCACCTCGCGGCTGAACAGGTTCTTGGCGGGCGTGTCGTGCAGGTAGATGTTGTATTTGTTGGGGAACATGAACTTCACGAGCCCCAGCGCGTTCCCACGCGACGGCGGTTGGCGCATGTTGAACGGAAAGGTGCTCGCCGTGTATTGCGCGAAATTCACGGCACCCCGGTTCACCTTGCGACCCCGGCTGTCCGTAATCTCCAGATGGCTGACCGCGTTCGGGTTGTTGCGCAAGAGAGGCAGGTATTCCTTGGTCGCGATCGAGCGTGGCACGTACCACGACGGGTTGATGACCATGAACTCCATCACATCCGAGAACTCAGGGCTGCGGCGGTCGGCATCCGTGGCGCCGATCACCGACCGGGTCTGGAACGTCACCTGCCCCTTATCCCGGATCTGGGCGCTGAAATCGGTGAGGTTGACCCACACATGGCGGTCGCCCAGCGGGCGGTTGATCCAGCGTTCACGCTCCATCGCGACGATGACCTGCGTCAGGCGCGTGTCCACGTCCTTGTTGATCTCTTTCATGGTGCCGGGTCCCGCCACACCGTCGGTGGCGAGGCCGTGGGCCAATTGGAATTGCTGCACTGCCGCCTGAATGCTGGCGTCATAGGCCTGCGTCGTCGTGCGCTGAAGATACCCCATCGCGATCAGGCGATTGCGCAGGATGACAACCGCATTGCCCGATGCACCGGGTTTCAGCGAATTGACCGGGACCTTCTGGCCCCAACCGCCCTTGCCGAGCAGTTTTTCCAGACGCAGCTTTTCCTTCATCAGGCGCGTGTATTCCGCGCTTTTGGGCGGCAGGACTTTCATGAAGCCGCTGGCCGAGGATTTGGAAAATGCCACGAGTGTTTTCTGGCGATCCCGCAGGGGAACCTGGCGAACGATTTCGCTGCTCACCTTGGATGGGGTCAGAACACCGGTTTGCACGTCGCGCGCGTATTGCAGGAACGTCGCTGAGAGATAGACCTCAAGCGCGCCACGCTCTTCCGGGGTTTTGGCCGCGGCCATGCGCGCCTTGATCTGTGCGGGGTCGTAGCGACCGCTGGGCAGGCCATGCATGCCCGCCTTGCCAACGGCCTGAAGCAAGGCTGCGCGCCGCTGCTTGTCCTTGTTGCCGCGTCCGGTCCAGATGGGTTTGAACGCGCGGTCCTGGTAGAAGGCCGCAATTGCCGGATCGCTGGCTGCCGCCGTGGCAACGGCCTGCTTAAAGGCGGTCGACTGCGCCGCAGCACCCCCCGCAAAGGTGCTAAGAACAATAGTCGAAATGACAAAGGCCAAGGCCGTCAGGAAATTGGTGTGCAGTCGCGGCAGCATTGCAGTCCCCACTAGCGTCTTTTGATTATCTTACTCTCGTGCCTGTCCCGCGCGGGCCGCGTCCATTCACATTTTCGCCACATTACCCACGCGGCAAGCGGTTGTGACCCAAAGCACACGCTTTGGCGTGATCCCCGCGAAAATGCGGCCTTGCATGAAAAATGCGCAAAATTTCGCGCATCCGTGCTGGTTTTGGGATCCAGACCGATTCTGTTCTTGGGCGGGGCGCGCTTCCGTGGCATAGAGCCTGTGCATCTGGGGAAATGACCGGGCACGGCAACGACCGTCGTCCGGGGTGCACAAAACGGGACGTACGGGCCATGACAGCATCATCGGGCAGCCGCTTCACGCGGCGCGGATTACTACAGGCATTCGCGGCAACCGCTTTGGTTGCGGCACCCACCTACTCCAACGCAGCGGGTTTCCTGCGCGGCGCGGGCGACGTGCGGCGCATCAAGATGTATTCCGGCCGGACCGGTGAACACATCGACATGATCTACTGGATCGAAGGCAAATACATCTCCGAGGCGCTGAAAGAGGTGAACTATTTCATGCGCGATTGGCGTCAGGACAAGGCGACCAACATGGATACGCGGACGGTGGACATCATCACCGCGACCCGCAACCTTCTGGATACCGACAACCCCTTCATGCTGTTGTCGGGCTACCGGACGCCGCAGACCAACGCGATGTTGCGTGCGCGGTCGTCGGGCGTGGCGAAACGGTCGCTGCACATGGAAGGCAAGGCATCGGATCTGCGGATGAATGGCCGCTCTGTCAGCCAGATTTCGCGCGCTGCCGCGTCCTGTTCGGCCGGGGGTGTTGGTCGTTATTCGGGATCGAACTTTGTGCACGTCGATTGCGGCACGGTGCGCACCTGGGGCCGCTAAGGCACCCGTTTCCAAACTTTGAACAATGATCTGAGGGCTGCACCATTGGTGTGGCCTTTTTGAATTTTACTGCCCAATTCTCACGAAAATTTGACGGAATCGCGGCAGCGCGGCATGACTACGCGTGGTGTGGGGGCACGGATTTAATGTGCCTTGTGAGGGGTTCTATATGGCGTCCGCGTGTCCATTTCTCGCGCAGCTCGAGGAGATGCCTCGACTGACCGAAGCCCGTTATGCCGATGGGCTTGGCGAATTGTACGAAACGACCGATCCAATGACCGTCGCCCGGACGCTCTTTGATCAGGACGGCGACATCCCCAATTCACAGAACCTGTCGACCCTGTTCACCACGTGGGGGCAATTCCTTGACCATGACCTGACGCTGACCCGTGAAAGCGACAGCGAATTCATCGACGTGGACGGAATGGATCACGACGTCGCGCGGTCGACCCCCATGGATGGCACCGGCGTGGACGGCCCGCGCGAATACGGCAACGGCATCACGTGGCAGATCGACGGCAGCCAGATCTACGGCAGCGAAGAAACGCGCGAGGCCGAGGTGCGCAGCTTTGAGGGCGGCAAGCTGACTATGTCGGACGACCCGACCAGCACCCATGGCCTTCTGCCCCTGACCACCGAAGATCAGATCATGGCCGGTGAGTCCGGCGGCGAGGACGCGGTTTATCTGGCGGGCGATGTCCGCGCCAACGAGAACCCCAACCTCTTGTCGCTGCACACGCTTTTCGCGCGCGAACACAACTACTGGGCCGACCGGCTGGCCGAGGAAAACCCCGATTGGGATGACCAAGAGCTGTTCGAGGCCGCGCGCTCCATCGTCGAATACGAACTTCAGAAGATCACCTATGAAGAATGGCTGCCACATCTGATCGGCGGGGCCGCTCCGCAAGACGTGGATGACGTGGACCACGACCCTGACGCGGTCGGTCAGGTCAGCCTCGAGTTTTCGACGGCGGCCTTCCGGTTTGGGCACACGCTTGTCTCGGGCCACATGCCGCGCCTGAATGAGGATGGCAGCGTGTTCGAGGACGGCCACCTCGCCCTTCTCGACAACTTCTTTAACCCGGACGCGGTCAAGGAAGACGGGATTGACAGCCTGCTCCGGGGGCAGGCGGCGGAACACGCGCAGGAGCTGGACACCAAGGTCGTCGATGACCTGAACTTCTTCCTCGCGACGCCCGAAGGTGTGGGTGGCTTTTCGCTCCCTGCGCTGAACCTCGTGCGCGGGGCCGACCACGGGCTGGGGTCTTATGTCGATGTGCGGGCGCAATTGTTGGGCGATATCGACCCCGACACGATTGACCCCGATGATTTCAGCATCATCACCAGCGACCCCGCGATCGAGGCCGATCTGGCGGCGGTATATGACACGGTCTTTGACGTCGACCTCTGGGTTGGCGGGCTGGCCGAGGACAAGATCGACGGGACGCAGTCTGGCCCCCTCTTCACCCATATCCTGTCCGAGCAATTCCACCGGACCGCGGCGGCGGACGAAACGTTCGGCGATCTCGACCCGCGCATCGGTGCGGACATCCTGGCCGAGGTGCGTGATGCGTCGCTGTCCGATGTCATTCTGCGCACGACCGATATCGACACGATCCAGGACGACCCCTTTGTGGTTGCCGACCGGTCCCTGACCTTCACGAGCCTCGTGGAAGGCACGTGGCAAGGCGACGATCTGGAGGTCGCGGCGCTCGACGTCGCAGGCGATGTCGATGGCGGCGACGGCGATGACACGATCACCGTGACGGGCGGTTCGGACATCGGCGGCAAGATCAACGCAGGCGACGGTGCGGACAAGGTCCTCATGTCCTCGGGCCAGACCCGGTGGGACATCGACATGGGTCGCGGCGACGATAACGAGGTCGTCGATCTGTCGGGCACCGCTGTCGTGGGCGACGATATCCGCACCGATGACGGCAATGACGTGATCCGCATGGAGGACGTGGCCCAAGTCACCGACGACATCGACACGCGGGGTGGCGACGACCGCATCACCATCGCAGGCAAGGCCGTCGTGGGCGACCTGATCCGCGCAGGCGACGGCAATGACGAGATTAGCGTCACCGAACAGGCCAGCGTGGGCCGCGTCGATGGCGGCGCGGGCGATGACGTGATCTTCCTGTCGGATGCCGCCGTGCTCGACCTCGTTGTGGGCGGATCGGGCGACGACATCCTGCGCCTGTCGGGTCGCGGCTTTGACGTCACCTATGACGATGCAACATCCGGCACGATCAGCTTCCTCGACGAAGACGGCATCGCAACCGGGCAAACCACCGATTTCACCGGAATCGAACTGGTCGCGGGCGATCCTGAGCCCACGCCCCAAGACGACACACTCGTGGGCACGTTGGACGACGACACGATCGCCGGGCTTGCGGGCGATGACCGCATCCTTGGCCTCGATGGCGACGACAACCTGCGTGGCGACCAAGGCAACGACGTGGTCGAAGGCGGCAATGGCGACGACCGTGTGGCCGGCAATTCCGGCTGGGACACGCTGGGTGGCGGCAACGGCGATGACCGCATCCTCGGTGGCAGCGGCAATGACGACATGACGGGCGGCGCAGGCGCGGACCGCGTCTTTGGCGGCACGGGCGACGACACGATGTTCGGCAATTCCGGCGATGACATGATGATCGGCGGATGGGGCAATGACGCCATGTTTGGTGGCACGGGCAACGACCGCCTTGCCGGCGGTGGCGGCGATGATGACCTGCGCGGCGGCGACGGCGATGACAAGTTGTTGGCCGGGGACGGCGCCGACACGCTGATCGGCGGCGATGGCGACGACACGCTGGTCGCAGGCGGTGGGACCAATACCCTGACCGGCGGCGACGGCTCCGACCGGTTCGAGGCGGCCACCGGCGAAGACGGCCAGACAACGATCACCGACTACAGTGCGGGTGACACGCTGGCCGTGCGTCTGATGAACGAGGAAGAGATCATCACCCTGTTGCTCGGCCAAGGCGACGGGAACGACGCCCTGCTGCTGTCAGATCAAAACGCGGCCTGGAGCGTGCTGATCGAAGACGCCGGCGATCTGGACGAAGACGACCTGACCTATTTCTAGCATTTTCGGGATATTGGCGGACCGTAGAGGATTCGAACCTCTGGCCTCTGCCTTCGGAGGGCAGCGCTCTATCCAGCTGAGCTAACGGTCCACGTCCAGGAGCCTATACGCCCCCGCCCCGGCCCCTGCAACGCATTTTCAGCTTGACTGGCAGCGCGCGTCGGAAAAACTAAGTGCATGCAGGATTGGCTTCTTCAGCTTTATGCGGCGTTCTTTGGCAGCGACGTTCTGGTTGCGCCGGAATATCTGTTGGTGTGCATCCCAATCGCGTGGGTGCTGTACCGGCTGCAATCCAACCGCATCGGGTTCTGGGCCTGGGCCACGCCAAAGGCGATCTATACGCACAAATCCCATTGGTTGGATCTTAAGCTTTTTGCAATTGGCCGGTTGATGACGTTCTTCAACCTGTTCGGGCGCGTGTTCTTTACCACTGCTGTTGCCACGCAAGTGGCGCAATGGACCTCTGGCGGTGTGGTGCTTGTCTCCTCCCCCTTGCTCTTGGCGTTGATCCTTTTCCTTTGGGGTGATCTGGCGCTGTATTGGGCGCACCGGATACTGCATCAAGTCAAACTGATCTGGCCGATCCATGCCGTGCACCACTCGGCCGAGGTGATGACACCCTTTTCAGCCTACCGGCAACATCCACTTGGCGGGGTAGTCACGGCGATCAGCCTCTCGCTGCTTGTCGGGCTTGGCCAGGGATTGCTGATCGGCGCGCTCGATCCCGGATTCACGGTTGCGCAGATCGCGGGCGTTAACGTGTTCTTTTCAGTGACCGCACTCTTGATGCTGAACTTTCACCACAGCCACATCTGGGTAAGGTACGGGCGGGTGATGGAGCACGTCTTTATCTCACCCGCGCAGCACCAGATCCACCACTCGGTTGAACCCCGGCATTTCAACAAGAATTTCGGCCAGTTCTTGGCTATCTGGGACTGGATGTTCGGAACTCTCTACATCCCCGAGGGCCGGGAAGACATCCGCATAGGTTTGGATGCGCCCGAAGACGCGCCGCTGATGACCCATTCGCTTTGGACGGCTTTGTGGAACCCGTTGCAGCGCATGTGGCGGATTGCGACGCGGCGCGCCTAACCTCAGAACTTTTGCAGAATCGTGCCTTCGCCCGTGCTTGGTGCCTCAGTGCTGGGCGCCGATTTCGTGGAGCCACCGGCGGCGCCGCCAAAGATCGAGGAGAAGATAACCCCCAGCACAATCACGCCAAGAATGACGCCGGCATCTGGCCCATCCTCCGTGGTCGCGGGCGACGGTTTGCCTACCAACATCCCACCAGCCGACACCGGCGAAGATGCTGCCAACGCGACAACCATCGCCGCACCTGCAATATTGCGAAAATTCATAAGCTATCCCCTTTCGTATTTGGGGAAAGCCTAGGGCCATGTTCCCGTTTATGGCAAGAAGTTTCCGCCAGCCTCATGCAAAGAGATCGTGGCACAGCTCCAACGCGTCAATCAGCACATCGACCTCGGCCTTGGTGTTATAGAGGCCAAAGGACGCGCGGCAGGTCGCGGGCACGCCCATGTGTTCCATCAACGGCTGCGCGCAATGCTGCCCTGCACGCACTGCGACACCCTTTTTGTCGAGCACGGTCGAGATGTCGTGGGCATGGGCCGCCCCGTCGAGCGTGAACGAGAATATAGCGGCTTTGGTCGCGCTTTTGCCCTGCACCGTCAGCCAGTTCAGCCCATCGAGCCGCGCCCGGGCGTAGTCGCGCAATTCGCGCTCATGGGCGGCAATTGCGTCCATGCCGAGGTTCGTCATGTAATCTAGCGCCACACCCAGACCGATCTGCTGAACGATCCCGGGGGTGCCGGCCTCGAACTTCATGGGCGGGTCGGCATAGTAGACCGCGTCCTTGTGCACATCGCGGATCATGTCGCCGCCCCCGATGAAGGGGCGCATTTCAGCCATACGGTCGCGCTTGATAAAGATGCCGCCCGATCCCGACGGGCCATAGAGCTTGTGCCCCGTCACCGCGTAGAAGTCACAACCCAGATCGGTCACATCGACGGGCATGTGCACGGCGGCCTGTGATCCGTCGACCATGACGGCCACGCCTTTGTCATGGGCCGCGGCTGTGATCGCTTTGATATCCACAACCGTGCCCAACACGTTCGACAGATGCGTGATTGCCACCAGCTTGGTCTTGGGGCCAATCGCGTCGATCACAGCCTGCGGATCGAGATCGCCATTGGCGTCCACATCCACCCATTTCAGGACGACGCCCATGCGTTCGCGCAGGAAATGCCATGGCACGATATTGGCGTGGTGCTCCATCACCGACAGCACGATCTCGTCCCCCGCGTTGAGGCGTGGCATGGCCCAGCCATAGGCGACGAGGTTGATCGCCTCGGTCGTGCCGGTCGAGAACACGATTTCATCTTCGGACGGCGCGTTCAGAAAGCGCGCGAGCTTGCCGCGCACGGCCTCGTATTTGTCGGTCGCGAGATTAGAAAGGAAGTGCAAGCCCCGGTGAACGTTGGAATATTCCTGCGAATACGCCTGCGTCACCGCATCGATCACGACCTGCGGCTTCTGTGCGGAGGCGCCGTTGTCCAGATAGACCAGAGGCTTGCCATTCACCTCACGGCTCAGGATCGGGAAATCGGCGCGGACCGCCTCGACATCGTACTGACTCATGTGCTTCCCACTCCGATCAGTGTGAGGATAAAGCCCAGACCAAGGGCGATCCCCACGACAACCATCAACAACAAAAACGCTGCGCGCCCCAGCCCGCCAAGGCTGTGGAGCACGTCAAGAAACGACAGCAGGACCCAGATCAGGCCCAGCGTCACCAGAAAGCCCAGCATCGACCCCAATGTCGGGTCGACCAGCGTCACGAAGGCAAAGATCACCTGCGCGGCCAGTTGCAGGACCTGTATCCACGCCATCACGAGGATCGCCCCGGCCAGATCGCCTTGCCCGCCCATCGCACGCCCCACCAGATGCACGGCGACCGCAAAGATCGTCGTCATCGAGATCGTGAACAGCGCGAGCATGAACGGCCCAAAGGGCGGCACGTTCAACAGCAACGGGATGGGCGCGCCACCGGACAAAAAGAACGACAGCATGACCGAGCCGATGATGGACACGCCCAAGGCGGCCATGGCGTCACCGACGGAAATCGGACGCGCCAACAGCGCCTCGGCGGCGCTGCGTGGACGCGTGAGCGAGGCGCCGATCATCGACACGATGCCATTGACCGTCCAGTTCATGCCGCTTCCTCCAGCGGTATCCGTTCCGCCTCGCGCAAATTCAGCGTCCACAAGACCACAAAGGCCACGAGCCAGATCAGCCCGGTAATCTGCTCCTGTGGCCCCGGCCCGATCAGCCCGCTGGTCAGACCCCACAGGATCAACAAGGGCGACGTGGCCAGCAGCGTCCAGAACAGCGCCATGCGCGCCGCAAACCAACCACCCTTGGCCCCGAAAGGTTTCGCGATCAGGTGCGACAGCGCCGCGATCCCGTACATCAGGAGCGGCACCACAAAGAGCGTTGCATAAAGCGTGTTCGACATCAGCGGCACAAGCTCTTGTCCCGTTTCAGCCGCCTCGCGCGCGAGACGCCCCCACGAGGCCACGAACAGCACAAGGCACCCCGCCGCCAGCGTGGCAATCGCGCGATCTTCGCGCGGGCCAGCCGCCAGAATACGCCGCATCACGCGGCGCGGTCTGACATAGCTTTCTGCGATATTGCGGGTGACGCTCACGCCCTGAGCCAGCTTTCCAAGGTGTCGCCCACCATCTCGGCGAGGGTTTCATCCTCGATCTCGTCCAGTGCCTCGGCCATGAAGGCCAGCGTCAACAACGCCTGCGCTTCGGACAGTGGCACCCCGCGCGAGCGCAAATAAAACAAGGCCGTCTCGTCAATCGCGCCAGAGGTTGAACCGTGCGAACAGGCCACGTCATCGGCGTAGATCTCCAACTCCGGCTTGGCGAGGAATTGGCTGTCATCATCAAGCAAGAGAGACTGGCTGATCTGATAGCCGTCCGTTTTCTGCGCGTCGGGCTGCACAAGGATCTTGCCTTGGAACACGCCCACGGCGCCGTTTTTCAAGACCTTCTTGTACACCTGACGGCTTTCGCAATGGGCCGCGTCATGGGTGATGTAGACGGTGTCGTCGTGATGGAAATCACCGTCGCCCAACGCCACGCCCGCGATATGGGCGATGGCGTTGTCGCCGGTGAGCTCCAGCACAGCCTCGTTGCGCGTGGCCTTGCCGTTCGCGGCCATGCCAAAGCTCTTGAACGTGCTTTCCGTGCCCAGCCGCGCGAAGAGGTTCGTCAGCGTCGCATGATCGGCTTCCGGCCCCTGCAGGCGAATGTGGTGGAACGCGCCCGTGTCGGCGATATCAACCTCGATCATCGTGTTCGATCGCGCGCCGGGCAGACCTTCTTCCAGCAGCGTGAGCGACGCGCCGGCATCGACCTTGATGACGTGGTGCAGCATCGCATCGCCACCGGTCGACCGGTAGGACAGACGGATCGGGCGATCCGGCGTGCCGGTGACGTGGATCAACAGCCCCTCACCCGCCAGCGCGGTGTTGAGCGCGGCCATGGGACGGGCCACCGGTTTGAACAAGGCGGCACCGGCTTTGCGCGCGGCCTCGTTCGACGCAGCCTCGAGCACTCCAAAGAGCCCTTTGGCCCAATGCAGATCGGCCTCAGCGGCCAGCGACAGCCGCTCGATTGTCACGCCATCCAACGTCAGCGCGTCCGAGGCATCGGCGTCAAACACCCCGTCCACAAAGACGATATTGACCGGTTTGGCCCCGTCAAAGGTCGTCTTGGCGTCCGTCGCGGTGTCATAGGGTTTGTCCCCCGTCCACGCCATCGGGTTGGTGTATTTCCAATACTCATCTCGGCGCACCGGCAGACCAAGTGCGGCCACACGCCCGCGGGCGGCCTCCTGCGCGGCCTGCGCCCAGCCGCCCATCAGGGGCGAAGATACGGCCAGCGCCGCATCCGTCAGGTCCTGTTTTGCTTGAGGCAGCGCCATTACGCGACCTCCGCCAGAATGTCGGCATAGCCGTTGTTTTCGACCTCGAGCGCCAGTTCCGGCCCACCGCTTTTGACGATCTTGCCGTCCGCCATGATGTGCACGACATCCGGTTTGATGTGGTCCAGAAGACGCTGGTAGTGCGTGATGACAAGGAAGGTCCGGCCTTCGTCGCGCAGCGCGTTCACGCCTTGGCTGACCAGCTTCATCGCATCCACGTCCAGACCCGAATCCGTTTCGTCCAGGATGCACATCTTGGGCTCAAGCATCGCCATTTGCAGGATCTCGTTGCGCTTTTTCTCACCGCCCGAGAAGCCCACATTCACGGGCCGCTTGAGCATATCCGCGTCGATCTTTAGGTCCTTGGCCTTCGCGCGGACAAGCTTGAGGAAATCGCCCGCCGACAGCTCCTCCTCGCCGCGCGCCTTGCGCTGGGCGTTCACGGCCGTGCGCAAGAAGGTCATGTTGCCCACACCGGGGATTTCCACCGGGTACTGGAACGCCAGAAAGAGGCCCGCCGCGGCACGCTCTTCCGGCTCCATATCGAGGATGTCCTCGCCGTCGAGCGATGCCTCACCCTCGGTCACTTCGTACCCGTCGCGCCCGGACAGCACATAAGACAGGGTCGATTTGCCCGAGCCATTGGGCCCCATGATCGCGTGCACTTTCCCGGCCTCAAGCGTCAGGTTGACGCCTTTCAGGATTTGCTTGTCCTCGTCTTCCAGTTTGACGTGCAGGTTTTTGATATCGAGCATGATGCCTCTCACAGTAAGGCACCCCAGCGGCCATCCGGGCCGTGGGGCGCAATCGTTTGATTGTCGGGTTGTGCGTCTAGAGCGCGAAATTCAGGCCGCTGGGCAGAAAGCCGTTCAGGGCCCCGGCGCCGCCCATTGCGGGCAGGATGTGCTGCGTCCAGAGCTGTTGCGGGTCGGTGATGCTGGGTGGCGCAAAGGCCGACACGTTCAGCGCCAGCGCGGTCGCGACCATCACGAATTTGGGGGCAGCCCCCACCCCGCGCAGGTCGATCAGCGCCTTGATCACCAAGAAGTCGAAGAACAGCAGCCCGCCGTATTTGAAGACCGGATTGATCATCTCCTCGGGCAGCACGGTTGCGATCACTTCGCGTACCGCAGGCTGCGTCTGCACAATATGAAAGACGTAGAGCCACACCAGAACGCACACCAACAACCCGATGAAGCGGCGTGTGAAGTTGCCGTTGCGGATCTTGGCCCGCGGCCTGCGCGCGGTCGGCGCGGTCCCTTCGGCACCCGCCACCTGCTCCCAAGTGGTGCCGTTTTCTATCCGCGCCAGACGCGCCGAAAAGGCGTCCTGTTTGCGGGTCAATGGTGCCGACATGGGTCGCTCTCCGTGCGCTGCTTGTGAACGGAGCTACGGGGCGGCCATGGCCAGACTTGGGCAAAAGCGGGGAATTGGTCTGCATCACTTGGCCCGCCCCATCAGCGTGTTGCCAAAAAGCGAACCCAAGAAACCACTTACAGCCGCAAGGCCGACGACTTGCCACACGGACAAAGCGTCCGTGATCATGTCGACCACGAAGGCAAAGCCGGAACAGAAGACGCCGGTCGCGATGGCTGCGAGGAGTTTGGTCATGACTTACTTCCAAACCGGTCAAAGGCCCCTTTGCGACGCGCTTCTTCGATCTCAAGCGCCTTTGCCTGAAGTTCTAAATCGTGAACCTGCGAGTGAAGCCTTGCCGCATCCTGATAGGTACGGTGCAATCTGCGCCGACGGGCGAACCACACTGCGAGGTTGAGCAGTGCAATGACAAACACCCCAGTCCAGATTGCGACTTGGCCGGACACGCCGCTTACCTGAAATATCGAATAAACCCCAAAAAACAGCAGCGCATTAAACGCCAACGGGCCGAGAACCCGCACTTGGTGACGACCAAGTTGGTAGGTAAGGGACGCGTTGCGTGCGCTGCGGCGATCCATTAGCCAACGGATCCCTCAAGCGAGATTGCCACCAACTGCTGCGCTTCCATCGCAAATTCCATCGGAAGCGCCTGCAGCACTTCTTTGCAGAAGCCGTTCACAACCAGCGCAACCGCCTCTTCCTCGTCCATCCCGCGCGAGCGGCAGTAGAACAGTTGATCGTCATCCACCTTGGAGGTCGTGGCCTCGTGTTCGACACGCGAGGAGTTATTCTTGACCTCGATATAAGGCACCGTGTGCGCCCCGCAGGTATCCCCGATCAGAAGCGAGTCACACTGCGTGTAGTTGCGCCCGTTCTTGGCCTTTGGGTGCATGGAGACGAGACCGCGATAGGTGTTCTGCGCCTTGCCCGCGCTGATGCCCTTGGACACGATCCGGCTCTTGGTGTCGCGGCCTAAGTGGACCATCTTCGTGCCGGTATCGGCTTGCTGCATGTTGTTGGCGATGGCGATCGAGTAGAACTCACCCTGGCTTTCGTTCCCGCGCAGGATGCAGGACGGGTATTTCCACGTCACGGCGGACCCGGTTTCGACCTGCGTCCACATCACCTTGGATCGGTCGCCCCGGCAGTCGGCGCGTTTGGTCACGAAGTTGTAGATGCCGCCCTTGCCCTCTTCATCGCCCGGGAACCAGTTCTGGACGGTGGAATATTTCACCTCGGCGTCTTCTTCGACGATGATCTCGACCACCGCCGCGTGCAGCTGCGCGGTGTCGCGCTGGGGCGCCGTGCAGCCCTCAAGGTAAGAGACGTAGGAGCCTTTGTCCGCGATGATCAGCGTGCGTTCGAACTGGCCCGTGTTTTCCGCGTTGATCCGGAAATAGGTCGACAGCTCCATCGGGCAGCGCGTGTTCGGCGGGATGTAGACGAAGGACCCGTCCGAGAAGACAGCCGAATTCAGCGTTGCATAGTAGTTATCCGTGACCGGCACGACCGAGCCGAGGTATTTCTTGACCAGTTCCGGATGCTCGCGGATCGCCTCGGAGATCGAGCAGAAGATCACGCCCGCCTTCTTCAACTCCGCCTGGAACGTCGTGCCGACCGAGACCGAGTCAAAGACCGCGTCGACGGCCACCTTGCGCTCGGAATTATCCTCCGGCGTCGGGCCTTCGATCTCTTCCACGCCAGCAAGGATCTTCTGCTCCTTCAGCGGGATACCCAGCTTGTTGTAGGTTTCCAGCAGCTTGGGATCGACCTCGTCCAGCGACTTGGGCTTCACTTCCATGCTTTTGGGGCGGGCATAGTAGTATTGATCCTGAAAATCGATCTCAGGGTAATCGACCATGGCCCAATCGGGCTCGGACATCTTCTGCCAACGGGCATAGGCCTCCAGCCGCCATTGGGTCATCCACTCGGGTTCGTCATTCTTGCCCGAGATCAGCGTCACGATGTCTTCCGACAGCCCCTTGGGCGCGTATTCCATCTCGATCTCGGTTTCCCAGCCATGCTTGTACTTGCCGGCGAGCGCCGCGACCTTTTCAACGGTCTCGGCTTCAACCCCATCCTTGGCGGTCATTCCCGTATTCGAAACGTTTGTGTCCAAAGCGGCCATGTGTGGTCCCCAACTCATGCGGCGCGTGCGCGCGCCCTGCGATATTTGCTCAGCCACGTTTCCGCGAAACGCAGCACCTCATCTTCTGTCGTCTCAGGCCCCAGCGACACGCGGATCGCCTGTGCGGCCTCGTCCTCATCAAATCCCATCGCGGTCAACACGCGGCTTGCCCGCACCTTCCCGCTTGAACAGGCCGAGCCTGCGGAAACCGCAAATCCCGACAGGTCCATCTGCATCACCTGTGTCTCGCCCTTCCACCCCGGGGCGATGAAGCAGGTGGTGTTGGGCAGACGACTTGCGCCTTTCCCGACAAAAATAATCTCTTTCTCTTCGGCTTCCAGAGCGCTTTCTAGAATATTTCTAAGTTGTGCAACCCTGTCCCACACACCGGCCTCCAAATCGCGCTGGGCTGCTGCCGCCGCAGCGCCGAAACCGGCGATGCCGATGATGTTCTCGGTGCCCGCACGGCGACCCATCTCTTGCCCGCCGCCTTTCAGCTGTGCCGCCACATCGAGCCCCTGCCGCAGGACCAAAGCGCCCACGCCTTTTGGCCCGCCGAGTTTATGCGCCGAGGTCAGCGCCATGTCGGCCCCGGACCATGAAAACGCCAGCGGCACCTTACCAAAGGCTTGCGTCATGTCGCTGACCGCCAGCCCTTGCGGTAGTGTTTGCATCACCCCGGTCTCGGAATTCGCCAGTTGCAGAGTGGACGCGGCGGGTTCTGCAACGCTTACAATGCCATCTGCATCCACCGGCAGACTGTCATCGACCCACGCGCCGACCGCGTCGTGTTCGACCGCCGATCCCGCCAGCCCCCGCCCGCCAAGCGCCAGCGCCGCAGCCTCCGTCGCAGAAGACGTGAACACGATGTCCGCGCCCGACGCGCCCATGGCGTCGGCAATCTGGGCCCGTGCGCGTTCGACGATCGCCTTGGCGGCGCGCCCCTCGCCGTGCACCGAGGACGGGTTGCCCACCACATCCATGGCCGCGATCATCGCGTCGCGCGCTTCCGCTCTCAGCGGCGTCGTGGCGTTATGATCGAGGTACGTGCGCCCCAAAAATCCTGTCCTTCATCTTTCCCCAAATACTCCGGGGGTGTGGGGGCAGAGCCCCCATATATCGCTGGTGTGGGGGCTGAGCCCCGACGCTTCATTCATCCACCACTTCAAACAGTGACGGCACCGCAGGACACGGCGTCAGCTCGTTCTGCACAACATCCGACAACCGCGTCTGGTGGAGGAACACATAGACATGCGCGCTCAACCCTTCCCAGAGACGGTTGGTCATGGATTGCGCGCGACTGCCCGAGGCACCACCCGATGCGCCCGCACCCTTGTGCATCGCGCTCACGGTTTCATCCACGGCACTCAGGATATCGACGACGCGGATATCTGACGTGGGCTTGGCCAGTCGGTACCCCCCGCCCGGCCCGCGCACGCTGTCCACCAGACCTGCCCGACGCAGTTTGACGAAAAGCTGCTCGAGATAGGGCAAGGACACATCCTGACGGCGCGAAATTTCACCCAGAGAAGTCAACGCCCCCTCGGGCTGCAACGCCAGATCCGCCAGCGCCACCATGGCATACCGTCCCTTGGTCGAAAGCTTCATCTATGCCCCCTTGCCTACCGCGGCTGCGCCGAAAATCCATGGGCAGGCCGCCGTTGCGACACCAGCCTGACCCAGTACGGCCCGCCTTATCCGATTGACCTCACGCCGTGGCGTGCTTAACTCCGATTACGCCGGGTGGCGCGGCCAAGCCGCCTGCTGCCCAACATTAGAACAGTTCTAAATTGGCCTGTGGGACGCGTCAACCGTCTGTCCCGGCCCAAGACCGCGGTGCCCACTGTCCCTTCGTCCGGGACGCGCGCGCCCCGCGCAACAAAAAGAGGACCCGGATGCCCGAGGTTATTTTTCCTGGCCCCGAGGGCCGCCTGGAAGGCCGTTACCACCCGCAAAAGCAGAAGGACGCGCCCATCGCGATCATCCTGCACCTGCATCCGCAGTTTGGCGGCACGATGAACAACCGCGTCGTCTACAACATGCACTACGCCTTTTATAATATGGGCTTCACGGTGCTGCGCTTCAATTTCCGGGGCGTGGGCCGCAGCCAGGGCGAATACGACCAGGGCATCGGAGAGCTGAGCGATGCGGCCTCTGCGCTCGATTACCTGCAGTCGATGAACAACAATTCGAAACACTGCTGGGTCGCGGGCTTCTCCTTTGGGGCGTGGATCGGCATGCAGCTCTTGATGCGCCGGCCCGAGATTACCGGGTTCGTTTCGGTCGCGCCGCCGGCCAACCTCTATGACTTCTCGTTCCTCGCGCCCTGCCCGTCCTCGGGCTTGATCATCAACGGCACGGCAGACCGGTTCGCACCGCCCGCAGACACCGTCACGCTGGTCAACAAACTGCACGAGCAGAAGGGCATCACGATCACGCATGAGCAGATTGAAGGCGCAGGCCACTTCTTTGAAGAGCCGCACATGGACACGCTGATCGACACGACGACCCAATACGTCCAGCGCCGCCTGACCGAGACGACCCGCTAATGTCGGTGATCGACGATCTGGCGTCCAAGCTCGCCGATGACGTTCTGGCCGCGCAGGAAGAGACCGGCAATGACCGCCTCTTCGTTGAAATCGGCAACGTGTTGGCCGCAGCGTCGCAAACGCTGGAAGAGGCGTTTTTGACCCAATGCCGCATCCGCCTGGCCGAGGCCAAGGCGCGTGCGGCGCTTGAGGCCGCGCTGACCGCCCATCGCGGGCAAGGCTAGGCACCAAGCCGTCACAACCTGCACCGGCAGGGCGCGCGAAAAAGCGCCCCCTGCGACGGTATACCATCGCATGCCACCCTTTCCTCTTGGCCCGCAATCCGCTATTGCGCGCGCAAACACGGCCACAGTGGCCCAAGAGAGGAAAGCACAATGACCGCATTTGATGGCACCGATATCGTCTACACCACCGTGGATGAGGCCCCGGAACTTGCCTCTGCGTCCCTCCTGCCCATCGTCCGCTTCTTTGCCAAGGCGGCGGATGTGAACGTGGAAACCCGCGACATCAGCCTCGCGGGCCGCATCATCGCCACCTTCCCCGAGGCGCTGGGCGACAAGGCGCAATCAGATGATCTGGCCGCCCTCGGCGCGTGGGTCAAGACGGCCGAGGCCAATGTGATCAAGCTGCCCAACATCTCGGCCTCGGTGCCGCAGTTGACGGCGGCCATCGCCGAACTGCAATCCAAAGGCTTCGACCTGCCCGACTACCCGTCGGAACCCACAACCGACCAAGAACGCGACATCCGCGCGCGGTATGACGCGATCAAAGGCTCGGCCGTGAACCCGGTCCTGCGCGAAGGCAACTCCGACCGCCGCGCGGCCAAGGCCGTCAAGAACTATGCCAAGGCCAACCCGCACCGGATGGGCGCGTGGACTGCCGACAGCAAAACGCACGTGGCCTCGATGTCGGGCGACGACTTCTTTGCCAACGAGACCTCGACGACCATCACCGCGGCGCAAGCTGGCCCTGCCAAGATCGTGCTGGGCGACACGGTGCTGAAGGACGGCATCGCGCTGGACGAAGGCACGGTCTGCGACGCGTCGTTCATGTCGGCCGCGGCCCTGCGCACCTTCCTCAAGGAACAGATCGCCAGCACCGAAGACGGCACGCTCTTTTCGCTGCACATGAAGGCCACGATGATGAAGGTCTCGGACCCGATCATCTTTGGTCACTGCGTGTCGATGCTGCTTGAGGACTTCTTTGCCAAACACGGACCCGCGCTCGACGCGCTGGGCGTGAACCCGAACTTCGGCATCGGCGATATCGAGACGCGCATTGCCGGCAATGCCGAGCTTGAGGCCGATCTGAAGGCCGCCATCGCCGCAGGACCTGCGCAATACATGGTGAACTCGGACAAGGGCATCACCGGTCTGCACGTGTCGTCGGATGTCATCATCGACGCCTCCATGCCCGCCGTGATCCGCGCAGGCGGCAAAGGCTGGGGCCCCGATGGCAACGAGGCGGACACCAAATGTGTGATCCCCGACCGCTGCTACAGCCCCGTCTATGACGAGACGAT
>JBCBFU010000011.1:17462-71476 GCA_038527375.1 Pseudomonadota bacterium | reverse complement strand
CGCGCGATCCGCGCCTATCAGGCACCCCAAGGCCTCGACAGCGCGATCCTGTCACTCGCTGCCGCCCGCCAAATGGGCCTGATCGCGGTCAAGCGCGACCCGGAGCTTTAACCCCGACGCTCTTCCACGAAAAAGGGGCCCGCACGGGGCCCCTTCCAAACTTGCTTTTTGCAGCGCTTACTGAAGCGTCAGCGCCACGAAGCGAGGATCGGCACCGCGCCGCACCAGCAACAGCAGGGATTTGCGCCCGGCCTCCATGGCGGCGTCCACCTGCGCCTCGAACCCGGCAGGGGTCGTGACCTTCTGCTGGCCGGCTTCGGTGATGACATCACCCGCGCGCAGACCCTTTTCAAAGGCTTCCGAGGCTTCGTCCACCGCCGTGATGGCCAGGCCTTCGATATCGCCCACGCCCAGCTCACCGCGCATGTCGTCCGACAGAACAGACAGGGTCAGACCCAGCAGCTCCATCGTGGCGGGCCCTTCCTCTTCCGGGGCTTCTTGGGCTGCGGGAACAGCGACCGCCGTCTCGCGACGACCCAGCGTGACGTCCAGCGTCTCGGTACGGCCATCGCGCATCACGACGACGGGGACGGTGGCACCCACGGGGCTGTTGCCCACGATGCGCACCAGACCGCGCGTATCCTCAACCTCGCGACCGTCAAAGCGGACGATGATGTCACCTGTCAGCATACCGGCATCCTTGGCCGGGCCATCGGGCACATCGGTCACAGCCGCACCAACGGCGTTTTCCAGACCCATGGCCTCGGCCATGTCGGGGGTCACGTCCTGGATGCGCACACCCAGCCAGCCACGGCGCGTTTCACCGAACTCCTGCAGCTGATCGACCACGCGGGTCACGACGTTCGACGCCATCGAGAACCCGATCCCGATCGAACCGCCATTGGGCGACAGGATCGCGGTGTTCACGCCGATCACCTCGCCGTCCATGTTGAAGAGCGGACCGCCCGAGTTGCCTCGGTTGATGGCCGCATCCGTCTGGATGTAGTCATCATAGGTTCCCGACAGCGCCCGGTTGCGGGCCGAAACGATACCAGCCGAAACCGAGAAGCCCTGCCCCAGCGGGTTACCCATGGCGATGACCCAGTCACCTACACGGGCGGTGTTGCTGTCGCCGAAGGGCACAAAGGGCAACGGACCATCCGCTTCGACCTTCAACAGCGCGATATCTGTGTTGGGGTCCGTACCGACCAGCTCTGCCGGAAGCTCATCGCCCGAAAAGAACTCGATCAGGATTTCGTCAGCACCTTCGATCACGTGGTTGTTCGTGACGATGTAGCCGTCTTCCGAGATCACAAAGCCCGACCCCAGCGCCGAAGACCGGCGTTGCGGTTGACCGTCACCATTGTTGCGGCGGTCTTCGAACTCGCGGAAGAAATCCTCGAACGGGCTGCCTTCGGGCACGATACCCTGCGGGCCTTGATCCGTGCGACCCGCAATGTTGGTCGAGGTCGTGATGTTCACCACCGACGGGCTGATGCTTTCGGCCAGATCGGCAAAGCTCGACGGGATCGACTGGGCGCGCGCGGAAAGGGCCTGCGCCATCATCAGCGCAACCGCGAGAACGGTCAGCGCAAGCGCGCGCATCGCAAATGGCGTACCATCCGCTTCGCGCCGCAATGTGAGTGCTGTGGATTTCATGAAGTACTCCTTGAATCCTTACTCGGTCTTGAAACCTGTATGTCAGACCGCACCGGCGGCGGCCCGTCTCCTCATGAGGTGAAACTTAGGGTGACAGATTTGCAACGCAAATGGCAGAAAACTGCTTTCACTCATGTGTGATGGAACGGCGAGGGTCTCGTGAACCGACGGGGCGCTGTTTTTGCACGTCTTTTCCGCAGTTTGTCGTTGCGTCATGGCGCAAGCCCTGCCCCGAACCAGACCGCGATCACACAGAAAATACACCCCAGCGTGAGCGCGATGAGCCCGACCAAGCGGCGCGCGGGCTCGGGCACGTCCCGCAACACAGCCAACATCCGTTCCACAAGCGAAGGGGCCAGCGCATAGGCCAGCCCCTCCACAATCAATACCAATCCGATCCCGAGAAGGATCCACGCCATGTCGCGCGCCCTTACTCGGAGGCCGGGATGCCAGTGTCCGACCGCAGGTAGTTGAAGAAGTCGCTGTCGGGCGACAGAACCAGCGTGGAGTTGCTGCCCTGAAGCGATCGCTGATACGCGGCCATGGAGCGGTAGAATTCAAAGAATTCCGGGTCCGCACCAAAGGCGTCCGCGAACACGCGTTCTCGCTCCCCATCCGCTTCACCGCGAATGATCAGCGATTGACGGTTTGCGTCCGAGGTCAGCTCGACCACCGTCCGGTCCGCCTGGGCGCGGATACGCTGGGCGGCCTCGCGGCCCCGTGCGCGTTCGTCCGTCGCTTCACGTACACGTTCAGCCCGCATCCGTTCAAACGTCGCCTCAAGGTTTTCAGTCGGCAGGTCCGTCCGCTTCAGGCGAACGTCGACCACGGCAATGCCCAGCGCCTGCGCCTCATCCGCGGCGCCGGTTCGGATCGTTTGCATCAACGCGGCCCGGTCCGATGACAAAATGTCGTTCGACGACACGCTACCCAAAGTGGCGCGCAACTGGTCGCGCAAGATGCCGTCCATCCGGTTCGCCGCCGAGGTTTCGCCCCCCAGACCAACAGCCTGACGGAAACGTTCCACATCGGTGATCCGGTAGCGCGCAAAGGCATCGACCACCAAACGACGATCGTCGAGAGGCGTGACCTCAAGAGGATCGACATCAATCGACAGGATACGGTCGTCATAGCGAACGACTTCCTGAATCAGCGGGATCTTAAAGCCCAGACCCGGCGATTCCTTGACCTGCACGACGCGGCCAAACTGCAGAACCAGCGCCTTCTGACGCTCGTCCACGATAAAGACCGACGACAGCAGCAGGGCTGCGATCACGACGACCGCGGGGATCAAAAAGGTGGTGCGACGCATCAGTTCGACCCTCCGGCAGCGGGCGCCGGGGTGCGGCGCAATTCGTTGAGCGGCAGGTAAGGCACGACGCCTTGGCCCGCACCGCCAGCGTTGTCATCAAGGATGATCTTATCCACGCGGCCCAAAACCTCTTCCATGGTTTCCAGATACAGACGTTTGCGCGTCACATCGGGCTGTTGCTGATACTGCGTCAAAACGGCGGTAAAGCGGCTGGCCTCACCCTCGGCTTCATTCACCACGCGCGCGCGATACCCTTCGGCCTCTTCCAGCAGCTGCGCTGCCTCACCACGGGCCTCCGCGAGCACGCGGTTCGCATAGGCGTCCGCCTCGTTCTGCAACCGGTCACGTTCCTGCTCGGCGGCTTGCACGTCGCGGAAGGCTGCGATCACTGCCGCGGGTGGGTCCGCCTTGTCAAAGTTGACCCGGATGACGTTCACGCCGGATTCGTAGCTGTCGAGTGTCGACTGGATCAGATCCTCCAGACGCTGCGCGATCAGGGCACGGTCCCGGTTCAGGATCGGCGCAAGCTCAGATTGCGCAATGATCTCGCGCATGGCCGATTCCGCCGTCGCGTTAATCGTCAGTTCGGGATCCGCGAGGTTGAACAGGTACTGCGCGGGATCCGAGATGTTCCAGACAACCTGGAAGTCGATGTCGACCACGTTTTCATCACCCGTCAGCATCAGACCCGCGTCACCGCCCGACCGGCCCGTGCCGATTTCGACGGTCTGTTCGCGCGTCACCGGCAGGATCTCTGCCGTTACGACAGGCCATGGGGCAAAATTCAGACCCGGCTGCCCGGTGGACGAGTATTCGCCCAGGAACAGTTCCACCGACTGCTCTTCCGGACGCACGGTGTAGAAGGACGAAAAGGCCCAAAGCAACACCAGCACCAGCGCGCCGATGCCGATCGTGCCGCGTGTGAACGCAGGCCCGCCGCCGCCGGTGCCACCACCGCCGCCGCCGTTTCCAGCACGACCGCCGGTCAGAACGCGCAGCTGCTCCTGACCCTTTTTGATGATCTCATCAATTTCCGGAATCTGCGGACCTTCGGGACCACGCCCGCCGCCGCCAGAGTTGTTGGGGCGGTTTCCATTGTTGCCGCCGCCTGAATTGCCGCTGCCCCCCCAGGGGCCGCCAGAGTTCCCAGCCATCTAGGTGTCTCGTCCTCTTGGTGTCATTGGTTGAGGTTTAAGTGTGTGTGTTTCCCGTAAAATCAAGCGATCTTCACGCCGTTCTCATGGGTGTTTTCATCGTCACGAGTTCTTCGGCCATCGTCGGATGAACGGCGCAGACCCTGTCAAAGTCTTCCTTGGTTGCGCCCATTTTTACCGCCACGCCGGCAAGCTGGATCATTTCGCCCGCGTGATCCGCGACAATATGACAACCCAGAACCTTGCGCGTCTCTTGGCTGACGATCAGTTTCATCAACACCCGGTCGGGCCGGTCGATAAAGGCGCCCTGCATCGCGCGGAAGGACGTGCAATAGACCTCGATCGGCTCTTGATCGCGGGCCTCTTCCTCGCTCAGGCCGACGGTGCCGACCTCGGGCTGGGTGAAAATCGCCGTAGGGATCAACTCGTGATCGACCGGCGTCGGGTTGTCCTTGAAGACGGTTTCGACAAAGGCCATCCCCTCACGGATCGCCACAGGGGTCAGTTCCACGCGCTTGGTCACGTCACCGATGGCATAGATCGAATCCACGGCGGTCTTGCTGTAGTCATCCACCTTGATCGCGCCAGAGCGGGCAAGCTCTACGCCCACATCCTCGAGCCCCAGCCCGGACGTATTGGGCGCACGACCCGTGGCGAACAGGACCTGATCGTATTCGCCCTCGCGCCCAGTCGTCGACTTGACCCAGATCGGCCCGTCCGTCGAGCCGTCCTCGCGCAACAGCTCTTGCGACTGCTTGGCGTCGGGGCCCATGGAGGCATCGCTGGCCGTGGGTTGCGAGCCGCTGTGGTCAGACCCCGCAGGCCCCATTTCCAGGATGTTGGTCCCGGTGTGGATGTCGATCCCGCTGTCGCGCATGGCCTCGGCCACCAGTCCGCGCGCCTCGTCGTCAAAGCCCCGCAGGATCTGCGCGCCCCGATAGTACAAGGTCACATCAACCCCCAACCCGTTCAGGATACACGCGAACTCGCACGCGATGTAGCCGCCACCGACGATCAGGATGCGCTTGGGCAGTTCCTCCAGATGGAAAATCTCGTTGCTCGTGATCCCCAGATGCGCGTTGGGCAAATCGGGGACCACCGGCCAGCCGCCCACCGCCACCAGAATGGTCTTTGCGGTCTTGGTCGTGCCGTCCGCCAGCGTGACCTCGTTCTTGCCGCTGACCTTGGCACGGCTGTCGAAGATCTCGACGTCCGATCCGTTCAGCAACTTGCGATAAACCTGCTCCAGCCGATCCAGCTCTCCCGTCAACCGGGTCTGGAACTTCGACCAATCAAACTCACCCGCCGTCACGTCCCAGCCATAGGCCGCCCCGTCCTTGAAGGTTTCGCGGTAGCTCGATGCGTAGACCATCAGTTTCTTGGGAACACAGCCGCGGATGACGCAGGTGCCGCCCATCCGGCTTTCTTCGGCAAGCGCAACCTTGGCCCCTTCGGCCGCCGCAACCCGCGCGGCCCGCACGCCCCCTGATCCACCACCGATGACAAAGAGGTCATAATCATACGCCATGGGATCGTCCTTTATTCCGTGGGCCTTTACTGCGCGTCCCGGCGCATCTGTGCAACCCGATGGGCAAAGTCCTGCGCGGCCTCTGCCCCCATGAACCGGGTCGACACGATCGCAAATCCGTCCGCGCCATCCTTGTGAAACTGGATAACGCCCGTTCGGCGCGCCGGGTCCACCGACATCTCCGTGATGTCGGACGCGGCGATCCGCGTTTCGCGCCCTGTCGCCCCGTAGATGACAATTGTGTCAGGCCCTTCAATCCGCGCAATGACAGGCCGGCTGAGCAGGACAACCAGCGTCCAGAGCGCCAGCAGACTGACCGCGATGGCAAAGAACAGCCATGCGGCGCCGTCGCCCGTCCGCCAGAACCAGATCGCCGCAGAGGCCGCAATGATATGCGCCACGACGTTTAACACCATGATCCGGCGCCGCGCGGGCGTCACCGGGTAGTCAATCGTTTGGATGCTCAATCGGCCAGATCCGTGAACAGGTTGTCGCTGTCGACAAAGTTGATGCGGTCCTCGTGCACGGTGCCCTCGTTGATATCGCGCACCTCGACCCGGCCATCGCCATAGCCCATGACAACCACGTCGCAGATATCCATGAAAAGCCCGTTCTCCACGACGCCCGGCACCTGATTGATCGCCATTGCCAACTGCCGCGGGTTCCCGATCCGGTTCAGGTGCAAATCCAGAAGGTAGTTCCCTTCATCCGTCACATAGGCGCTGTCCCCGTTCAGGCGGAGCGTCACCGTCTGGCCCAGCACGTCCATGGCGCTCAGCATCTCTTCGACCACGGCCTTGGTCGTCTGCCAGCCAAAGGGGATCACCTCGATCGGCAGGGGGAAGCCGCCCAACGTATCGACCTGTTTCGACACATCCGCAATGACGACCATCTGGTCGCTGGCCGTGGCCACGATCTTTTCCTGCAGCAGCGCCCCGCCACCACCCTTGATCAGGTTCAGGTCCGTGTCGAATTCGTCCGCACCGTCGATCGTCAGATCGAGCCACCGAGCCTCATCCAGCGAAATGACCTCGATCCCCACATCCCGGGCGAGCGCCGCCGTCCGGGTCGAGGTCGGAACCCCGCGGATATGAAGCCCGTCGTCGCGCACCATCTCGCCCAGGCACCGGACGAGCCATGCTGCCGTCGATCCGGTCCCCAGCCCCACCTTCATCCCGTCTTCCACGTATTCGCAGGCCTGCTTGGCCGCCACGAATTTGGCCTTGTCGATGGGGGAAAGCTCGCCGCTCATGTGATGTCTCGCGTTCTCTGCAGGGGCACATGGACGTGCCCCGGGGTCTGTGCCCATCCCTACCCCAAGCCCACCCCGCGCGGTAGGGTCCAAAGCGGGCTTGCGCCAACTGCGACCGTTTCCGATTGGAAACGTCGCTTTGGGACCCTTGGCGCGGGCCAGACTGGGCTAGCTCAGTCGCATGTTCCTATCCGTCTTTGATATGTTCAAGGTGGGCGTCGGCCCGTCATCCTCGCACACGATGGGTCCGATGGTGGCCGCAGGTCGATTTCTGGACACCTTGCGCGCCTCGCCCTTCACGCCCGCGGGGCTCAAGGCATCGCTGCACGGCTCGCTCGCGTTCACGGGTGTGGGCCACGCCACCGACCGCGCCACGATCCTAGGGTTGGCCGGATTTCAGCCCGACACCTATGACGCGGATCAGGCCGAGGCGACGCTGGCCCAAATCCGCGAGACGGCGCAGATCACCGTGGCGGACCTGCCGCCGCTGGCCTTTGATCCCAAGGCGGACCTGACCTTTGACTTCGGACCCAACCTTCCCGGCCACGCGAACGGCATGATCCTGCGGGCCACCGATGCCCAAGGCGACGTGATCCTGCAGGAGACCTATTATTCCGTCGGGGGTGGCTTCGTGCTGACGGCAGAGGAACTCGCCTCCGGCGCCGATACCGACGATGGCCCACCCGTGCCCTACCCGTTCAAAAGCGCGGCTGAGATGCTATCGATGTGCCGCGAAACCGGGCAGACCATCGCGGGTCTCAAACGCGCGAACGAGTTGTCGCGGATGTCGTCCACCGCGCTCGACGATGGGATCGCTCGCATCTGGGCCGTGATGTCACAGTGCATCGACCGGGGCCTGACCAGCGACGGCACCCTGCCCGGCGGTCTGTCGGTCAAACGCCGTGCCAAGGGCATCCACGACGCGCTCTTGGCCGAACGCGGCATGAACCTGACCGCACCCCACACCATCAACGACTGGATGAGCGTCTACGCCATGGCCGTGAACGAGGAGAACGCCGCCGGCGGTCAGGTCGTCACAGCGCCCACCAACGGGGCCGCGGGCGTGGTTCCCGCCACGCTGCGCTATTGGCTCGACCATGTGCCGGGGGCAGCGCACTCGCGCATTCCCGACTTCCTGCTCACCGCGGCGGCCATTGGCGGGCTTGTGAAACACAACGCCTCGATCTCGGGCGCGGAATGCGGCTGTCAGGCCGAAGTCGGCAGCGCGTCTGCCATGGCCGCGGCGGGCCTGTGCGCCGTGATGGGCGGAACACCCGAACAGGTCGAAAACGCGGCCGAGATCGCGCTGGAACATCACCTCGGGATGACATGCGACCCGGTCAAAGGGCTGGTGCAAGTGCCCTGCATCGAACGCAACGGGCTGGGCTGTATCAAGGCGGTCTCTGCGGCCTCGCTGGCCTTGCGCGGGGATGGCACCCACCTTGTGCCGCTCGATGCCTGTATCGAGACCATGCGCCAGACCGGCGCGGACATGAGCGAGAAGTACAAGGAAACCTCGCTGGGCGGGCTGGCCGTCAACATTCCCAATTGCTGATGGTCTTTGCGGGACCGAGGTCCTAGCCTGCGGATATGAACAACGCCGCCAACCCGGACCGCCCCCTCCTTGGGATCATGCTCATGCTCGCCTTTTGCGTCATGGCGCCCTTTGGCGACGCGTTGGGCAAGATCCTGGGCGCGAGCCTGCCGATCCTGATGATCGTGGCTGTGAGGTTTCTGGCGCAAGCGGTCCTGCTAGGTCCCATTGCACTGGCCAGCGGTGCGCGCCCTCAACTCACCTCCCGGCACTGGCGCATCATCGTGCAACGCACGGTCCTGCATATCTGCGGCATCGCGCTGATGTTCACGGCGCTGCGTTACCTGCCACTGGCCGATGCCATCGCGATTGCCTTCGTGATGCCCTTTATCATGCTGCTTCTGGGGTGGGCCGTTCTGGGCGAAGCCGTGGGGCCACACCGCCTGGCCGCCTGCGGGGTGGGGTTTGTCGGCACGCTTCTGGTCATCCAGCCATCGTTTGCAGCCGTCGGCTGGGCCGCGCTCTTGCCGCTCGGTGTCGCCGTGGTCTTTGCGCTTTTCATGCTGCAAACGCGTCAGATCGCCAAATCCGTGGATGCGGTGACACTTCAGGCCATTTCGGGCTGCATCGCCATGGCCATCCTCGCCCCCATATACCTTGTGGGTGGCGCGCTGGGTTGGGACATCGCGGCCTTGCCGCGCCCCACTGGGAACGAGGCATGGCTGCTCCTGCTCACAGGGATCGTGGGGTCCATCGCGCATCTTTTCATGACGTGGTCGCTGCGCTTTGCGCCGTCTGCCACGCTGGCACCGATGCAATATCTGGAAATTCCCTTCGCGACCGTGATCGGCTTTGTGATCTTCCGCGACCTGCCCAACGGGTTGGCGGCCATCGGCATCCTCGTGACGATCTCCGCGGGTCTTTATGTCATTTGGCGCGAACGTGTGGCCACAGCGCGTCCAACACCGGTTCCAGCGCCGCCAGCGGCATAGTCACAAGAACACCGGCCCGATCTGTCACGATTTCGACCTCAGGATCGGCCACGTGGTTCGACGTGCTGATGATCCCGTCGGGCGCAACGGTCGTCGCCGCCAGCGGATAGCGCACGCCCCGGGTCGTCAATTCCACCGGCCTGAGCGGGTAAAAGGCAATCGGATCGCCGGGCGCAAGCCTCAGCCGCAGTGCGCGCGGGGCCATGAACACGACCTCGCGTTTGCTGATCAAGACAATCGGGCGCGGGTCGCGCATCAGGCTGCTGAACGCGGCGAGTTGATGGTCGATCCGCCCACCCAGGAAACCCACCCCCAGAATGCCCGGCGCCTCGATCCGTTTCAGGCATTTGTCAAAATCGGTGTCGTCCTGCGATGCAACATGGTGAAGCCGACCCTGCGGGATGTCGGCAGCTGCATCGTCGGACAGTGAGTCAAAATCGCCGATCACAGCGTCTGGCACATGGCCTGCCGCCAGACAGGCCGCCGCCCCGCCATCGGCGGCCACCAGCGTCGGCGCGTGCGACAACGCCTTGGTAAGGGATGTCGCGTTAGCCTCGCCGCCGCCGACCAGTGTCACGGCGTTTGGACATGCTACAATGGGGCGAAACATCGGCGAATCCTGCATTTTGGGACGAAAGACCACATTCGCGCCATGAAAACACACGGAAATGAACGCGGTTCGGGTCCATTCCACAACCGGGAAGATGGTAAACCAACCGTCAACCCAAAGTCGAAATTACAAGTGAGCAGTCGTTATGGTGGGTAACAGCAAGGTTTTGACAGTCTCGTATGGGACGTTCTCGTGCACCCTCGAAGGGTTCGACGACAGCTTTGACACGATGAAGGCCATCGCGGAGTATTTCCGCGACCTCGCTGCCGAAGATCGCTATTTCGGGGCCGAACCGCCCCAGCCCGACGCCGACGTCATGGCCCGCATCGCCGAACGCGAGATCGCCCGTGGCGTCACCGCCCGCGCCGAAGGCAACCGCGTGTTGCTGCAAGCCGCAGATTCCTCCGGGGCAGCCCCGGTCGTTCAGCCCGAGCCAGCACCGGAAGCGCCCGCAGCAGAACCCGCCGAAGACGCCTCTGTTGAAGGCCGCGAAGAAGACCTTGGCACATATGACGATGCGGAGGCGGCGCCCGCCGAGGACATCACCCCAGAGCCCGAGGTCGCGCCCGTGGTCGAGCCCGAGGTCGAGTCAGCCACACCAGACAGCGTTGCCGATGACAGCGCAGATGAGCCGGTGGCTGAGGCCGAAGAGATCGCGGCAGAACAGTTTGACGACGATGTAAGCGAGACGGTCGAGGAAGAGACGCAAGAAGACGACGCGCCCGCAGACGACGCGCCTGAGGCCGACGCTCAAGACGACGACGCCACAGACGCCGAAACAGACAGCCTGCCCGCAGAGCCCGAAGAGGCACCCGTCACCGCCGAAACGGTGGAAGCCGACGCGCCAGAGACGGCACAGCAGGACGAAGATACCCTCGCCGCCAAGCTGCGCCGCATTCAGGCCGTCGTGGGCGTAACCGCCGCCGCAGGCGCCGCCAAGGCAGCCTATTCCGAGGATGAACACGCCGAGGATTTTTCCCCGGCGTCTGAGGCCGCGCCGGAAGAGGCCCAGCTGGAGGAGGCCCAAGCAGACGCACCAAGCGAAGCGGACGCCGAACCCGCCGCGCCCAAAGCGCGCGTTCTCAAGATGAAACGCGCCGACTTCGAGGCCGCCGTCGCCCGGGGACAGTTGGAAGCCATCGAGGATGCGACCGACGACGCGCCCGCTGAACAGGCCGTAGCCGATAAAGAGGCTGATGAAGAGGCCGCGTATGATGACTTCCAAGACCTCGATGGTCTTGATGAGCTGACAAAAACCGTGGCCGAGACCGCCCAGGCAGATGGCGGGCTGTCGGCAGAAGAGGAAGACGAATTGGCGCGCGAACTGGCCGCGGTCGAGGCCGAGGCGCAAGAGGCCGCGCCTGCATTCGACGCAGCCGACGACGACGAGGGCGACGCGCCCTCGATCTTTGCCGACGACACCGCCGATCCCGTCGACGACGCGCCCGAGGCGGATGGCATCACCAATATCGTGGCCCAAGACGGCCCTGAGGACGCTGTACCGTCCACCCGCGACGCCAAGGCGGGCCGGGACAAGCTGGGCGCGATGGGTGACACAGACACCGCCGTCTCGCGCCTGATGACCGAGGCCGACGCGCAGATGGAGGCCCCAGATGGCCGCACGCGCCGTCAGGCCTTCACCCAACTCAAGGCCGCCGTCGCCGCGACCGAGGCTGCGCGCCAACTGGGTGACGCGACCAAGACCACCCCCGAGGAGGAGCAGGAGCCGTTCCGCGAAGACCTCGCCGCCGTGGTCCGTCCGCGCCGCCCGCAAAAACGCGCCGACGATGCCGCGCCTGCGCGCGAACCAGCCCGCCGCGCCCCTGCCCCGCTCAAACTCGTGGCTGCACAACGCGTGGACACACCGGCACCCGCCGAGGTCAAACCGGTGACGCCGCGCCGCGTCGCACGCGCCGCAGCACCCGCACCTGAGGCCCAAGCACCAGAGGCCGCAACCGAAGCGGCGCCTGCACCTGTTGCGGCCCCGGCCCCCGTTGCAGAACCTGCGACCGAGGCCGCGGCACCCACAGCCGCGCAACCTGTCCGCCCGGCTCCCGTTGCGCGCACCAATGACGGTGATGTTGCAGGGTTCTCAGGCTTCATGGCCGATGCCGGTGCCGAAGGCCTGCCCGACACGCTCGAGGCGGCGGCAGCATGGCTGACCCATGTGGAGGGCAAGACCGTGTTCTCGCGTCCGCAAATCATGCGCCTCGTCCAAGGCGCGTCCGAAGCGGGAAGCTTTAGCCGTGAAGACGGGTTGCGCGCCTTTGGCACGCTTCTGCGGCAGGGCCGCATCCGCAAGATCCGCGGCGGCCAGTTCGAGGCGACCGACAGCACCCGCTTCCAGCCCGACGCAATTGAACAGGCCGAGGCCCGCGCCGCAGGCTAGGCCAAATCAATCCGTTGATGGAAAGCGCGCCGCGAGACCCTAGTCTTGCGGCGGCGGCGCGTCCGGGTCCGGTTGCCCCACACCTTTGAACACCGGCTTGAGCGGGATCGCCCAGACGATCCCCAGCGCGATGTAGACCAGCAGTTCCACAAAGATCGGCGGGCGGCCCAGCCAGTTCATCACCGTCACCGCCACGACGATGTAGGCGGGCACGGCCACCACGAGGATAAACAGCGACCAGCGTCGCTTGGCTTTGTAGCTCAATGCCATGGGCGGCCTCAGACAGTTTGCGGGATCAGTCCGCGAATGGGTCCGTCACAAGGATCGTATCCTCGCGCTCGGGCGAGGTGGACACTAGGGCGACGGGGCACTGGATCAACTCCTCGATCCGCCGCACATATTTGATCGCCGCTGCCGGAAGCTCGGCCCAGGACCGCGCGCCTGCGGTCGATCCCTGCCAGCCCTCGATGGTCTCGTAGACCGGCGTCACGCGCGCCTGCTGATCCGCCGCCGTGGGCAGGTAGTCCAACTGGACCCCGTCCAACTCGTAGCCCGTGCAAATCTTGATCTCGTCAAACCCGTCCAACACGTCGAGTTTCGTCAGCGAGATGCCTGACACGCCCGAGGTCACGCATGTCTGGCGCACGAGACAGGCATCGAACCAGCCACAGCGGCGCTTGCGGCCCGTGGTGGTGCCGAACTCATGGCCACGCTCGCCCAGACGCTGCCCGTCCTCGTCGTCCAACTCCGTCGGGAACGGCCCCTCGCCCACACGGGTGGTATAGGCCTTGGTGATCCCCAGAACGTAATCGATGGACCCCGGCCCGATGCCAGTGCCCGTCGCCGCCTGCCCCGCAATCACATTGGACGAGGTCACGAAGGGATAGGTGCCAAAATCGATGTCCAGAAGCGCGCCTTGCGCCCCTTCAAACAGGATACGCTTCCCCGCGCGGCGCTTTTCATTCAGCACTTTCCACACCGGGGCCGCGTATTTCAGGATCTCGGGCGCAACTTCCCGCAGCTTGGTCAGCAGCGCGTCACGGTCGATAGCCTCAAGACCCAGACCAGAACGCAACGCATTGTGGTGAACCAACGCGCGATCCACGCGCAATTCCAGCGTCGCATCATCGGCCAGATCGGCCACGCGGATTACGCGGCGGCCCACCTTGTCCTCGTAGGCCGGGCCGATGCCACGCCCGGTGGTGCCGATCTTGGCCACGGAATTCTGGCTCTCGCGCGCGCGATCAAGCTCCCCGTGATAGGGCAGGATCAGCGGCGTATTCTCGGCGATCATCAGCGTCTCGGGCGTGATCTCGATACCTTGCTCACGCACGGTCGCGATCTCCTCGACCAAGTGCCAAGGGTCCAGCACGACACCGTTGCCGATGACCGACAGCTTGCCGCCGCGTACCACGCCCGACGGCAGCGCATGCAGTTTGTAGACCGCCCCGTCGATCACCAGCGTGTGGCCCGCATTGTGACCGCCCTGGAAGCGGGCGATGATGTCGGCACGCTCGCTCAGCCAATCGACGATCTTGCCTTTGCCCTCGTCACCCCACTGGGTGCCGACCACCACAACATTGGCCATGCGCTGTCCTTTCAGGTCAAACCGCGCGCCTCATAGCGGGCCGCGCAAGCGACAGCAACCGCAAGGGCAGCCGCGCAGCCTTGCCTTTGCTTGGCTTGGCTTGACGCAGATGGCCGGGGCTGAGACATCTGCGGCATGTTTGGATTTCTCCTCCGCTGGGGCTTTGCCTTTGCCCTCTTGGCCGCGACCTTCAACCCGACCCAGTGGAACTATGTCCGCTGGGTGGCCCAAAACGGCGAAGATAAGCTGTCCGTCGCGGTTCTGGCCGGGCTGATCCTGTTGATCGGCTACATCATCTACCTGCGCGCGACGTTTCGGTCGATCGGGGCCTTCGGGATGCTGCTGGTGATGGCGCTGGTGGGTGCAGGGCTCTGGGTTGCTTACGATTTCGGTCTTCTCAACCTCGATGATCCAACGCGGAACACGTGGCTCGCGCTGATCGCCATGTCGTTCGTGTTGGGGATCGGCCTGTCATGGAGCCTTGTGCGGCGCAAACTGTCCGGTCAGGCCGATGTGGATGATGTGGACGACTAGCGGCGGCCTCGGGGTAACACGGCCCGGGGCATTCTCAGGGGTTGCGGCACCCCGCGCCAGCTTCTAGATACGGCCCGTCACACAGCGGCCAAGCGGCCAGAGAGTCCCGCAATATGGAAAATGTCGTCCTAATCGTCCTTTTGCTCCTTGCCGTCGCATTGATCGGCGTGGTGCTGCTGCAGCGCTCCGAAGGGGGTGGTCTGGGCATTGGCGGCGGTGGCGGCGGCGGCATTCAGGCCCGCGGCCAAGGCAACGCCCTGACCCGGCTGACATGGATCCTGGGCGCGGCCTTTATGGTGGCGGCACTGGCGCTAACGCTGATCTCGGCCCAGGGCGCGGGCAATGCCTCCGTTCTGGACCGGCTCGCACCGCCCACGGCCACGCAGGACGGTGAACCGGTAGATGGCGACAGCCTGCTGCCCCCGTCGCTGGATGACGAACCGCTGCTTCCGGTGGCTGAATAACCACAATACCTTGCGGGGCGGCGTGACCGCCCCACCTGATCTGGCACTGCGCATGGACTCTGTGCAGCGAATCCGTTATGGGTTTAATCCCGTGGTGCTGGGCTCTCGAGCAACCAAAAACACGACGGGAAAGGCCAGTCATGGCGCGCTTTATCTTCATCACAGGCGGTGTTGTCAGTTCTCTGGGCAAGGGCCTCGCGTCCGCGGCGCTTGGCGCATTGTTGCAGGCGCGCGGCTATTCTGTCCGCCTGCGCAAGCTGGATCCGTACTTGAACGTCGACCCCGGCACGATGTCGCCCTTTGAACATGGCGAGGTCTTCGTGACCGATGACGGGGCTGAAACTGACCTCGACCTTGGCCACTACGAACGCTTCACCGGTGTGCACGCGCGCGGCACGGATTCGGTGTCGTCGGGGCGCATCTATTCCAATGTTCTCGAAAAAGAGCGCCGCGGCGATTACCTGGGCAAAACGATCCAAGTCATTCCCCACGTCACGAACGAGATCAAGGATTTCATCGCGATCGGCGAGGATGAAGTCGACTTCATGCTTTGCGAGATTGGCGGCACCGTGGGCGATATCGAAGGCTTGCCGTTCTTCGAAGCCATCCGCCAGTTCAGCCAGGACAAACCGCGCGGGCAGTGCCTCTTCATGCACCTGACGCTTTTGCCGTTCATCAAGGCCAGCGGCGAGTTGAAGACCAAACCGACCCAGCACTCGGTCAAGGAACTCCGCTCCATCGGTCTGGCCCCCGACATCCTTGTCTGCCGGTCTGAGGGACCGATCCCGGTCAAGGAACGCGAGAAGCTCGCGCTGTTCTGCAACGTGCGCCCCGACAGCGTGATCGCCGCGCAGGACCTGTCGACCATCTATGACGCGCCGCTCGCCTACCACCGCGAGGGGCTGGATCAGGCCGTGCTCGACGCGTTCCAAATCGCGCCCGCGCCCAAGCCCGACCTGTCCAAATGGGAGGACGTGAGCGACCGCATCCACAACGCCGAAGGCGAGGTGCGCGTGGCCATCGTCGGCAAATACACCCAGCTTGAAGATGCCTATAAGTCCATCGCCGAGGCGCTCACCCATGGGGGCATGGCAAACCGCACCCGCGTGAAAATCGAATGGGTCGATGCGGAGCTTTTCGAACACGAAGACCCCGCGCCCCATCTCGAAGGCTTCCACGCGATCCTCGTCCCCGGTGGATTCGGCGAACGCGGGACCGAAGGGAAAATCAAGGCCGCGCAATTCGCCCGCGAACGCAAGGTGCCCTATCTGGGCATCTGCCTTGGCATGCAAATGGCCGTGATCGAGGCCGCGCGCAATCTGGCCAAACTCGACAATGCCGGGTCCGAGGAATTCGACCACGAGGCCGGCGAAAAGCGGTTCGAACCTGTGGTCTATCACCTCAAGGAATGGGTGCAGGGCAACCACACCGTGCGTCGCAAGGCCACCGACGACAAGGGCGGCACCATGCGCCTTGGCGCCTACGATGCCGTCCTGACCGAAGGCTCCAAAGTCGCGCAAGTCTACGACACCCAGCAAATCGAAGAACGCCACCGGCACCGTTACGAGGTCGACATCGCGTACCGCGAACAGCTGGAAAAAGAGGGGCTGTGCTTCACCGGCATGTCACCCGACGGTCGTTTGCCTGAAATCGTCGAACACAAGGACCATCCGTGGTTCATCGGCGTGCAATTCCACCCGGAACTGAAATCCAAACCCTTCTCGCCCCACCCGCTTTTTGCGGATTTCGTGCGGGCGGCCAAGGACACATCACGATTGGTCTAGGTTATGTTTGAACGTCTCTTCGCGCTCTTTGCGCCCGAGGATTACGAAACGCCCTTGCCCGAGGCGGATGCAGAACACGCCTTTGGCGCGCTGATGGTCCGCGTGGCCAAGGCCGATCACGCCTATCTCTATCAGGAGTTGGAACGCATCGATTTCATCCTCGCCAAGCGCAACAACCTGTCGGCGGTCGAGGCCGCTAAATTCCGTGCCAGCTGTGAAAAGCTGGAAGAGGCGATGCCGAATACCGCCGAACTCAGCCAAATCCTCGCCAACGAGGTGACGGAGGCCGGGCGCGAGGATATGTTCGTGGCCCTGTGGGAGGTCCTTTTGGCCGATGGCATGCGCCACCGCAGCGAAGAAGAGGTCGTGAACAAGGTCGCCACCATCCTCGGGATCGGGTCCAACCGCGCCACCATTCTGGCCGCGGGCGTCCTGCCCGGCATGCCCAACCGCGAGGGGTCGTAATGCCCAAAGGGTACTGGATTGCCCATGGCGACGTGACCGAGCCTGCCGCCTACGAGGAATACCGTCAGGCCAACGCGGTCGCGTTCGAAAAATTTGGCGCGCGCTTCCTCGTCCGTGGCGGGGCGCAAACGGTGGTCGAAGGCGAACAGCGCGCCCGCGCGGTCGTTCTGGAATTCGACAGCTTGGAAACCGCGCAGGCTTGTTATGACAGTCCGGAATATCAGGCCGCCCTGCAAAAACGGCTGGGTGCAGCACGATCCGACCTGATCATCGTCGAAGGGTATGACGGGTAGAACACCCGCGCGCGCCGACCTATGTAGGCGTCATGTTTCAAAATCTTCTGTCCCGCCTCACCGCACCTGAACCCGATCCGCTGGATGACGGCGACGCGCGCCTTGCGTTGACCGCGCTTCTGGTGCGTATCGCCCGGTCCGATGGGGACTACAGCGCCGACGAGGTCGCGCGCATCGACCGCATCACCGCCAAACGCTATGGCCTGTCCCCGTTCGAGGCGACCAAACTGCGCAGCGACGCCGAGACGCTCGAGGCCGAGGCCCCCGATACCGTCCGCTTTACGCGCGCGATCAAGGACGCCGTGGATTACGAGGACCGCATGGGCGTAATCGAAGCGCTCTGGGCCGTAGTCCTGGCCGACGGCGTGCGCGACAGCGAAGAGGACGCGCTTTTGCGCCTTGTCGCCAATCTGCTGGGCGTCACGGATCGCGACTCGGCGCTGGCACGGCAACGGGTCGACGCCGCGGGATGATCGCCAGCCTGCCAATGTATGCCCGCCCGGAAACGGCGGCGGCGCAGGAACGATTTTGGGACTTGGTGCGCGCGGCTGACGGGCAGGCCCCGGCGCTGACGCAACCGTCCGATCTCTGGCAGCATTGGGAGGCACCCGACCTCTATCTCTCACAAACCTGTGGCCTGCCGTTTCGCGCGCGGCTCCATTCCAAGGTGGACTTGATCGGCAGCCCCGACCACGGAATTGCAGGTATTCCATCTGGTCATTACCACAGCGTGTTGGTTGTGCGGGCGGATGATTCGCGCGACGACTTTGCGGCATTTCACGGGGCATCACTCGCGCTCAACGACAGGCTCTCGCAATCAGGCTGGGCCGCACCCCTCGCCCATGCGAGCCAGTCGGGGATACGCCTCACACCCGTTCTGCAAACCGGAAGCCACGTGGCTTCGGCCCGCGCGGTGGCCCACGGACGCGCGGATATCGCGGGGATCGACGTGGTGACATGGACCTTGATGACCCGCCATGACCGCTGGACGGACGATCTGCGCGTGATCGCCAAAACCGCACCCACACCCGCCCTACCCTTTGTCACCGCGCGGGGCCGGGATGCGGCCACAATCCGCGCCGGACTGTCCCATGCCATCGCGGCACTTGATGCAGATGACCGCGATGCGCTGTGCCTCCACGGCCTCGTGCACATACCCGCGCGTGATTACCGCGCCATCCCGATCCCGCCCGCGCCGCAATTGCCCAATTGAAAATCGGACGTAGGGTCAAGCGGCGTTAACCAACGCCGCAACCGCGAAAACCCGTTGCGCAACCCCACGATCCGTGGCCTTATTCCAGCTTGAAAACCAACGGGGAACTCGCGTGACGGCTGCTGCACCGGTCATCGAAATCAAAAACCTGCACAAATCCTATGGCGCGCTAAACGTGCTCAAGGGCGTCGACGTGACCGCACGCAAAGGCGACGTGATAAGCCTCATCGGGTCGTCGGGATCGGGCAAATCAACGCTTCTGCGCTGCTGCAACCTCCTCGAAGACAGTCAGGATGGAGAGATCCTGTTCGACGGCGCGCCCGTGCGCTGGTCCGGGTCCGGCGCCAATCGCCGCCCTGCCGACCGCAAGCAGGTCACTGAAATCCGCACCAACCTGTCGATGGTCTTTCAACAATTCAACTTGTGGGCGCATCTCACGATCTTACAAAACGTGATGGAGGCCCCGGTGCAGGTTCTGGGGCATGACAAGGCGCAGGTCGAAGACCGCGCGCGCGCCTTGCTCGCCAAGGTTGGCATCGGCGACAAATGCGATGTCTATCCGGCGCAGATGTCCGGCGGCCAACAGCAACGCGCGGCCATTGCCCGCGCGCTCGCGATGGAACCCCAAGCGCTCCTCTTCGACGAACCCACCTCCGCGCTCGACCCTGAATTGGAGCAGGAGGTGATCAAGGTCATCCAGGCGCTGGCCGCCGAGGGCCGCACGATGATCCTCGTCACCCACGACATGGCCATGGCCCGCGACGTGTCGGACCATGTCATTTTCCTTCACCAGGGCAAAATCGAAGAAGAAGGCCCCCCGGCCGACCTCTTCGGTGCCCCGAAATCAGACCGTCTGCGGCAGTTTCTGTCCGCCGTGGCCGCCTGACCCCCTCAGCATCATACGGGAGACTTTTATGAAACTGCTGATCCAATCCACCGCCATTCTGGCCCTGACCGCAGGCGCGGCACTGGCCATGGACACCGTGCGTCTGGGCACCGAAGGCGCCTACGCGCCGTGGAACTTCCTCGACGATAACGGCGAAGTTGCCGGGTTCGAGCGTGAGCTGGGCGATGAGCTGTGCATGCGCGCCGAACTGACCTGCGAATGGGTCACCAACGACTGGGATTCGATCATCCCCAACCTGGTGAGCGGCAACTACGACGCCATCATCGCGGGCATGTCGATCACCGCCGAGCGTGACGAGGTCATCGACTTCACCATGGGCTACACCCCGCCGGATCCCTCGGGCTACCTCGCGATGTCGGGCGACGCCGACATCATGGGCGGTGTCGTGGCCGCACAGGTCAACACCATCCAGGCGGCCTTCCTGGCCGAGGCTGGCGTGACCGTTCTGGAATTCGCCACGCCCGAAGACACGATCGCTGCCGTCCGCAACGGCGAAGCTGACGCCGTTCTGGCCGACCAGTCGTTCCTGGCCCCCATCGCCGAAGAAGACGCGGACCTCGTCCTGCTCGAGAAGACCGAGATGATCGGTGGCGGCGTCGGCATGGGCATCCGCGAAAGCGACGGCGAGCTGAAAGAGAAGTTCAACATGGCCATCCAGTCGATGAAAGACGATGGCTCCCTGAACGAACTCATCACCAAATGGGAAGTCTCCTCGACCTTCTAATGACCCTGCGTGCCTCCCGCCCGGCGCGGGGGGCACCGTCCCCAGACATCATTCTGGCACTGCATGTTCTCCTTCTGCACTGACCCCTCAACACTCGACACGGTTCGCTGGTTTGCCTGCTACTTCACGACCGGCAAGCATCAGCTTCTCTATTGGTCGTTCCTGACGGTCTTTGCGCTTCTCGCGATCACGGCACCCACCGCGCTGCTCTTTGGCTTCGGTGGCGCGATGGCCGCGCGGTCGCACATTCTGCCCCTGTCATGGCTGGGACGCGCCTATATCGCAGTGGTGCGCGGCGTGCCCGACATCGCCTTCTTCCTGTTCTTCGTGATCGCGCTTGATCAGGGTTTTGAATGGCTGCGTCACCAAATGTTCTGCCCCGACTGGTCCGAACCGATCCGCCAAGGCAACGACTTCATCGTCTGCGCCGAGGCCAAGCTACCCCTGTCGACCGCCCCGCAATTCTGGCACGAGGTTTACGGTTTCTTCCTTGCCGTCCTGACCTTTGCCATCGTGTTCGGTGCCTTTGCGGCCAACGTCCTCTTTGGCGCGATGAAGGCCGTCCCCCACGGGCAGATCGAGGCGGCAGAGGCCTATGGCATGACGCCGCGCCAAGCCTTCTGGCGCATCACCGTCCCGCAGATGTGGGTCTACGCGCTGCCGGGCCTGTCGAACCTCTGGATGGTTCTGATCAAGGCCACGCCGCTCCTCTTCCTCTTGGGTGTCGAGGACATCGTCTATTGGGCGCGTGAACTCGGCGGCACCGTTCTGCCCCGCTTCTCGGACTACCCGCACGGCGACTGGCGCCTGTGGTACTTCCTGTTCCTGCTGGTTTTCTACCTCGCCTTCACCCGCATCTCGGAGAAGGTGCTGAACCGCATCAACGCCCGCCTCACCCGCGGCCAAGCCACGCTGGGCGGAACATGAGCTGTTGGCAAACCGTGCAGGATTACGCGTTCCGGTCGCTGGGCTATGGCGAACGCCTGTTGCCGCGTAATGACTTCACCCTGTGCGAGCATTTCACGCTGATCGGCTCGGGCATGATCTGGAACGTCTATTTCGGACTAATCGCACTCTTGGCCGGTTTCGTCCTCGCCAACCTCGTGGCGGTGGGCAAGGCCAGCAGCCGCCCGTGGATCGCCAAACCCGCCGATTGGTTCATCCTGGTCTTCCGCGGCTCGCCGCTCTTTATCCAATTCTTCCTCGCCTACTTCATCTTCTTGGAGCTCAAGAACGCAGGCATTCTGCCATGGCTGACCTCTGCATGGGCAGGTGCGCTGATCGTGCTGTTCTTCAACACTGCCGCCTACTCGGCCGAGATTTTCTACGGCGCGCTCAAATCCGTCCCGAGGGGAGAAGTCGAGGCGGCAGATGCCTATGGCATGTCCGGGCTCACCCGGTTCCGCCGCATCATCTGGCCTACGCAGCTGCGCCTTGCGTGGCCCGCCTACACAAACGAGGCGATCTTTCTGTTCCACGCGACGACGCTGGTCTTTCTGTCGGGCTTCCCCGCCCAAAGGCAACAGGGTGACGCGCTCTATTACGCGCAGTATTTCGCGGACAAGACGTTCAACCCCTTCGTGCCCTACCCGATCCTCGCCTTCTACTTCGTGCTGCTGACGCTGGTTCTGATCTTCGCCATGGGCCAGATCAACAAGCGCCTGAATCGCCACCTGCCGCAGGCCGCGCGCAAGCCCCTGCGCTTTCGTCCGACGATGCTCCGCTGATGGCGGCCTCGGCCCGGATCGCCGCCGTCGACCTGAACGGCCAGTTGCGCGGCAAACGCGTGCCTTCGGACAAGCTGGGCAAACCCGCACGGATGCCGTTTTCGGCGCTCAACGTGGACATCTTCGGCTGCGATATCGATGACAGCCCGCTGGTCTTTGACAGCGGTGACGCGGACGGGGTGATGACGCCGACCGACCGCGACCCGGTGCCGCTGCCATGGCTCGATCACGCGCCAGACCTGCAACTCTGCGCCCTGACACACGAGGACGGCACGCCCTTTGACGGGGATGCGCGCGTGGCCCTGACACGCATCCTCGACCGCTACGCCGCGCGGGGCTGGTCCCCCCAGACAGCTGTGGAGTTGGAATTCTACCTTGTCGAGGCGGACGGCGCGCTGGCCGCGCCTATCAACCCGCGCACAGGCCGCCGCCTGACCCGGCACGAGGTTCTGTCGCTCACCCAGATCGACGCCTTCGAGGCGTTCTTTAACGACATCGAAACCGGCGCGGCGGCGATGGGCCTGCAACCGTTTACCGTGTCGGGCGAAAGCGGACTGGGGCAGTTCGAAATCGCGCTCGACCACGCCCCCGCCCTCAAGGCCGCCGATGACGCCCTTCTGATGAAGGAACTGATCAAAGGCACCGCGCGCAATCACGGACTGTCGGCCACCTTCATGGCCAAACCCTTTGCCGAGGAGGCCGGATCGGGTCTGCACCTGCACGCCTCGATCCTTGATGCCGAGGGCACCAACATCTTCGACGATGGCGGGTCCAAGGGCACCGACCTCCTGCGCCACGCGATTGCGGGCTGCCTCGCGGCGCTCCCCGCCTCGACCCTGATCCTCGCCCCGCATCAAGGCTCCTACGGACGCTTTGTGCCGGGGGCACATGCGCCCACCAGCGCGTGCTGGGGCTATGACAACCGCACCGTGGCCCTGCGCGTCCCCGGCGGCCCGCCCGCCGCGCGGCGCTTTGAGCATCGCAGCGCCGGTGGCGACACGAACCCCTACTTGTTGTCCGCGGCCATCCTCGGGGCCGCCCTGATCGGGATCGAGGACGCCATGGACCCCGGCCCGATCACCACCGGCAACGCCTACGACGCCGCAACCGCGCCGACACTGGCCCCCACATGGGCCGCCGCCATCGACGCGCTGGACGACCCCCTGATCGCGCGCATCTTCCCCGCCGCCCTGATCGACAACCTGATCCGCACCAAGCGGCAGGAACGGGCCAAATGCGCCAAGCTGGGGGAACATGAGTTGACGCTGATGCTGCTGGAAAGCGTCTAGCCCCCCTTTCCTTCGCGCCTGCAGCGGTCTAGCCTTCCGCCACCACAACACATTGGTGATCCATGCTTATCGGCATCCTGCAATGCGGCCACACCCCGGACGAGGTGCACGCGGCCCATGGCGATTTTGACGCGCTCTTCCACACCCTCCTCGACGACCACGACCTGACCTTTCGCACATGGAATGTCGTCGACATGGACTTCCCCGATGACGTCACGCAGGCCGATGGCTGGCTCGTGACGGGCTCGCGCCACGGCGCGTATGAGGATCACGCCTTCATCCCGCCGCTCGAAGCCTTCATCTGCGACATCGCTGCGGCCCAGAAGCCCATGGTCGGCATCTGCTTTGGCCACCAGATCATCGCGCAGGCCCTTGGCGGCAAGGTCGAGAAATTCTCGGGCGGCTGGGCCATCGGGCGTCACGGGTACGAGTTCAAAGGGATCGGCGCGCTGAAACTCAATGCCTGGCATCAGGATCAGGTGACGCGCCGCCCCGACGGCGCGCGCGTCGTCGCCTTCTCTCCCTTCTGCGAAAACGCGGCGCTGGTCTATGGCGACACGATCCTCACGATCCAACCGCATCCTGAGATTTCTAACGACGTGCTGGGCAGCTACCTGCGGGCCGACCGCGTGACCGCACCCGGCGCCTACCCGCCCGACCTTCTGCAGGCCGCCGCCGAAACCATGAACATGCCCACTGATGCCGACACCGTGGCCGCCGACATGGTCGCCATGTGGAAGGGGGAGTATTCGCGATGACCGACTGGATCAGCGACTGCCCGCCCGCGGCCCAAAACTATGTCGACGGCCACCGTCTGGACGAGGTCGAATGCATCATCTCGGACCTGCCCGGCATCGCCCGGGGCAAGGCCGTCCCGGCCTCCAAATTCGCGCGTCAAACGCACTTCTTCCTGCCGAACTCGATCTATTTCCAGACCATCACCGGCGACTGGGGCGAGGCGGCGGGGCCAGAAGGCTTCACCGAACCCGACATGGTCCTGAAGCCCGACATGTCGACGACCACGGCGGCCCCGTGGACGGGCGACTGGACCCTTCAGGTCATCCACGACGCCTACGGCCATGACGACGTGCCCGTGCCCTTCGCCCCCCGCAACGTCCTCAAACGCGTGGTCGGACTCTTTGAAGAGATCGGCCTGACCCCCGTGGTCGCGCCAGAGATGGAGTTTTTCCTCGTCGCACCCAACCTTGATCCGGCCGTCGCCATCGAACCCATGGTGGGCCGCTCGGGCCGCCCGGCTGCGGCGCGGCAGGCCTATTCCATGAGCGCGGTCGACGAGTTTGGCCCGGTCATCGACGAGATCTACGATTTCGCCGAAGCCCAAGGGTTTGAGATCGACGGCATCACCCAAGAGGGCGGCGCGGGCCAGCTTGAGATTAACCTGCGCCACGGCGATCCCGTAAAGCTCGCCGACGAAGTGTTCTTCTTCAAACGCCTCATCCGCGAGGCCGCTCTCAAACACAATTGCTATGCCACCTTCATGGCCAAACCCATCGCGGGCGAACCCGGCTCGGCCATGCATATCCACCACTCTTTCCTCGACCGCGACGGCAGGAATATCTTCTCGGATGCGGACGGCGCGGAAACAGACGCGTTCCACCACGTGATCGGCGGGCTGCAACGCCACCTGCCCTCCGTCATCGCGCTGCTGGCGCCCTACGTGAACAGCTATCGCCGCTACGTCAAAGACCATGCCGCCCCCATCAACCTCGAATGGGGGCGCGACAACCGGACCACGGGCCTGCGCGTGCCGGTCTCCAGCGCCGAGGCACGGCGCATTGAAAACCGCCTCGCTGGCATGGACTGCAACCCTTATCTGGGCATCGCCGCCTCCCTCGCCGCAGCCCTTCTGGGCCTGCGCGAGAAACAGGGTCCAACGGACGTCTTCCGCGGCGACGCCTATGACGGGTCCGAGGACCTGCCCCGCGAATTTGGCCGCGCGCTTGATATCTTTGACGCGGCAAGCGACTTGCACGCGATCCTGCATCCCGACTTTGCCCGCGTCTATTCCATCGTCAAACGCGCCGAATATGACGAGTTCCTCGAGGTCATCAGCCCGTGGGAGCGGGAGCATCTCCTGACCAACGTATGAACCCGCTCTACCGCAACGACCGCCCAGGCCAGTATCCAAACTCCTGGTACGCCGCGACGTCGGACCCCGGCCCCGAACGCGCCCCCCTGCGCGGGGAAACCCGGGCCGATGTCGCCATCGTGGGTGCGGGTTTCACGGGGCTGACGGCAGCGCTCAAACTGGCCCAGCGCGGCTTTGACGTCGCGGTCATAGACGCGCACCGTGTTGGCTTTGGCGCGTCGGGTCGCAATGGCGGGCAGTGCGGCAGTGGTTTCAACATCGACCAAATCACGCTGGAACAGGAGCTGGGCGACGGCCCCGCCCGCGCGCTCTGGGACCTGTCGCAAGAGGCCAAGGCGCAGGTCCGCGCGCTGGCGTCCGACGACGCGCTCTGGAGACCCGGCGTGGCCGAAGGTTGCTGGACCGCGCGCGAATGCGTGGAAGAACAGAGATACGCCGACCACCTGAACACCAAATACGACTACGACGCCATAAGCTATCTGGACGAGGCCGCCTTCACCCAGATCGTGAAATCCCCGGTCTACAAGGGCGGCACGCTGGACACCGATGCGGGCCACATCCACCCCCTGCGCTACTGCCTGGGCCTCGCCAAACAGGCCGAGGCCGCAGGCGCCCGCATCTACGAACGGACCGAGGCGCACCATATCGAAGATCGCCTCATCCGCACCGACAAGGGCAGGATCACCGCCGACCACATCATCCTCGCGGGTAACGGCTACTTGCCGAACCTCAACCGCACCTATGCCGCTCGCGTCTGCCCCATCAACAGCTTCATCGCCGCCACCGCGCCCCTACCCGACCCGACGGACATCCTGTCCCAGGACATCGCCGTCGCGGACAGCCGCTTTGTCGTGAATTACTTCCGCCTCTCCCATGACAACCGCCTGCTCTTTGGCGGGCGCGAAAATTACGGGATCGGCTTCCCCAAGGACATCACGACCCGCCTGCGCGAACGGATGCTGCACCTCTTTCCACAACTGGGCGACACGCCCATCGACTACGAATGGGGTGGCACGCTCGGCATCACCATGCGCCGCGTCCCCTTAATCCGCCGCCTCACGCCCACCACATTGGCTGCGGGCGGCTTCTCGGGTCACGGCGTGGCGCTGACCTCCATCGCAGGCACCTGCCTGGCCGAAGCCATCGCCGGCCAGGCTGAACGCTTCGACACGCTGGCAGCACTCCCCACCCCGGCCTTCCCGGGCGGCTCTGCCGCGCGCGCCCCGCTCCTCACTCTGGCGATGACCTGGTACTCGCTTCGTGATAGGCTGGGCATATGACGTCGACCGATCCCTTTCATGCGCCCACCTCCTGGGCCTGGTTCAAGGCCCCCCCTCTCTGAGAGTGCGCGAGGTCCATCTTTCGATGGTCCAAAAATACTCAATCACGACATCGCCATCAGAGAGGCACCCGACATGAAAGACTTGAATCCAAACAGCTGGGAAGCCCGCGCCGACCGCCACAGCTTCTACGGCTTCACCGACCTGCCCACGATCGAAGACCGCGGCGCGGTCGTGCTCAAGGGCGGCCACGGCCCCTACATCACCGACGTCCACGGGCGCGACTACCTCGACGCGAATTCCGGCCTTTGGAACATGGTCGCGGGCTTCGATCACCCGGGCCTGACCGAGGCCGCCCAAGCCGCCTACGCCAAATTCCCCGGCTACCATGCTTTTTTCGGACGCATGGCCGAGGAAACCGTGATGCTGTCCGAAAAACTGATCGAGGTCTCGCCGTTTCAAACCGGCAAGGTCTTCTACACAAATTCAGGGTCCGAGGCGAACGACACGCTGGTCAAGATGCTCTGGTTCCTCGGCTGGTCCGAGGGCAAGCCCGAGCGGCGCAAGATTATCACCCGCAAGAACGCCTATCACGGGGTCACCGCTGTTTCGGCCTCGATGACGGGCAAACCCTACAACTCCGTCTTTGGCCTCCCGCTCGACGGCTTCCTCCACCTCACCTGCCCCCACTACTGGCGCGAAGGCCAGCCGGGAGAGAGCGAGGCCGAATTCACCCAGCGCCTCGCCAAAGAGCTTGAGGATATGATCGAGGCGGAAGGCGCAGACTCCATCGCGGGCTTCGTCGCCGAACCCGTCATGGGCGCGGGCGGCGTGATCCCGCCCTCCGAAGGCTATTTCCAAGCCATCCAGCCGATCCTGAAGAAACACGGTATTCCCCTCATCGCGGACGAAGTGATCTGCGGCTTTGGCCGCACAGGTGCGGTTTGGGGCTGCGAGGCCTACGATTTCACACCCGATGCGATCATCAGCTCCAAATGCCTGACGGCAGGCTTTTTCCCCATGGGCGCTGTGATCCTTGGGCCATCGCTCACCGACCGCCTACAAGCGGCATCAGAAGCGGTCGAGGAATTCCCCCACGGCTTCACCGCATCGGGCCACCCCGTCGGCTCCGCCATCGCGCTCAAGGCCATCGACGTGATCCTGAACGAAGGGCTGATCGACCAATGCCGCGCGCTGATCCCCCGGTTCGAGGCCGGTATGCACGCCATCATGGCCAACCACGCCAATATCGGAGAGGTGCGGGGAAAGGGCCTCATGGGCGCGCTTGAGGCCGTTCGCGACCGCGACACCAAGACCCCGTTCGAAGGCCATCTGTCGGTGTCCGAACGCATCGCGAATGCCTGCACCGATCACGGCCTCATCTGCCGTCCGCTGGGACAGAGCATCGTGCTCTGCCCCCCTTTCATCATGACAGATGCCCACATGGACGAGATGTTTGAAAAGCTCGACGCAAGCCTGACCAAGGTCTTCGCAGACGTCGCGTGAGCCACGCTAAATCCCTGACACCATTGACATGGGCCGCAAACAGGCCCATGTCGCGCCCATCAGCGACGGCCGCGTGAGCCGTAGGAGCGCCAATTGACGCTGCTCCCCGCACCCACTCCGAACCAGGTTCCCATGTCACGCAGGGCTCCAAGCTGACCGGTCAGTTGACCCATTCAGCGCCCCGCAGACACCCGCGCCACGGCCCCGTGGTGCCCTATTCCGCGTGCGGTTTCGCGCGCCAACCGAAAGTCATTTATGACCTCCTTCAACGACCTCGGCCTCGCGCCGCGCCTTGTCTCTGTCATTGCGGAGCAAGGCATCACCGACCCGACCCCGATTCAGCAAAAAGCCATCCCCCACGCGATGGCGGGCCGCGATGTGCTGGGCCTCGCCCAGACGGGCACCGGTAAAACGGCCGCATTCGGCCTGCCCTTGATCCACACGCTGCTACGCGTCGGCACCAAACCTGCCGCCAAAACCGTGCGCGGCCTGATCCTCGCGCCGACGCGCGAATTGGCGAAACAGATCCGCGACAACCTCTATGCCTATACCAAGGGCACCCACCTCAAGGTCGGGCTGGTTGTGGGCGGGCAGTCCATCGGCGCGCAGATCAACCGCGTGGCCCGTGGGACCGACCTGCTTGTGGCCACGCCCGGGCGTCTGATCGACCTTCTCGACCGCGACGCGATCCGGCTCGACCAGACCAAGTTCCTTGTCCTCGACGAGGCCGACCAGATGCTGGACCTCGGCTTTATCGTGGCACTGCGCAAGATCGCCCCGCTTCTGGCGTCTGACCGTCAAACCATGCTCTTTTCGGCAACCATGCCCAAACACATGGAAGAGCTCGCCGCGACGTACCTCACCGATCCAGTCCGCGTGGAAACCGCCCCTCCCGGCAAACCCGCCGACAAGGTCACGCAGGTGGTGCATTTCGTCGATGGTGGCGAAAAGACCCAGCACCTGATCCGCGAACTGGGCACGCATCCGGGCGAAATGGCATTGGTCTTTGCGCGCACCAAACACGGCTCGGACCGCCTTGCACGGGCGCTCGATGGGGCCGGTTTCTCGGTCGCCGCCGTCCACGGGAACAAGTCCCAAGGCCAACGTGAACGCGCAATTGCCGCGTTCCGCGATGGCAAGGTCACCGTGCTCGTGGCCACAGACGTGGCCGCGCGCGGCCTCGATATCCCCGGCGTGCGCGTGGTCTACAACTACGACCTGCCAAATGTGCCCGACAACTACGTCCACCGCATTGGCCGCACCGCCCGCGCGGGCCGCGATGGCCGTGCAGTGGCGTTCTGTTCGCAGGACCAAATGGGCGAATTGCGCGCGATCGAAAAAACCATGGGCAAGCAGATCCCGATCGGGTCCGGCAATCCCTGGATGGCAGACGAAGAAATCGCACCCAAACCCCGTCGCCGCCGACCCGGCAAAGGTCCCAATGCGGGGCGGGGCAATCCCAAAGGCGCATCCGGTGGCCGTCCCAATCAGGGCAAAGGCGCGCCCAACCGCAATGGCGGCAAACCCGGTGGCAGCCGCCGTCGCGGCAAATCCGGCGGGCGCGGCAAGTCCCGCGCGGCATAACCGCAAAAAAGGCCCGAGGTGATCCTCGGGCCTTTTGTCTATCTGCGGCTGTTTATCTCCGGCGGTGCCAGGCGGCACTACATCTTCGCCAGCTTCTCCTGCAAGGCAGCCAGCTGCTTCTTGATATCGTCAAGGTCCTCGCCGTCGCTCGGCGCGGTCTCTTGCGTCGGGGCCGACCAACCGGACATCCCACCCGTCATCGCCTTCATGAACGCTTCCTGCTGGGCCTTCATGGCCTCGAACCCCGGCATGTTCGCCATCGGGTTCATCGCGCCCATCTGGTCCATCACCTTGGACTGCCCATCACGCAGCATCTCGAAACTGGCCGCCAGGAATTGCGGCACCACGCTTGAGGCTTGCGTCGTATAGCTGCGCACCAGATCGGTCAGCACTGTCACCGGCAGAACGCTTTCGCCCTTGCTTTCGTGGTCCGCGATGATCTGCAACAGATATTGCCGGGTCAGGTCATCGCCGGACTTCAGATCCACGATGTGCACCTCGCGCCCTTCGCGGATCAGCGTGGCAATGTCGTCCAGCGTCACATAATCGCTGGTTTCCGTATTGTAGAGCCGCCGGCTTGCATATCGTTTGATCAGCAGCGGTTCTTGCGCATCTGCCATGAAATCCTCCCCTTGCCCGCCGGGTCCCAGACTCGTTTCCCGCGTGTCTGCGGCGGTGCAGAGAACGCTACCGCGCGCGCGCAGAAAATCAAAACGAAAAAGGGCGGGTCCGAAGACCCGCCCGAAGGTTCACGCCGCGATTTGGGAGGAGTGCGGCGTGTATCCTGTCACAGCGCGCGGCTTACTTTGCAGCTGCGGTCGCTTTTTTCGTGGCTGCCGTTGCTTCCGACGCGACTTTCGTCATTGCGGCGGTGGCTTCCTCGGTCATGTCCTTGCCAGCGGCCAGCATCAGTTCAACGGTTTCCATCTGAACTTTCTTCGCAACTTCTGCGAAGGCGGCCATGTGCTCGGCTGCGGTTTCGGCCGAGAACGACGCGAAGTCGGTCATGGCTTTGGTGTAATCGGCTGCGTCGGCCTTGGCTTTGGTCACGTCCGAGTATTTGCCCAGCGTGGCTTTGGTCCATTTGGCGGAAATCTCGGTCGATTTCTCAGCAGCTTCGAGCGCCACTGCCGACATTTTCTCGCTCATGGTCGCTTGCGTCTTGAACGCATCTTCCATGGCTTTGGTGTCGACGGGGAATGCGCCCATCATGTCTTTGAACATCGCGGTGAAGTCTTGGGTCTTGGCCATTGGTGCGGTCCTCTATGTCAGTTGAACGCCCCGGGTGTGTCTCTCAATGCCCAGTGTTTTCTGCGTCTGCAGCCTAGATACATGCTGCGTCGCAGCATTTCAACCCTTTTTCTGCATTGCAGCATGAAATTCTTACGCAGCGTCCGGTCGGTCTGCTGGCGTGGCCACCACATAGCTGCCCGGCGCATCGGGCAGGCTGTCATGCTTGGCGCCCCCGGGAATACGAGCCTTGACCTGGCCATCGGATTTGGCCTTCAGCCAGGCGTCCCAGCGCGGCCACCACGACCCGTCATGGAACTCCGCCCCTTCTTTCCAGGGGTCCGCCGCTTTGGCGAGGTCCGGGTTCACATAGTGGCCATACTTCTTTTTCGACGGCGGGTTCACGATCCCGGCGATATGGCCGGATTCCGACAGGATGAAGGTCTTGTCGCGCGACGACATCTTCTGGACGCCATAGTAAGACGACTTCCACGCCGCGATGTGGTCGGTCTCGCAGGCGATGGCGCAGACCGGCACATCCACCTCTTGCAGATACAGCGTCTCATCGCCCAGCTCGTAGCCACCATTGGCAAAGAGATCGCCCTGACACAGCCCGCGCAGGTACTCCATCGCCATGGTGCCGGGCAGGTTGGTGCTGTCCCCATTCCAATAGAGCAGGTCAAAGGCCGGCGGAGCCTCGCCCATCATGTAGCTCTTGATCGCAGGGCCATAGATCAGATCGTTCGACCGCAGATAACTGAACGTGCGCGCCATATAATAGGAATGCAAAAGGCCGGTCTTCTCGCATTCCGCCTCGATCCCGTCGATGAAATCGTTGTTGAGGAAGACGCCGACCTCCCCCTGATCGCTGAAATCGGTGAGCGTGGTAAAGAACGTTGCCGCGTTGATATCGTCTGTATCCCCGTGCTTGCCCCGCCGCGCGAGCGTCAGCGCAAGCGTGGTCCCCGCAATGCAATAGCCCACAGGGTTCACCTTCTTGGACTTGGCCAGCCGTTTGACCTCTGAGATCGCGACCTCATAGCCGTCTTCGACGTAATCCTTCATGCCCACGTCCGCATGGGACGGGTCGGGGTTCACCCAGCTGACGACAAAAACCGTGTGGCCTTGATCCACCAGCCATTTGATCAGGCTGTTTTTCTCTTTCAGGTCGAGGATATAGAACTTGTTGATCCAGGGCGGGAAAATCAGGATCGGTGTCTTTTCCACCATCTCGGTCGTCGGCTCGTATTGCAACAGCTCGAACAGGCGGTTCTGGAACACGACCTTGCCTGGCGTCGTGGCAAGGTTTTCACCCACGGTGAACGCATCGCGATCAGTAAGCGTCACCAACAGGTCGCCCTGATTGGCCTCCAGATCCGCGACGAGGTTCTCCAGACCTTTCACAAGGCTCTCGCCATCGGTTGCCACCGCGCGCTCCAGCGCCTCTGGGTTCGTGCCCAGGAAATTCGACGGGCTGAACATATCCACGATCTGACGGCTGAAATACTCCACGCGCTTCTTTTCGCGCGGCTCCAGATGTTCGATGTCCTGCACCGCTTGGCCCACGGCCTCGGCGTTCAGCATGTATTGCTGCTTGAGGAAATTGTAATAGGGATGCGTGTCCCACAGCGGATTGGCAAAGCGCCGGTCCTTGGGCGTGTTGTCCTCGGGCGCTTTCATCTTGCCGGTGGCCAGCGCCTCCTGCGCCTCCACGTAATGTTTCACCGACTTCGACCAGTAGCTGATCTGGTGTTCCATCATCTTCGAGGGATTCGCCATCATCTCGGCCACATAGGCCGAGGCCGCCCGCATGAAGAGTTCGCCCGACGGCCCCTGCAGCGCAGTCGGCGTCGGTTCGGCCTTTTGCGACATCGCCGCCACAAGCCGTTTCGTCAGCTCATCAACACGTGCCAGATTCGCCTGAAGTTTCTCCGAAGCTGGCCCGTTTTCTGGATTATTTGTTGTCATAAGCTGACTTAACCCTTACTTTGCAGTTGCAGCATATTGCTGTCTGCGTGGGGAATATCCACGCTGGGTGGATGATACCGGACCCCCGCGACAAGCGCCATCGGATCACCCGCCGCACCCAAGCCCCACGTATCCAGCAGGGTAGCCGCACCGGGGAAGACCACAAGCTCCCGCAAGGAGGGCCCACATGCGCTACATGCTCACATACGACCTTATGGAAACGGCTCGTAATACGAACCAGTGGTTGGGTGCCACCGCCAAAGCCATGGCCTCCTATCCCGTGTTGTCGATGGTGCCTAACCCGGCGTTTCAAATGATGGCCGCATGGGGCGAAGTGACCGAACGCACCTTCAGCCGCATGATCGTCAAGCCCGATTGGGGTCTGGAAAGCATCACGACCGATGACGGCAAGGATCACCTGATCGAGATTGAGACCGTCGTTGAGCGCCCCTTTGGCGACCTGATCCACTTCGCCGTGCAGGGCCGCAAACCCAAGAAGCGCAAAGTCCTCTTGGTGGCGCCCATGTCGGGCCACTACGCCACGCTTTTGCGCAAGACGGTCAAAAGCCTCCTGCCCGATTGCGAAGTCTACATCACCGATTGGCACAACGCCCGCGACATCCCCGTCTCCGAAGGCAAATTCGATGTGGAGGATTACACCCTCTACCTCGTCGATTTCATGCGCGAGTTGGGCAGTGACCTGCACGTGATCGCCGTGTGCCAGCCTGCCCCCCTGACGCTGGCGGCCACGGCCTATCTGGCCGAAGACGACCCCTCGGCCCAGCCCGCCTCGCTCACGCTGATCGGTGGTCCGATCGACCCCGATGCGGCGGCCACGGACGTGACCGATTTCGGCGCGCGTGTGACCATGGGCCAGCTGGAAGAGACCATGATCCAGCGCGTCGGCTTCAAATACTCCGGCGTGGGCCGGATGGTCTATCCGGGCCTGCTGCAGCTGGCCTCCTTCATGGCGATGAACGCCGAAACCCATGGGCGCAGCTTCATGGATCAGATGCTGTCGGTGGCCCACGGAACCGCATCCGACCATGACAAGCACAACGCCTTCTACGACGAATACCTAGCCGTCATGGACATGACCGCCGAATTCTACCTCTCGACGGTCGAGCGCGTCTTCAAAAAGCGCGAGATCGCGCGCAACGTGTTCACGGTCGCCGGACGGCGCGTCGATATCTCCAAGATCACGGATGTCGCGGTCAAGATCGTCGAAGGCGAAAAGGACGATATCTCGGCCCCCGGGCAATGCCTCGCCGCGCTCGATCTGCTCACAGGGCTGCCCGACGCCAAGAAGGCCGCGCATCTTGAACCGGGCGCGGGCCACTACGGCATCTTCGCGGGTAAAAGCTGGCGCAACAACATCCGGCCTCTGGTGCTCGACTTCATCGACGCCAACACACGCAAGGCGCCCAAGAAAGCGGCCAACAAGAACGCCGCCGCCTGATCGCGATCCACTAAACGGGAGAGGGGCATCCGCCCCTTTCGATGGTCCTTAAAAACTCCCCCCGGAGGGTCGGTCCCTAGGGCAGCATCCAGGCCCTACTGCAAAACCCAGGGCTGACGCAGCCATTCGCGCATGACCTCGGTCACCAGTTGCGGCTGCTCGAGCGTGGGCAAATGCCCCGCGCCCCCGATAATCTTCAATTCCGCATAGGGGATCATCTCGGCCATGAAGCGATGCCGCTCGGGCGGGCACAGGCTGTCATGCTCACCGCACAGCACCAGTGCCGGACACTTGATCTTGCGCAGCGTGGGTTGGTGATCGCGCCGCCGTTGGAGCGCGCGGCTCTGGCGCAAAAACACCTCCGGGCCAAGGCATTCGGCCATATCCATGCACAGATCGAGGATCTCCTGCACATAAGGTCCCTGCGCCAGGTAGTTCGGCTTCATCTCGTCGCGCATCACCTCGGCCAGTCGTCCCGCCTTGACGCGGACCATCTGCGGCTCCCGCGCGGCGGCGCGTTCGGGCGTCTCGGACATCGCATTGGTGTCCATCAGCGCGATCCGGGTGATCCGCTCGGGCGCGCGGCGATACATCTCGAGCGCCACAATCCCACCCATGCTCAGCCCCGCAAGCGCGAACTTAGCCGGCGCCACGGTCAGGATATTCGACGCCATCTCCTCGATCCGCTCGCCCGTGCTCATCGGTGCCACCATCACCGCGCGCTCACGGCTCAACGCATCCAGCTGGGGCGCAAAGAGCCGGGCATCACACATCATGCCCGGCACAAAGACGATGGGTTCGTTCATGTCAGAGCCGCGCGCTCACCAGCGCCGCCCCCTCGCTAAGCGCGCCCAGTTTGGCATAGGCGATGTCGGGATCTACCGCCCCAAAGCCCGCGAAAGTTCCAAACCCGCAATCGGAGCCGGCAATCACCCGGTCTGCGCCCACGATGCCCACAAATTTTCCGATCCGTTCGGCCACCAATTCGGGGTGCTCGACAAAGTTCGTCGTCGAATCCACAACCCCGGGCACCAGAACCTTGCCCTCGGGGATCTCGCTCGCGCGGTCTCGGAACACTGTCCATTCATGGGCATGGCGCGGGTTCGATGTCTCGAACAACAGCTGCGACGCGCCCACGGACATAAACGTCGAGAACACCTTGGCCATGTCGATGTCACAGACATGCGGCCCCTCGTAATTGCCCCAGCAGATATGCACCCGGACTCGGGCCGGATCGATGCCGGTCAATGCGTGGTTCAACGCCTCCACATGGCTGCCCGCGATCTTGAGGAACTCCTCATCGCTCAGATCATTGAACAACATGTGCCGCGACAGGGCGAGGTCGGGACAATCCAGTTGCAGATAAAGCCCGCTATCCACGATGGTGCGATACTCCTCGGCCATCGCATCGGCCAGCGCCGCCAGATATTCTTCACGGGTCGCGTAGAAATCATTCTGCAAGAACAGCGAAATCACCCCGGGCGAGGCCGCGTTCATGAACCCCTCGCTCGCGCCATGGGCCGCCATCCCCGCCTTCAGGTTGGCGATATCAGCCAAAAGCTCGTCTTGACCCTTGGACTTGACCTCTCCCACACACATGGGCCGCGCATAGGTGGGCGTGCCGCCATCATCGGCCAACCGTTTGAGGAACCCGGGGAACAATTTCAGGTCGGCGGGCGCATTGCGGGGGCTGTCCCCGTCAAAGCCGGTGTAGCGATCCTTCACATAGGTCGCGTAGCTGATCTTGGACGTCTCGCCATCGCTGACCACGTCGATCCCGGCCTCGACCTGACGGCGCACCGTCTCGGACGCCGCCGCGGTCATTTCCGCATCGAACGCGGCCGTGTCATAGGGCGTGCCGTTCTCGCGTGCGAAGATGAAATCGACCACCTCCTGCGTCCGCGGCAGGCTGCCCACATGTGTTGTCTTGATCATCCCGCTCTCCCTATCCGCGCGCCATCTCGGGCCTGCTTTGCGGCTACTTTAATCCCCCGCAGGGACCCCTCAACCCCAAAAGAAAACGCGCCACCCCGGGCTGCAAACGGGGTGACGCGAAAGCCTCGCAGAATGATGCCCTGGATGTGGAGCGCGCTTAATTTACGCGGTCCCAGAACACCCCCAAGTGACGCGAGACAATCTGATCATACCGGTCCTGCTGCTTGAGCGCACGCAAACCCGCATTGATCCGGTAGAGGTGCGTCGTCCCCCGCCAGTGTTTCTTGGAAATGATGATGTGCAGACCCTGCACCCCAAGAGGGTTGGCAAGCGGCGTCACCGCATCGCGCAATCCCATATCGCTGATCGTGGTCCAGCCCGTGAACTCGTTCAACGCCACCGCATCGACCCGACCCTGCAACAGCAAGCTAAAGCAATCGGCAGGTGTGGCGGGCGTTTCCAGCGTGATCAGGTTGCGGGTCAGCCACTGACGTTCCGCACTGTCCAGATCAAAGGTGAAATATCCCGCCGGACGGCACAGGGTCTTGCCGTGGATGTCGGCATCCGTTTCGAACACCATATTCGACCCTTGCTGCACGAACAGCAACTGCAGCAGTTCCACGATCGGGTCCGAGAACAGGAAGTTGGCACAGCGTTCATGATCTGGCGTTTGCGCGCAATCGGGCTTGAACCACGGGAACCCCATGTCGAATTCCTTGGAATCCAGCATCGGGAACAGGTGCTTGGACCAATCATCCTCCCATGTGATCGAATAGGTCACCGGGTTTGGCGTGGTCTCCATCGCGGCGTTCACCAACTCGGTAATCATGCCCTGCCCGGGCCACGCGCGGTCCGTGAACGGCGCGTAGTTCGACCCGGTCACCAGCTTCATCTCGGCGGTATCGACCGTTGCCTGTAGCGGCGTGGCATCGGCCACGAAATCCGACCCGTCCAGCGGGCACGGGATTGTCAGCACCGTACCCTCCGGGATCTCCAACGGGTTCGACAGCTTCGACGGGTTGGAATAGAAAATCTGGCTCCACTGCTCAATCCCGCCGTAATATCGTTCCGCCAGCGTGAACACCGTCTCGCTATTGGCCACGGTGTGCTGGGTCGCGGCGCATTGCGCCTCGACCCGGTCGGGGGCCAGCGCCATCCCTGCCGCGACCACAACCGAGGCGGTCAGGGCTCCTGAACCTTGGACTAAGCGTGTCATTGCAACGACCCCCATGGTTCCCAAGCCGCCTTAGAACTCAGCCCAGATGCGGGTCATGTGCTCGTCGATCGCCTGTTGGTAGCGACCATTCTGGCGGATTTCGACAAGGCCCTCATTGACCATCGACATCAAGGCGTCCGCATCCGGATGCGACTTGTGCGCGATGACGTGAAGCGCGTCGATCGTGATCGGCAGACCCTGTGCCACGTCGACCTGACCCTTCAGCCCCAGATCATTGATCTTCTTGCGCCCGGTGAACTCGTTCAGGACCACACCGTCGACCTCTTGATCCACCAGCATCTCAAAGCATTGGTCGATGCTCTGCGGCTGTTTCAACTCGATCCGGCCATCGGCCAGCCAGTTGCGCCCGTTTTGGTCAAAGAGGAAGGTCGCGTAACCCGCAGGGCGGCACATGACCTTGCCGTCCATGTCAGCATCAGAGGTAAAGGCCATCGGGTTGGCCGTGTTCACGAACAGAAGCGATAGAACCTCGAACACCGGTTCCGAGAAGACCAAGTTTTCGCAACGGTATTGCGCTGGGTCGTTCTCACAATCGGGCCGGAACCATGGGAAACCCATGTCGAGCAAAGCGTTCGACAGCAGCGGCTCGTGATGCGACGACCAGTCGTTCACCCAATGGATGTCAAACCCTTCATCGGGGCTCGCGGCCTCCATCGCGGCCTGAACGATTTCGGTGAACATGCCGCCTTTGGGCAGGTTACGGTCGGTAAAGGGTGCATAATCGTCGGCGGTCAGCAGGGTGATCTTGCTGCGGTTCGCGGCATTGCCAAAGGGCACGACCAGTGGAGTTGCCGCGGCCCGCGTGACCTCGGCCACGTCGACGCCGCCTTCCAACCCGACGGGCAGTCCGTCAATGCAGGTCAGGTTTAGCCGCATCCCCACATAAATTCGCTCGGGCCGGTTGCCGATGACGCCCACATTCGACTGGTAGATCGTCGACCATTTGCCGACGTCCTTGTATTGCGAATCCGCGATCAGCGACAGCGAGTCCCCCGGTTGAACGGTGTACGTGCCCCCGCAGGATTGTGCCTGTGCAGCGCCCGCAAATGCCATAAACGTCGCAGCCGCAGCCGCTGTGAACCGATTGAACATCGATACCCCCAAGTGATCCCCGTGTGATCGCACGCGCCAATTGTTGTGGCGGCGATCGTGTTTTCTAGCAGATGTAGCGAATTAACGCCGATGTAGCGTGACGGGTCAACAGGACACCCAGATGTCTTGTTCACAAGCCTGTGGATAACTTCGTCCGGGCGCGGGCTAACGGTCTGGCAGCGCGCAAAAAACAAGGCTCGGACACAGCTTTGCGCAAAGAATGGGCAGCCGTCGGGCGGACGGCCGCCATGCCTGCGAACTGACGCAAACGTCAGAGAATCATGGTTAAGATCGCCGCCCGCACCGACCGGCGCTGGCCCGCGGCCCTCAGGCCAGGACCTGCGCCCAGATCGCGATTTCATCAAAGACAACGTATTCCCGCCGCAGGCCCCACGGACCGAACTCGGCGTGGCAGATGCCCATCACATGCACAGGCTTGCCCGTGGGCCTTCCAAAGGCGCCCCACCCGTCATGGGTGCCGTCAAGGCTCCACCGCACCGCGGCCCGGGGGCTGAGCATCGGGTCTTCGCGGCCGATCACATGGTTGATCTTGAACTCCGCCGAGGGGAACGCAGACCGCAGGCCCAGCCAGAACGCATCCGCCGCCCCGTGCGAATGGCCGCGCACGCCGCCCGGATATTCGCAGTGCACTGCGCGGTCCCACTTCTCGGGGATGACCGCCAGATCACCCCGCATGATGCGCGACAGGTAATCGGCATAGGTGGCCCCCCATTCATTGTCATTGCCACGGCCCAGATACGGCCCGTCGCGGTCGACTGCGGGGGTAAAGGCCCCGGGCGCGCGGCCCGCGTCCTGCTCGCGGCGCACAAAGTCTTCGGGCGTCATGCCCAATTGACGGATGATCGCGCCGTTGTCGCGCACCAACCACTCGTCCGAGATCATGTTCTCATGGGCGTAGCAGTCCGCGATCCCGCGATAGACCAGCTTGATCCCCGTCGCCGGCCCGAAGGACCCGCCATGGTGGGTGGCCGTGCTGAGCAATCGGTGGGACGACAACATCCCGGCCTCAGGGTCGCCGGACCAGATCACATCCTCGCCCAGCAACACGCGGTCGGGAAACTCTGTCAGGTTGGCCATGGTCCCTGCGGTCATCCCGGCCTCGCCAAAGGCGATGCCAGCGGGCGTGCGCACCACCACGTCGGGGTGGTAGTAGTCCTTCATCTTGCCGCCCAGACCCCGATCTTCCCAAATCTCCTTAGTGATCTTCAGGATGTAGTCCGGGAAATCTTTGAATTCGTTGCTAAACCCGCGCATCACGCCTCTTTTCTGCTGGACCCGCGTTGGATCAGCGTTCCGTCAATTTCAATCCTCTGGGCGGTGTGATCACCGCCTTCGATCATCGCCATCATCCGCCCCACGGCAGCGTCAACCATGCGGCCCGAATGCTGGCGGATCGTGGTCAGGTCATAGGACGACCAGCACGCCATCGGCACGTCGTCATAGCCCACGATGCTCACATCCTCGCCCATCCGCATCCCGCGCCGATAGCGCAGCGCGTCGATCACGCCAAATGCCATGTGGTCGTTGCCCACGAATATGGCGTCCGCGCGATGAACATCCACAAGATGCTCGGCCGCCGCAGCCGCCTTTTCGCGATCATAATCCCCCGGCACCACCGCCACCGGGCTGCGCCCCGCCTGCGCCATAGCAGCCAGAAACCCCTCGGCCCGGTCGCGCCCAGTCTGCGAGCCATCCCAGCCTGCCACATGGGCAATCCTCTCATGCCCCCCGGCAATCAGATGCCGCGCCACGGCTGCCGCCCCCGCCCGGTTGTCCGACGTCACCTGAGTCAGCCCGCCCCCGGGCTGCCCCCGGTTGAACAGGACCACCGGGATGCCTGCGGACTTGCACCGGTCCACCAGCGTATCCGACACCGCGACCGAGGCCGCGATGATCCCGTCGACCTGGTAATCCAGCAGTTCCTGCACCACTCGGTTCACGTCCGACGACCAAGAGGCCATGAAGATCAACGTGTGATAGCCCTGCGCCTGCAGCGCCTTCGACATTCGCTCCAGCGCGTCGGGGTAAAACGGGTTCTCCAAATAGGCCACCACCAAGCCGATGATCCGGGACCGCCCTGTGATCAGGCTGCGCGCCAAGACATTGGGCCTATATCCCAGCTCCGCCGCCGCCTCGCGCACCTTGCGCGCGGTCTCCGGGCTGGCCGAGGCACCCGAAAAGACCCGGCTCACCGCCGATTGGCTGACCCCGGCCAGCCGCGCCACATCGCTCGACGTAACCTTTTTCATCGCAACGCGCTCACCCGGCGGTCCACCCGCCATCCACCATCAGCGCCGTGCCCGTCACCATGGCCGAGGCGTCCGAGGCGAGGAATTGCACCGCCCCCATGATGTCCTCGATCTCGCCAATGCGGCCCAGCTTGATCTTCTCCTCGATCCACGCCACCCGCTCGGGGTTCTGGAACGTGGCCTCGGTCAGCGGCGTCTTGATAAAGGTCGGGCAGATCGTGTTGACGCGGATGTTCATCGGCCCGAACTCGATCGCCATGCCCTTGGTCATCCCCTCGACCCCGTGCTTGGTCGCGGAATAGACGGCGCGGTCCACCCCGCTGATATGGCCCATCTGGCTACTGATCTGGATGATCGAGCCACCCGAAGGCATCCGCTTGGCCGCCATCTGCGCCATGAAATAGGCCGCCCGCAGGTTCAGGTTGACCACCAGATCAAAATCCTCGGGCGTCGTCTCCATCACGGGTCCATGGCGCGCGACACCGGCGGAATTGCACAGCACGTCAACCCGGTCCCCCATGGCCGCCGCCGTCGCATCGAGGTCGGTGACATCAAGCGCCACGCCTTCCGCCGAATACCCGGCCTCTCGGATCGCCTCCGCGGCCTCGTCCACCTGCCCTTGCGACCGGGCCGCGATCACCACATGCGCGCCGGCCTCTGCCAAGGCCATCGCGCAGCCCAGCCCGATCCCGCGCGAGCCGCCGGGCACAAAGGCGCGTTTCCCGTCCAACCGGAACGAAGGGGTGCGGGGCAATGTCATGGGCTCTCTCCCGGGATGGGTGGATAGGATATGCCGCGAAACTCGGGGAAATCCCCATAGCGCCGCCGCCGGTCAGGATCGGGCGTCAACCCGGGTTTGTACAGCACACCCTTGGGCGTGGCATAAGACAGGATGCGATGGGCCATGTGCCCTTCGCGCCAATGGATGTTGAAGGCCGCATTCTTGGGAAAGAAATAGACCTCCTGAAACTCCAGATGATCAAAGAGCCACCACGCCAGATCGCGCCAGTCCCGGCCCCGGTTGTACTGCGCGGCAAACCAAGGGATCGCCACGCTCACACAGGCCCCCATGCGCCCCTTGGCATCCCGCACGTCCCAGATGTGATGGGCGTAATTGGCCTCATTGCGCGCGCATTTCTGCGGCTTGGCGACCGTCGCCCCAAAATGGTTCATCTCCGGACTGCGATAGCCCGACCGGATGTCGATCGGCCCGAAGGTCTCGACCAAAGGGTCAAGGCAGTGCTGCGCAAGCGCCCGCCCGGCGGCCAACGCCAGATCCGGATCACCGGGGAAGTTCTGCAGCTGATGGAAATTCGCAATCTCCGAGGTCATAAAATTGCGCATCTCAAAATGCCGCGACAGGCGCTCGCGCCCCAGCGCCTCCAGCGCGAGGAACGACCGCGGCTGCCTCACGCCACACCGTTCCACTGGAACGCGCCATCTGGCCCCAGCGGCGAGAACGGATTGTGCGCGACCTCCCAGATATGTCCGTCCAGATCGGCGAAATGCCCGTGATGCCCGCCCCAGAACACGTCTTGGGCCTCGTTGATTACGCGCCCGCCTGCAGCGGCGGCCGCCGCCAGCACGGGTGCCACATCTGCCTTCTCCCGGACGTTGTAGGACAACACGATGCCTGAAAACCCGCCAACTTGCTCAGGCGCGACGCCCACCTCCTTGGCCAGCGCCGCCTTGGGATAAAGGCCCAGCGTCGACCCGATCAGGTCAAAGGCGATCACGCCGTCCTGGCTCTCGACCCGCTGCCAGCCCAGCGCCTCGTAAAAGGCCGCGGAGGCCTCCATATCGGCCACAGCCAGAGTGATGAGGGATACGCGCTGTTCCATGTCAGATCTCCTTGTCTAACTGGAACATTAACGGAACATTCGGGGTCATGCCAGTTCCCGGATTCGCGCGAACACGTCGATCCCGATCTGCTGGCACAGGTCGATGAGATCCACCAAGACCCAGTTCTCGCGGATCAACCCGTTCTCAACACGCCAGAAATCCAGCGATTTCAGCGTGATCAACTTGCCCGTGGGCGGCAGGCCCAACCAACCGGGATCGGAATGCGTCTGCTTCATGTTGGGCCAACCCGTGACGCCCACGAAATCGCCCTCGGCAAAGAAATGATACCCCATCCTGTCCCGGTACGATCCCCGATCCGGCATCGCGGCCAGAAACGGGATCTGGTGGTGCCGGCGGAACCCTTCGATGCCCCGTGCCGTGCCGATCCCCGCAGGCCCGTACCAATGCATCTTTGGGTGCCAGAACCGGTCCATCTCCATGACCTCGGGCCCGCCTTCACGCGGGTGACGCGACATATGCACCAGCATATCAAGAATCAGCGCCTTGGCGTCGTCGCCCCCGTCCCCATGGGGCCCCAACCCGTCACAGGTCGCAGGCCCCGGGACCAGCCATTCGCGCCCCAGCGACGGCGCAAGAGGCCAGACCCCGGCCTGCATCATGACCTCAGGAATGTCCCATCCGAATTGCGTCTCGACCACCCGGTCGCCATCCATGCGAAAGAACTCGTGAAACCGCATATGCGCCGTGCGGTTGGTGGCCCGGATGTCCAACCATGGCGCCGCAAAGGTCCCGGTGTAGTAGCCCGCCTGCCCGACCCAGATCGCGCCATCATCGTCTTGACCCGCGATGGAGATAAAGACGCGCCGCTCCAGATCGGGCCATGCCACAAAAAGCCCGGCGAACACGTCGCCTGCGCCCACGCCTTGCGCCTCGAACGGCTCGGGCATCCGGCACACGGCCGCACCCAGCACACGTTCCACGATCCCGAGGCTCCCCGCCTCGACGTCATAAAGCGCCGCTGCATACTCCGCGACACCAGCCTTCGCCCCAGCCAAATCCATCTTCATCTTTCTTCAAAAACTCCGGGGGAACGCCGAATGCGCGGGGGCAGCGCCCCCAGCACGCAGGCCACGCTACTCCGCCGCATCCCGATAGGGCGCGCCCTCGCCATAGGGCACATTTATCCCTCCATAGCGCCGCACGCGCACGTTGCACTGTTCGGCATGGCCGACGAAACCTTCGAGCATGCACAGGCGCGAGCCATATTCGCCCACCAGCGTTGCCGCCTCATCGGTCAAGACCTTCTGGTAGGAATGCGTCTTGATGAACTTGCCGACCCACAGACCGCCCGTATACCGCCCCGCCTTTTTGGTGGGCAGCGTGTGGTTGGTCCCGATCACCTTGTCTCCATTGGCAACGTTCGTGCGGGGGCCAAGGAAGAGCGCCCCGTAGGAGGTCATATTCTCAAGGAACCAGTCATCGCGATCGGTCATCACCTGGATATGCTCCGACGCGATGTCCTCGCTCACCGTCAGCATCTCCTCATAGCTGTCGCACAGGATGATCTCGCCATACTCCTCCCACGATACCCGCGCGGTCTCTGCCGTAGGCAGGATGCCCAGAATGCGCTCGATCTCGGCCATCGTGTCCTCGGCCAGCTTGCGGGAGTTCGTGATCAAAACGGCGGGCGAGTTATAGCCGTGCTCGGCCTGACCAAGGAGGTCCGTCGCGCACATCTCGCCATCGACGGTCTCGTCCGCGATCACACAGGTCTCGGTCGGCCCGGCAAAAAGGTCGATGCCCACACGGCCAAAAAGCTGCCGTTTGGCTTCGGCCACAAACGCGTTGCCCGGCCCCACCAGCATATCGACGGGTGCGATGCTTTCGGTGCCCAGTGCCATCGCGCCCACGGCCTGCACGCCGCCAAGGACAAGGATTTCATCCGCCCCGCCTTCGTGCATAGCCGCCACGATCGCAGGGTGCGGCGCGCCGTCCACCGGCGGGGCCGAGGCCACGATGCGCTTTACCCCCGCGACCTTGGCCGTCAGAACCGACATGTGGGCAGAGGCGACCATGGGAAACTTGCCGCCCGGCACGTAGCACCCGACCGAGTTCACAGGGATATTCTTGTGGCCCAGGATCACGCCCGGCATCGTCTCGACTTCGATATCGTGCATCGACGCCTTCTGCGCCTCGGCAAAGCTGCGGATCTGATCCTGCGCAAACCGGATATCGTTCATCTCGCGCGTGGTGACCTTTTGCATGGCCGCCTCGATCTCCGAGGCCGTCAGCCGGAACGCCTGCGGCTCGTAGCCGTCGAACTTGGCCGACAAATCGCGCACCGCCGCATCGCCCCGGCTCTCGATATCGCCCAGGATGCCCTCGACGATGCCGCGCACCTTGGCGTCATCCTCGGCACGCTCTTCGGCAGGCTTTCCGCGTTTGAGATATTCGGCCATGGTCGCAACCCTCCTTTGCTGTCGCGCCAGAGCATAGCCGTCAGTACCGCGCACTCAAGCGGTTTTTGCAAACGTATGCAAAGGGGCTTCAGCCCTCAGGAAACCAAGGATTTCACCCACGCAAGGATACCCGGCAAGGCCGCCTTGGTGCTGCGCGGGGCCATGATGTCCCCCAGAATCACATGCGCATCGGCGCCACTGTCGCCTGTGACCTCCATGGTTTCCACCGGACCGCCCCAGCGGGCGGCCATGGCCTGAGCGGCCTGCCACGACACGACACCGTCACCGGGATTGCCGATCATCAGCAAAGGCGCGTCGAATTGGGCGGGATCAATGGCTTCGCCGGCACGCACGGCGTCCATCATCGTAAAGACCGCCTGACTGTCATATTCGACCGTCCACGCCGCCGCGTGGGCCGGGCTCTCGGGCTCGAACGACCGCCGCCGTCCCATGATCCACGGCACCCAACGCCGCGCGAGGGGCAGCCGCAGCAACTTCTGCACCGCCCCATTGGCCAGCGCGATATTGGGCGACACGAACACGACACCCGCCACACCCGCATCATCGCGCGCCATCTCAGACAAGATCAGCGGGCATCCGGTCGAACAGCCCATCACGATCACCCGGCGCCCGATCATCCGCCCGATGGCCATGGCCTCGGCCACATCGGCCTGCCAATCGGGCAGACGCGCGCGCCCCATGTCATCGCCATCCGTGCCATGCCCGGTCAGCCGCGCGAAATAGAGGTTCGCGCCCAACGCCTCGGCCACGGCATCCGGAACCGGGCGGATTTCGGCAGCACTGGCCGAAAAGCCGTGCACATAAACCACGGCAACGTCGCTAACGTCGCCCGGCGTCGCGGCCCAAACGACCTGACGGGCCGCCCCGGGTCTTAGATGCGCAACCCCCGCCTCGGCCCGCGTCAGGTGGGCCTCCAGATCAACGGCATCCGTGGGAAGCGGCTCCCGCATCACGCGTGCCATCACGGGCGCGGCACGACACGCGCGGCCATGGGCCGGTAGATCGCAATCAGCGCCAGGATCGACACCACAAAGATCGCCGCAGGCACCAGCGTCATCGCATAGTGCAGCGCATCCACCGCCTGCGCGGGTTGCTCCACCCGGCCCTCGGTCGTCGATTGCCAGCCAAAGGCCCACAGGATCAGGCCCATCGCCCCAGGCGCCAGCGCATTGGCGAGCTTTTGACCAAAGAGCCAGATCGCCGAAAACGCGCCTTCGATTGCCTCGCCCGTCTCGCGCCGGGTCACATCCATCAGGTCGGGATACATCGCCCACGGGATCTGCTGATACGATCCGTTGGTGAAGCCCGCGATCAGGAACAGCCCCGCAATCGCCGTGATATTCGTCGATGGCAGCGCAAGATAGAGCGCCACCAGAAGCGCGATATAGGCCCCAAGCCCCAGAGCGAGGGCCACGGTCTTGCCCACACGGTTCGACAGGATCACCCAGACGATCTGGCTCAGGATCGAGCCAAAGACGAACATGCCCAAGAGCAGCGATAAGGCCCCCAACCCCGCAGCCAGACCGGACAACGGCGTACCGCCCGCGTCGCGGATCAGGTAGAGCACGGCAAAGGCCAGACCGGCTGTGATCAACGCCACCGCGAATGTCATCACGCCGTAAAGCACCGCGAGGAGCAGAAAGGGCCTGTTGCCTACGACCAATCCCATCATCTTGATGGGCGACACGCTCGATGGCAGCGCGATGCGCGGGGCCTTGCGGGTGATGAAGACGCTCAGCCAGATCGCCCCGATGATGATCGGCGCCACGATCAGGGCCGCACGCGCGTGGCCTTCCAACGTGTTGCCCGCAAGGGCGGGCAGCAGCGCGCCCCCGATGAGAATGCCCACCGAGGCAAAGCCCATCCGCCACGCCACCATGGCAGAGCGTTCGCGCGCGTCCTGCGTCATCTCACCCGCCGTCGCGCCATAGGGGATCGACACCATGGTGAACCCCACGGTCGCCAGGACGAAAAAGGCCGTGAACCACAGCGCGTTGAACCCCGGCGTGTTCCCCGGCGGGACCGCAAACATCAGGTACGTGCCCAGCGCCAGAACGACCGCACCCGCGATCATCCACGGGATGCGGCGGCCCCAGCGGGTGTGCGTCCGGTCGCTCAGATACCCGATGGCCGGGTCCGTGATCATGTCAAAGAGCAGAACGCCCGTGGCAATCGCCCCTGCCGTGGCCGCGTCGATCCCCAGATAGCTTGTCAGGAAGGCCAGCACCAAAAGCTGCTTGATGATCACAAAGACCACGATCCCCATATCGGCCAGTCCCCAGCCGATCTTTTGTCCCGTCGACAGCGCCATGTTCCCTCCCCGCGCTTATTTTGGCGCAGGCTAGCCGGGGGATGCCGTGCAGGCCAAAGAAAACGTGACGTCTCTTAGATGGCGGAGCCTGGGTTCAGGCAGCCTACCGCCCCAAAACCTCCAAAACGTTGCTCGTCGCATCTTCGATGAGCTTGAGCGCGTCCGGCTCGGAAAATCGGTGATCCGCCCCCTTCAGCAGGACAAGCCGAATATCGTCCCCCGTCACATGGTCCAGCAGGCGGGTGGCCGTCGCGACCGAGACATCCTCATCCTCGGTCCCCTGCAGGAACCGCGTGGGCATCGAAAGTTGCAGCGGTTCGCGCAGGACCAGCACGTCGCGCCCCTCTTCGATCAGGCGGCGCGTGATGATGTAGGGATCGCCGTAATCCGACGGCAAGGCGACCTGCCCCTCGGAGATCAGGGTGGCGCGCTCCGCCTCCGAGAACGACGCCCAGAAGCCGTCTTCGGTGAAATCCGGCGCCGCCGCGATCGTGACCAGCCCCGCGACCTTCTCCGGCATGGCTTTGATCGTCAAAAGCGAGATCCAGCCACCCATGGACGACCCGATCAGGATCTGCGGGCCGTCGGTCAACGCGGTGATCACGGCCTGCGCATCCTCGGCCCAATCGCCGATGCTGCCCTCCTCAAACGCGCCGCTGGATTGGCCGTGGCCGGAATAGTCGAACCGCAGGAAGGCGCGGCCTTGGGCCTGACACCACGCCTCGAGATGGATAGCCTTCGTGCCCTCCATGTCCGATTTGAAGCCACCCAAAAAGACGATGCCGGGGCCCGCACCCTCCGTCTTGCGGTAGGCGATTCGGCGCCCCTGCGGCGTGTCATAGAACTCGGTCATGGCGGCAGGCCTCTCAAAATGCGCAGCGATCCCGGTTGGTTACAGCGCAATTCGCGGCTGTTTAAAAGTGACTATCTTGTCACGTGACTAAGTAATCACATATAAACCACCCATGGACGCGATCTTCAAAGCCCTGGGCGACCCAGCCCGCCGCCAAATCCTGGACGCACTGCGCCGGGATGACGGTCAAACGCTGTCGCAACTCGAAGACGGGTTCGAGATGACGCGCTTTGGCGTGATGAAGCACTTGGGCGTGCTCGAGGACGCGGGGCTCATCACCACGGCGAAACGCGGGCGCTTCAAGCATCACTATCTCAATGCCGTCCCCTTGCAGGAGGCCATCGACCGCTGGATCGAACCGCTGCTCGTGGCGCCCGCGGCGCGCGCGATGGTCGACCTCAAAGCCCGGCTAGAAGGGCAAACCGCGATGGACACGGCACTGCCGGACACCACGATGACGACCTATATCGCGGCCCCACCCGCCAAGGTTTTCGAGGCGCTGACCGACGACGCCCGCATGACAGAGATCGCGCCCCACTTGCCGCCGCGCCACACGACACGGTCCGAGGCGCCGCATCTTCTGGATCAAACACTAGAGACGCCCGGTGACCCCGCCCGGCTGGTGATCACGCTCCGGCCCGAGGGCCCCCATACCGAGATCACGCTCTCCCAATTCGGCACGCCCGACGATGCCGCACCCTTTCGCACAGGCTGGGTCCGCATGCTCGCGGGCCTCAAAACCCTGATCGAAACCGGCCAAGCCACAGGCTTTGCCGACCCTGAACTTCTGGCTGCACCAGACCCAAAGAAGGAGACCCCCAAGTAACACAGACAACGACCCAGACAACGACTCAGGCATCCCAACCGAAACCCGATTTCGTGATGCAGACCTATATTCGCTGCACGCTCGACGCGCTGTGGGCGGCGCTCACCGATCCCGATGAGATGGCAAATTACCATTTCCTCGCCCAAGCCATCCACAAGGACGGCGACACGACCCGCTACGAATTTGCGCCGGGCCAGCCCATGATGAACAGCCGCGACATCCGGCTCGACCCCAAAACGCGGATCGAACAGACGTTCGAGCCGCTGTGGGACGGCGGCGGCGCACCGTCGCGGTTCGTCTATCTGTTGAAAGAGGAGGGATCGGTCTGTTCGCTGACGCTCGAACACTACGACCTGACTTTCCCGGTGGCCTATGGCGAAGGCGTGGCAGACGGGTGGGCGCGGCTCCTTGCGGGGCTCAAGACCTATCTGGAAACCGGCGACACCGTGCGCTTTTCGACCACCGTGACGGAGGAAACGGCATGAGCACGGAACTCTTTTGGCTCACGCTGACGATGCTCTTGGCCGTCAGCCTTTGGATCCCCTTCATCATCGGGGCCAACACCACCGAAAGCGGCAGCCAAGTCACCAAGGACGGGCGCGCCAACATCCCCGGCATGGTCCCTTGGGTGCAACGCGCCAACCGCGCCCACCTGAACCTCTTGGAGCAATCCATGCCCATGGCCGCGCTCGTTCTCGTCGCGCACAGCCTTGGGGTGACGTCCGTGGTGACGGTCTGGGCAGTCGTCGCCTTTTTCTGGCTCCGTGTGGCGCACGCGGTGTTTATGCTCCGGTCCGAGAACCAGATCCCGGTGCGCCCGATCATCTTCACGGCAGGCTGGATGTGCGCCATCGCCGTGGGTGTCGAAATCCTGAGACTGGGTTAGCCCCCGACATAGACACCCGATTTGGGGCGGTAGAAGACCTTTTGGTTGTGAAGCCGCCCCAGCAGGCCCGCGACCTCCTTGGCCTCGGCATCCAGCGCGGCCGTGGTTTCCCCGTCCGAGGTCAGCTGCGCCTGGCAAAGCTCGCTCTTGCGTGCGCGCAGGGCGTCTTCGATCAGAGCCAGATCATCAACGTTCAACGTGAATTGCGTGTTGTAGCTGGCCATGCCGCTGGGTCCCCTCAAAATGTCGCAGATGAGGTTTCTTATCGGAAACACGCGAGCAGGTCCACAGTCAGGCGTTCAAAAAGTCTTCATATCTATCATGAGGTTACGCGGCTATTTCAGCATACAATCGCACACCGGCTTGACCCCACCCCGCGCGACGCCACGATCAGCTCATGAATGCCGACACGCCCCTCACCCGCAGTCTCCTGATTATCCTTGCCATGGCCAACTTCGTCGTGGGCATGGGGGCGTTTGTGGTGATCGGCGTGATCGAACCGGTGGCCCAAGACCTCGGCGTCGCACCTGCAACGGCGGGGCAGCTCTTGACGGTCTACGCGCTGGCCTATGCGCCGCTCTCTCCCCTCCTCGTGGCGCTGACCGGGCGGATCGGGCGGCGGCGCGTGCTGACGGCGGGGCTCACGCTCTTTGCCCTGGCCGCCATGCTGGGCGCGCTGGCACCAAGCTATGACTGGCTCGCAGCCAGCCGCATCCTCGCGGCGGCGGGGGCCGGTGTCGTGACGCCCGTGGGGGCGGCCATCGTGGCGGGCCTCGCCCCGCCCGATCGCCGCGCCTCGGCGCTTGCGGCGGTGTTTCTGGGCATCACACTGGCCCAAGTGCTCGGCGTGCCCGCAGGATCGTGGGTGGCCTACACGTTCGGGTGGCGTGCTGCGCTCTGGATCGTGGTGGCCCTCGCCGTGCCCACCGCCCTCCTGATCTGGACCCGCGTGCCCGCCGGGCTGCAGTTTCAGGCGACAACGCTCAAAGACCTCGGCGCGCTTCTCCGGGACGGGCCGATGATGCTCGCCATCGCGATCACGGCGGTCTTTCTGGGCGCGATCTTCACGCTCTACACCTATATGGCCCCGCTCCTGAGCGGTACGATGGGTTATGGGCGCGACCAGATCACGCTGATCCTGCTGGTTTTTGGCGTGGGCGCGGTGATCGGGAATATCCTGGGTGGCTGGCTGGCGGACCGCTATGGCGCGGGGCGCACGCTCTTGGGTCTCTTTCTGGTCCAACTTGTCGCGATGCCGTTCTATTCCCTTTTGCCCGTCGCGACGCCCCTCCTTGTGCTCTGGACGCTGGGCTGGTCGACGCTGGGGTGGGCCTTTGGCAACCCGCAGCAATTGCGCCTCGTGATCCTCGCGGGACCCCGCGCGCCGGTGGCGCTGGCGCTCAATGCCTCGGCCATCTATGTGGGCTCGGCGCTGGGCTCGGGATTTGGCGCTCTGCTGATCTCGGGGCCGGGCTACAGCGCCTTGGGTCTAGGCGCGGCGGTTGCGATGTTGGCGGCCATCGCGGCCTTGCTCCTGTCCCTGCGCGTCAGCGGCCGCACGGCCTAGACCACGCGGGGCCTCACGCCGTCACGCCGGGTCGGTCGCGCACCACGGCCATCGTGGCCGACATGGTCGCAATCAACTTGCCCAACTCGTTTTCGGCCCGCCCCTCGCAAAACATCAACGTGCGGCCGGGCTTGATCACCGTGCCCGTGAAATGAAAACGCGCGCCTTGGGCGGGGGCCATCAGGTTGACCTTGAATTCCGCCGTCAGAACCTCGGCATCCGCTGGCATCAACGTCATTGCGGCATACCCGCAGGCACTGTCCAGACAGGTCGCCGTCACGCCCGCATGGTGGAACCCGTGCTGCTGCACAAAGCCCGCGTTGAAATCCATGCCCAGCGTCACGCGCCCGGGCGCCACATCCACCATCTCGATCCCCATGGACCGGGTGATGATCTGCTTGGCAAAACTCGCCCGCACCCGCGTGGCATATCCCTCTGGTGCGTCAAACATGTCAGCCCTCCCCGCGCGCCGCTCCATCCCCGTGTTGACAGGATTCGCTCGCTCCGTCACATAGCGCCCACACCATACCCGCAACCGGGCGTTCCGTGGGCGCCAAACTGACGAGGAGGCCAAAGATCATGGCCCAGATCACCCTCACCCTTCCTGACGGCAATTCGCGCGACTACCCCGCTGGCATCACGCCGGGCGAGGTCGCCAGCGACATTTCGACCTCGCTGGGGAAGAAAGCGATCTCCGCGACCGTGAACGGCGCGCATCACGACCTGCAATGGCCCATCGACGCCGATGCCGACATCGCGATCCATACGCTGAAAGACGAAGCGCCCGCGCTCGAACTCATCCGCCACGACCTGGCCCACGTGATGGCCCGCGCCGTGCAAGAGATCTGGCCAGACGTAAAGGTCACCATCGGCCCCGTCATCGACAACGGCTGGTACTACGACTTCGACCGGGCGGAACGCTTCACCCCCGAAGACCTCGGCGCGATCGAAAAGAAGATGAAAGAGATCATCAATCTGCGCGATCCCGTCCGGACCGAGGTGTGGGAGCGGGACCGCGCGATCCAGTATTACAAGGACCGCGGCGAGCCCTTCAAAGTCGAACTGATCGAAGCCATCCCGGGGGATGAGCCGCTGCGCATGTACTGGCACGGTGATTGGCAGGACCTCTGCCGTGGCCCCCACCTGCAACACACCGGCCAGATCCCGGGCGACAGCTGGAAACTGATGTCAGTCGCCGGTGCCTATTGGCGCGGCGATAGCGACCGCCAGATGCTGCAACGGATCTACGGCGTGGGCTTCCAGAACCGCGAGCAACTCAAGGCCCACCTGACCTTCCTTGAGGAGGCCGAAAAGCGCGACCACCGCAAACTGGGCCGCGAGATGGACCTCTATCACATGCAGCCCGAGGCACCGGGTCAGGTCTTCTGGCACCCCAACGGCTGGACCATCTACACCACGCTGCAAGACTACATGCGCCGCAAACAGCGCGCGGGCGGCTATGTGGAGGTGAACACCCCCCAAGTCGTCGACCGCAAGCTGTGGGAAGAAAGCGGCCACTGGGAGAAGTATCAGGAGAACATGTTCATCGTCGAAGTGGACGAAGAACACGCTTCGCAAAAGGCGATCAACGCGCTCAAGCCCATGAACTGCCCCTGCCACGTGCAGGTCTACAATCAGGGCCTCAAATCCTACCGCGACCTGCCGCTGCGCATGGCCGAATTTGGCTCCTGCGCGCGCTATGAACCCTCGGGCGCGCTCCACGGCATCATGCGCGTGCGCGGCTTTACGCAGGACGACGGGCACATCTTCTGCCGCGAGGACCAGATCGAGGAAGAAACCAAGATCTACATCGACTTCCTATCACGCATCTACGAAGACCTCGGCTTCTCCGACTTCGAGGTCCTGTTCTCTACCCGCCCCGACGTCCGCGCCGGATCGGATGAGACCTGGGACAAGGCCGAAGCCGCACTCCTGTCCGCCACCCGCGCCGCGGGGATCGAGCCCGGGGTAAATCCGGGCGAAGGCGCCTTCTATGGTCCCAAGCTTGAATTCACGCTGACCGACGCCATCGGGCGGAAATGGCAATGCGGCACCCACCAGGTGGACTTCGTGCTGCCCGAACGGCTCGACGCCAACTACATCGGCGAAGACGGCAACAAGCACCGCCCGGTGATGCTCCACCGCGCGACGCTGGGCTCCTTTGAACGCTTCATCGGCATCCTGATCGAAGAACACGCA
>JBCBFU010000011.1:7222-17363 GCA_038527375.1 Pseudomonadota bacterium | reverse complement strand
CACCGCCCGGTGATGCTCCACCGCGCGACGCTGGGCTCCTTTGAACGCTTCATCGGCATCCTGATCGAAGAACACGCGGGCAAGCTGCCCTTCTGGCTGGCACCCCGTCAGGTGGTCGTCGCGGCCATCGTGTCGGACGCCGATGAATATGTGCATGAGGTGGTCGAGGCGCTGAAGGCTGCGGGTGTGCGCGCCGAGGCCGACGTGCGGAATGAGAAAATCAACTACAAGGTCCGCGAACATTCGGTCGGCAAAGTCCCCGTGATCCTCGCCGTCGGGATGCGCGAGGTCGAAGAGCGCACCGTCTCCCTCCGGCGTCTGGGCGAAAAGCAGTCGCGCATGATGACGCTGGACGATGTCGTACCCGCGCTGGCCGCAGAGGCGACGCCGCCCGACCTCGCCTGACGGCACCTACATCTGATTGCGGACGCGCCCCGGCCTGACGGCCGGGGCGTTTGAGTTTTTGGGGACCATCGAAAAGGCGGGAACAGGCACGGTCCCGTAACGGTTTGCTCTGCAACTGCACACAAACCGGAGACACACCATGGCCAAACCGATCCTCTTCATGCTCACCTCCACCCGCGAGATGGGCGACACCGGCAAGGAGATGGGCTTTCACTGGGAAGAGCTGTCCACCCCCTACTGGATCCTGCGCGATGCAGGCTTTGACATCGAACTGGCCTCGATCCGCGGCGGCAAACCGCCCGCCGATCCGTCCTCTGCCGACTCAGAAGAGCGCCCCGAAAGCACCGACCGCTTCATGAACGACGAAGGCGCCATGGCCGCGCTCGAAAACACCATGGCCGTAGGCGACGTCGATCCGTCGAAATACGACGCGATCTACCTGCCAGGCGGCCACGGGACGATGTGGGACTTCCGCCAATGCGACAAGCTTGGCCCCGTCATCAGCAAAATCTGGGCCGATGGCGGCCTCGTGGCATCGGTCTGCCACGGCCCCGCCGCCCTGCTGGGGGCGACCAAGCCCGATGGCAGCCCGCTCGTCAACGGCCAGCCAGTCAATGGCTTCACCGACGCCGAAGAGCACAAGGTGGGCCTGGAGGATGTGGTGCCCTTCCTTCTGGAAACCGAGTTGCGCAAGCAAGGCGCGGTGTTCGAGCATTCTGATGCCTTCGCGGCCCATGTCGCACAGGGTGATCGGCTCTTCACGGGGCAGAATCCCGCCTCTGCCGAACCGCTGGGCCATGCTATCGCCGCCTTCCTCGCGGCGGACGCCCGCAACAAAGCGGCTTGATCTTACAGGAACCCGCAACTCCGTGACCGTGTGTGACCCGATTTCGGTAACAAAACGCCGAAATCCTCACGCGGGCCTTAACGACCGTTCACGGACGCGTGTCACACGCGTCCGTGACGTGCATGTGACCGCCCGACCGGTCCATCTCTTCCCTGCACACCATGGTGCACGACACCAGCAAACTGAAGGAAGAGACCCATGTCCAACACCACCAAAACCCTCGCCGTTGCAGGCGCCGTCGCAGCTGCCCTGACGACCTCGTTCGCAACCTCGGCCACCGCCCAGGCGCAAGAAAAATGCTACGGCGTGTCGCTGGCTGGCGAAAACGACTGCGCCGCAGGCCCCGGCACCACCTGCGCCGGCACCTCGACCGTTGACTACCAAGGCAACGCTTGGACGCTGGTCCCCGCCGGCACCTGCGCCGACATCGACGTGCCCGCAATGGCCGACGGTTCGGCCCGCATGGGTTCGCTGGAAGCGCTGGAGCGTGACCTGCCGGCATAAGCCGACCCAATTTGGGGCAGGCGAAATGTCTGCCCCATCTCCCCCCGTGAAATGCTAAGCTCTGACCATAGCACAGCGTTTTGCCTTCCACGGACGCAGACCCAAGAAGCACCCCTGACGGAAAGATCGCCACCATGTTGGACGCCACCCGCCCCTCCCTGCCAAATGCACCCGGCGTGGGCTACAAGGCCCAGCATTACAGCGACCTGTTGGCCGAACCCGGCCCCGTCGGATGGCTCGAGGTTCATGCGGAAAACTACATGGGCGATGGCGGCAGGCCCTTGGCCCAGCTCGATTTTCTGTCGGCGCGTTTCCCGATTTCCGTCCACGGTGTGGGCCTGTCCATCGGCGGCGAGGCCCCGCTTGACCGGGCCCATCTGGGCCGCCTGCGCACCCTGTGCGACCGCGTCAAACCGGCGTCATTCTCGGAACATCTGGCGTGGTCGACCCATGACAGCCACTTCCTGAACGATCTGCTGCCGCTCCCTTACACCCCGCAAACGGTGGCCCGCGTCGCAGACCACATCAGTCAGGTACAGGACCACATCGGCCGCCAGATGCTGCTGGAGAACCCGTCGAGCTACCTGTGGTTCGACGACAGCACCCTGTCCGAGACCGACTTCCTCTTTGCCGTGGCCAAGGCAACTGGCTGTGGCCTGTTGCTCGACGTCAACAACGTCTTTGTCTCGGCCACGAACCTCAAGATGTCGCCCACCGCCTATATTGACGCCTTCCCCGTCGATCTGGTGGGCGAAATCCACCTTGGCGGCCATGACGAGGACGAAGATGACCACGGCGCGCCCCTCCTGATCGACAGCCACGGGCGCGAGGTCGTGGACCCGGTCTGGGCGCTCTATGACTACACCTTGGCCCGATCCGGCCCGCGTCCGACGCTGATCGAATGGGACACGGACGTCCCCGACTGGCCCACCTTGCGGGCCGAGGCCGAACGCGCCGACCGTGCGCTGTCTAAGGTACCCGCATGATCACCCAAACTGACCTGCGGACTGCAATCCTTGACCCGGAGCGCCCCGTTCCGGCGGGACTGTCCGATGGTCACGGCAAGCCCGCGGGCAAACGCTTTGCCGTCTACCGCAACAACGTGGCCGTGTCGCTGACCGAGGCTCTGATCACCGCCTTCCCGTCGATCCACGCCCTCGTCGGAGACCAATTCTTCCGCGCAATGGCGGGCGTCTTCCTGCGTCAGCATCCGCCCAGCAGCCCCATGATGATGCATTACGGGGCTGACATGCCCGGCTTCCTCGCGGGGTTCGAGCCTGTGGCCCACCTGCCCTACCTGCCCGACGTGGCCCGCATCGACCTCGGGCTGCGCCACGCTTATCACGCAGCGGACGCAACACCGATTGACCCGCAGGCCCTGGGCCGCATCGCGCCCGAGCACCTCGGCGACACGCTCCTCGCACTGGCGCCTGCCACGCAGGTTGTCACGTCGCCCTATGCGATCCACGACATCTGGCAGATGCACCGCGGCGGCCCAAAACCCGGTCAGGCCGCCCAAGACGTTCTCATAACCCGCCCCGAATATGACCCCGTCACCGACACCCTGCCCCAAGGCGCGGCAGCCGTGCTGCAGGCCCTGATGGCGGGCGAAGCGCTCCAATCGGCGCTCGACCATGCGCCGGACGGGTTTGACCTCGGCGCGCTTCTCGCCCTTCTCCTAGGGCGCGGCGCAATTGTCGGGGTCCAAGCCCCAAACTGACCTCAAGAAGACCAAAGAAGACCCCCATGACCCTGCCCCCTTTTGCCACCCGCCTCTCTGACCGGCTCGACGCTGCGGCCCCGGCCGTCCTGACCTCGCTCGCGCGGTTTGTCTTCGCGGCGGTGCTGCTGATCTACTACTGGAACTCGGGCCAGACCAAACTGGGCGACGGCATCCTCGGCATCGTGCGCCCCGATTTCGGCGCCTATGCCCAGATCTTTCCAAAGGCGATGGAGGCTGCGGGCTATGACGTCTCGCAACTGGGTCTCTTTCACTGGGCCGTTGTGGTGGCGGGCACATGGGCCGAGTTTATCCTGCCGCTCTTGATAGTACTGGGCCTCGCCACCCGGCTGGCCGCCGTGGGCATGATCGGCTTCATCGCCGTGCAAAGCCTCGTCGACATCACGGGCCACGGGCTCGATGCGGCCTCCATCGGGGGCTGGTTCGACCGCGATGCATCCGCGCTGATCCTCGATCAACGGGCGTTCTGGGTGCTGGGGCTGCTGATCCTCGTCTTCCGCGGGGGCGGGCCAGTCTCTCTGGATCGGCTGCTCTTCAAACGCGCGGACGCGTGATCCTCAAAAATGCGCCTTGGGCTCGTCCGGTTTGCCCGCCGCGATGGCCAGCACACCGGCAATCCCCGTCATCGCGATGGGGAATGTCGTGAAGAGGCCCAGACCGAACGCCCCGTACATCAGCGCGGTCGAGGCCAGCAATGCCACCCCACCCCACAACGCGCGACTGCGCGCCATGGCCGCGCCCACGATGCCCAGAATGGGACCCAGGATCGCCGCCGTGCGCACGAAACCGGGGTTGTCGAACATGCCAAAGAGCTCCGTAATCTCGGCGTAATCCGCCGCGACCTCGGTATAACCATAGCTGAAAAAGCCCACGATCAGGCCTAAGAGCGCACCGATCAGACCCAGTGTCAGAGCCGCATTCCTCATGACCACTGCCCCGCGATCTCGGCAGACCAGCCAAGTGTCATGGTCTCCCCCGACACGATCAATGGCCGCTTCATCAGCGTCGGATGCGCCCGAAGAAGCGTCAGAGGATCGCCGCCGCGCTCGGCCTCGGACATCTCGCGCCACGTGGTCGACCGGCGGTTGACCAACGCATCCGCAAACCGCGCATGGGCGGCCAACAGAATGTCCTGCGGCATTCCGTCCACGCGCACGTCCACGAACTCTGCATCGGGCAGCGCTTTTAGGGCTTTTCGGCAGGTATCGCAGGTTTTGATGCCATATATCTGCACGATCACGGTCTCCTGATGTCGCTTGCCTTTTGCAAAACTCACCTAGGTGTTTCGTCAGGGCCGCACAACCGCGCGCCCGCAAGACCCGCTTCCCCGCAGGCGGGACGACAAGGAGACAGCGGCATGGCGACCGGCACCGTCAAATGGTTCAACACCACCAAAGGCTTTGGCTTTATCGAGCCCGAGGGTGGTGGCAAAGACATCTTCGTCCACATCTCGGCCGTTGAACGCGCCGGGATGACTGGGCTTGCAGACAACCAAAAGGTTGAATTCGAGATCATCGAAGGCCGTGATGGCCGGACGATGGCGGGTGAACTCAAGGCGCTGTAAGCGTCTGACCCTGCAAGACAATTAGGCCCGCGCCCGCTTGGGCGCGACCAAATCGCGTGGCGCCATTCGCGTCGCGCGCGGGTCCGCACCCCGATCAAAATGGATGCTGTTTGTATCGTGACAGGGGGTCGCCCTGCGCGTTGCTAGGTGCGGCGCTGAGGCGTCGCGGCCTGCCTTTGCCCGCACGCCTGCGCGCGGTCCGATACCGCGCGCGTGGGGACGGGCTGGGTGACGGGGAAGCAGCCCTGCCATTTCCCCATGTGCCCCGACTGCCCCAAACCGCCGCTGGCGATGCGCGGCGCGGACTAACCCGAAATTGCTGCCTGAAACTCGCGCCACTCGCCCTTGGACATGCCCGAGCTGTCTTGCGTGACCTCTTCGCCCGCAATCATGCGGCGCACGCACTCCATCGCGCGCCCCGACATCGTGGCCCCGCCAAGGCGATAGTCTTCGAACGCGCGATAGGCCAAAGGCACCCAATCCGCGACGATCTTGCAGATTTCATCGGCATAAACGCGGATCTCGTATTGCGCGTGGCTGTCGGCCCGCAGCCGCAGGAAGTGGAACAGGTTGTGCAGGTCCACCTTCCAATACCACTGCGTATAAACATTCGCGGGCAGGTTCATCCGCGCCAGCTCGCGCGCCAGACCTTGCTGACCCTCGTCGCTGATCATCTGTTCGTAATGGTCATAGGCCCGGTCGCTGTCGCCCTTGAGGATGTCGAGCACGCGCGCGGCCTCGGCCCCTTCCAGCACGGACCCGCGCCCCTGATTGTTGACCACCGACTGCGCAGCAAGGTGTTCGGGCGCGGGGATGTAAAACTCGCGATCCAGAATGGAATACCGCGCGGAGTATTCGTTCACATTGGCCGTGCGGTGCCGGATCCATTGCCGCGCCACAAAGACCGGCAGCTTCACATGCAGCTTGATCTCGCACATCTCGAACGGGGTCGAATGCCAGTGCCGCATCAGGTAGCGGATCAGCCCCTCGTCATTGCTGACATGCTTGGTGCCTTCGCCGTAGGACACCCGCGCGGCCTGCACGATGGCGCTGTCGTCGCCCATATAGTCGATAACGCGGACAAAGCCGTGGTCCAGCACCTCATGCGCCGTGTACAGCCGCGCTTCCATGCCGGGGCTGACGGCGCGACGAGTCTGGGCGGTCTGCGCGCGCTGCGCCTCGATCTGGGCCTTCTGGTCGCTTGAAAGCGGCATCCCGCGTATCCCCCGCTCGCTGAGTCGATCTTTACTATATATGCGCTGACAAACGCCGCAAACCGCCATATCCTGTTTCCAGGGACCGCAGGTGCGCCATCCGGCACGGCTTCGCGATTGACAGCACTGTTGTCGCTGGCGAAACAGTCCCTCGAGTGATTAGAGGTCGACCCATGCTCCAGCGCGCCCATGTTTTTGCCGTCCTTGCCGGTGCAGCCCTTCTGCAAGGGTGTGGCGGCAGCGGCAGCATCTTCATCGCAGGGAGCGAGATCACCTCGGACGCGGCCACGGTCGAAGACACCGCACCCGTCACCACCAACAACACCGCCTTCCTGTTCGACACCGACCGGAACCTGACGGCGAATTCCTTTGTCTACGACGCGGCGACCAACACGATCGTCATCAACAACCTGCCCTTCGATAACACCGACGAAACCGGCAATGCCTACGCGGAAGAGGGCACAATCGGGACGACGGGCATTCCGTTCTACCAGTCGCCCAGCGTGACCGGCGGCAGCTTCACCTATCTCGCCGTCATTTTGTCCAGCAGTTCGGGCTATTCCTTCGGCGGAACGGTGGCCACCGGGAATTTCGGTGATTTCGGGTACGGCGGGTCCTATATCGAACGCTCCGAAGGCGGCCTGCCCGCCGCGCAGCCCGAAAGCTATATCTATACCGGCGATTACGTGGGCACCCGCGTGGTGGGCAACGGGGGCGCGGGGGACGGCGATGTCGGCTTTGTCGTCGGCACCGCAAATCTCGAGGTTGACCTCCTCGACCTCGACACCGGCGGGTCCGCCATCGGCTCGGTCACGGGTCGCACCCTGTACGACAACGACGGCAACGAGGTCGGCGCGCTTGCCTCCCTGCAGTTGAACCAGGGCGATATCGACGTTGACGCCCAGACCATCATCGACGGCACATCGGACGTGCGGAACACCGACGGCTCCGACGCGCAGAGCGGGGAATGGACCGGGTATTTTGCAGGCCCCAACGGGGAAGAGATCGTGGGCTATGTCGTCGTCGAAGGCGAATGGGCGGATACGGCGCCGGGATATGACCCCAATATCGACGCCGAAACGATCCGCGAAACCGGTGTCTTCATCATCGAGCGCTAGCGCCATGTTGCGTGCGGGCCTCCTTGGGCTGCTGGTGGCCCTGGCCCCGTTGCAGGCCACTGCGCAACCGTCGCCACCCGCCACCGCGATCAGCGTGGACGCGGCGCGCGATCTGATCTTCGTCCTGCTGCAATCGGGCAATCCCGCGGCCGCAGCCGATGCCGCGCAGGCCGTGTTGACCGCCCAACCGGGCGACGTGCCCGCGTGGCTGGGCCTGTCGCAGGCACACCTGATGATGGGCCAGGCCACCCCCGCCGCCCGCGCGGGGCGCAAGGCATGGGCCGCCGCAAAAACCCCCAATGATCGCTACGCCAGCGCGATGGTCACTGCCCGCGCGCTCAGCGCTGACAACCGCAAGACGCTCGCCCAGCTTTGGCTGCGCCGCGCCTATCAGGTCGCGCCCAACGCGTCCGCCAAACGCACCGCCGCCATCAGCCTGCGGCAGCTGCGCGCCAACACGCCGCTCCATGTGCGGCTGGATTTCGGAATTGAACCCACCAACAACATCAACGGCGGCGCCCGGTCCGAACAGGTGCACGGCGGCACGATCAGCGGCACATCGCTGGCGCTATCGGGCGTGGAATACAGCGCCGCGGCGCGCCTCACCTACAGCCTGCCACCCTCGGGCCGCACCTCGCACGCGCTGACCTTCGCGGGCATCACGCGGCACTACACCCTGTCGGACGAAGCGCAGGCAACCGCCCCCAACGCAAGCGGTTCGGACTTCGCCTTTCAGGAGGTCGAACTGGGCTGGCGCACCCGCTACGCCCTGCCCAAGGCGCGGGTTGGCCACACAATATCCTTTGGCAAAAGCTGGTCGGGCGGCGATCCCCTGTCGAACTTCCGGGGCCTCACCCTCGACTGGTCACGGGCGCTGTCGCCCCGCCAAGGCCTCAGCCTGCGCTACGAATACGAAATCCAGGACCGGCTCGACGCCGATATACGGTCCTCGACACTCAACGCCCTGTCTGCCACATGGACGGCCCGCGCACGCCAAGGCGTCTTTTCCGCCACGGCCCGCCTGGCCGACAAGGCCTCCGACAGTGCAACCATCGACTATGACGCAGCCAGCCTCAGCCTCAGCTATGCACCGCGCGAGGCCTGGATCGGCACCAACACCCGCCTCACCGCCTTTTTCGAGACGCGCGACTACCCGCAGCCCATCTTCTTTGGCCAGCGCACGGATGACACCCGCGCGCTCACACTCGACATCACATTCGGTGACATCAACTATTACGGCTTTGCCCCCACGGTCGAAATCTCGGCCCGGCGCACCGAAAGCACGGTCGACCTCTATGACGCCGACACGCTCTCGGTCGGCTTCGGCTTGACCTCGCTGTTTTAGGCGACACCTCTGCACTACCACAGATCCCGAAAGGCCCAGCGCAATGAAACTGAAATACCTGCACACCATGGTTCGCGTGAAGGATCTGGAGGCATCGATGGCCTTCTACAAACTGCTGGGGCTGGAGGAGACGCGCCGCAACGATGTCGAATCCGGGCGCTTCTCCCTGATCTTCATGGCGCCTCCCGGGCAAGAGGAATGCCCGATTGAACTGACCTATAACTGGGACGGCGATGACGCGCTGCCATCCGACAGCCGCCATTTCGGCCACCTCGCCTACAGTGTCGAAAACATCTACGACATGTGCCAGCACCTGATGGACAATGGCGTGACCATCAACCGCCCGCCCCGCGATGGGCGCATGGCCTTTGTCCGCTCCCCCGACAATATCTCGATCGAGCTTCTTCAGATGGGCGATGCGCTCGCCCCGGCGGAACCCTGGGCCAGCATGGAAAACACCGGCCACTGGTAAGCCTCCGGTGATCCCAACACACACGATCACAGCCGCGCTGCGCCGTCTCTTCGGCGCGGCGTTTGTGTTTTTGGCGACCGCGCATACACTCACCGCCCAGCCCGCCTGCCGGCAGGCGCTCGTGCTGGCGCTGGACGTGTCGGGATCGGTCGATGCGCGGGAATACGCGTTGCAACGTCAGGGATTGATAGCCGCCCTGACCGCGCCCGCGGTGGTCGAGCGCATGTTCGAAATGCCCGCAGCGCCCATTGACCTCGCAGTCTTTGAATGGTCGGGGCGGCGGTCGCAATGGCTTGTCATGAATTGGGTGACGCTGGCCACACCCGCGGATCTGGACCGCGTTGTCGCCACGCTGTCGAACCATGAGCGCAAGTTGCAGACGGACACGGCCACCGCCATCGGGTCGGCCATGCGCGCGGGGCTAGAGCTGACCGGCGCGCGCGGCCATTGCTGGAAACGCACCATCGACATCTCCGGCGACGGGCGCAGCATCCAAGGCCCCGAACCCGCCGACACCCGCGCCGAGGCAGACGCCCAAGGCGTCACCGTCAATGGTCTGGTGATCGGAACCGACAACCCCCGCGGCGGCGATATCCGGCAGGTCGAACTGGCCGAGCTATCGGCCTATTACCGCAGCGAGGTCATCACAGGTCCCGGTGCCTTTGTCGAAGCGGCCTTGGGCTTTGCCGATTTCGAGGCCGCCATGACGCGCAAGTTGTTGAAGGAAATGGAAGGGATCGCCATCGGCATGCTGGCCCCGTCCGAGGCCGTCCCCGGACCACCCGTAAAGTCGCAGTTGTAAGCGGCAAACGCGTGTAACGGTCGGGGCGCCTGTCTGTGGCCCGACTTGGCCACCTCAGCCCTCAGCCCTCAGCCCTCAGCCCTCAGCCCTCAGCCCTCAGCCCTCAGCCCTCAGCCCTCAGCCCTCAGC
>JBCBFU010000011.1:0-7122 GCA_038527375.1 Pseudomonadota bacterium | reverse complement strand
CCTCAGCCCTCAGCCCTCAGCCCTCAGCCCTCAGCCCTCAGCCCTCAGCCCTCAGCCCTCAGCCCTCAGCCCTCAGCCAATAAGAGCGTGGCAGCATCCAAACACCGTCAATAGATATAGCGAATCTGATCGGACCAATACCGCTCGACCCGGCGCAGGGCCGTGTTGATATCGTCGATACCACCTTCGCCCAACACGCCCTTTTCCTGTAGCCCATCGGCGTGACGCGCAAACAGCTCGGCCACGACATCGCGGACCTCGCGGCCCTTCTCGGTCAGGCGGACCCGGACAGATCGGCGGTCAATCTCACAGCGCTGGTGATGCATGTACCCGGTCTCGACCAGCTTCTTCAGATTGTAGCTGACATTCGACCCCTGATAGTAGCCGCGCGACTTCAACTCACCCGCTGTCACCTCATTGTCGCCGATGTTGAACAACAGCAGCGCCTGAACGGCATTGATCTCCAACACGCCCACACGCTCGAACTCATCCTTGATCACATCGAGCAAAAGCCGGTGCAGCCGTTCCACCAAGGCCAGCGATTCCAGGTAGCCGGAAATAAAACTCTGGCTGTCTGTCTCGCCGAATTTCGTTTGAAAACTCATGGGCCTCTCCACGTCATCTTGCGACGGGTGTGACCCAGAAAGCCGAACAATCAGTTAAACATAGACCGGTGGCTAGCCCCGTGCGGCACCGCTTTGCCTAAAATCCGATGCAATCCGGGTGAGCATCTCGGCGTGTTCCGGTGGCATTTCCGCCTGCCCGGACACCCATTGATAAAGGTCGTGATCGTGTTCGCTCAGAACCGCCTCATAGGCATCCAGCTGGGCCACGGTCAGATCCCCCAACGCCCGGTCCGCGAACCCGCCCAGGATCAGGTCCATCTCTTTGATCCCGCGCCGGATCGACCGCATATAAAGCCGCTTGCGCCGCGTCGCGATATCTTCCCCCGCACGCATCACAGGTCCGCCTCGGTCTTGGGGGCCGCGTCGTCGCGCAACCGCGCCTCGAGCCGGGCCAGTTTTTCCAGCGCGCTTTCCAGATCCCCCCGCAGATCGGCCAGATCGGCCAGCGTCACGTCCGCCCGGAGATGCGCACCGCCCAGATCGTCACCTTCGCCCATCAACAGCCAGCGCATCGACACGTTCAGCACGCCCGACAACATCGACAGCTTGTTCGCGCGCGGCTCTGACAGGTCGTCCTCCCAATCCTTGAGCGTCGACAGCCGGATGCCCAGCCGCTTGGCCAGCCCCGCCTGATCGAGCCCCGCCGCCTCGCGCGCGCCTGCCAGCCGATCCCCAAAGGTGGCCACCTCGTCGCTGTAATAGTCGGCGTTTTCTTCGGTCATGGATGTCTCCGGGAACGGGGCCGCCGCGAGGGTGCGGGGCGCGGATGGGTGTTGATCGTCGCGTGTGCCCCTCTTAAGACGGCCAAAGCCCTGATACCAGAAGGCAGCTTGACCCATGTCCCCATCGACGACCTCCGCACAGTTCCTGTCGACCACGCTCGATGCGATCAAACCCTCCGCCACGATCGCGATCTCGACGCGGGCGGCCGAGCTCAAGGCAGACGGTCAGGACGTGATCGCGCTCAGCGCGGGCGAGCCCGATTTCGACACGCCGCGCCACATCTCGGATGCCGGGATCGCCGCCATCAACGCGGGCAAGACGCGCTATACCGCCCCCGATGGCATCCCGGAACTCAAGGCCGCGATCACCCGCAAATTCGCGCGCGAAAACGGGCTGGACTACACGACCGCGCAGGTCTCGGTCGGATCGGGCGGCAAGCAGATCCTCTACAACGCGCTCTGCGCCACGCTGAACCCCGGCGATGAGGTCATCATCCCCGCCCCTTACTGGGTGTCCTACCCCGACATGGTGGGCCTTGCGGGCGGCACGCCTGTGATCGCGCGCACCTCGGTCCAGACCGATTACAAACTGACCGCCGATCAGCTTGAGGCCGCAATCACGCCCAAGACGAAATGGCTGATCTTCAACTCGCCCTCAAACCCCACAGGCGCGGGTTATAGCTGGGACGACCTCAAGGCACTGACGGATGTGCTGATGCGCCACCCCCATGTCTGGGTGATGTCGGACGATATGTACGAACACCTGTTCTTTGGCGATTTCCGCTTTTGCACGCCTGCACAGGTCGAACCGGGTCTCTATGACCGGACGCTGACCTGCAATGGCGTCTCCAAAGCCTATGCCATGACCGGCTGGCGCATCGGCTATGCGGCGGGACCCGCCCATCTCATCAAGGCGATGCGCGTGATCCAGTCGCAATCGACCTCGAACCCCTGCGCGATTTCGCAATGGGCGGCTGTGACCGCGCTCGACGGGCCGCAGGGTTTCCTCGCCGACAACCGCGCGCTTTTTGAACGCCGCCGGGATCTGGTGGTGTCGGGTCTGAATGCTTGCGCAGGCATCCACTGCCCCACGCCCGAAGGCGCGTTTTACGTCTATCCTTCCGTCGCAGACCTCATCGGCAAGACCACGCCCGCGGGCCGCGTGTTGGACGATGACAATGCCGTCTGCGCCGCCCTTCTGGACGAGGCGCTCGTTGCCGTCGTCCCGGGCAGCGCCTTCGGGGTTTCACCGGCCTTCCGCGTCAGCTACGCTGAGGCGGACGAGGTTCTGGCCACCGCAATCGCGCGCATCAACGCCTTTTGCGCCAGCCTGAGCTGACCCGGCGACCAAAGCAAAGAAGACCCCGCCCATGGCAAGCGACCTGCCAGACTATTACTTCCGCATTCGCGACAAGGGCGCCGTGGTGTTCCGCGTGGACACTGAAAACCGCCAGCGCCGGATCGACATGGATCAGATCGCCATGGTCAATGTGGTCAATGGCCAGATCAAACCGCACGGCCAACGCGAGCTGAGCGAAACAGACCTCGCCGTGATCCAAGAATGGATGGCCGAGCGTATTGAGACGCTCGATGCGCGCACCGTCGATGACATCCACCGCGCCATCGACCACCTGAACCTGACCGCGCAATGGGTCCAGACGACCGCGACCGACGACCAGCTTGAGGATTTCACCGATGAACTCCTCCTCGCGATGCACGACCTTCGGTCGGTGCTCGTGCGCAAGAAGGCCGACCGGTTGATGAAGGCGCGCGAAGACGGCTGAGCCTCCCGCGCTTTGCCGACGTTTTCTGCCTCCGGCGGGAGTTTTTGGGGACCCTCGAATGGGCGAGACCCGAACTTAAGTGCGCGGGTCGGTTTCCGGGACAGCCGGCGGCAATGTCTGGGCCATATTTCCCCAGAACCGCCACATCAGAAGCGCGCCTGCCACGGCAAGCCCGATGACCAGCCCCATCCAGACCCCGACCGCGCCCCAGCCAAACACCAGCCCCAGCAGGTAGGAGGTCGGCATCCCGACCACCCAGTAAGAAAAGGCCGCGATGTACATGGGCCGTTCGGTGTCCTGCAGTCCGCGCAATAGACCCAGCGCAATCACCTGCGCCCCGTCCATCAGTTGAAAGAGCGCGGCCATCGCCAAAAGCACCACCCCGGTGGCCAGAATCGCCTCGCGCGCGGGATCGGCGGGATCGGTGAACAACGTCAAGAGCGGCCTCGGCAGCCCGAGGAAAAGCGCCATCGTCAACCCGGCCATCACAAGGGACAGGGCCACCGACACCCGGCCCGCGCGGTGCAGATCCGGCAGGCTCCGCTGGCCCAGCGCGCGGCCTGCGCGGACCGTGGCGGCCTGACTGATCCCCAGATGCATCACAAATGTCAGGCTGGCCAACGTAATGGCGATCCCGTGGGCGGCCAGTTCCACCGTGCCCACGCGCCCCATCAACAGGGCCGCAGCACTGAACAACCCCGCCTCGCTGATCGACGTGATCGAAATCGGCCAGCCCAGTCTGAACACACGCCCCACGACCGGCCAGTCCGCCCGCCAGAGCCGCACAAAGAGCTGGTGATCGGGGAACTGCGTCCGGGCATAGAGGACAAGAACCACCAGAACCCCGGAATTCACGATCAGCGTCGCAACAGCCGCCCCTTGAACACCCATCTCCGGCAGGCCCCAGTTGCCAAAGATCAGCGCGTAATTGATCAGACCATTGAGAGGCAGCGCCAGCACCGTCGCCCAGAGGATCACGCCCGTACGCTCCAACGCGCTCAGATAGGCCTTGGCCACATTGACCCAGAGCATCGGCAGGATCGCCCAGCCCGCGATGGCCAGATAGGCCTGCGCATCGGCGGCGACCTCGGGCGATTGCCCGAGCAAAAGGAAAATCACCTCGGAAAAGAGCAAGAGCGGCAAGACCAACAGGCCAGCCGCCGTGGTCAGCCAGATCGTCATGCGCATCACACGGCGCATGCGCACCTCGTCGCCGCCGGCGAGTGCTTCGGCCATCATGGGCATGGCCGCCCATGCGAAGCCCGATAGCGCCATGAACAGCAGAAACAGGTAGGCGGTCGCGATCGTCAGAGCAGCCAGTTCGACCACGCCGTAGCGCCCCATCATCAGGGTGTCCGTCGCCCCCAACCCAACCTGCGCCACCAGCGATCCCGCAAGTGGCAACCCAAGGGTAAGCATGGCCCGAACCTCGGGTGCGTATTCTGATGTGCGGGACATGCCAAAGCCATACGCCTGCCCCCGCCCCCCGGCAAGGTCGCGTTTGCAGGGCCTGTGTTGCGGCTCAGCCCCGGGTTGTCGGTTTGCGACGCGGGGACAGCTTCATGTCATTGGCCGTCAGCCGATCCGCAGATCCGGTCCACGCATAGGCCAAAAGCGCCGGTTCATTGTCCGACACCGTGATCCGGTGAACGGTCCCCGGCGGGTTATAGATCATCGAGCCGGGCGCATAGACGCCGTGGTTGTTCTCGCTCACCGCGCCCGACAGGCACACATAGCTTTCGGTGATCCCCTCATGGGCATGGGCGGGATAGGTGCAGCCCGGGGCAAAGAGCACGACGCCAAGGATCACCTCATTCGTGATCACCGGCCCGCGGGGGCCCGCGATCTCGGCATAGCCATAGGAGCGGGCCAGACCGCGCGGCATCCGGTCATACCCATAGCGCCACACCAGATCGGACGAGACAGACGCAAGGGTGCGCACCATGGGCGCCGTGGCCCCCGCATAACCTTCCGACAGCGCGCGCGTCAGATGCGCGGTCACAGGCAGCGCCTCGGGCGCGGGCAGCACGACCTGCGGCTTCGCGTTCAGCACGCGGTTGATCGCCTCGCGGACCGACCGCTGATGCGCGCGGATGGGCTTTGACCCGCCCGAGGACATGAAGCGGTACATCTCGTAGAATTCGCGCAGCAAATACCGCCAATCCGGCACCTCTGTGATCGGCGTCGTGGTCTGGGTCGGGCTGAGGTCTGTCATGGCGGGCTCTGCGATTTGGCGTCTTTCGCCTATGTGGCCCGCGCCCGCCGCCCGTCCAGTCCACAACCGACCCGCCATGTGCCGTTTTTTGCGATCGGCGCAGGACATGCGCTGCGCGTCACCATCATCGGAAACCCTTGCCCAAAATCTGCGCGGGGCCAAACGCACACGCAGGCATTTGGCGCGGCTCGAAGACGCCCCGCCCCGCGCACATCCTCTTCCCCTTACCCCCGCCCCCTGCCATACTTGGCGCAATCACAAGAACAGAGCGGTGCCCCAAGATGAGCGATCTCCTCGCCAATGCCTCCGACAGCTATGACGCCTCCTCCATCGAGGTGCTCGAGGGGTTGGAACCCGTGCGCAAGCGGCCCGGCATGTATATCGGCGGGACGGATGAACGCGCGCTGCATCACATGGTGGCCGAAGTGCTCGACAACTCCATGGACGAGGCCGTCGCAGGCCACGCCAACCGGATCGAGGTCGAATTGCACGCGGATTATTCGCTGACCGTGCGCGACAACGGGCGCGGCATTCCCATCGACCCGCACCCCAAGTTCCCGGACAAATCGGCGCTCGAGGTGATCCTGTGCACGCTGCACGCGGGCGGCAAGTTCTCCGGCAAGGCCTATCAGACCTCGGGCGGCCTTCACGGCGTGGGGGCGTCCGTGGTCAACGCGCTGAGCGACTCCATGGTCGTGCAGGTGGCCCGCGACCGGAAGCTCTTTGAACAGAGCTTCTCTCGCGGGTTGCCCTTGGGCCCCGTGGCCGAAATCGGGGCAGCCCCCAACCGGCGCGGCACAACGGTGACCTTCCACGCCGATGCCGAGATTTTCGGCTCCCACCGCTTCAAACCCGCGCGGCTGTTCAAATCCATCCGCTCCAAGGCCTACCTGTTCTCGGGCGTCGAAATCCGCTGGAAATCGGCCATTGATGACGGCGAGACGCCGACCGAGGCGACGTTTCATTTCCCCGGTGGCCTGTCGGACTACCTCAAGGAGACGCTGGGCGCGGCCTCCACCTATGCCGACGCGCCGTTCTCGGGCACGGTCGATTTTCAGGAGCGTTTCGGCACGCCGGGCAAGGTCGAATGGGCGATCAACTGGACGCCGTCGCGCGACGGGTTCATCCAATCCTACTGTAACACCGTGCCCACGCCCGAAGGCGGCACGCACGAGGCCGGGTTCTGGGCCGCCATCCTCAAGGGCATCCGCGCTTACGGCGAACTCGTTTCGAACCGCAAGGCCACGCAGATCACCCGCGACGACCTGGTCACCGGAGGCTGTGCACTGGTGTCGTGTTTCATCCGTGAGCCAGAGTTTGTGGGCCAGACCAAGGACCGGCTGGCGACTGTCGAGGCGCAGAAACTGGTCGAGGCCGCCGTGCGCGACCGCTTTGACAACTGGCTCGCCGCCGACACGAAATCCGCAGGCGCCATCCTCGATTTCCTGATCCTGCGGGCCGAGGAACGCCTGCGCCGCCGGGCCGAAAAGGAAACCGCCCGCAAATCCGCCACCAAGAAGCTGCGCCTGCCCGGCAAGCTGGTGGATTGCGCCAATAACGCGCGCGAAGGGACCGAGCTATTCCTCGTCGAAGGCGACAGCGCGGGCGGGTCCGCCAAGATGGCCCGCGACCGCAAGACCCAAGCCCTTCTGCCGCTCCGGGGCAAAATCCTGAACGTGCTGGGCGCGGCCTCCTCGAAATTGTCATCCAATGCCGAGATCAACGACCTGACCCAGGCGCTCGGAGTGGGCCTCGGCACCCGGTTCAACATCGAC
>JBCBFU010000010.1:0-73913 GCA_038527375.1 Pseudomonadota bacterium | reverse complement strand
GTCGAGAAGACCTTCTTCATGCCCAAACCGGCTGAGCAGTTCGATATTCTCAACAGGCAGGTAAAGCTTTGAGTTCTCGGCATATTCCAGAAGCAGGCATTCATGCGCCGCGCCCGCCGCCGACACGATTTCAAGCCCGCGATAGCGACCGACCCCGTGATCGACGTGGACGACCAGATCGCCGGGGCTGAGGCTCTGGGTTTCGGTCAGGAAGTTCTCGGCGCGCCGTTTCTTCTTGGGCGCACGGATCAGGCGATCGCCCAGCACGTCCTGTTCCGAGATCACGGTCATCTCGGGCGTCTCGAACCCGTGGTCGAGCGCCCAGACCGCCAGATAGGTCCCACGGCCTTTCACGCCGCCCAGATCGGTGATGTGGATCGCCTCGAGGATACCCTCGTCTTCGATCAGGCCGGATAGGCGTTCGCGCGCGCCCTCGGAATAGCTTGCAATCACGACAGGCGCATCTGCACCCTTTGCCTTCACATGATCCGACAAAGCACTGAAAAGGCTCAAGGATTCGGACTGGCGCTCGGGCGCGAAGTTGCGACCCACGCGCCCACCTGCATCAATGACACCCACGCCTGTGGGCTGCGGCAGGGGCGTGTATTGCAACACGCGCCGCCCTTCCACCGCCGTCTCCCACGCGGCGTCATCGAGGTAGAGAGCATCAGGTGCCGCAGGTTTATAGACGCTGTCCATCCGCCCCTTGGCCGTTATCGCCTCCTTCCGGGACAGATACGCGTCTTCGACCATGTCCCAGCGGGACAGGCGCATCGGCGTGACCTGATCGTCCAGCGTGATGGTTGCGTCCGGCAGATAATCAAACAGCGTCTCGAGCCGCTCGTGGAAGAACGGCAGCCAGTGTTCGACGCCCTGATGCTTGCGCCCCGCCGACACGGCCTCGTAGAGCGGATCGTCGGTGCCTGCCGCGCCGAATTCCAGCCTGTAGGATTGTCGGAAGCGCGTGATCGCGGCCTCGTCCAGGATGACCTCGGACACCGGGGCCAGATCAATCTCTGTCAGCTTCTCGGTCGTGCGCTGGGTCGCCGGATCAAAGCGCCGCGCGCCGTCCAGCACATCGCCAAAGAGGTCGAGCCGCACCGGACCGCCCTCGCCCGGTGGGAAGATGTCGATGATCCCGCCCCGGATCGCATAATCGCCGGGCTCCATCACCGTGGGGGCCTGCGTGAAGCCCATCCGCACGAGGAAGCCGCGCAGCGCCTTTTCATCGACGCGCCCGCCCACCTGCGCCGAAAACGCGGCCTCGCGCAGCACCTCGCGCGCGGGGACGCGTTGTGTGGCCGCGTTCAGGGTCGTCAGCAGCACGTATTGCTTGGGCATCCCGTGGACGAGGCCTGCCAGCGTCGCCATCCGCGTGGCGGAGATGTCCGTGTTGGGCGACACCCGATCGTAGGGAAGACAATCCCAGCCGGGAAAGGTGACCACCGGCATGTCGGGCGCAAAGAATGCCAGTGACGCCCGCATGGCCGCCAACCGTTTGTCATCGCGCGCCACGTGAACGACCGCGCCCCGATCCGCCACTTCGCGCAGGATCAGTTGGGCATCGAACCCTTCGGGCGCGCCAGAGACGGTGATGTGGCGATTGGTGTCTAAAACGTCGGTCATGGGATGCTGTGACCTACACCCACGCCCGCCCGCGTCAAGCGCCTAGATCACGCCGACGAGCAGGTTCTGATACATCCCCCACATGGCGGTGACAAAGATCGCAATGATGCCCACGACTTGGGTCCAGAACCGATGACTGAGCAGCGCCTTTATCAGGCCTTCGCCCTCGAGCCCGCGATCCACGATCTTGCGCGCCGTCGACAGTGCGAGCCCGCCCACAAGCGTCAGCGGAAAGGCCAACAGGAACACGGCCTGCGCAAATTCGACCCCGTACCAAAAGGCGAGGATCGCGAGAGCCGACAGCGTAAAGCAGATGAACCCCAGTACCCAAAGGCCGGAGACCTGCCCGATCAGCAGCATCCGGCGCACCAGCACGCCCACCAGATCCTCCAGATCGCCCATAGCGTCGTGTGCGCCGTCGCCACCGCGGCGCGCGCGCTGGATCATGTCATAGGGCACGCCCAGCACCCAGTGGGACGCCCCCGACCACACGACCGCCAGCACAATCCAGTACCAGAGGTTCGAGAAGGATCGCATGTCGATCACTTCCAGCAATGTCTCGTAGACGTTCACGCACGGGCCCCATCGTATTTTACGCGACCCTAGCTGCGCCATGCGACAGGGGCCAGCCCGGATGCGTGCCTGAGCCGTAAATCAGCACGACGAAGATCGCAGTCCTAACGGCAAACCCCAAGGGGACTTGAGAGGAATGACTTGAGAGACGGGACTTGAGAATTCCGCGCCCCCATGCGACCCCCGTATCCAGCCGGTGTCACGCAAACTGGACAGACCTTATGACCTACGCCCCCTTCCCCGCTGCCCGCCCCCGCAGACTGCGCCGCACGCAAGCCCTGCGATCCATGGTGTCCGAAAACGTGCTGACGCCTGCGGATTTCATCTGGCCCGTCTTCGTGATGGCGGGCCGCGACGCGCAGGAAGAGGTGCCGTCGATGCCGGGTGTGCTCCGCATGACCGTGGACAAGGTGGGACAGGCCGCGCGGGAGGCATGGGCCTTGGGCATCCCCGCCATCTGCATCTTTCCCTACACCGACCCCGCGCTAAAGACCGAGGATTGCGCCGAGGCGTGGAACCCCGACAACCTGTCCAACCGCGCCATCCGCGAGATCAAGTCGGCCTGCCCCGACATCGCGGTGATGACCGACATCGCGCTCGATCCCTACAACATCAACGGCCATGACGGGTATGTGGAGGACGGCGAGGTCGTGAACGACCGGACGGTCGAGGCGTTGGTCAAAATGGGTCTGGCCCAAGCCGAGGCCGGGGCAGATATCCTTGGCCCCTCGGACATGATGGACGGTCGCATCGGCGGGCTGCGCGAGGCGATGGAGGATGCGGGCCACATCCATGTGACGATCCTGTCTTATGCCGCCAAATACGCCTCGGCCTTCTACGGGCCGTTCCGGGATGCGGTCGGCGCCTCGGTTGCCCTGACGGGCGACAAGAAGACCTATCAGATGGACCCTGCCAACGGGAACGAGGCCATGGCGATGATCGGGCGCGATCTATCTGAGGGTGCCGATATGGTGATGGTGAAACCCGGCCTGCCTTATCTGGATATCTGCCGCCGTGTGAAGGACGACTTTGGAGTGCCGACCTTCGCCTATCAGGTGTCCGGTGAATACGCGATGATCGAGGCCGCCGCCGCCAATGGCTGGATCGACGGTGATAAAGTGATGCTCGAGAGCTTGATGGCCTTCAAACGTGCAGGCTGCGACGGGGTGCTGACCTATTTCGCACCCCGGGCTGCGCGGCTTTTGGCCGATGGCTAGGCGCGCATCGAGCTGCCCAAACGGCACAGGTGACAAACCCCTGCTTTCGCCGTAGTCTTGCGCCATCAGACCGGGACAACCCGGCACGGCATACAGAGCAGGCTTACCACATGGCACAGAATGGTCGCGCCTTGACGCGCAGACAGATGACACTCGGCCTCGGTGCAACCGCGGGCGCATTGGCGCTCGGTGGCTGTGCCAACGGCATCGGAAATTCCAACGATCAAAAGATCGACGCGCGGACCGATCAGGCGCTGAACTTCATGTATACGCGCTATCCCGGCACCCGGGACCTTGCGAATAAATCGGCGGGGATGCTGGTTATGCCGCTGGTGACCGAGGCTGGCCTTGGCCTCGGCGGCAGCTTTGGGCGCGGCGCGTTGCGGGTCAACGATATCACGGTCGACTACTATTCCTCGGCCTCGGCCTCGGCCGGGTTGCAGATCGGGGCGCAGCAATTCGCCCACGTCCTGTTCTTCATGACCGAAGATGCGTTGCTGGATTTCCGACGCTCGCCCGGTTGGGCGCTTGGGGCGGATGTGGAATACGCCATCCAGAACGAAGGCGACAGCATCCGGGCCGAGACCACGACCTCGCTCGCCCCGGTGATCGCGGTCATCTTTGCGCAGGCCGGCTTCCGCGCTGGTGCCACGCTCGAAGGCACCAAATACACGCGCATCATACCCTAGGGGTTCGCGCCCCGCGCCGCAGCGCGGCAACTATCAGCTTTCCAATCGCCCGCGCCCCGGTTACTGCGCGGGCGAAACCTTTTTGAGGACCGACCATGGACCTGCGCAACATCGCCATCATCGCCCACGTCGACCACGGCAAGACCACGCTGGTGGACGAACTGCTCAAGCAATCGGGCGCGTTCCGCGAAAATCAGGCCGTGGCCGAACGCGCGATGGACAGCAACGATTTGGAGCGTGAGCGCGGGATCACGATCCTTGCCAAAGCGACGTCTGTCGAATGGAAAGACACACGCATCAACATCGTCGACACCCCCGGCCACGCCGATTTCGGCGGCGAGGTCGAGCGCATCCTGTCCATGGTCGACGGTGTGGTCCTGTTGGTGGACGCGGCTGAAGGGCCGATGCCGCAAACCAAATTCGTGACCTCCAAGGCGCTGGCGCTGGGTCTGCGCCCCATCGTGGTTCTGAACAAGGTCGACAAACCCGACGCCGAACCCGATCGCGCGCTGGATGAGTGTTTTGACCTCTTCGCAAACCTCGGCGCGGATGATGACCAACTCGATTTTCCCGCGATGTACGCCTCGGGCCGCAATGGCTGGGCGGATATGGAACTCGACGGTCCGCGTGAAGACCTCACTGCGCTATTTGACCTGATCGTCGACCACGTCCCCGCGCCCAAACAGGTGGAGCGTAGGGAGGAGCCATTCCAGATGCTTGCCGTCACACTGGGTGCCGACCCCTTCATCGGGCGCATCCTGACGGGCCGCGTGGAAAGCGGCACGCTCAAGACGGGTGAGACGATCAAGGCGTTGAGCCGTGAGGGCGAGCGCGTCGAACAGTTCCGCGTGACCAAGATCCTGGCCTTCCGGGGCCTCGCGCAGCAGCCCATCGACATGGCCGAACCGGGCGACATCGTTTCGCTGGCCGGCATGTCCAAGGCCACGGTGGCGGATACGCTGTGTGCCACGGACATCGACACGCCGCTCCCCGCGCAACCCATCGATCCGCCGACTATCACCGTGACCTTCGGCATCAATGACAGCCCGCTCGCGGGCCGCGATGGCAAGAAGGTGCAATCCCGCGTCATCCGCGAACGTCTGATGAAAGAGGCCGAAAGTAACGTCGCCATTCGCATCTCTGACACCCCGGGCGGCGAGGCCTTCGAAGTCGCAGGTCGCGGCGAATTGCAAATGGGCGTCCTCATCGAGAACATGCGCCGCGAAGGGTTCGAGCTGTCGATCTCCCGCCCGCAAGTGCTGTTCCAAGACATCGACGGCGTCCGTTGCGAGCCGATCGAGGAAGCCACCATCGACGTGGACGACGAGTATTCCGGCGCCGTGATCGAGAAACTGACCGGCGCCCGCAAGGGCGAATTGGTCGAGATGAAGCCGGCAGGTGCGGGCAAGACGCGTATCATCGCCCATGTCCCCTCGCGCGGGCTCATCGGCTACCACGGGGAATTCCTGACAGACACGCGCGGCACAGGCGTGTTGAACCGCGTGTTCCACGAATGGGCCCCGCACAAAGGCCCGATCCCCGGCCGTCGCGCAGGTGTGCTGATCTCCATGGAAAACGGCGTCTCCGTCGCCTACGCGATCTGGAACCTCGAAGATCGCGGCCGCTTTTTCATCGGCGCGCAGGAAGACGTCTATCAGGGCATGATCCTGGGCGAACACAGCCGCGAAAACGACCTCGAGGTGAACCCGCTCAAGGGCAAGAAGCTCACGAACGTGCGCGCCTCGGGCAATGACGAGGCCGTGCGCCTGACCACGCCGATCACGCTCTCCCTCGAAGAGGCCATCGCCTATATCGACGATGACGAGTTGGTGGAGGTCACCCCCAACGCGATCCGCCTGCGCAAACGCTACCTCGACCCGCACGAGCGCAAACGCCAGGCCCGCGCCGCGTCGTAAGCTCGGTATTTGAGTATTTGGGGACCATCGAAATATGCGGGCCTATTCGCCTTCATATACCCGCAATAATTCCGGGTCGTTCGGGGGGCTGGCCCCCCGCCTCGAAACGCTACTCGGTCGTTTCCACGATCAGCAATTCACGCTCTGATGCGCCGCGCGCGTGGGATAGGGCCGCCTGATAGGCGTCGGAGTGATAGCAGGCCTCCGCAGTCTCAACGTCCGGGAAGCGGGCCACGACATTGCGGGGCCGATCCTTGCCTTCAAGCTGCACATAGCGCCCACCGCGCGCGATGAAGGTGCCGCCATGGGCGGCAATCGCCTCCGTCGCGCCCTTTGCATACTTCGCGTAGGCCTCTTCATCGGTGACGGTGACGTGTGCGATCCAAAGCGCGCCCATGGTTATCCCTCCAAAACGGATTTCGCGGCGACAATGGCCGCATCAGATGCTGCGGCCGATTTTGCGCCGCCTTGGGCCAGCGTGGGCCGCCCGCCGCCGCCTTTGCCGCCAAGTGCTTCGACTGCGGCCTTGACCAGATCAACGGCAGACCTTTCGCCCGCCAGATCGTCGGTCAGACCGGCGGCCACGGCAGCCTTGCCATCGGCCTCTGCGATCAACAGGACCGCAACGCTGCCATGTTCGTCTTTCTTGGCGTCGATCAGCGCGGGCAGGTCCTTGCCCGTCACACCGTCCAATACCATGGCGAGGAACGGCACACCGGCCACATCCTCCGGCGCCTGCGCGCCGGCGCTGCCACCGCCCATGGCCAATTGACGCCGCAGATCGGCCACCTCGGACTGCAGAGCCTTGCGTTCGTCGAGCAGCCCTTGCACCCGCGCGGGCACGTCGGGGCTTTGCGCCTTGAGCGTGAGCGCCGTCTCGGCCAGCCTGTGATCCTGCGCGCGCAGATACTCGAACGCGGCAGCCCCCGTCAGCGCCTCGATCCGGCGCACGCCAGCCGAAGACGCGCTGTCGCCCAGCGTCACGAAGACGCCGATATCGCCGGTCTGGGCCACATGGGTCCCGCCACACAGTTCAATCGAATAGGTGTCGCCTTCGGGTCCACGGCCCGAGCCGGCCTCGCGGCCCATGGACACCACACGAACCTCGTCCCCGTATTTCTCCCCAAAGAGCGCCTGCGCGCCAAGCGCGCGCGCATCATCTGGCGCCATGATCCGGGTTTCGACCTTGGAGTTCTGCCGGATATAGGCGTTCACATCGCGTTCGACGGCCGCCAATTCGCCGAGGCTGAGCGCCGCCCCATGGCTGAAATCGAACCGCAGCCGATCGGGCGCGTTGAGCGATCCACGCTGTGCCACATGATCGCCCAGATGCGCGCGCAGCGCCTCGTGCAGCAGGTGCGTGGCCGAGTGGTTCGCGCGGATTTGCCCACGGCGCGCCGGATCGACGACAAGCTGCGCGCCTTGTCCCGCCGACACCGTGCCCTCTTCGATCACGGCTTGATGGATGAACACACCTTGCGACTTGCGCGTATCGGTAATCCGCGCCGTGCCCGTAGCGGTCTTGAGGGTGCCCGCATCACCGACCTGACCACCGCTTTCAGCGTAAAACGGCGTCTGGTTCAGGATGATCTGGACCTCGGCCCCCGCGGCAGCCTCGGCCACCTCACCGCCATCGGCCACGAGCGTCAGGACCTGCCCCTCGGCGCTTTCCGTCTCGTAGCCCAGGAAATCCGTCGCCCCATGGGTGTCGGCAATGTCGAACCAGATCGTAGCATCCGCCGCCTCGCCCGAGCCTGTCCAAGCCGCGCGCGCCTTGGCCTTTTGTTCGGCCATCGCGGCGTCAAAGCCATCTGTGTCAACCTCGAGCCCCTTCTCGCGCAGGGCATCCTGCGTAAGATCAAGCGGGAAGCCGTAGGTGTCATAGAGCTTGAACGCCGCCTCGCCCGGCAGGCGCACGCCCTCTTCCAATCCGGCCACTTCATCCTCAAGCAGTTTCAGACCACGATCGAGCGTCTGGCGGAACCGCGTCTCCTCCGTAAGAAGGGTTTGCTCGATCATCGACTGCGCCTGTCCTAGCTCGGGATAGGCCTGCCCCATTTGCGTGACCAACTCGGGCACAAGGCGGTGCATCAGCGGCTCTTTCACGCCCAACTGGTGCGCGTGACGCATCGCGCGGCGCATGATGCGGCGCAGGACATAACCGCGCCCATCGTTGGACGGCATCACACCATCCGCGATCAGGAAAGAGGTCGACCGCAGGTGATCTGCAATAACGCGGTGATGGGTGCGCCCGTCCCCATCGGGGTCGGTCCCCGAGGCATCGGCCGAGGTTTCGATCAGCGCGCGCATCAGATCGGTCGCGTAGTTGTCATTGGTGCCTTGCAGCAGGGCCGCGACGCGCTCGATCCCCATGCCGGTGTCGATGGACTTGTTGGGCAGATCGACGCGGCTGCCATCCTCGAACTGCTCGTATTGCATGAAGACGAGGTTCCAGATCTCGACAAAGCGGTCGCCATCCTCCTCGGGCGAACCCGGAGGGCCACCCCAGATGTGATCGCCGTGGTCATAGAATATCTCGGTACACGGACCGCAGGGGCCGGTTGGACCCGCGGACCAGAAATTGTCGTCTGTGGCGATCCGGATAATGCGGTCATCGCTCAGACCGGCATGCTTTTTCCAGATCTCCACAGCCTCGTCATCGGTGTGGTAGACCGTGACCAGCAGCTTATCTTTGTTGATGCCCAACTCCTTGGTCACAAGGTCCCAGGCAAAGGGGATGGCGTCCTCCTTGAAATAGTCGCCAAAGCTGAAATTCCCCAGCATTTCAAAGAAGGTGTGGTGGCGGGCCGTATAGCCCACATTGTCCAGATCGTTGTGCTTGCCGCCGGCGCGCACACATTTCTGCGCGGTCGTGGCGCGGGTGTAGTCGCGCGTTTCGACCCCGGTGAAGAGGTTCTTGAACTGCACCATCCCGGCGGCTGTGAACATCAATGTGGGATCGTTGCGCGGCACAAGGGGAGAGCTGTCGACAACCGCGTGCCCCTGCCCTGCGAAATAGGTCAGAAAGCTGCTGCGGATTTCGTTCAAGCTGGGCATGGGTGGCGGGCCTTTGGTCCGGGGAAATCAGTTCTGGGTGACATAGCCGGGGGGCCGTGGTCTGTCCATGCGCCAGTCCAAGTGTGTGCCATGTCTGTGCCGGTAGCGGGGCAAGCGTTCGCTCAAGTGTGGTCACCTGCCCTGAGCCGCACCAACCCGAATATGTGCCATGGGCCATGGCAAGCGCCACCCGGTCACGGCGTGCAATAGAAGTGCAGTGCATTGGATGCACCAACGTCTCTAAATTACACCAGAGATCAAGTGGCCCAAAGCCCCCAGTGGCCGTCCCAGGCCCGCCTTTGGCAAATTGGCGAACACCACCGACCGCGGATAAGCGACCGAATTGCTTGCATCCTGCATTTACGCGCAGAGCCGTCACTGCATGACGGCGTGCCCCCAGAAACAGCAAAGGCGCCATCCGTATCCGGACAGCGCCTCGGCGTGATTAACAGCGGTGGGCGGCCTTAGCCGTCCAGCACATCGCCATCTTCGTCTCGGCCGCCCTTCTCGCCTGCAGGCATATCGAAATCCAACCCATGCGCGGCGCGGATCTTGTCCTCGATCTCAAAGGCGATGGCGTGATTTTCCTTGAGGAAGCTCTTGGCGTTCTCGCGGCCCTGCCCGATGCGTTCGTCACCGTAGCTGAACCAGCTGCCGGATTTCTCGACCACACCAGCTTTGACCCCGATGTCGAGCAATTCGCCCATCTTTGAGATGCCTTCGCCGTACATGATATCGAACTCCACCTGCTTGAACGGCGGGGCGACCTTGTTCTTGACGATCTTCACGCGGGTCGCGTTGCCCACGACCTCGTCGCGATCCTTGAGCGCGCCGATCCGGCGGATATCGAGCCGCACGGAGGAGTAGAATTTGAGAGCGTTGCCCCCCGTGGTCGTCTCGGGGGACCCGAACATGACGCCGATCTTCATGCGGATCTGGTTGATGAAGATCACCATGCAATTCGAGCGGCTGATGGCAGCGGTCAGCTTGCGCATCGCCTGGCTCATCAGGCGGGCCTGAAGGCCTGGCGCGCTGTCGCCCATGTCGCCCTCAAGTTCTTTCTGCGGGGTAAGCGCCGCGACCGAGTCGACCACGACCATGCTCACCGCACCCGAGCGGACGAGCGTTTCCGTGATTTCCAGCGCCTGTTCGCCCGTGTCGGGTTGCGAGATCAGCAATTCATCCAGATCAACGCCCAGCTTGCGGGCATATTGCGGATCGAGCGCGTGTTCGGCGTCCACGAACGCGCACACGCCGCCCTTCTTCTGCTCCTCGGCCACGCAATGCAGCGTCAGCGTGGTCTTACCCGAGCTTTCGGGCCCGTAGATTTCGATGATCCGGCCCTTGGGCAGCCCGCCGATCCCCAGCGCGATATCGAGGCCGAGCGAGCCTGTGGAGACCGCCTCGATCTCCTGAATGGCGTTTTCGTCGCCGAGCTTCATGATCGAGCCCTTGCCGAATTGCCGTTCAATTTGCGCCAGGGCGCTGTCGAGCGCCTTTTGACGGTCGCCGTCGCGTTTTGCGTTCATGCTCAGAAGATCCGCTGTTGCCATGCCTATTGGCTCCTTATGTCACGCGTCCCGGGGATTGTCCTGCCGGTTTCTGGGGGCAAATGCCCGGTCTGCGTTCTGCTGTGTTCGCCTCTTGTTCTCATCGTTATGAGATCAAAAGTAGAACATTTCAATAAAATTCTTCGCACTTCACCTTTTTCCAAAAGGGGTTAAAGAGGTCTTACCAAGCGCGAAGTTCTTGAATTTGCGTGCGTATCTGGTGTTAGTTTTGGGAAAGAGGACGTCTCAAATGCTTGTTTTCTGGAAGGAAAAGCTGGTCTTCTTCGCGGTGCCCAAAACGGGCACGTCGGCGCTCGAGGCGGCTCTCGCGCCGCGGGCCGACATCGTGATCCGCAATCCACCGATTCTCAAACACGTGCCCTTCTACCGCTATAACCGGTTCCTGCGCCCCCTGTTCGAGGTCGTGGGCGCCGAGGAGTTCGACAAGATGGCCGTCATCCGCGAGCCGATCTCGTGGCTGGGCAGTTGGTACAAGTATCGCGCGCGCGCGGATCTGGATGGGACACCCAATTCGACGAAAGACGTCAGCTTTGACGATTTTGTCGATGGCTATGCCAAGGGCCAGCGCCCGAAATTCGCGGATGTCGGATCGCAGTACAAATTTCTGACCCGCCCCAATGGCGATTGCGCCATGACGCACCTGTTCCAATACGAACAGATGGACAAGGCGCGCGCCTTTCTGTCCGAACGGCTGGATGTGGACGTGTCGCTGGATCGCAAGAACGTCTCGCCCGCGCGCAACTTTGCGCTGTCGGATGACAAAGAGGCCAAGCTGCGCCGCAAATGCCCGGAAGAGTTTGCCTTGTGGGAAAGTGCGCATATCGCCGATGGCTAAAATGCCTGGTTGCCGTCGGGCCGTGTTTAACGCCCGGATGACCGGCACCGGGCGACGCAGTGTCGGCTGCGCAGGCGGCAGCGCCACGTAAGCAGGGCCAATGGCGACGCACCGCTAATGCAAGGCGTCTTGCACCACCGTGGTCAGCTCGTTGAGCGAAAACGGTTTGGGCAGGAAGATCGAGTTTGGGATCTTGGCTTGCCGGTCCGAGAAGGTTTCCTTGGCATAGCCCGACACGAAGACCACCTTGGTATCGGGTCGGTCCTTGAGCGCCTCTGTCACCCAGCTTGGTCCGTCTTGGCCCGGCATCACGACGTCGGTGACAAAGATATCAACCTTCAGGTCGGTTTCCGCGAGCGTGGCGAGCGCGGCTTCAGCGCTATCAGCCTCCAGCACGGTAAAGCCCCGCAACCGGAGCGCGCGGGAGGCGAAAGCGCGCACCGGCGCTTCATCCTCGACCAATAAGACAACACCGTCGCCCGTGCGATCGCCGATGGGACCATCCTGCGGCAGGTCGGCAAGGGCCGCTTTGCTGGTCTGGCTGGATTTCGGGGTGGAGGCGTCGACGCCTGCCGCCACCGGGAACAACAGGGTAAAGGTTGTCCCGATCCCCACGGCGCTGTCAGCAAAGATGAACCCGCCCGTCTGCTTGACGATACCATACGCGGTAGACAGGCCCAGCCCCGTCCCCTCGCCCACTTTCTTGGTGGTGAAGAAGGGTTCGAAAATCTTGGTCAGCTTGTCCTTTGGGATGCCGCTGCCTTCGTCCTTGACGGTGACGATGACGTATTCCCCCGCCGGCACAGTGGCGCGGTCACGCTGCATGGGCTCCACCAGACGTTGCATCGTGGTGGCGATCTGGATCTCACCGCCCTCAGACATGGCGTCCTTGGCGTTGACGACGAGGTTCATCAACACCTGTTCCAGTTGCCGTTTGTCCGCACGGATCGGCGCGAGGTCGGGTGCGTGGGTCTGGGACAGGGTCACCTTTTCGCCCACCAGCCGGTTCAGCAGATGCCCCATCTCCGACAGGGTGTCGTCCAGTTCGACCGTTTCAGGGCGCAGGTCCTGTTTGCGCGAGAAGGCGAGCAATTGGCCCACAAGGCTGGCCGCGCGATTGGCGTTCTGGTTGATCTGCACAAGATCGGCATAGTCGGTATCGGTGCTGTCGTGGCGCAACAGAAGCAGATCGCAATGCCCCGAAATCGCCGTCAGCAAGTTATTGAAATCATGGGCCACACCGCCTGCCAACTGGCCGATGGCCTGCATCTTTTGACTGTGGACGAACTGCTTTTCGAGCGATTTGAGCTCGGTCGCGTCGATCAGCACGGCGACAAGGACAATCTCGTCGTTTTCCTTGACCCGGTTCAACGTGACTTGAACAAAACTGTCTTCCTCCAGTCCCGCAACCTTGAGGAATTCGGGATGTTGCAGGCCCTTGCCTTCTGCCGCGTCGCCGATCCAATCCGACACGGACCGCCCGAGGCTTTCCAGCAGATCGCCCAGGGGCTGCCCCACCTTCACAGGTCGTTGCAGCAGCGTGCGCGCCGGACGGTTGGCCGCGAGCAACTTGCCAGACGGAGCAATCTTGAGGATCGCGACCGGAAGCTCGTCAAAGAAACTCCATCCATCGCGACTGATATCGGTGTCGGGCACCGTCCCGGGCAACAGGAAAATCTCCCGCCGGCCGGCAGTGCCCTCGACCTCGGCCACGAGGCAGGCCAGCACACCGTCATCGGTCGTGATTTCGTTCATCTGCCCGCTGCGCACGGGCAGATGCCGAAACACACGGTCGAGCGATTTGGCCCGGCTGCCAACAAGGCGGCGGGCGGCATCGTTCATGAAGAGGACCGCCCCCGAGCTTGACGCTGTCAACATCGGCAGAGACAGCGCCTGCACCCCGCTTGTCGCCGTGCCGCGATCGGCAATATCTTCAAGTCGCCAGAGAAAGCTGTTGCGCGACTGGGCATGGACGGCAAGCCGTACATGGCCGCGTCGGGTGACGATGTCATCGCGCGCGGCCCCGAGCGCCAGCGCCTTGTTCTGCAGGCGGTGCAGGATCGGGCCGGGATTGGCGAAGAGGTCCTCAAGACATTCTGCCAAGGTCAATGCATTACGATGCGCCAAGCGGTCCTGCGCCGCGCGGTTCTGCATCAACAGCTGGCCGATGTCGTCGGTGACAAAGGACGGCGAGGCGTCGTGTTCGACAAATTGCGCCACGGTCCGGATCTGCGCCCGCGCGCGCCAATCATACCACGCGCGCAGCACCATCATGGCCCCACCCAGCCCTAACGTCACACCGCCAAAGACCAAAAGACCCAGCGCAGTCAGTTGATCAGGGGCAAAGAAGGAGGCCGCCGCAGCCGCCGCCCCCAACGCACACATCAACGGCGCCTTCGGGGACAGTTTGCGGGTAAGGCGGAACAGTGCGTTCCGGGATTTGAGCGGTGTCGGCACGTCGGGACCCTGACAAGATTCGTTGCCCACGACATGTCGGGCAAAACCTTTAAGGGCAGCTTAAGGCAAATGCGACACGCAACCAAGGGTTGTGCCCCTGGGGGCGCACTACCCCCTATGGATAGCGACGTGATAAAACCCGTCGCCGAGGGCATCTGGCAGGCGTTGCGTGCCCTCCCCAGGCTGGGCCCCCGGCAAGGCAGACGCGCACCACGTCCGCTGATCCCCGTTCTCCTGCGCGAAGACAGAACATGTCATGTAAGCGAGCGTCCCGCCGGGCCGCACATGCGTCCACGCGGCCTCCAGGATGTCGCGCTGCAGGGCTTGGTAATCCAATAGGTCCGCAGCGGTGAGCGTCCATTTCGGTCCCGGCGCGCGCCGCCATGTCCCCGACCCCGAACAGGGGGCATCGACGACCACGAGGTCAAACGTACCCTTGGGCGCAGTCACGGTTTTGATCTGTGCCTTGGCGCGTGCAGCCCGGGGCGCGATGTCGGCCATGCGCGCGGGATCGGCGTCATGAGCGGTGACCTGCGCACCCTGCGCCGCAAGCGCGAGCGCCTTGCCCCCGCCGCCCGCGCAATAATCGAGCACCCGCATACCCGCCAAATCGCCCGCCACCGCGTCGCCCCCCACCACGTCGCTTATGGACGCAACCGCCATTTGCGAGGCTGCGTCCTGCAGCTCAAACAGGCCGTCGCGCCAAGCCGCATGTTGCGTCAGGCGGCGGGCATTGACCGTGATCTCGAGCGCGGTTGCGCAGTGGGGATGCGGGACAACGCCGAACTCGGACCCCAATGCCTCGGCCAGCGCCGCCCGCGTGGTGCGGGCAAGGTTGGCTCGGATGAAGACGGGCGCGCGATCCCGCAAGGCCGCACCGATCACGCCCGCCTGGTCAGGGTGGTCGCGCGCCAGTCGGTCGAACATCCAGGGTTGCAGGTCGGCCTGAACCTCCGGCGGCAGATCGGCCCAATCGGCGCCCTGTTCGCCCGGCGGGCGGGCCGACGGGGCATAGCCGCCAGCGCCAAAGACGGCATCGGGGTCTTGGCCTGCCTGTCGCAACAGGCCGATGACGATGGCGCGACCGGTGATCGTGCCGGGCTCTGCGGACCCCATCGCGGCGGCAGAGGCACGGCGGCGTTCGCCCTGAAAGACGATATCGCGGATGGCGGCGCGGTCCTTGGACCCCGCAAACCGATTGCCGCGCGCCCAGCGGGTCAGGGCCTGCTCAGCCGCCACCCCAGACAGGATGGTATCGAGGATTTCGATCGCGGCGGCATGGTGCGCTTCGGGCGTCAATGTCGCCTCCCAACCCGTTTACATGATGCGATAATTCGGGCTTTCGCGGGTGATCTGAACATCGTGCACATGGCTTTCCTTCAGGCCCGCACCGGTGATCTTCACGAATTGGCAGTTCTGGCGCATCTCATCCACTGTCGCGCAGCCGGTGTACCCCATCGCGGCGCGCAAACCGCCGACGAGTTGGTGGATGACCGCCCCTGCAGACCCCTTGTAGGGAACCTGACCTTCGATGCCTTCGGGCACGAGCTTGTCGCTCGCCGCGTCCTTCTGGAAATAGCGATCCGCAGAACCGCGCGCCATGGCGCCCAGGCTGCCCATGCCACGATAGCTTTTGAAGCTACGGCCTTGATACAAAATGACTTCCCCCGGGCTTTCATCAGTGCCCGCGATCATCGATCCGACCATCGCACAGGACGCGCCCGCAGCAATCGCCTTGGCGAAATCGCCCGAGAACTTGATGCCGCCATCGGCGATGACCGGCACGTCGCCCGCGGCGGCGGCGCAGTCCATAATCGCGGTGAGCTGTGGGACACCCACGCCCGCGACCATGCGGGTGGTGCAGATGGAGCCCGGACCGATCCCGACCTTGATGGCATCCGCGCCCGCGTCAATCAGCGCGCGGGTCGCCTCGCCCGTCGCGACATTGCCGGCAACAACTTGAACTTCGTTCGATAACGCCTTGGCACGCTTGACCGCTTCGGCCACGCCAGCGGAATGTCCGTGGGCGGTGTCGATCACAACCATGTCCACACCGGCATCCACCAATTGCTCGGCCCGTTCAAAGCCCGCGTCGCCCACGGTGCTGGCCGCGGCAACACGCAGACGGCCCAGTTGGTCCTTGCAGGCGTCAGGGTTCAACACGGCCTGCTCGCTGTCTTTCAGCGTCAACAGGCCCGTCAGTTTCCCCGCGCCATCGGTGACGAGCAGCTTTTCGATGCGCCGCGCCTTCATCAGGCTGCGGGCGTCATCCAGATCGGCGGGCTCGGCCATCATGGCGAGGTTGTCCGAGGTCATCATGACGGACACCGGCGTCGCATCATCGGTGGCAAAGCGCATGTCGCGGTTGGTGACAATGCCGACGACCCGCCCGTCCCCATCCACGACCGGGAAGCCCGTCACGCGGTAGCGTTCTTGCAGGGCCTTGGCATCCGCGAGCGTCTGATCGGCGCGCAGCGTGATCGGGTTGTAGACGATGCCCGATACAAAGCGTTTGACGCGCCGCACCTCCTTGGCCTGCTCTTCAATGGAAAGATTGCGGTGGATCACGCCCATGCCACCAGCCTGCGCCATGGCGATGGCCATGCGCGCCTCGGTCACGGTGTCCATGGCCGAACTCAATAGTGGGATGTTGAGCGCGATGGACCGGGTCACGCGGGTCCGCGTGTCAGCCGTCGATGGCAGCACATCGGATGCCCCGGGAACCAGCAAAACATCGTCAAAGGTAAGCGCCTCGCGAATCTCCATCGCACATCTCCTCGGGAGTGATCACTTGGCACGTCCCCTTCGCATGGGTGGACCCCAGCGCCAACCCCCAAAGGCACCCAAGGTACATCAAGGGCACACATCATGTCGCGTATGTGCCGTTTGCGAACATCATTATGACGGCTTTGCAATGGTCTGCGCCCGGCGGGGCGCTAACCTGCCGGTCACTGACTTAGGCTAGGCAGGTATCCCATGTCTCTCGATTCGCCAGACGCGCCGCAAAACGATCCTCTGGTGGTCTTCACGCCCTCGGGGAAACGGGGGCATTTCCCTGCGGGCACGCCAGTGCTCACGGCTGCGCGCCAGCTTGGCGTTGATCTGGATTCGGTCTGCGGGGGTCGCGGCATCTGCTCCAAATGTCAGGTGCAGCCGTCCTATGGCGAGTTTCCAAAACACGGCGTGACCGTGGACGCCGACGCGCTGAGTGAATGGAACGCGGTCGAGGAGCGCTACAAATCCAAACGCGGGATGATCGACGGGCGGCGGTTGGGCTGTCAGGCCACGATCCAAGGCGACATCGTCATCGACGTCCCGCCTGAAAGTCAGGTCCACCGCCAGGTCGTGCGCAAGCGCGCGGAGGTTCGCGATATCACGCTGAACCCGTCGACTAAGCTGTTTTACGTCGAGGTCGCGCAGCCCGACATGCACGACCCCTCGGGCGATCTGGAGCGGCTGACCGCGGCGCTCAAGGATCAATGGATGCTCGAGGGCGTGCGCGCCGACCTGCATATCCTGCAGGATCTGCAACCGACGCTGCGCAAGGGCGACTGGCGCGTCACCTGCGCCGTGCATCTGGGCGATGACGAGAACCCGCCGCGCATCATGCATGTCTGGCCGGGCTTTTATCAGGGTCATGTCTACGGGCTGGCCGTTGACCTGGGTTCGACCACCATCGCGGCGCACCTGTGTGATCTCGCCACGGGAGAGGTCGTGGCCTCGTCCGGCCTCATGAACCCGCAAATCCGCTTTGGCGAGGACCTGATGAGCCGGGTCAGCTATGCGATGATGAACAAGAACGGCGATGCGGAGATGACGGCCGCCGTGCGCGAAGGGATGAACGCGCTGGTGACGCAAATCGCGTCCGAGGCCGAGATCGACAAGCAGCTGATCGTCGACTGCGTTTTTGTCTGCAACCCTGTCATGCACCACCTTTTGCTGGGGATCGACCCGTTCGAATTGGGGCAAGCGCCCTTTGCGCTGGCCACGTCCGAGGCGCTGCGCCTGCGGGCGCGCGACCTTGATCTCGCAATCCACCCGTCAGCGCGGCTGTACCTTCTGCCGTGTATCGCGGGGCATGTGGGGGCGGACGCCGCCGCCGTGGCGCTGTCAGAGGAACCCAATCAGTCTGACGACCTCGTCCTCGTAGTCGATGTGGGCACGAACGCGGAAATCCTGCTGGGCAACAAGGAAAAGGTGCTCGCCTGCTCCTCCCCCACGGGGCCAGCCTTTGAGGGTGCGCAGATTACCAGCGGACAGCGGGCCGCGCCCGGCGCCATTGAACGGGTCGAGATTGATCCCGTCACCAAGGAACCGCGCTTCCGCGTCATCGGCTGCGACCTGTGGTCGGACGAGGACGGCTTTGCCGAGGCAACCGCCGCCACCGGCATCACCGGCATTTGCGGGTCGGGCATTATCGAGGTCATCGCGGAGATGCGCATGGCAGGCATCGTCGATGCGGGCGGCCTGATCGGCGGGCCGGAACAAACCGGCACCGCGCGCTGCGTGTCCGACGGGCGCACGTTCTCGTATCTCCTCCATGATGGCTCCGCCACGGGCGGCCCACGCATCGCGGTCACAAACCCCGATATCCGCGCGATCCAGATGGCCAAGGCCGCGCTCTATTCCGGCGCGCGGCTGTTGATGGACAAGTTTGGCGTGGAAACCGTCGACCGGGTCGTGTTGGCGGGCGCCTTTGGGGCGCATATCTCGACCAAGCACGCGATGGTGCTGGGCATGATCCCGGACGCGCCTTTGGACAAGGTGACCTCCGCGGGCAATGCGGCGGGCACGGGGGCGCGGATTGCGCTTCTGAACCGCGACAAGCGTGCCGAGATCGAAGAGACCGTGCGCAACATCCACAAGATCGAGACCGCGATCGAGCCGCGCTTTCAGGAGCATTTCGTGAACGCATCGGCGATGCCCAACTCTGCCGATCCGTTCCCGATCCTCAATTCCATCGTGACCCTGCCTGATGTGGCCTTTAACCAGCAGTCGCAGGATACGGGCACCGGACGCAGGCGCCGTCGCCGGGCATAAATCAAAAAAAACGCTGTGGCTGAAGCCGGGGTCTTGTCGGATTCCGTCTCTCATTTTCGTGATGGTTATCTGTAACATATTGTTAACAAATGGTTTTCAGTGCGCCTCAGGGCGTGCATGCGCATTTTCACAATAAATCTTGGAACAACTCCCCCCGGGGTTGCCGTTGATTGCCCAGAACGCCTCGACACTTCGGGGCGAGAGACGAAGGAGATGCTTATGACAAATCTCAAGTTTGCACTCGCTGGCGCCACCATGCTGACCGCAGTCGCCGCGACGACCGCTTCCGCTGACATCCTGAACAAGGACATCTTTGACGAAACGGCCACCATCGCAGAGAACGCTCAGGCAACGTCGAGCTTCCAGACGCTGGTGACCGCCGCACAGGCCGCTGGTCTGGTCGATGACCTGATGGGTGAAGGCCCGTTCACCGTCTTTGCGCCGACCGATGACGCGTTTGCCGCGCTGCCCGAAGGTGCCGTGGAAGACCTGTTGATGCCGGAAAACCGCGACATGCTGGTCGATCTGCTGCAGGCACATATTGTGCCCGTCCGCATCGAGGCCAATGACATCAACGCCGCGTTCGTGGGCGCCGACAATCTGTCGGATACCGATGCAGGCGCAGCCGACCTGACGCTGGTCGAGGGCGAGGACATCATTCTGGCTGACACCCTGTCGAACAAATCGGATCTCGCGATCGAAAAGGTGGGCGGTAGCCTCTATGCCTATTCGGTGGACGAGAACCTGAACGACGACTTTGTGCGCGGTGACATTCGCATCGTGGGCACGGACATCTTTTCGTCGAACGGTGTGATCCACATCATCGACGGCGTGCTGATGCCGCAGTCGTAAGAGCCGACAGGTCTCTTTAGAGGGCCGCTCCCCAATCGGGGGGCGGCCTTTTGCATTCCCGGTGCGCGTGTGCGGCACCTCATTTGCGGATACGGTTGCCGAAAAAACAGGCGCTTGCCCAAATTCCGGCCTTTGTTTTGCGATCAAACCCTTGCGCCACGCCGCCCCCTGCATAGGCTCTCTGCGATCATGTGAACCAGATGACGACTCTAGGGGGGCTTATGCTCAGACAACTTTTCACCGCCGCGACGCTTGTTGCCGGCACCGCTGCCTTTGCCGACGGCCACGCGACGGCTGTTAACTTTGCGCTCGACTGGAAATTCGAGGGCCCGTCGGCCCCGTATTTCAAAGCCATCGACGAAGGTTTCTTCGAAGCCGAGGGCTTGGCCGTGGAAATCTCTGCCGGTCAGGGTTCGCTAGACGCGATCCCGAAGGTCGCCACGGGGGCCTTCCCGATCGGGTTTGCCGATATCAACAGCCTCGTGAAATTCCTCGATCAGAACCCCGGCGCGCCGGTGACGGCTGTCATGATGATCTATGACAAGCCGCCGTTCGCCGTGATTGGCCGCAAATCGCTGGGTGTCGAGGCTCCCAAAGATCTGGAAGGCAAAGTTCTGGGCGCGCCGCCGCCCGATGGCGCATGGGCGCAATTCCCGGCCTTTGCCACCGCCAACGACCTGGACGTCGACGCCATCACGGTCGAGCCTGTGGGCTTTCCCACGCGCGAGCCGATGCTGGCCGAAGGCAATGTGGCCGCGATCACCGGTTTCTCCTTCTCCAGCTACCTGAACCTCGTGCGTCTGGGGGTGCCGGAGGAAGACATCTCGACCATCCTGATGGCCGACTATGGCCTTGACCTCTATGGCAACGCGATCATCGTGAACACGGAGTTCGCGGCGGAGAATGCCGAGGTCGTGACCGGGTTCCTGACGGCCGTGTCCAAGGGCTGGGCATCGGCCATCGCTGATCCGGCCGCGGCCGTGGACAGCCTGATCGAACGCAACCCTGCTGCCGACGCCGCCCTTGAAACGCGCCGCCTGCAACTGGCCATCGATGCCAATGTCGCGACGGATTATGCCATGGCCAATGGTCTGGGCGGGATCGACGCGGACCGCATGGAAGCGGCCCTTGTGCAGCTTGCCGAGACCTATGAGTTCCAAGGCGAAGCGGACGCGGCGCTTTACTTCACGGACGCGTATCTGCCGGCGGCAGAGATGCGGATGCTGAAGTAAGCCGTCAGCCGACCCCAAAGACCTGCACGCGCCCCGGGCATTGCCCCGGGGCGTTGCGCACACCCAAACGCGCCCCCGGTCCGCAGCCGGGGCCTCGACGTTTCAGGACAATCCGTGACCAACCTCATCGACATCAAGGGCGTGACCCACGCCTACAGCACCAAGGCCGGTCCCCTGCCCGTGCTCGACAACCTCAATGTGTCCGTCCCCGAAGGCGATTTTTGCGCCGTGGTGGGCCCGTCAGGCTGTGGGAAGTCCACGCTGACCCGTCTCATCGCGGGCCTGATGAAACCGGATGCGGGCGAAGTCTGGCTCCATGGGGAACGCGTGACTTCCCCCCGCTCGACGGTTGGGATGGCCTTTCAGAACCCTGTTCTGCTGGAATGGCGCACGATCCTCGACAACGTGATCCTGCCGCTGGAAATCGTGCCCAACAAGATGAGCCGCAAGGAAAAGGAGAACCGGGCGCGTGATCTATTGGCCCTTGTGGGGCTGGACGGGTTTGAGGACAAACGCCCGTCCGAGCTGTCAGGTGGGATGCGGCAGCGGGCGTCCCTGTGCCGGGCCATCGTCCACAAGCCCGAAGTCCTGATCATGGACGAACCCTTTGGCGCGCTTGACGCTTTCACGCGCGAAGACCTGTGGCAGACGATGCACGCGCTTCGTGCCGAAGAGCCGTTTACAGGCGTGCTGATCACCCACGACCTGCGCGAGTCGATCTATCTGGCAGACGAGGTCATCGTGCTGTCGGGGCGTCCTGCCACCACTCAGTACCGGATGGATACGCGCATGGGCGGTCGCACCGATATTGATCTGCTCTATACCCCCGAGGCTGGTCAGATGCTCGCCACGTTGCGCGACCAGATCAAGATCGCACAGGGCCGGTCAACCGAGGAGGCCGCAGCATGAACCCGACACTCAAACAGTGGCTTGTGCCGACCATCGCCATCGCGATCTTCCTCGCGCTGTGGGAATTGCTCGTCTGGGCCAATGGCTGGCCCAACTACAAAATGGCCTCGCCCAGCGACATCGGCCCGGCCTTCGTCAAATACTGGCCGCTCTTTGTGGAATACACTTGGGACACGCTCTGGCGCACGGTCGTGGGGCTAATCGTGGCCGTTGTCGTCGGGACCGGCATCGGCGTGCTTATGGGGTTTTCCCGCACGTTGCGCGATGCGCTCTACCCGCTTCTTGTGGGGTTTAACGCGGTGCCCAAGGCGACGGTCGTTCCCGTCGTCGCGCTAATCTTCGTGGGCCAGCACGACTTCAACACGATCCTGATTGCCTTCATGATCAGCTTCTTTCCCATCGCCGTGGCCGTTTCAATCGGCCTGAGCACGCTCGAGCCTGAATACCGCGATATCCTGCGCAGCCTTGGCGCGTCGAACCTTACCATCTTCTGGAAGATCGCGCTGCCCAAGACCCTGCCGGAATTCTTTGGCGCCCTGAAGGTGTCCGTCACGCTGGCCTTCATCGGCACAAACCTGATGGAGATCGTGGAACCCCACGGGCGCGGTCTGGGTCACCTGTTCGACTCGGGCAAGATCAACGCCGACTACCCGCTGATGTTTGCGGTTCTCATCGCGTTGGCCGCGCTGGGCATCCTGCTGTTCTACGTTGTGGTCGTTCTGGAAAAGATCTTTGCCGGCTGGGCCGAACGCCAAGACGCATACTAAGCGCGCGTGGCCGAGGCATGGATTTCCATGCCTCGCCAAATCCAAATTTCATGTTAACGTAACGTCGTCCGGCATATTTCGCCCGGCGAGAGACTCATTTTCGGGACCCGCATGGGCCGCCAATAGCCCCGCCGAGGATTACGGCGATACTGCGGACGTCCCTTCGTACAGTATAACCCGGTGCAGACGGCACAAAGACCCGCGCACCACAAAACGAGGGATGGACTATGACACACGGCATCACGGGTCTTGGGGACCCATATGAGTACTTCATGCTCGACACGATCACGTTGGCCGATGGCCGGACCGTGATCCTTTACGCCTATAACGACCTGACGCAACCGTTAGGGTATGAGACGCAAGAGCTTTTCATTCGCACGCTGGACGAAAATGGCGCGACCCTGTCTGCCGAGATTGCGGTGGGTGAAGCCGGGGTCGAAGCCAACTCGGCGCAGCTGTTCCTGAGACCGGATGGCGGGTTCGGTGTGGCCTACACCTCTATCGACAACTCCAATTTTGGTGACGCTGGATATGTTTCCAACAAATTCGACTACAACCTCGCGCTCTATGATGAATATCTGAACCCGGTTGACGATAATCACTACGGTCACAGTGCGGTCTGGTGGTCGAACGATATCAAGGCCGAAGTCACGGATGTGACGTCCCTCATCAACGGGCACGTTGTCATTGTTGGCACCTCAGAGACGACATCGGCCGAAGGACGCCTGAACGTTCAGGTCGTCATGCAGGACGGCCGCCCCTATGCCGAATTTAGTATAGTTGATGGTCTTGAAATGGCTGATGCACGGGTCGTCGAGATGCCCGATGGCAGCGTCAACATCCTCTATCTTGAAAAAGACAGCTCCAGCGATTGGCATTTGAAGATGACGGGTTGGGACGGCCCAAGCAATCCAGGAAGCGCTCTGCTCACTCCGGTGACAATTGTCGATTCAGCCGGGCTTGGCGATCCTGGAAGCTCAGACATCCCAACCATGGATATTGCCGTGACAGACGACGGCAATATCCTTGTGGCTTACGCTGTAACTGGCGGAAATCTGAGGGTCGCGAAAGTCGCCCCCGACGGCAGCGTGCTGAACAACACGCCCGTTGATCCCGCGATGACGCTCACCGGGGTCGCCGCGCAGAACATGCAGGCGGACTTCGTGACGGCTGACGATGGCTCCATCCTGCTGCTCTATACGGACCCGACCAAGCTGGGCGGGGTTCACGTGCAGAAATTCAACAGCAACGGATCGTTTGACGGTGCTGCCTTCGAAATTCCCATCAACGCTGCCGAGTACTCGCAGGCCTATGCCTTCCATGCCACGGCCCTGCCCGGCGGCGGGTTCAACATTCTCGTGTCGGACGGCAACTTTTGGACCGGCTACTACAGCACGTTGGAAACCTTTGGCCGCGGCACCCAAGGCGATGACGTTGAATATGTCTGGAACGGCACGGTCTTTGACGGGCTGGGCGGCAACGACATCATCATCGGGCAGGACTTGGGCGAATTGCTGATCGGCAACGAGGGTCTGGACACGATCCACGGGAATGGCGGCAACGACCAGATCCACCTCGATGTGATCCCGGGTTCCGACGCAGCCGGCTATTTCTACGAATACGGCAACAGTTCGGAAAGCGCCTATGGCGGGGACGGGGCCGACTACATCACCAGCATGTCCGGCAGCAGCTTCATGGACGGCGGCAACGGGTCGGACGTTCTGATTGGCGGCTGGGGTCGGGATATCCAGCTGGGCGGCAAGGGCAGCGACTTTATCAAAGGCGGCTACGGCAATGACGAACAAAACGGCCAAGACGGCGACGACACGCTGATCGGCGGTCGCGGAAACGACATCCAATACGGCGGCAAGGGCAAGGACGAATTGCGCGGCGGCTGGGGCGATGACATCCAGTTCGGTGAAAACGGATCGGACATCCTGCGCGGTGCCCGCGGGGCCGACACGCTTGATGGTGGCAATGGCGATGACACACTGCATGGCGGGCTTGGCAGCGACACCCTGACCGGGGGCGATCATGCCGATACCTTCGTGTTTGACGTCGTCGAGACCCTCGTGGACGAAGATGGCGTGATCATCGCCCAAGACCTCGTCACCGATTTCGAGAAGGGCGTCGATACGCTGCAGTTCACGGCCGGCAGCGGGGTCGCGTCGCTCGCCGATCTCACGATCACGCAGGTCGATGGGCTGGCAACGATCGAATGGGCCGGTGGGCGGTTGATTGTGCAACTCACGACCGAAGACACGCTGGGCCAGAACGACTTTGCCTTCGTGTAAATTCTAACCCCTAGGCGGGCCTCTCCGGGGGCCTGCCCAGGGGTAATCACGGGTCCTCACGGGTGACCAACGGCGCGTTCTATCGGGTTGACGCACCCGGCGCGCGGGCGTATCTCACGCGTCCAGAGCGCGGGTATGGTGAAAAGGTATCACGCGAGCTTCCCAAGCTTAAGTTACGGGTTCGATTCCCGTTACCCGCTCCATCCGCTCGCAACCTGTTGAAAGTGCTGCGGAAATATGACGACCTTCCTGACACCTTTGCCCATCTCTGACTTGCGCGACGCCGGTGTGCCCGACCCGTTCACCTTTGGGCAGCGTGACCGCGTCCGGTTCGGAGAATTGGACGTGTTGGGCCATGTGAACAACGCAGCCTACCTCGCGTGGTTCGAGAACTTCCGCATCCACTATTTCCGCGACTATGGCGTCTCCGAATACCGCGGCACCCCGCCCCGGATCGTGTTGCGCAATATCGGGTTGGAGTTCCTGTCAGAGGTCCTGTTGAACGACGAATACATCGTCGCGGGCCGCACCCGCAGCTACCGGACCACCAGTTTCGAGATGGAATATGTCGTGGTCATAGGCCAGCGTATCACCACGCGGGGCAGCGCGGTGATCGTCAATCTGGATCAGGCAGGGGCCAAACAGCCCTTGCCGGACGCATGGAAGGACGCCTTCCGCACCCGCGACGGGGCCCGCCAAGCCTAGCCGCGCAGATACGCGACCAGTGCCTGGGTCGAGGCGTCCTTGTCCCCGGCGGTTTCCGTGCCGTCCACGATCGGACCCAAGGCCGTGGCAAGCTCTTTGCCCAACTCGACACCCCACTGGTCGTAGGAATTGATCCCGAGGATCACACCCTCGATGAACACACGGTGTTCATACAGCGCCACGATCTGCCCCAGCGTAAAGGGCGTGAGTTTTGGGATGCAAAGCGTTGTACTTGGCCGATTTCCCGGGAACACACGGTGGCGGGCCTGCCGTTCAAGCTCGTCCCCCTCAAACTTGCCCGCGACCTTCTCGCGCGCCTCATCCAGATCACGACCGCGCATGAGCGCCTCGGACTGGGCAAGGCAATTGGCCTGCAGCAGCCGGTGCTGGTGGGCCAGGTTCGGCTCGTGCCCCTCGCGTGCGACGATGAACTCGCAGGGCACAACGCGGGTGCCCTGGTGGATCAACTGATAGAACGCGTGTTGGCCATTTGTCCCCGGCTCGCCCCACACAATTGGGCCGCTGTCATAGGGTAGATCGCTGCCATCCATGGCGACGGATTTGCCGTTGCTCTCCATCTCCAGCTGCTGGAGGTAGGCGGGCAAGCGGTTTAGCCGCTGATCATAGGGCAGCACGGCGCGGGTCGCGTGGCCGCAGACCTGATTGTGCCAGATGCCCACAAGGGCCAGCATCAAGGGCATGTTCGCGGCACCATCCGCCGCCAACACGTGATCGTCCATCGCAGCCCCGCCGGCGAGGACCTGATCAAAATCGCCGCCACCAACGCCGATCATCACGCTCAGGCCGATGGGTCCCCACATGGAATAGCGACCGCCAACCCAGTCCTCGAACCCGAACACGCGGTCCGGTGCGATGCCCCATTCGGCGGTTTTGTCTGTGGCTGATGACAAAGCGGCGAATTGCGCACCCGGTTCGTCGACCACGCGCGCCATCCAGTCCCACGCGGTGCGCGCGTTGGTCATCGTCTCGATGGTGGTAAAGGTCTTGGACGCGATGATGATGAGCGTTGTCGCGGGGTCCAACCCCTCAAGCGTATCGGCAATATGGGCACCGTCCACGTTCGACACGAAATGCGTGCGCGGCCCATCAGCATAGGGCGCCAGCGCCTGCATCGCCATCACCGGACCCAGATCCGACCCCCCGATCCCGATATTGACCACATCGGTGTAGGCCCCACCCTGCCCGGTCAGCGACCCGTCCCGGATGGCGGTCGCAAAAGCCCGCATACGCGACAGCGTGTCCTGCACGCCGGGAATGACGTCCTCACCGTCGACGATCACAGGCGCGCTGTGGCGGCGCAAGGCCGTGTGCAAAACGGCGCGCCCCTCGGTTTCGTTGATCTTTTGGCCCGCAAACATCGCGTCGCGCCGCGCGGTCCAACCGTCTGCCACCGCCAACAAGAGATCGCGCGCGGTGTCGTCGATGGTTGTCTTGGCATAGTCAAAGAGCAGCCCATCCACCGAGACCGCATAGTCCCGCGCGCGGTCGGGCGTCATCAGGTCCAGAATGCGCGTATCTGCATGGGCGGCGTGGTGGGCGCGCAAGGCATCGAACTTGGTCATGGCAGTCTCCGGGGATGCGTGTGCGAAGGATGGTCGGGCGTTACGGGGCCCAGTGTACGGTCGCCGTTTTCAGCACGGCGGCAATCGGGGCCTCTGACACCGACAAATGCCGCGCCTTGTCGAGGGCTGCGCGTTTTTCGTCGCCCGTGATGACCACATGGGTCGTCATCGCGGCCTCCAGCACGCGGGCGGTGAGCGTCATCCGCGGCTCGGGCGCGCCGGGCGCACGCATGGGCATCAGCGCGGGCGCATCCGGGGCCAAGGCATCGTCCAAGCGATCGGCACCGGGAAAGAGCGAGGCCGTGTGCATATCAGCCCCCATGCCGAGCAGCAGAACGGAAATCGGCAACTCGGCCTCCACCGCCGCCTCCAGATCACCCAACACATCCTCGGGCGCGGGCGCATCCGCATAAAGCGGCACGTATTGCGCAGCGGCCGCACGTTCCTTGAGCAGCCGTTGGCGCAAGAGGCGGGTGTTCGACCGCTCGGAATCCTCTGGCACCCAGCGTTCATCGCTCAGCATGACGTGGACGCGGTCCCATTCCAGATTGGCCGCACACAGGTTGTCAAAGATCGGCCCGGGTGTCGTGCCGCCGGGGACCACAAAGGTGGCCCAGTCATGCTGAAGCAGGCATCTCTTCAGATCGCCGGCCAGTTGGTTGGCCAGATCGATCATCATCATCTCTGCGTCGGGATAGGTTTCTAGTTTCATCCCTTGACCTCCCGCCAGGTGCGCCCGTCGCGCTGCATCAGCGCATGGGCATCAAGCGGCCCCATGGAGCCTGTGTCATAGGGTTTGGGCACGTCATTGCGCGCCTGCCACCCTTCGATGATGGGGTCGGTCCACTCCCATGCGGCCTCGACCTCGTCCCCGCGCATGAACAGGGTCTGGTTGCCCCGGATCACGTCCATGATCAGCCGCTCGTAAGCCTCGGGTGCCTCTTCGGCATCCGGACCCAGCGCATCGGCAAACGTCATATCGAGCGGGACATTCAACAGGCGCATCCCCCCCGGACCCGGCTCCTTGATGGTCATGTCCATCGTGATGCCTTCATTGGGCTGCAACTGGATGGCCAGCACGTTGCGCTTGGGTTCTTCATCCTCGAAAATCGAATGGGGCATGGATTTGAAGACCACCGCGATCTCGGACGCGCGGGTCGCCAGTTTCTTGCCCGTGCGCAGGTAGATCGGCACGCCCGCCCAGCGGAAGTTGGCGATATGCACCTTCATCGCGATGAAGCTTTCGGTAAAGCTGCGCGGGTTTTCGGCATCCTCGCGATAGCCCGGTTCGCTGTCGGTCGCATCATATTGCCCGCGTACGATCTCGTGCGGCTGCACGGGTTCCAGCGCGCGAATGACCTTGAGCTTTTCGTCCCGCACGGCGTCGGGATCAAAGCGCGACGGCGGCTCCATCGCGATGAGACACAAAAGCTGCATCAGGTGGTTTTGCACCATGTCCCGCATCGCGCCCGATTTGTCGTAATAGGACCCACGCCCGCCCACGCCCACCGTCTCGGCCACGGTGATCTGGATGTGGTCGATGTATTTTGCGTCCCAAAGCGGTTCGAACAGGATGTTGCCAAAGCGGATGGCCATCAGGTTCTGCACCGTCTCTTTGCCCAGATAGTGATCGATGCGGTAAATCTGCGTTTCGTCGAAATACTTCGCCAGCGTCGCGTTCAACGCCTGCGCACTGTCCAAGTCGTGGCCAAAGGGCTTTTCCACCACGATCCGGCTGTCATCATCGGCGATGTCGTTGGATTGCAGGCGTTCGGCGAGGTCACCAAACAGCGACGGCGCGACCGAAAAGTAGAATGCGTTGATCAGGTCCTTGCGGACCATGTCGGCCAGTTCGGACCAGCCCTTGTCACCCCTGGCGTCGATGGCAACGTAATCCAGCCGGTCGAGGAAGGCAGGAAGCTCGTCACACTCAGCCAAGGTATCACTGCCGAACTCCTTGATGGCCTCCTTGACCATGTCCTGAAATTCGGCCCGGGACATGTCCGAACGCGCGGCACCGATGATGCGCGCCTCCCCCGGCATTTGACCGGCACAAAAGCGGCGGAACAATCCCGGCAGGATCTTGCGCCTGGCAAGGTCCCCGGTGCCGCCAAAAATAACCAGATCGAAGGGGTCGGTGGGGATAACGCGCGATACCATTGCGGGCCTCCTTGGGGCTGCGGACGGATTTTCGTTAGCGGTAACAGTGGGCCGCGCCGCCTATGTGCGAAACATTGCGCGCAAAGTCTAGCACCCATTGCGCCCATCACAATGGCGTGGGTGCAGGCACCGTGGGCTTTTGGCTGTCCCCCATTGGCTTTAGGGACGTACCACCGTAGCGTGTCCGCCACGAACCAAGGAAGACCCACATGAAAGACCTGGCTGCCAAGACCCCCGCCAATGTGGGCAAATTCCAAGACCCCGCCATCACCGCCAAGGGCGAGACGCGCGCGACAGTCGAACTCAGCCACCCCGAGACGCTTTGGTTCAACACCGGGACGCTGTGCAACATCGAATGCGTGAACTGCTATATCGAAAGCAGCCCCACCAATGACGCGCTGGTCTACATCACCGCGGATGAGGTTCAGTCCTATCTGGATCAACTGGTCACCCGTGAATGGGGCGTGCGCGAGATCGCCTTTACCGGTGGCGAGCCCTTCATGAACCCGCAGATGATCGACATCCTGCGCGTGTCGCTCGCGGCGGGCTATGAGGTCCTGATCCTGACCAACGCCATGCTGCCGATGATGCGCAAGCGCGTGCTCGAGGGGCTCAGCGCGCTTGAGGGCGAATATCCCGGCAAAATGACGTTCCGCGTGTCGCTCGATCACCACTCCGCACAGGAGCATGATCAGATGCGGGGGACCGGCGCATTCGACAAGACGCTGGTGGGGATGGATTGGCTGCGCGATGCAGGCATGCGCATGGCCGTGGCCGGTCGCACCATCTGGGGCGAAACCGATGCCGAGGCGCGCGCAGGTTTTGCAGCCCTCTTCGAGGCGCGAGGTTACGCGATCGACGCGAGCAATCCGGGGATGACCGTCCTGTTTCCCGAAATGGATGAAAGCGTCGAAGTGCCCGAGATTACGACCGCGTGCTGGGATATCCTCGGCAAATCGCCCGATGCGGTGATGTGTTCCTCATCGCGGATGGTGGTCAAACGTCGCGGGGCGCCGTCGCCCACGGTTCTGGCCTGCACGCTGCTGCCCTATGACGATCAGTTCGACATGGGGGCGACGCTCGAAGAGGCTGAACGCCCCGTGGCGTTGAACCATCCGCATTGCGCCAAGTTCTGCGTGCTGGGCGGGGCAAGCTGTTCCGCCTGATACGGCGCACGCGGCCCAGTATCCGGACTTCATCAATCCTCGAATGCGGTGGACAACAGCCCCGTGAACGGCCCGGTGACAAAGGTCCACAGCGTCGTTGAATGCCCTTCCAGCGCCACGTTGATGGGCATCCCCACCTGAAGCTGGAACCGTGACCCCATCGCGGCGCGCGCTGCGGCCAAGGCCTCTGGCGTGACCTCTCCCACCGCGCGGTAGTGCAGAGAATTGCCGTCCCGGTCGCGGACAGGTTCGCGCGCGATATCCGTGAGCGTCAGCACGATGCGCGGCGCGTCCCGTTGGGGCAGCGCGTTCACCGTCAAAAGGCCAGACTGTCCCACGCGGACCTGATCAATCGCCGCGGGCGGGATGAACAGGTCAAAGCGTGGCACATCGACGGGCTGCGTGAGGGTCAGCAAGGTCGTGCGTGGGGCCACCACCATGCCCGGCGTCGCGACCGCCATATCCGTCACCTTGCCAGACACCGGGGCCAACACGCGCGCGCCTTCGATCCTGCGGTCAAGCTGATCGCGCCGCGCGCGGGCCGTGGCAAGGCTCGCCTGCAGCGTCAGTTGCCGCTCCGCCATGGCGCCCGCCTGTTCGATCCACAGCCGCGAAATCTGACGGTCGAGCGCCTCGCTCTGCTCAGTGAGTTCGCGTTTGCGCGACACGAGCGCGAGTTGCGCGGATTGCGCCTGAAGCGCGGCTTGCTCCAGGGCTTCGAAGTCCGATTGGGACATCAGATCGCGCGCCCGCAGATCCCGGGCCCGCACAAGGCGTGCGGCGACCAAGGCCGCGCGGTTGTCCTCGGTCGTGGCCTCCCGGGCGAGGTCGGTCACGCGCCGGTCATTGGCGCGTTGCTGGGCGCGGGCATCGGCGATGCGCGCGGCGATAACCGCGTCCTGTGCGGCGTAGCGTGCCGCGACCACCTGCGCCGCCGCATCGGTCACCACGTCAGCAGGTTCCACATCCCCTTCTCCAGGCGGTGTCGTCAGCCTGCGCGCAATCTCGCGCAATTCGGCCTCGCCGCGCGCGATCTCATCGGCGACTGCGCGGGCCTCAGACAGCAGGTCGCGGGTGTCGAGCGTCAGCAGATGCGCGCCTGCCGGCACCTCGTCATGGAGCGCCACGTGCACGGCGGCGATCTGTCCGCCCGCGTCATGCTGCACCTCAAAACTGGGGGCCGAGGGGGACAGCACGCCCCCCACCCGGATTGTCGTGGAGACCGGCGCGAGGATGGCCCAGACGACCACGAAGCCCACAAACGTCAGAACCGTGAGCGCGGCGCCCCAGATCAATCGGCGCACAGGTGTGGGCAGGCGCGGTGCGCCACCCGCGGGCGTGGCGGGTTCGGCCTGCGCGGGCGTGATGGCTCCCAATACGGTCATGATGCCACCTGCGACAGGTTCGAGCGGTCTGCGATTTCCACCTTGAAGGCGCTGTTGCCATCCTTGGCGCGATGTTCGAACCGGTCGGACAGCCGGATCACCGTGGCCAGCGCGGCCTCATCGGCGGCCAGCGGATCGGGATCATTTGCATCTGACCTGTCATCTTTGGCGATGGCACCGCGGACCTTCGACACCTTTGCCTCCAGCCGGGTCTTGCGTGGTTCGCTCAGCAGGATCGCGCAGGTCGTGTCGTTTATGAACTGAAACTCGAAGCTCAGGATGCGGTCGGCCTTGATCGGGCCGTTGTCGCGCGCGAAATTCCACAACTCCGTCGCGACCACGCTGGCGCGGCGGCGGAAATCCTCGTCCCCGTCGCGCACGAATTGGCCATGGACCCAATCGATGAGGTCCTGCACATCGGTGCGCACCGCCGCCAGTTGCAGCTTGCGATGGGAATTGGCCAACCGTCCGACGATGTCAGCGCGCGGGCCAAAATCGATCAGGCGTCCGCGTTCGAGAACAGCTGCCTTGTCGGCCAGGTTCACGATGGCCATGCGGTGCACGGTCATCACAACGGTCGTGCCCGCCGCCTTGAGCCGCGCGATGGCGTCGCCCAATTGCCGCTCTCCCAGATGATCGAGGAGGGCATTGGGTTCATCCAGAAAGAGGTATCGCGGGCGTTGATAGATCGCGCGGGCCAGCGCCACGCGCTGTTTCTGCCCATCCGACAGCGCAAAGGGATCGGCACCCAAATCGGTCTCGTAGGCGCGGGGCAAGGCCGAGATCAGCCCGTGTACCCCGGCCAGCCGGGCCGCTGCGATCACCTTTTGATCGTCGCGCGCATCGTCAAAGCAGGCAATGTTTTCCGCGATGGAGCCTGCAAGGAACTGCGCGCGCTGGGGCAAATAGCCGATCTGCGTACTGCGCGTGCTTTCATCGAGCGTGCGGACGTCGGTTTCATCCAGAAAGACATTGCCAATGGGCGCGGCATCGGCCCCGCACATGGCCGTCAGAAGCGTGCTTTTGCCCGACCCGCTTTCGCCCAAGATGGCGAGGCATTCGCCCGGCGCGATTTTCAGGGACACCCTCTCGAGCCGGGGGGCTGCGCCGCCGCCACGGGGATAGGTCAGCCCCTGCACCGTCACCGCCCCGCTGAGATCATGGATCGCGGTCTGAAACGCGCCTGCCCCTTGGTCCATGCGCGACAGGTTCTGCGCCGCGTGGCGCACTTGAAGGGCCTGCGGGATCAAGCCAAGGGACGCCTCGAGGATGCCCACCGTCTTGGCGACGATGATGGAGGCCCCGATCATACCGCCCGCTGACAGCGCGGATTGCGTCACCAGATAGGCGCCCAGAGACAGGGTCGACAGTTGAACGCCCAAGCGCACCATGCGCCCCACGGCACCCGCCGCGTGATCGGGCCGCGTGGCCGTGACCGTCGCATCGGCGACCTGCCCCAGAAGCTGTTGATAGCGTTGGCCCAGATTGCGTCCGATGGACATCATGTCCGCCAACGGCCCCTCGCGTTCTAGCGCGCGCAAGGTCGACAGGGACGCCTCCCGCGCCTGTCCCGCCCGATCCTCGGCCGTTTTGGCAAGGCTTTGACCCAGCGCCTTGACCCCGGCCAACAGGCCCACGCCCGCAATCAGGATCACGAGGAAGAGCGGGTGGATCAGGGCGATGGCCAGCACGAAAAACGGCAACCACGGAAGATCGGCGGCGGTCCCGGCCCCGCTGCGCAGAAAATCGCGGATGGTCGAGATATCGCGCAACCGGTCCGTCCGGTTTTGCGCGCCCATGGGCAGAACAGCTGCGGCTGCGGCGGGTTCGAACCAGACCGCGCTGCGCGTCAGGATGCGGTCGCGCAGGAATTCGACCACCGCATTTGTCATCAAGGCCCCGGCGGCCAGAAGGCCCAAAAGCGCCAGGGTCGCCATGTTCCCCGACGGCACGACCCGATCGAGCACATGCATCATAAAGAGCGGCGACACGAGCACGGCCAAATTGGTGACCGAGGCAAAGATCACGACGGGCACCGCCACGGGGCGCAAGGCGCGCAGGACGTCCTTTGGTGTGGCGGGGTATGAACCTGACATGGGCAACCTGTTCGTGTCATTATGGGCCGCGTCCGCCGCAGCGGTGACGTAGACCCTCTTTTTTTGGGGGGGTCGAAGGGCCGTGCAATGGCGGCCCCTCGACAGGGATTGTTGGGGTATCAGGTTGCTCAGACGATGAAGTTGTCGGCGTCCAGATCGTCGGCGCTGACGGATTTCAGCAGGATCTTGTCCCCGGCGCCGGATTTGTCGATGCCTTCCAGATTGATCTCGGTCGCCCATCCATGGTCGATCATCCGATCCTGAATATCCTCGAAGGTCAGGCCATAGGCGCTCAGATCGATCTGGTCATGGTCGACTTCGAAATCGTGCACTAGATCGCGGCCCCCGCCCTTAGAATAGGCAAAGGTGTCGCTTGTGCCGTCCGCGGACCATTCGCCGCCCCAGAGGTGATCGTTGCCGGCACCACCTTCGATACGGTCGCTGCCTGCGCCGCCGACGATCTTGTCGGAACCGCCACCGCCTTGCAGCGTGTCGTTTCCGGTGCCGCCCAGCATCTGGTCGTCGCCTGCGCCGCCATCAATGGTGTCGTCGCCTGCGTCACCTGCGATGCGGTCATCGCCTTGTCCGCCGATGATGGTATCATCGCCGTCCCCGGCATAGATCTTGTCATCGCCAGCCCCACCGTCGAGCGTGTCATTGCCCGCGCCACCGCGCAGCATGTCATTGCCCGCACCGCCCGAGGCCGTGTCGTCGCCCTGCCCGCCAAAGATGCGGTCGTCGCCTGCGCCACCCGACATCACGTCAGAGCCGCTTTCGCCCCTGAGGATGTCGTCGCCGGTGCCGCCGTCCATGGTGTCATTGCCGGTGCCGCCATAGAGACGGTCATTGCCGCTGTCGCCATAGAGCAGGTCGTCATCCGCCCCGCCGTGGAGGATATCGTCACCGCCACCGCCGTGCATCTCATCCTCACCCGCCGCGCCGCGCAGCTTGTCGTCGCCGCCTGATGCAAGGATCAGCTCCGGCATCTTGATCAGGACGCCGGTGTCGGACGCGTTTTCGGCAAAGGGATCGGCAGCCCGTGGATCTGCCGCGCCGTCGTTGGAGCCCGTCACCTCGGAGGCTGCGAGGAATTCGGCGTAGCCCTGCCCGCTGTCGAAATCGAGGTTGAATTTATAGACTGCGCCTGATGCCGCGCCATCCCCGCTCAGGTCGTGGTCGCCCTTGTTGAGCCCGGCATAGAGGTTGCCATCGCCATCCATGAAGACGGCCCCATACGCACCCTTGGCCATGCCTTCGAGCATCTCGTCGCCCACAAGGGTCGCGTTGATGTCGATGGTGGTGATGACGGGTTCGTTTGTGCCGTCGAAGTTTGACACGTCAATCTTGTGAATGCGGCCGACCCCGCCATTGGCGCCCGGTGCCTCAACCGCATAAAACGCGCCTTCCTGCGGGTTGAAGGCCACGTCATAGGTGCGCCCTTCAAAGAAATCCGCATCGAGGTAGTGGTTGACGACGCTGGGATTGCCATTGGCATCAAGGTTGTCGACGTCAATCTGTGTGATCCGCCCGATGGAGCTGTCAAAGGTCCACAGGTTCCCCTGATCGTCGAAATCACCCACGTAGTCTGCAACCGGCGTTTCCCCGATCCGGTAGGTCGCGCCATTGGCGTCAATCGCGACGAGGTCCTTGTTCGAGACCGGATTGCCGAGTGAATCCGTACCCGCGCTTTTGGCGATCCCGTAGATCATGTCGTTTTCGACGTTGAACCCGATGGCGTTGGCCCGGAACCCAAAGTCATCGCCCACGTCGACATAGGCGCCGACCTCGGTGTCAAAGACTTTGAACGATCCCGAGATGACTTGATAGAGGTTCGCCTGACCCGGCGCGAAGGCCGCGACATCGACGGGGCCGTCTGCGGTGGTGATCTGGGCGTCATAGCTCAGGATCGGACCGTCGGAATTGTAGACCGGGGCGACATCCAGCGCCTCCTGACTGGTTTCCGTGGTGCGGAAGGCCAGCGACCCGAGCTCCCCCGTGCCTGTCAGGGTCACGGTGTGGCTTTCAAACACGCCGCTTGTGGTGTCGATCGTGTCGATGACCTCGCCATTGAACAGCACCTCGATCGTGCCGGCCGTCGCACCTGAGGCCAGATTGGCAGCCAGATCAAAGGTCAGCTCATAGGGTTCGCCCGCCTCGGTCTGGATTTCGTGGGTCATGGATTTCAAACCGGTGTCGGGGTCGGTCTCCACGTCCCAGCCATCCATCTTGCCGTAGTCATCGAAGGTCGACATGCCGCCGCCCGACCGGATCATGCTGTCACCCGTCAAATCGCCATAGACAACGTCGTCGCCTGCGCCGGCGTTGATGATGTCCGCACCGACCCCGCCTTCGGCATAGTCGTCCCCGTTTTCGAGGTTGATCTTGTCGCTGCCGGACCCGCCATAGGCCGTGTCATTGTCCGCGCCTGCGTTGATGCGGTCATTGCCCGCGCCGCCGTGCAGGATATCGTCCCCCGCGTTGCCCAGGATCACGTCACGCCCGTCGCCGCCGACGATAACATCCGCCGCGCCGTCCTCAGTCCAGTTGGGATCGTCGGCGGTGTTTACCGCATCGGCGTTATAGACCCATTCGCCGTCCACCAGCGTCCATTCGGTCGAGGCACCGCCCCCCACAAGAAGGTCGTTGCCGCCGTTGCCATAGATGCTGTCTTCGCCAGAATTGCCGTGGAGCCGGTCATGCCCTCCGTCAGCGGCATCCGCCAATTCGCCCACGATCGCGATGCCGTTGGTCTCTCCCACCTCGATGGTAAACAGGGCGTCGTCGAAATCCATATCGCCGCCGCCATACATGTCCTCGAACCCGATCTGGAATTCGCTGGCATTGCCTTGGGCCGTCCCGGCGGTGTGATCCTGCCCATCGGCATTCAGGTCATAGCTCGTGGCCGCCGCGGTCGAGTGATAGATGCTGCCCGAAAGGGTCGTGACCGTGCCATCGGGGGCCACGTGTTGCAGGATCGGCGCGCCACCATCAACCGTGGCGGGATTGCCGTCGGCATCGACAAAGCGATAGGTCCCTTCGCCCAAGGCGTCGAAATCATTGGCGTTATAGCCGTCCGAGATCAGGAAGAACCCCAGTTCATCCCCTGCCGACACGTCATACTGAACCGAGGATTGTCCCCCGATCAGATCCCCGCCGGACCCGGCAAGCGACGCGTTTTCCCAAGCAACCTGTACGGCCTCGATCACGCCCGTTTCCGGGTCGACCGTGTACATGCCGATGGTGTTCTTATAGCCCGCCCCTTCGTGATCGAAGGTCATGGTGACCGTATAATCTTCGACAATCGTGATGGTGGACGGATCGAACGTTGTTTCGGTCTGCGTATCGCCGATAAGGGTGTCCTGACCGCTGCCGCCCGTCGCATAATCGTTGTCACCACCGCCGGTGAAGCTGTCATTGCCGGACCCGCCCGCAAAGCTGTCTGCGCCGTCCGTTCCCGTGAATTGCTGGTCTTCCTGAGCCATGTCGCACCCCTTTCGCGAATAAGATGGCGTCAGGGCTAGGGGCAGGTATTGAACAAAACCCTACCAGCGGGCCGGGCCGGTCCAGAGTTTATGTCTTCAATTTAATGCGTTCCCGCGCATGTCAGGCGACACAGCGCGACGGTGCGGCGGTGGCATGTTGCGAAACACGGCGATCTGGCCCCGCTCTTAGGCCTGCAGTTCGGTATCCCAGTACAGGAAATCCAGCCAGCTTTCGTGCAGGTGGTTCGGCGGGAATTTGCGGCCCATGTTCCGCAACTCTTCGCTCGCGGGTTGACGGGGCGGTTTGCGCAGGGCCAGCCCCGACTGGCGCAGGCTGCGCGAGCCCTTGTGCAGGTTGCACTTGGAACAGGCCGCCACAACGTTCTCCCAGCTCGTCACGCCGCCCTTGGCGCGCGGCACCACGTGATCAAAGGTCAGATCGCCCTTGGCGCCGCAATACTGGCAGCTGAATTCATCCCTCAGAAACAAATTAAAGCGCGTGAAGGCCACGCGCTTTTGAGGTTTGACATAGTCTTTCAGGACAACGACCGAGGGGATCCTGATCCGGGTTGACGGGCTGGAGACATATTCGTCGTACTCGGCCACGATATCCACCCGATCCAGCCACGCGGCCTTGATCGCATCCTGCCACGGCCACAGGGACAATGGATAATACGACAATGGCCGGTAGTCGGCATTCAGCACCAAGGCTGGGTTCTGTCTGAGCCCATTGGGGGAGCGCACGAAATTCGTGCGGAAATCTGCCATGGTCTGAGCTGCGGTTTGAGTCACGCTGCTATCCCTCGCTTCACGAACGATGGGCGGACCCAGCAAAGAACGGCAGGCCCGTCCCAGTAAGTTGGACTATATAGTGGGGTTGGTCGCTGACAAGCCCCGCATCTAGTCCAACTTGTCGCAAGCCATAGGCGGCAGTTGAATCAGGGATGTGACAGGATCAGCTATAGCCCAAACGGTCGCGCATAAAGGCCAGCGCGACCTGCAAGCCATCGGGTGCGATGCCGTGGGCGGTGCCCTTCATGATGTGGGCATAGACATCCGTGAACCCCGCCTTTTGCAGGCCTTCAGCCGCCATCGGCAGGCTTTGGGGCGGCACCACATCGTCCTGATCCCCGTGGACAAGGAGGACCGGCATCCGGGACTGCACTTCGTCCTCGAGCAATTCTGGCTCCAGCAGGCGGCCCGAGAAGGCGACGATGCCCGCAATCGGGTCCTCGCGGCGGGGGGCGACATGCAGGCTCATCATCGTGCCTTGGGAAAAACCAAAGAGCAGCACCTGTTCCGGCAGCAGATCGTAATCCACCATCAGCGCATCCAGATAGGCGTCGAAATCGAGCGCGGCCTGGCGCAGACCCTCGGCGGCGGCCTCCTCGGAACTGCCGTCGATCCACGGGATCGGGAACCACTGGAACCCACCGGGCACCATGGCAATGGATTCCGGTGCATCCGGGGCCACGAACATGGTGTCGGGCAAATGTTCTCCCAACGGGTCGGCCAGCCCCAAGAGGTCCGCGCCATTGGCGCCGTAGCCGTGGACAAACACCACGACCGACCGCACGTCGCCCGATACCGGCTGCCGCGCCTCGGAGTTCAGAACCCGTGTTTCCATTTCCGACATGTCACCAAGGCCCTTCCCAATTGCGCTGCGCCATGTAGTAGGCCCAGAAAAGGCGCCCCGCAACCGCGCGCCACGGGCTCCACGCCTCGGCCATGACGCGCAACTCCCGCTCGCTCGGGCGGGCCTCGAGGCCGTAGACCAGACGCACCGCCTCCTGAATGGCCAGATCGCCCGCAGCCAGCACATCTGCGCGTCCCAGCGAAAACATCAGATAGATTTCCGCCGTCCAGACCCCGATCCCCGTGACCGAGGTCAGCACCTTGATCGCCTCTCGGTCGGGAAGCGTGCGAAGGGCGTCATAGTCGATCCCCGCCTTGGCCAGCGCCCGGATGTAGCGGACTTTTTGCCGTGTCAGGCCGATGGCGCGCATATCCGCGTCGGGCGTGGCCAGCACGGCCTCAGGCGTCAACAGCCCGGCCTCGGCCACCTTGGCTGACATCGCCGCAGCGGATGCGACCGACACCTGTTGCGCGACGATGGCATGGACCAGTTCGGCAAAGCCTTCGGGCTTGCGCCGCAGCGGCAGTTGCCCCGCAATCGTGTAGGCCTTGGCAAGGGCCGGGTCCCGCGCCGCGAGCCAATCGGCGCCTTCGTCCACATCCGCCTGCGTTTCGATGATCTTCCCCGGAGACTTCAAAGCGCAGCCACCCAGGCGAGCGCCTCGTCGACATCAATGGCCTTGTCGCCGGGCGGCTGGGTCGGGCGGTCGATCATGGCCACGCGTTTGCGCAACAGGCGCGCCGCCTCCAGCTTGGTCGCCGAGGCCGCGCCGCCGGCGTTCTTGACCACCAGCCAATCCACATCGAGACGCGTAAAGGTTTCGATCTCATCCTCCACGGTGAAGGGCGGCCGCCCGATCACGTAGCTGCCGCCTGCAAAGGGGAACGCGCCATCGGGCGGGTCGATCTGGCGGCAATAGAGCGTGCGCCCCGTCATATTGGCAAAGCGCGACAGCGTCTGCCGCCCGGTGGCGAGGAAAGCCGTGGCGCCAACGGGAACAAGAGTTGCTACCTCCTCCTCCCGCGTGACCATGTGCCAGCGGTCGTCCGGGCGCGGGGCCCATGCGGGGCGCAGGACCTGAAGATACGGCAGACCGCGCGCGGCCGCGATGGATTGGGTCCGCTGCGATATCCGCGCTGCAAAGGGGTGCGTGGCGTCGATAATGGCGGTGACGCCCAAGTCCTCCAACACGCTCGTGAACCCAGCCGCGCCGCCAAAGCCTCCATGCCGTGTGGGCACCGCCAGCGGCGCGGGTTCCCGCGTTGCGCCAGCAAGCGATGCAGTGGCCGCAAAGCCCCCGGCAGCGAGGGCATGGGCGATATCGCGCGCCTCGGACGTTCCGGCAAGGAGAAGGATCATGCCCGCGCCAATACGCTGCCCGCGCGGTCGATCACAACCACATGCACCCGCGTGTCGCAGCCCGCGAGCATCTGTTGTGCGTGGTCCCGCGCCCGGGTCGCGGTCTGCGCGGCAAAGGGTTCGCCAAGCTCTTCATAGACTTGCAGCGCCGTGTTCATGCCCGCCACGTCCGGGCGGTCAAAATCGCGGGCGAGCGCGTCGAAATCCACCTGACTGCGCCCGGAATGCAGATCACGCGCGCCTTGGGCGAGTTTCGTCATCTTGCCGATCCCGCCACCGATGGTGATCTCTGCGATGGGATTGGGGCTGGGCGCTTTGGCGAGGTATTTCAGCAGCCCACCCGCAAAATCCCCCATGTCGAGCATCGCGTGATCGGGCAGGCCCAGTTCCGCTTGCACAACCTTTTCGCTGGTCGCCCCGGTGCAGCCCGCCACATGGGGCAAACCCGCCGCCCGCGCCACGTCGATGCCGCGATGGATCGAAGCGATCCAGGCGGCGCAGGAAAACGGGCGCACGATCCCCGTGGTGCCGAGGATCGAAATGCCGCCTTCGATCCCCAGTCGCGGGTTCCACGTCTTCTTGGCCAGCTCTTCGCCGCCGGGGACCGACACCGTGACCAGCGCATCCGCACCCTGCCCAGTGGCTTGCGCGACCTCCGTGACGCTTTGTGTGATCATCTGGCGGGGCACGGGATTGATCGACGGCTCTCCCACCGCGATGGGCAGACCTGCCTTGGTGACCGTGCCCACGCCCGCACCAGCAGCAAAGCGCACGCCCTGCCCGCCGGGGGTCACGCGCGCCACGATCAGCGCGCCGTGGGTGACATCCGGGTCGTCGCCTGCATCCTTGGTAATGCCCACTTCCACCCAGCCGTCGCCCTGCGCCACATGGGCCAATGCAAAAACCGGCGTCTCGCCCTTGGGCAGCGTGATTTGCACCTCGCGCACAGGGCCGCCTTGCCACAGCAACTGGCACGCCGCTTTGGTCGCGGCGGCTGCGCAGGCGCCAGTGGTCCAACCCCGGCGCAGCTCTCCCTCGGGTTTGCGTGCCATTGGGCGGGATCATAGCCACGCGATCCCGTGCCGCAAGCCGCCAGCGGCGTGTCGCTATCCCGCTGGTCAGTGCGTGCCTGCTGCCCTAGACAGGGCCCATGACGTCCGCACCCGACCTCCCCACCCTGCCAGATCAGCAGTGGCCTGCGCTTCAGCCGGGCTGGGTCTGGCTATGTGGTGCAGGTCCCGGCGATCCGGGGCTGTTGACGCTGCACGCGCTCAATGCGCTCAGGCAGGCGGATGTGATCGTTTATGACGCGCTTGTGGGCGACGGCATCCTCGATTGGGCCCCGCAGGCAGAGAAGGTCTATGCGGGCAAACGTGGCGGAAAACCGTCGGCAAAGCAGCGGGATATCTCGCTCAGGCTCGTGGACCTCGCGCGCGCCGGAAAGCGTGTGCTCCGGCTCAAAGGTGGGGACCCCTTCGTCTTTGGGCGCGGCGGGGAAGAGGCGCAGACGCTCGTACAACACGGCGTCCCCATCCGCATCATTCCGGGCATCAGCGCCGGGATCGGTGGGCTGGCCTATGCGGGCATCCCTGTCACCCACCGGGACGTGAACCAGTCGGTAACCTTCGTAACGGGCCATGACCAGACCGGGGCCGCGACATCGTCCCTCGACTGGCAGGCCATCGCACGCGGGTCGCAGATGATCGTGATCTACATGGGCATGAAACATCTGGGACATATCGCGGACGCGTTGATGGCGGCAGGCCGCCCGGCGGATGAACCGGTGGGCATCGTCACGACCGCCACCCATGCCGATCAACGCGTGCTGGAAACGACACTGGCGCGTGCGGTGGGCGACGTGGCCGAGGCCGGACTGACCCCGCCGTCGATCATTTGCGTGGGCCGCGGCGTGTTGTTGCGTCAGGCGCTGGATTGGCAGGCCATGGCCGCAGGCGTGGCCCCCCGCAACCTCGACCCGCTGGAGCGTGGACGGCCCGCCGAAAGCGCATGAAGGCGATCCTGATCGCCGCGGCCCGGTCCGGGTCGGGCAAAACCACGGTGTCTCTTGGCATCATGCGCGCACTCGCGCGTGCAGGGACGCCGCCACGGACGCTCAAACTAGGCCCCGACTACATCGATCCCGGCTATCACATCTCGGCGACGGGCCGCCCCGCCCGCAATCTGGACCCGTGGGCGATGGATGATGCGCTGCAAAGCCAGCTGATCGCTGGCCCCGGCCCTCTTGTGATCGAAAGCGCCATGGGCCTCTTCGACGGCGCGGGCCTGACGGGCGCTGGATCAGCGGCCGAGGTCGCACGACGCTTTGATATCCCGATCCTGCTGGTGGTGGATTGCGCGTCGACCTCGCATTCCATCGCCGCGCTCGTGCAGGGCTTCACGCGGTTCGATCCGGCTTTGCGGTTTCACGGCCTTGTCCTGAACAACGTGGGCAGCCGGCGCCACGCGGCCATGCTGCGCGCGGCCCTGGAGCGTGTTGACCTGCCGCCCGTGCGGGCCGTGATCCAACGCGATCCCGATCTGGCCAGACCCAGCCGCCATCTGGGACTGGTCCAGGCCCGCGAGCAAAGCGATCTTGCGCCATGGCTCGACACGGTGGCCGACGCGCTGCCAGAGGCTCAGTTGTTGTTGGGCGATATGCCGGATGCCACGCCTGTGACACCCACCGCGCATATCCCACCGTTGGGCCAACGGATTGCAGTGGCCCAAGACCACGCGTTTGCGTTCTTCTATCCGCATTTGGGCGACGCTTGGCACGCCGCCGGGGCCGAGGTCGTGACCTTTTCGCCCCTCGCAGATGAGCCCGCGCCGGAGGCCGACGCGATCTATCTGCCCGGCGGCTACCCCGAACTGCATGCCGGGCGCTTGGCTACGGCAGACAGCTTCATGGCGGGCCTGCGCCGCCATGCCGAAACCCGGCCGGTGCATGGGGAATGCGGGGGCTACATGACGTTGGGAGACGGCCTGACAGATGCCGACGGGACGCGGCACGAGATGCTGGGCCTCCTGCGCTTAGAGACCTCCTTTGCCAAACGCAAACTCCACCTTGGCTACCGCCATTTGACGGGTCATGGCCCGCTTGCTGGTGCATGGCGCGGGCACGAGTTTCACCATTCCACGGAACTCTCTGCCCGGGGTACGCCGCTGTTCAGCGACGTCCGGGACGCCGATGGCGCGCAACTGCCCGATATGGGTTTGCGCAATGGGCGGGTCATGGGATCCTACGCCCATCTGATCGCGCTGGACCCCACAGGGCAGAGCGCATAACCACGACGCCATGAGTGATCTGTCCGCAACTCCCGATCTCACCGACGACCGCCGCGCCAGACGCAATGTCTGGGTGCTGGTGGCGGCGCAGGCCGTGTTGGGCAGCCAGATCACGATGATCTTTGTGATCGGCGGGTTGGCCGGGCAGATGCTGTCGCCCAATCCCTGCCTCGCCACTCTGCCCATATCGCTGATCGTCTTCGGCTCCATGACCACGGCGCCGTGGCTGTCGAACGTCATGCAGCATTCGGGGCGCCGCACGGGCTTCCTGATCGGGTCGACCGGTGGCCTTATCGGGGCGCTTATCGGGGCTTATGCCCTGTCGCTGGGCAACTTCTGGCTGCTGCTGGTCGGGTCCTACATGACGGGCATGTATATGTCCGCGCAGGGCTTCTACCGCTTTGCGGCGACCGATACGGCCTCGGACGACTATCGGCCCAAGGCGATCAGCTATGTGATGGCAGGTGGCCTTCTGTCGGCGCTGCTTGGGCCGCAACTGACCAAGGTGACCAACGACCTTTTTGCGGTGCCGTTCCTCGGGACCTACCTTGTTGCAGCGGGGATCAACCTGATCGGCATGGTCCTGTTCTTCCTGCTGGACATCCCCAAACCGCCAAAGCCCGGCCCCAAGGCCACGCGCGGGCGGTCGACCTTTGAATTGCTGACCACGCCCCGGATCGCCGTCGCCATGGTCTGCGCGATGGTGGCCTACGCGCTGATGAACCTTGTGATGACTTCGACCCCAATCGCTGTGGTGGGCTGCGGGTTCACCGCCGGGAACGCCGCGGACGTGGTGTCGGCGCATGTGATCGCGATGTTCGCGCCGTCCTTCTTCACTGGGCACCTGATCGCGCGGTTCGGCGTGGACCGCATCGTCGGCGCGGGCCTCGTGATCCTCGCCGCCGCAGGTGTCGTGGCCCTGTCCGGTGTCGAGCTGACCAATTTCTTCCTCGCGCTTGTGCTGCTGGGGATCGGGTGGAATTTCGGTTTCATCGGGGCCACCACGATGCTGACCGCAAACCACGCACCTGAGGAGCGTGGCCGCGTGCAAGGGATCAATGACGCCCTTGTCTTTGGCTTTGTCACTATCGCCTCGCTCGCCTCGGGCGGGCTGATGAATTGCTCGGGCTCTTCTGTGGTGGCGGGCTGGAACGCGGTCAATTATGCGATGGTGCCGTTTCTGATGGTGGCAGGCGGATCGTTGATCTGGGTGGTCTTGCGCCACCGGGCTGCGGCCTAGGACGCGTAGTTCAACCAACCGGACGCTGCGCGCGCCAAGCGCAAAGACCGGCGCAGCGGGGCCATTTCCTGCAACCCGTCCATCACGGCGCCGGGGTTGCGTTCCACCTGTTTCAACAGCGGCGCGGCGAGGAAACCCTCGACGCATTCCGGCCCGCTGCCACCTTTGAGCGCGGCCCGACCCCGCGCAGCGAGCGCCGCCAGATCACCCTCGGGCAAGGGCCTGCGCCCCTGTTCGATGAGGACAGGCACCGCCGCCAAAAACCGGGCGAGCCCCACACCGAACCCAAACTGCCGCTGGTTCGCAACGGGACGCCCCAGCGCCATGGCGGCGGCCTCGGTCAGCTTGCCGGTCGTGTCGGTCAGATACGCTTCAAGGGCCGCCATATCGGCAAAGGGATCGCGATACACCTCCCACCGACGGGCGGCGACGGTGTCATCCAAAAGGCGCGCGGCCTCCGCTGGCAGGACCTCGGCCAAGGGCGTCGTAACCTCGTGGCGCCGGACCGGCCCGCCTTCGGCGATCTCCTCCAGCGCGTCGCGCCACCATTGCAGGCGCATCTCTGCGATCATGGGTTCTTGCGTCATCCACGGGGCGCGCACGATTTCGGTATTGAACGCATAAAGCGGCATCAGCACCCGCCGCGCATCGAGCGGCACGGACATGGCCGCCGCGAACCGTTCGGGGTCGGCCTTTTCGACGATCTGCGCGCAAGCCTCAAACGACATCAGACGGGTTTGGCCCCGTCGCGGATCAGCTTCCAGCGGACGGCGTCCAGAAGCGCCTCGAACGACGCATCGACGATGTTGGCGCTGACGCCCACCGTGGACCAACTGTTGCCGTCGCCATCGGCACTGTCGATGATGACGCGGGTCACGGCCTCGGTCCCGCCATCGGTGATGCGGACCTTGAAATCCACGAGCCGCATATCGTCGATCAGAGACTGATAGGGCCCCAAATCCTTGGCCAGCGCCCGCCAGAGCGCGTTGACCGGGCCGCGATCCGATCCGGTTTCATCATGGCTCTCGGACACGGACAGCATCTTGTCATCGCCGACCTTCACGACGACGACGGCCTCGGAGACCGACACCATCTGGTTGTACTTGTTTTTGCGCCGCTCGACCGTCACGCGGTAGCGTTTGACCTCAAAGAACTCAGGCACCTGACCCAGCGCCGCGCGCGCCAGCAACTCGAACGAGGCTTGCGCGCTATCGTAGGCGTATCCCGCGGCCTCGCGCGTTTTGATATCCTCAAGTATGCCGCCCAGGGCCGGGTCGCCCGCAGCAACGGTCAGGCCAAGATCGGCCAGACGCGAGCGCAGGTTCGACTGTCCCGCCTGGTTCGACATCGGGATCACCCGCGCATTGCCGACCTCGGCCGGGTCGATATGCTCGTAGGTCGCGGGGTTCTTGAGCAGGGCCGACACGTGCAGGCCCGCCTTGTGCGCAAAGGCCGACGACCCTGTGAAGGGCCGGTTGCGTTGAGGCACGCGGTTCAGGATGTCGTCCAACTGGCGCGAGAGGCGTGTGAGGCCAGACAGCGCCTCGGCACTCACCCCCGTTTCAAAGCGCGAGCGATAGGGCTCCTTCAGGAGCAGCACGGGGATGATCGACGTCAGCGAGGCATTGCCACAGCGTTCCCCCAACCCGTTCAGCGTGCCTTGGATCTGGCGTGCACCGGCGAGGACGGCAGCCAAAGCGCCCGCGACGGCGGTTTCGGTGTCGTTGTGAGTGTGGATGCCCAAGTGATTCCCGGGGATGCCCTGCGCGATCACCTCTGACGTGATGCGCCCGATTTCCTCAGGCAGCGTGCCACCATTAGTGTCGCAGAGCACCACCCAGCGCGCGCCCGCATCGAGCGCAGCACGAAGACAGGCCACGGCATAGTCCGGGTTGTCCTTGTAGCCGTCAAAGAAGTGTTCGGCGTCAAAGAGCGCCTCGCGCCCCTGCCCCGCGATATGGGCCATCGACGCCGCGATATTGTCGATGTTGTCTTCCAGCGGGATGCCAAGCGCTTCGGTCACGTGGAAATCATGGCTCTTGCCCACGAGGCAGACGGTGTCGGTGCCTGCATTCATCACAGCGCCCAAAACATCGTCATTCTCCGCCGACCGGCCAGAGCGTTTGGTCATGCCAAAAGCGGTGAACCGCGCGCGTGTCTTGGGTGGGGCGTCGAAGAACTCGCTATCGGTCGGGTTGGCACCCGGCCACCCGCCTTCAATGTAGTCGATCCCCAGCGCGTCGAGACCTTGGGCGATCTGGTGTTTCTCAGCGGTCGAGAACTGCACGCCTTGGGTCTGCTGCCCGTCGCGCAGAGTGGTGTCGAAGAGGTAGATGCGGTCTTTGGTCATACGCTCAGCTCCACCCAAATTCCCGGCGGGAGCCGCCGGTCTTCAAATCAAACGGCATCAAGCTTCCCTGCGTCAAAGTTGGAGCCCGGCATCAATTCAACGCCCGCCTTGGACATGCGCACCTCGACCCCCGCTGCCACCAGCGCGGATTTCAACGTATCGACCTGCGAGAAATCCTTGGTCTCCATCGCCTGCGCGCGCGCCTCGGTCAGCTTGGCCTCCCACGCTGACAGGTCGACATCGGGTGCCTCTGCCCAATCGCCCATATCGGGGAGCAACAGGCCCAAAAGCCGTGCGGAGGCCGCCAAAGCCGCTCCGTCACCCGATGCTGCCAATTGGTGCAGACGCGCCAGCGCACCCGGCGTGTTGAGATCATCAGCCACTGCCGCGAGGACCTGTGCGTCCACCGCCCCACCTTCAGCCGCCATCGCACGCCACTTGCGGAGCGCCGCATCGGCCTCGGCGCGCTTGGCCTCGGTCCAGTCCATCGGCTTGGCGTAATGCGTCATCAGGAAGACGTAGCGGATGACCTCGCCCGGGATCCCCTGATCCAGCAGATCGCGCACCGTAAAGAAGTTGCCCAGCGACTTGGACATCTTCTGCCCCTCGACGCGCAGCATCTCGTTATGGAGCCAGTAGCGCGCAAAGGCGTGGCCCGCGCATTTGCTCTGCGCAATCTCGTTTTCGTGGTGCGGAAACTGCAGGTCGATTCCGCCGCCGTGGATGTCAAACTCCGGCCCCAGCAGATCGGCAGCCATCGCCGAGCATTCGATATGCCAACCTGGCCGCCCACGGGCGACTTGCACGCCGTCGATCACGGGTCCGTCCCACCCCGGAAGATCGTCATCCGATGGTTTCCAGAGGACGAAGTCCATCGGATCCTCTTTGTAGGGCGCGACTTCGACCCGCGCGCCCGCGATCATGTCATCAACCGACCGACCCGACAGCGCGCCATAGGCCTCGTAGGCGCGCACGCGAAAGAGCACGTGATCCTCGCGCGCATAGGCGAACCCCTTGGCGGCCAAATCCTCGATCAGCGCCACCATCTGACCGATATAGCCCGTGGCGCGCGGCTCGCTATCCGGGCGCATCGCACCCAGCGCGTCCATATCCGCGTGATACCACGCGATCGTCTCGTCCGTGCGTTCGGCGATCAGCTCTTCCAGCGTGCCATCTGCGCCCGCCTCGCGCCGTTCCAGCGCGGTCGCGTTGATCTTGTCGTCCACGTCCGTGAAGTTGCGCACATAGGTGACAGCCTCGCGGCCATAGACGCTGTGCAGCAGGCGGTAGAGCACGTCGAACATGATCACGGGGCGCGCATTGCCCAGATGGGCGCGCGAATAGACCGTGGGTCCGCACAGATACATCCGCACGTTGGCGGCATCCAAAGGCGTGAACGCCTCGACGGTGCGGGTTGCGGAATTGCGCAGGGAAATGGTTGGGGTGGTCATGTCACATGTCTCCGGGGTGTGCGGTCAGGACCGCGGATCAGCTGAGGGCGCGGGTCGGCGCGATCAGCAACAGAGGCAGGTGATAATCATCATGCCCGCGACCTAGCACCGCGTACCCCACTTTGCCAAGGCTCTTGCATGAACCGATGGGCGTTTGGGACGTTCTGCTGCCATGACATCCGCATCCGAGACGCTTTTGTCCCTCGCGACCCTGTTCGCCGCGGCCTTTGGGGCGGCCACGATCCTGCCCTTTCAGTCCGAGATCGTGTTTGCCGGTCTTCAGGCCCGCGGGACTGTCGCGACGGTGTGGCTGATCGTGGTGGCCAGCATTGGCAACACCTTGGGATCGCTCGTGACCTACGGCATGGGTCGCGTTCTCGAGAGGTATCGCCACCGCAAGTGGTTCCCGTTCACGGACGCGCAACTGGATCGCGGCACACGCTGGTTTCAGAAATACGGGCTCTGGTCCCTGCTGCTCAGCTGGGCGCCTTTCGGCGACGCGATCTGCATCGTTTCGGGCGTGTTGCGCACACCGGTGTGGATTTTTCTGCTGCTGGTCGGGATCGCCAAGACCCTGCGCTACTGCGTCGTGGCCGGGATCGGCCTTGCCATCTTTGGCTAAGTCGCGCCATGCTGCTGATATGACACGCGTGCTGACGGATACCCTGTGCGAAACCCTGCCCGGTGCCCATTGGGCGGGCCACGAGGATGGCAGCCATGACTGCTGGAAGGTCTGTGGCAAGATGTTCGCGACGATCGGGATGCGCAATGACGGCGTGTCGGTCAAAACCGCCTCGGTCGAGGACGCGGCCTTCCTGATCGAGATCGGGCGCGCGATCAAAGCGCCCTATCACCACGGGTCCTGGGTGCGGGTGCCTTGGGGCCATGTTCCGGACGACGAATTGCGCGACAGGCTGATGACCTCTTACCGGCTGATCCGCGGCAGCCTGACGAAGAAAGAACAGGCAACGCTCGCCCCGATTCCGGATTGACGCCGCGCGGCCCCCGTGGCCCAACGGGCGCATGGAGCTTTCACACACGATCACGTCGCTGACGCCCGGAGGCGATGACGGCTGGGGCCTGTTTTACGAGGCGCGCCGCCGCAAGGCTGCAGGTCAGCCGATCCGCGAACTCACCATCGGCGAACACGACATCAAGACAGACCCGATCATCCTGGATGCGATGCACAAGGCGGCGATAGGCGGACATCTTGGCTACGCCACCGTCCCCGGCATCCCGGCCCTGCGGGAGGCCGTGGCCGCGCGGGTCACCGAGCGCACGGGCGTGGCCACCACGCCCGATAACGTCCTGATCACGCCGGGCGGACAGGCCGCGCTGTTTGCGGCCCATATCGCCACGCTGGGACCGGGCGCCACGGGTCTTTATATCGACCCCTATTACGCCACCTATCCCGGCACGATCCACGGCACCGGCGCGTCATCCCGCGCAGTGGCCGCGCGGCCCGAGGACGGGTTTCAACCCCGCGCGGCAGATATTGCGGCTGCCGCAGACATCACCGCGCCGTCGAGCCTGCTGATCAACACACCCAACAACCCCACGGGCGTGGTCTATACCCGCGAGACGCTGGACGGCATCGCCCGGGTCACCAAAGACCACGACCTTTGGCTGATCTCGGACGAGGTCTACGACACGCAGGTCTGGGAGGGCGATCACCTGAGCCCGCGCGCCCTGCCCGGGATGACCGAACGCACGCTGGTCGTGGGATCCATGTCCAAAAGCCATGCCATGACCGGCAGCCGCGTGGGCTGGGTCGTGGGCCCCGAGGACGCGGTCGCGCATATGATCAACCTCGCCACCCACACCACCTATGGCGTGCCGGGCTACATTCAGGACGCCGCTGTCTTTGCCTTGGCGCAGGGCGCGCCGTTGGAAGACAAGGTCGCAGCCCCATTTGAACGCCGCCGGGCGGCGGCCGCGAAACTGCTCGAAGGGCAGAATATCGTGCGCCTCGTCCCATCTGGCGGGGCGATGTATCTGATGCTGGACGTGCGCGCGACGGGGCTGTCTGGCCAAGCGTTTGGGCAGCACCTGCTGGACACCCATCAGATCGCGGTCATGCCGGGCGAAAGCTTTGGGCAGGCCGCGGCAGGCCATGTGCGCGTGGCCATGACCATCGACGACGACGCGTTTCTGGGCGCTCTGCGCGAAATCCTGGACGCCGCAGGCGAACTTAGTCGCAAATAGGCGAGACGTCGCGAATGGACCGGTCAGGCTCGAGGCTATGGTCGACGGCTTCCAAACCGGGCTTTGCCCCATCACCCTGACGCTGCGCACGATTGGCGCGGCGCGGGGCCGTGCGGCCCGGGGGCGCCCCCTGTCTCTCTGAACCCACAGGCTCAGAGACGGTCAATCAGGGAGGACATGACATGAACGACCATTCACCAGATCGGCAACCCAAACGCCGCAGCGGCGGACGGGCCGCGCGACAGGCATTGCGCGCCGCCAAACCCGCCGACCACATGCGCCCGGTTCGCCCGGGTATGCCGGGCGGCACGTACAAACCGCTCAGCGATGCGCAGGTTCTGCAAATCCACGAGGCCGCGCTGACCTGTCTCGAAGAGATCGGGCTGGCCGATGCACCGCAATCGGGCATCGAGGTGATGACAAGTGTCGGCGTTCAGCTTGGCGATGACGGGCGGCTGCGGTTTCCCCGCGCCTTGGTCGAAGACATGCTGGCCAAGGCAAACCGCGACGTCACGCTGATGGGTCGAGACCCCAAGCACGACATGCACCTGGCGGGCACCAACGTGCATTATGGGACCGCGGGTGCGGCCGTGCATGTGGTTGACATCGAAGGCAACGATTATCGGGAAAGTACAATTCGCGACCTCTATGATGCTGCGCATCTGGTCGAACAGTTGGATAATGTACACTTTCTGCAGCGACCAATGGTGGCCCGCGACATCGCCGACAACATGGAAATGGACTATAACACAGTCTACGCCTGCGTGTCCGGGACGACGAAACACATAGGCACGTCGATTACCGAACCCAGCCATGTGAAGCCGATCCTCGAGATGCTGCACATCATGGCGGGGGGCGAGGACAAGTGGCGCGAACGGCCCTTCGTGTCGAACTCCAACTGCTTTGTCGTGCCGCCCATGAAATTCGCGACCGAAAGCTGCGAGGTGATGGAAGCCTGCATACGCGGCGGCATGCCCGTGTTGCTTCTGAGCGCGGGCCAAGCCGGGGCCACGGCGCCCGCTCCCATTGCAGGTGCCATTGTGCAAGCGGTCGCGGAATGCCTCGCAGGTGTGGTTTATGTAAATGCGCTAAGCCCCGGACATCCCGCGATTTTTGGCACTTGGCCATTTGTTTCAGACCTTCGCACCGGTGCGATGTCGGGCGGTTCTGGGGAACAAGCTTTGCTCACCGCAGGCTGCGCGCAGATGCACAAGTTCTACGGCCTTCCAGGTGGTGCTGCGGCGGCAGGTGCCTCCGATTCCAAGATGCCGGACATGCAGGCCGGCTGGGAACAGATGTGCACCAACGTCACCGCGGGCCTTGCGGGCGTGAACATGGTCTACGAGGCCGCGGGCATGCATGCCTCCCTCCTCGGGTTCTGCATGGAAAGCCTCGTTTTGGGCGACGACCTCATCGGTCAGGCGCAACGCTGCGTCCGAGGGATCGAGGTCACGGATGAAACGCTCGCCATCGACCAGATCCGCGAGGTCTGCATCGGCGGACCGGGCCATTACCTGGGCACCGATTTTACCCTCGCCCGGATGGAGGCAGACTATGTCTATCCCACCTTGGGCGACCGGACCTCACCCAAGGAATGGATCGAACGCGGCAAACCTGACCTGATTGCCAATGCGGTAGCCAGAACCAAGGCGCTGATGGCCAACACCACCGGCGCGCGGCTCGATCCGCGGGTTGATATTGAGCTAAAGCAAAAGTTCAACATTCACGTGGAACTATAGAGAAACGCGGGAAAAAGGCGGCCCTATGTGGCTGCCTTTTCCTCCAGTTCCAGCCACTCATCTTCGGCCTTCGCCAATGCCGCTTGCCGTTCGACAAGCGCATCGGTCGCCTTCTGGAATTTCACGGGAGCCTCGGTAAAGAGGTTGGGCTGACCCAGGAACTCCTCCAACTTCGCGATCTCTGCACCCAAGCGGTCAATCTCCGCCGGCAACGCGTCGAGCCTGTGGCGTTCCGTGTAGGTTAGCCCCCCTTGGGTCGCCTTCTCCGGCGCGGAGGCAGCTTTGGTCTTGGCGGACTGCTTTGGCTTCACCTCGGACGTTGAGACAGGCGTTTTCTGCGCCTGATAGTCCGACCAGCCGCCTGCATAGACCGTCAGCTTGCCCCGGCCCTCGAACGCGACCGTCTGGGTTGCGACGCGGTCCAGAAAATCCCTGTCGTGGCTGACCAGCAGCACGGTGCCGGGATATTCGCCGAGGATATCCTGCAAGAGGTCGAGCGTTTCCACGTCGAAATCATTGGTCGGTTCGTCGAGGATCAGCAGGTTCGATTCCCGCGCCATCAGCTTGGCAAGGAGCAGCCGCGCCCGTTCCCCACCCGAAAGCGCCCGCACGGGCGCCCGCGCCTGCGCGTCGTCAAAGAGAAATTCTTTGAGGTAGCCCACCACGTGTTTGGGCTGCCCCCGCACCATGACCTGATCTGCGCGGCCCGAAACGCGCAGCCCCTGTTCGCTGGTCAGGGCCTCCCAGAGGCTCAGTTCCGGGTCGATTTGGGCACGCGCCTGATCGAACACCGCGATTTCGAGGTTTGTGCCAAGTTTGACAGTGCCAGCATCCGGCGCAAGCTGGCCCACCAGCATCTTGAGCAGCGTGGTCTTGCCCGCGCCGTTGGGGCCTACAAAGGCCACCCGATCGCCGCGCTGGATCGTGATCGAGAAGTCCCGCACCACCGGCCCTGCCCCGAAATCCTTGGTCAGGCCCGTGGCCTCGATCACCTTCTTGCCGCTCTTGGTGCCGGCCTCGAACGCCATGGCCGCCGTGCCTTGGCGTTTGATCTGGGCGGCGCGTTCGGCGCGCAGGTCCTGCAGCGCCCGCACCCGGCCCATATTGCGCTTGCGCCGGGCGCTGATGCCTTCGACGGCCCATCTCGCCTCGGCCTTGATCTTGCGGTTCAGCTTGTGGCGCTGGTCGTCCTCTTCTTCCCAGGTCTTGTCGCGCCACGCCTCGAAATCCTTGAAACCCTTTTCCTGACGGCGAACCTCGCCCCGGTCGATCCAGAGCGTCGCCCGCGTCAGCGCATTGAGAAACGCCCGGTCGTGACTGATGAGGACATATGCGGCCCGCGTTGTGTTCAGTTGATCCTCGAGCCAGGCAATCGCCTCGATATCCAAATGGTTGGTGGGCTCATCCAGCAGCATCAGATCGGGGGCCTCGGCCATCAGCTTGGCCAAGGCCGCGCGCCGCCTTTCCCCGCCCGAGGCCGTCGCCACAGGGCGGTCGGGATCGAATTTCAGGCCCTCGGCGGCCATTTCCACGCGATAGGCCTCGGACGCCTCCAGCCCGCTGAGCGCGAATTCCCCCAGCGTCTCATAGGCCGACATATCGGGGTCCTGTTCCATGTAGCCCACGGATTGCCCGGGCGGGACGATGACCTGACCGCGATCGGCCTCGACCAGCCCTGCCATCACCTTCATCAGCGTGGATTTACCCGACCCGTTCCGCCCCACAAGCGCCACCCGGTCCGAGGGTTGCACGACAAGCGACAGCCCGTCGAACACGGGATTGCCGCCAAAGGTGAGCGAGATATCGGTGAGTTGCAGGATCGGTGCGCGTGCCATGGGCGGCAGCTAAGCCGCGCGGGCGGCGAGGTCAACGCGCAGCTAACCCGCCACGGCGCGCAACAGCTTCTTGCGGGCTGCCGGGATCGACCCGATCTCGAGCCCCGTAAAGACATGGAGCGTGTTCAGGTCCCGATCCACGACCGCGTGGTCACTGACCCAGCCGCCCATCGCCAGATAGGTCTTGAGCAAGGGCGGCATCGACACCATCGCCTTCTTGCGGTCGGGTTTGGCCCGGCGCAGGCGGTCGGCAAAGCGGAACACATTGGGCGCCTTGACCTTGGGCAGCCACCTTTTGGGCGCGATATGGCGGGCCGTGAGCATGGCAAAGGCGTCGGCATAGGCTTCGGCCTCGGTCCCGTGGAAGCTGGAGCAGCCAAAGAGCATCTCGACCCCCGCCTCGTCCACATAGGCGGTCATGGCCCCCCATGCGACGCGCAGGATGTCGGGGTCGCTGACATCCGGGTCGATGCAAAAGCGGCCCATTTCCACCATGGGCGCGTCAAAGGCTTCGAGCGCGGACAGCTCGTAATACTGGGCGGAATAGCACTGTGAAATCTCGTCCCCGCCCGCCAGCGGCATGAGGCGGAAACAGCAGACCAGCGCGCCGCTGCGCACCTCTTCGACCAGCACGTGCTGACAGACGGCGTCAAAGGCGTCGCCATCGTCCCCGCCATCGCGGAAGGCGCGCGACCGCAGCGCCTGTGCCGCCGCGACATCGTCAGAGGTCTGCGCGAAACGGGCGCGATAGCGTCCACGGGTCAGGGCGCGGGTCATGGTCGTTATGGCGCGTGGCATGGGCAGCTCCCCTAGCAGTGACCTTGACGCGGTTGGCGTACAGCACTCGCACACCTACATTTGCCTTAACATGAGCATCATCAAGAGGCATCGCACAATGGATAAAGTCATAGAGAAAGTGACCAAAACGGACGAGGAATGGCGCGCACAGCTGACGCCAGAAGCCTACAAGGTCACCCGCAAACACGGAACCGAGCGCGCCGGCACGCACGAGGATTTCCCCGAGGGACCGGGCCTGTTCCGCTGCATCGGCTGTGACGCGCCCCTCTTTGACAAGGACACCAAGTTCGACAGCGGCACAGGCTGGCCGTCCTTTTATGCCCCGGCCAAGGACGCGCCGGTGGGCGAAAGCGTGGACAACAGTTGGTTCATGCGCCGGACCGAGGTGCATTGCGCCCGCTGCGACAGCCACCTTGGGCACGTCTTTCCGGACGGACCGCAGCCAACGGGCCTGCGCTATTGCATCAATGGGGTTGCGTTGACGTTCCAGCCCGAAGAGGACGAAGAGCGCCGCATCGCGGGCTAGGCGTCAGGTATCGCCAAAGGCCGCGCCGGGGTCAAAGCGCCCGAGGTTGCCCAGAAGCTGACGCAGGAAGGTGGTGTTTTGCACGTTGTCGTCCGTCACGCGGCGCGACAGCGGCACCACCCGCCCGTCTTCGAGCGTGAACCGTTCGACATTGGACACCACGCCCTGACCGTCAAAGCTGATCGCGACCAGTTGGCGGTCAATGACCCGCGGCTCCTGCGGGCCAAAATGGCGGCGCCGCGAGGACAGGTAGTAGTAGGCGCTGTCTGTCTGCACCCCTTCTGTCGAGGGGCGACCGATGACCTCTTCCACGCTGGCGCGCGTATCGACGCCTACGATGACGGCGCTGAGTTCGTCGTCTGTCGGGGCATATCCATGGTTGCGATAGGTCGCGGCACAGCCTGCGACCGTCACGGCCAGCACGCCCGCCATGCACAGCCGTGCGATGGATCTCTTTGAATTAGGGTGACGCACCTGATCTGCCCTTCCGCCTGCGGCCTTTTCCCGACCGTTGCGGCGATGTAACAGGACCCACGCCGTATAATCAAGAACCGGCACCCTTTCACCCCATAAGACCCGAGCCATGATCGCCCATGACTGATCCGCACCCCACCGACGCCCCCGCCTTCAGCCATCCAGTGCAGTTGGCGCGGCTGCCCAATGACGGGCCGCATGCGTTTTCCCTTGCACCTGATGCCGACGCACGCGCGGGGCTGGCGCAGGCGCTGGGAATTACGGCGATCCGAAAACTGTCCGCCGAGGTCACGCTGACACCCACGGGCAAACGCGACTGGACGCTTGAGGCCAAGTGGGGGGCCACGGTAGTTCAACCCTGCGTGGCAACGCTGGCCCCTGTCACGACGCGGATCGACCGCACGGACCGGCTGACCTACGTGGCGCAGATGCCCGAGGTCACCGAGGGCGAGGCAGAGATGCCCGAGGACGACACGCTCGAACCCCTGCGCGCCATGATCGATCTGGGCGAGGTCGTGGCCGAGATGCTGGCGCTGGCGCTGCCCGCCTACCCCCGCGCCGACGGTGCAGCGCTGGATCAGACCGTTTTCGCGGCGCCGGGTGTGCGCCCCATGACGGATGAGGATGCGCGGCCCTTTGCCGGTTTGGCCGCGCTCAAGGCGCAGCTTGAGACCGACGAGAGTGACGACGACACGGACCCCTCCTGAGCGCGCGATGACGCTCTGAAACGACCCTCTGACACGCGCGTGGGGCGCGGCGGATGCACATCTGTCAGGGCCACCGAAAACCCCTTGCGCTGTGGGAAAATGCGGCTATGTTCCGGCCCTCGTTTGCAAGGCACTTGTAGGGGGCGTCAAAACCCTTTAGAGCGCGGCAAACCCCAATAAAAACTGGGCTTCGGACATCTTCCTGGCCCCCCGATCCGAGGTTGAGACATGGCCGTCCCACAGAACCGAGTCACCCGCTCGCGCCGCAATAACCGCCGTTCGCACGACTCGCTGTCGCCCGCGAACCCCAATGAATGCCCGAACTGTGGCGAGCTGAAGCGCCCGCACCACATCTGCGCATCCTGCGGTCACTATGACGGTCGCGAGATTGTTGCGATGGTCGACGAGATCGACCTCGACGACGAAGACGCTGCCTAAGCTGACACCACGGGCCGCGCGCTAGCCCCGCGATCCGTGACTTTCGCCGATGGCCAAAACACCCGCCCCTTCTGACGTGACGACCCCAAGCGGGGTAACCTTGGGTGGGGACGGTGTGGCGCGGCGCTCTGTTATATCGGTGGACGCCATGGGCGGCGACGCGGGACCCGCGGTCGTCGTCAAAGGCCTTGCGCGTGCGGCCAAGCGCGCGCCCGAGCTGCGGTTCATCCTGCACGGACCCGAACCCCTGCTTCGCCCCCTCGTCGAAAAGCGCAAGATCGACCAGATCACCACCATCAAGCACGCCGACGAAGTCGTGCGGATGGAGGACAAACCCAGCCATGTCATGCGTCACGGCAAGGGCACGTCGATGTGGTCCGCGATCAATTCGGTCCGCGAGAAAGAGGCCGACGTCTGCGTCTCCTGCGGCAACACCGGCGCGTTGATGGCCGTGTCGATGGTGCGCCTGCGCAAACTGCCGGGCGTGAACCGCCCCGCAATCGCGATTCTGTGGCCCACGACCGTGCCCGGCAAATTCAACGTCATGCTGGATGTCGGCGCCGATATCCGCGCCGACGAATCTGATCTCGTGCAATACGCGCTGATGGGCGTGTCTTATGCCCGCAACGGGCTCAACATCGAACGGCCGCGCGTGGGCCTTCTCAATGTCGGGACCGAAGACCACAAGGGCCGCTCGGAATTGAAGGTCGCGGGCGAGATGATCGCGGGACAGGCCGCCGCCGCGCGGTTCGACTATGTGGGCTTTGTCGAAGGCGGCTCGATCCCGTCGGACACTGTGGACGTGATCGTCACCGATGGCTTTACCGGCAACATTGCGCTTAAGACTGCAGAGGGCACGGCCTCGTTCATTTCAGGCGCGCTGCGCGATGCCTTCAAGCACACGCCGATATCCCGGTTGGCCGCCCTCATGGCCTATACGTCCTTGCGCCGGCTCAAACATCGGATCGACCCGCGCCGCGTGAATGGCGGTGTGTTTCTGGGGTTGAACGGCACGGTCGTGAAATCCCACGGGGCCGCTGACGCAACAGGGGTTGCAGCCGCCGTCGGGCTGGCGCACCAACTGTCGTCAACCGGCTTCGGCGAACGGCTGGCCGCCCGGGTCGCGCAGGCCGAGGGCTTTGTCGATATCGGGGACCCGCAGGGAGAGAGCAAACCGTGACACTCAGAGCCATCGTCCGCGGCATCGGCCACTACCTCCCCGAGCGGGTCTTTGAAAATTCCGATTTCGAGGATCGGCTCGAGACATCCGATGAATGGATTCGCACCCGCACGGGGATCGAACGCCGCCATTTCGCCGCCGAGGGCGAAACGACATCGGATATGGGTGCCGCCGCCGCACGCGCGGCCCTTGCCGATGCGGGTGTTGAGGTGGACGAGGTCGACGCAGTGCTCGTCGCGACCTCTACCCCTGATCTGACCTTTCCGTCTGCAGCCACGATGGTGCAGGCCAAGCTCGGCATGACCAACGGCTTTGCCTTTGATCTGCAGGCCGTCTGCGCGGGATTTGCCTATGCGATGTCCACCGCGAACGCCCTGATCGTGTCGGGTCAAGCGCAGCGCGTGCTGGTGATCGGGGCCGAGACGTTCTCGCGCATCCTCGATTGGGAGGACCGTACGACCTGCGTGCTCTTTGGCGACGGCGCGGGCGCTGTCCTGCTGGAGGCACGCGATTGTCCCGGTCTGCCCACGGATACCGGCATCCTCGCGGCCGAGCTGCACAGTGACGGGCGGCACAAGGACATCCTTTATGTCGACGGTGGCGTGTCCACCCAGACCACCGGTCACTTGCGGATGCAGGGCAAGGAAGTCTTCCGCCATGCGGTTGAAAAGCTCGCCGGGACCGCGCGCACAGCGCTCGCCAAGGCGGGGCTGAGCACCGACGATATTTCGTGGATCGTGCCCCATCAGGCCAATTTGCGAATCCTGAAATCCACCGCGGATCGGCTGAATGTGCCGATGGATCAGGTGGTTGTGACGGTCCAAGATCACGGCAACACGTCTGCCGCGTCGATTCCGCTGGCGCTGTCCGTGGCCAAGGCTGACGGACGCCTGAAACCCGGCGATGTGGTTGTGACGGGCGCAATCGGCGGCGGTTTGGCCTGGGGATCGGTGGTCTTCCGCCTGTAATACCTGTGACACCCCACCGCGGTGGCGGTTAAGGCGTGCGGACAAGTGCTTGATATTGACCAATGCTTTGCCCTGTGACTAGGGTGTGGGACTGATGGCAACCTCCGGGGGGAAGTGATGAGCCAAAAGACCTTGACGCGTATGGACCTCAGCGAAGCGGTGTTTCGAGAGGTCGGGTTGTCACGAAATGAATCCTCCCAATTGGTCGAAAGCGTGCTGGACGCCATGTCCGACGCACTGGTCGCAGGCGAGCAGGTCAAGATTAGCTCCTTCGGGACGTTCTCGATCCGCGAAAAGGCCGCCCGCGTGGGCCGCAACCCAAAGACCGGCGAAGAGGTTCCGATCTCGCCCCGACGGGTCCTGACCTTCCGGCCCTCGCACCTGATGAAAGACCGCGTCGCCGCAGGCAACAAGGGCTGATGTCCAAGTCGCGCGACGCGTTCCGCACGATCTCGGAAGTGGCGGATTGGCTGGGCACTCAGGCCCATGTCCTGCGGTTTTGGGAAAGCAAGTTCAGTCAGGTCAAACCCGTCAAGCGCGCCGGTGGGCGGCGCTATTACCGTCCCTCGGACATGATGCTGCTGGGCGGGATCAAGAAGCTTCTCCATGATGATGGGCTGACCATCAAAGGCGTCCAAAAGATCCTGCGCGAGCGTGGCGTGAAATACGTGGCCTCCCTGTCGCCCGCGATTGATGACGTCGCGATCCCCGGACCTGAAAGCAACGTGGTGCCCATCGAACGCCGCCCCGAAGCTGGCCCTGAGGGTGGCCAGGACGTGATCGACGGGGTCGCGACGGAAGTGGCCGACGACGCGGGCGCCAGTGAGGTTTCCGCCGCAGCCGATACCCCCGACAAACAGGTTGAAACCCCGGGTGAGGCAGCAACCCCCGTTGCCGACGCCCCCGAGGCCCCCATGGCCGAGGATGTGACGCCAGAGTTCAGCTTTGAAGAGATTGTCCCGCTAGAGACTGCAGCCACCTCGCCAAAACCTGCCGCCGAAACGCCGGAGACTGTGCAAGCCGCAGTGTCGGACACGGCTGCGGAGGAATCCGCTGGTAACAGCCTCGCCCCCGCACAGGAAAATGCCCTTCGGATCAAGGCATTGCTGAGAAAACCTCGTGTAAGACGTCAACTCGATGCCGACGCCCTCGCCCCGCTGGTTGCCCGGTTGCAAGCGCTCCGCGACCGCATGGCGTCGGACGCCCGTCGCTAGGTCTGGGCGCCCAGCATGGCTAGGCTCCATCACTGGCAGATTGGCCCTTGCACCACCGTGGAAGTCGGGTATAGAGGCGCCTCAGTCGGGCTATGGCGCAGCCTGGTAGCGCGTCCGTCTGGGGGACGGAAGGTCGCAGGTTCGAGTCCTGCTAGCCCGACCATTACACCCACCCTCCCCCCGTTCCGAAAGGTCTGACTATGGCCGCTGCCACACCGGGTGTGCTGCCCAGCCAGATGATCGAAACGCTGATCGCCAAAGGCGCGCTCACCGCAAGCCCCGCGATCATTCCTGAACAAATTCAACCGGCATCGCTCGACCTTCGGTTGGGCACCACGGCCTACCGCGTGCGCGCGTCGTTCCTTGCCGGCGAAGGGCGCAAGGTCGCCGACCGGCTGGACGATTTTGTCATGCACAAAGTCGACCTGACCGACGGCGCTGTTCTGGAAAAGGGCTGTGTCTACGTCGTGCCACTGATGGAGGCGCTGTCCCTGCCCGATGGCATTCAGGCGGTCGCCAATGCCAAAAGCTCGACCGGGCGGCTTGATCTGCTGACGCGGACAATCACAGATGGCGGGGTGGAGTTCGATCGCATTCAGCCGGGCTATGCCGGTCCGCTTTATGCCGAAATTTGCCCGCGCTCGTTCTCGGTTCTTGTGCGGCCGGGGATGCGGCTCAACCAGATCCGGTTTCGGCAAGGTCAAGCCGTACTTGATGACGCGGCCTTGACGGCGCTGCATGCGGAGACGCCTTTGGTCGATGGTCTGGCGACAATTGACGACGGCTTGGGCTTTTCGGTCGATCTGCGCCCTGCCGAGGGGGATCTGGTCGGGTACCGTGCGAAACCCCATACCGGTGTCATCGACCTCGACAATCTGAACCACTACGACCCCCGCGAGTTTTGGGAGGATATTCGCACCACGGACGGGCGGATCATCCTCGACCCCGGCGCGTTCTATATCCTCGTCAGCCAAGAGGCCGTGACCATCCCCCCGCTCTATGCTGCGGAAATGGCGCCCTACCTTGCCATGGTGGGCGAATTCCGGGTGCATTACGCGGGCTTCTTTGATCCGGGCTTTGGCCACTCAGAGGTGGGCGGCGAGGGTTCGCGCGGCGTGCTCGAGGTTCGGTGCCACGAGGCACCCTTTGTCCTTGAACACGGACAGGTGGTGGGGCGCCTGGTCTATGAACACATGGCCGAGCGGCCAGAGACGCTCTATGGAGCCGGGCTCAAATCCAACTATCAGGGTCAGGGCCTGAAACTGTCCAAGCACTTCCGCGCCTGACCCCGGAACGGGTCAGCGGATGATCGGCCCGTCATAGAGGTCGCCCGTAATGCCTGCCTGTGGCGTGCGCTCCAGATGTGTCGAAAGCACCATGTAGCTGCGCGTCGATTGCACGCCGTCGATGTCGTAGATTCGCGCCAGCAATCCCTCGAGCGCCTGTGCCGAGGCGACCCGTACCTTGAGGATGACACAGGTATCGCCGGTGACAGAGTGAAGCTCTTCCACCTCCGGCAGACTGGTCAGTGCGATCATCGGCTGCGTCTTGCCCCAGCCCTTGGTGTCCACATGGACAAAGGCCAAGATCGGCCTGCCCACTTGCGTGCCGTCTAGCACCGCGACAGTACCGCGAATGACCCCCGTCGCGCGCAAACGCTTGACGCGTTCATGCACGGCAGGCGCAGAAAGACCAACGGCGCTCCCCAAGGCGGACAGGGAAACGGTCGCGTCCACCGCCAGAGCGCCTAATATTTTTCGGTCCATGTCGTCGATGCCGTCACGTGAACGGGTCGTGCGCCGAAGATTATCTGTTTTTCCGCCGTCCATAACGATCCTGTCTTCTCGAAAAGCTTTTTTATCCGCTAACCCCTAACGCGAAAAACGGAGATTTGTTCCTCATGCAGCGTTCTGTGTTGGCTTTGACATGTGCAATCGGCGTGATTGGGGCGAATTCGCTCGTACTGTCCCCGATTTCTGGGACCGTGGCAAAGGGATTGGCGGCGGCGGGTCCGGCGGACGTCCTTATCGCCTCTGCGGCCTATGGTGTGGCGACGGCGCTGTCTGCGCTGGCGCTGGCGCCGCTGTCGGACCGTCTGGGCGCGGATCGCGTGCTGACATGGGCGCTGGCGGCGGTTTGCCTTGGTCTGATCGGATCGGCTGTGACGCCCAATCTGACGGGGCTGAGCCTCGCACAAGGCCTCGCGGGGATGGGGGCCGGCGCCGCCCTACCCGCGATTTACGGATTGGCAGCCGTCGTGGCGCCGCCCGGACGCGCCGCGCAGACCATGGGCACGGTCCTGACGGGATGGACGCTCTCGCTCGTGGCGGGGGTAAGCCTGTCTGCCGTTGTGGCGGAAGTCGTGGGCTGGCGCGGCGTCTTTGCGATCCTTGGAGGTCTTGCCGCGCTCTTGTTGGCGTGGACCACGACCACACAGTTCACCGATGTGCCCCGCGGGCACCGGACCTCACCGCTCAGCGCGCTCAGGGTTCAGGGCATCGGGCGGGCGCTGTTGTCAGCCGGACTCACGATGCTCGCCTTCTACGGGGTCTACAACTACACCGGCCCCCATATCGTGTCCGAGCTTGGCGCGCCCACGTGGATCGCCGGGATGCTGGCGCTGACATACGGGGGCGGCTTTGGGGCGGCGGTTCTGCTGGACAGCCAAATCGACCGGATCGGCGCGCGCCGCGCGGCACCGGCGGTCTTTGCGGTCCTGATGACGATCTACGGCGCGATTGCACTGACCGCGGGCCAGCTTTGGGTGCTTCTGGCCGTGGGCTTTGGATGGGGCATCATCAACCACCTGAGCCTGAATTTGATTGTCGGGCGGCTAACGGCGCTTGATCCCGCGCAACGGGGCGCAATCCTGGGTCTCTATTCCGCGGTGACCTATGCGGCCGTGACCATCGGGACGCTCGGGTTTCGGCCCGCCTATGATGCGGCGGGCCTAGCAGCGTGTGCGTGGATCGCAGTGGTCTTGGTCGCGGCCATGGTGACAGAGGCCGCGACGCGCAAAGCTTAAGCGCCGTTACATACGACCGATACGCCGGCCGACTTTCATCGCCTGCTTGGACCGCTTCTGCGCATTTTTCATACGCTGCATTTCGGCCCGATCTTCGTCGCTGACACCGTGCGCGTTCTTGTTCTTGCGGGATCCGGCGGCCATTTCAAAGCCCTTGTCCATCCCCTTAGAGATGACTTTGCGCATGAAGATGCGCATTACCATGTTGATGATCTGGTTCATAAATCTGCCTCATCGAGATCGTCGATAACGTCTTCGGTTTCCGTGTCTTCAAACAGGTCGTCTTGGTCTTCGTCGTCTGATGCCTCGGGCAGCGCGTCGCTGCCGGGCGGTGGACGGTTGTCCAGCAGACCTGCCGCCCGAAGCTCCTTGAGCCCCGGCAGGTCGCGCGCCGTCTCTAATCCAAAATGGTCAAGGAAGCCTTCGGTTACAACAAAGGTCACGGGTCGTCCGGGTGTCATCCGTCTGCGGCCCAGACGAATCCATTCCAATTCAAGGAGTTGGTCGATGGTGCCGCGGCTGACAGAAACGCCTCGAATTTCTTCTATCTCGGCGCGGGTGACGGGTTGGTGGTAGGCCACGATGGCCAATGTCTCGATCGCGGCCCGGCTGAGCTTGCGGGTTTCGACCGTTTCCCTTTGCATCAGGAAGCCAAGATCAGGCGCCGTTCGGATGGCCCAAGCGTCGCCCACGCGCACGACGTGAACGCCCCGCCCCTCGTAGCGTTTGCGCAGGTGCACGATAGCCTCCGCAGGGTCCGACCCGTGGGGCATACGGCCTGCCAATTCGCGCACGGAGACAGGTTCAGCACTGGCAAACAGGATCGCCTCGACCATGCGTTCTTGTTCGGCAATCGGCGGGGCCTCGAACAGGGTTTCGCGCGGGCCGACTTCGGGTGGCAGATCGGGCGTCTGTTCGGGAGTGTCAGCCATTGGGCACCTCCGCTTTGCGGATCTGCACGGGGGCAAAGGTGTCGGACTGGCGCAGCTCGATCTTGCCCTCTTTGGCCAGTTCCAGCATCGCTGCAAAATGGCTCGCCGTGGCAGAGCGTCTGCGCTTGGGATCGCCCGCCCAATCGTCGGGCAGATAGCTCAGCAGGTCGGTCCAGTCGCCCGCAAAGCCGATCAGGCCCCGCATCCGGTCCAGCGCCTGTTCCATTGTAAAGACGCTCTCGCGTTCAAACGCCAGCGGGCGGAATTCGTCGCGGGTGCGGATGCGGCTATACGCCTGCATCAGATCCAGCAGTGTGGCGGTATAGGTCACGCGTTTCGAGCGTGTGACCTCTTCCGTGATGCCGCGTTGAAAGAAATCGCGACCCAGCCGGTCGCGTCCCATCAAACGGGCCGACGCGTCGCGCATGGCCTGCAGACGCTCAAGTTGGAAGGCAAGGTGGGCGGCCAATTCTTCGCCTGATGGGCCCTCTTCGGTCGGGTCAGGCGGCAAGAGCAGACGCGATTTGAGGAAGGCGAGCCACGCCGCCATCACCAGATAATCAGCAGCCAGTTCGATCCTGAGCTCTTTGGCCTTCTCCACAAAGGTTAGATATTGCTCGGCCAATTGCAGCACGCTGATCTTGCGCAGGTCGACCTTTTGCGTGCGCGACAGCGTCAGGAGCAGGTCGAGCGGCCCCTCGAACCCGTCGACATCGACGATCAACGCCTCGGAAGCGAGCCGTTCGGCGACGGAGGTGTCCAGGATGCTCGGTTCGCTCATCTTGCCTGCGATGCCCCTTGGCTGGCGAGTAATGCGTCAAATTCCGCGGCGAGGGCTGCCATGTCAACATCATCGGGTGTCTGGCGACGGGCCAGCGCCGCCTCAGCGCGCGTTTGGGCCAGTGCAGACAGCTTTCCGGCCTCGGTCGCGACGGCCTCCATCTCCGTCAGGATGCCGTTGCAATGCAGGATCACATCACATCCCGCATCGAGCGACGCGCGGCTGCGGTCAGCGACAGAGCCTGACAGCGCCTCCATCGACAGATCGTCCGTCATCAGGAGGCCACCAAAACCAATCTCGTCCCGCAAAACGCCGTGCATCACCTGCGATGTCGTTGCAGGGAGGTCGGGGTCGAAGGCTTCAAAGATCAGATGCGCCGTCATCCCCATTCCGACCGCGCCCGCAAGCGCCTTGAAGGGCGCAAAATCGGTGTCGCGCAGGGTCTGCGCGCTCTCGGTCACAACTGGCAGCGCCTTGTGCGTGTCCAGTTGCGAGCGCCCATGGCCGGGCATGTGCTTCATTACCGACAGGACGCCTCCGTCGCCCTGCCCCGCCACAACCGCGCGGGCCAGATCGATCACGCCCGCGACGGAGTCCGCGTAGCAGCGGTTGCGCAGGAACGGATGGGTGTCTGCCCGCGCAATATCGCAGAGCGGGGCACAGTTCGTATCGATGCCAATGGTGCGGAGTTCCTCGGCGATGAGGCGCGACCGCAGATACATCGCGCGCGCGCCCAGTGGCCCCTGATCCAGCGCGGGGGGATAGGCGCGCCACGTGGGCGGCCACATGCGCTGAACCCGTCCGCCTTCCTGATCGATCAGGACAGGCGCGTCCCAGCCCACGGAGGCACGCAAAGCATCTGTCAGCGCGCGGGTCTGCTCCGGCGTTTCGATATTGCGTTGGAAGAGAATAAAGCCCCAAGGCCGCGCTTCTTTAAAGAACGCGGCCTCGTCAGGTGTGAGCGCCGTCCCGGCGCAGCCCAGGATGTAGGCGCCGTGGGTCACGGGGTCCCCGCGCCTATTTCACGAGAACGGGGATGCAGGCGGCGTTTTGCGCGACAAGCGCCGAACAGAACCGCCGTGCGTCGGCCAGATCGCTGAACCCGTGCGCGCGCAGACGGTAGAAGGTGCGCCCGCCCTTCTCTGCGCGTTGCACGACGCGGGCCTTGCCTTCCATAAAATCGCCAAACCGCGTTTGCAGCCGGTCCCATTCGCTGCGCGCGACCTCGGCGCTGTCGAAGGCACCCAGCTGCACAAGGCGGGTGCCCGCGGCGATCTGGGTCGGGGCGATCTCATTGACCGATGCCACAGCCGCGGACGGGGCCACCGCGGCGGTGTTCAGGGCCACGGGCCGCGCGCGGGGGCGCAGCGACCGCGCAAGGCCCGGCCCCAGATCGGGGGCGAGCGTCGCGGCTGTGGTGTCCAGCGCGGCGACCTCTGCCACGACGGGCACGTCCTCGCCTTCGGCCAGCGGGGTAAAGGGCGATGCCCCGGCGGCGAGTTCGGCCACCAGCGCGTTCACATCCACGGGGCTGCCATCCGCATCCTCCAGCGGGGCGGCCAGCACCGTCTGACCGGACGCCACAGACCCCGTGTTGGGCAAGGCGTCCTGTGCCGGGACCGAGGCAAGCTGTGATTGGGGTTGATCATCATCGGTGAGCGACAGCGCGGGCGGCGCCAGCACCAACCGGTCACGCGGCGCGCCGGCTGTGCCAATCGCTGCGACCTCGTTCACGGCAAGCCCTTGGTGATCGGCAGGACGGCCACCGGGATCGGCGGGCGCCTCGCGCATGGGTCCATCCAGCGCCGACACGACGGGCACGCCCGAGACGTCCCGCGCGAGGATCTGATAGCCCCAGACGCACACACCCGCGATCAGGGCGAGCGATACGACGCCACCCAGCACGTTGATCAGCGCGCCTGCGCCACCGGCATAGGTCTGGGAAAGGGTTTCCTGCTGATAACCATGATCCGCCTGTGGCGCGTCCGCATATGCGCCGCCATAGGATCCGTAATCCGCCTGAGCCATCTGTGCCTCACTGCCCCGGCCTTTCGGGGCCGGTGGTCTCTTGAACTCTGCCTCTGCCCGGATTTTTTGTGTGAGTGCCCTTGGTCAGAAATGCTTTGCATTTCGACCGGATCAGCGCATCTCGTCCGGTGCATCTACGCCAAGAATACCCAATCCGGCTGACAAAACAATGGCGACGGCCCGAATCAGGGCGATTTTCGCCTGCGATTCGCCAGTGTTGCCTTCCTGCAAGAATCTCAGCGAGGCATCGTCCCGCGCCATGGAGTAGCGCGTGTTGAACTTGGCGGTCAGCTCCTGAAGGTAGAACGCGAGGCGGTGCGGTTCGTTCGTGCGGGCCGCGATTTCGACCAGACGCGGCCATTCGGCGAGCTTCTTGGCCACGGCCAGATCGCCGTCCACATCGAGCCGCGCCGCCGATGATAGGGCCGCGTCCGACATATCCATGCCCTGATCCTCAGCCTTCTTCATGACGCTTGCCACCCGCGCATGGGCGTATTGGACATAGAAGACCGGGTTGTCGTTGTTCTGCTGCTTTACGACCTCCACGTCGAAATCGAGGGGTGCGTCGTTCTTGCGGGTCAGCATCACGAACCGGATCGCGTCGCGGCCCACCATGTCGACGACGTCGGCGGCGGTCACAAAGGTCCCGGCCCGTTTCGACATCTTGAGCGGTTCGCCGTTCTGCAACAGCTTCACCAGCTGCGTCAGCTTGATATCCAGCGGCGTCTTGCCGTCTGAGAGTGCCGAGACCGCAGCCTTCATCCGCTTCACATAGCCACCGTGATCGGCCCCAAAGACGTCGATCAGCGCGTCATAGCCGCGTTCGACCTTGTCGTAGTGATACGCGATGTCCGGCGCGAAGTAGGTCCACGCCCCGTCCGATTTCTTTACGGGCCGGTCCACATCGTCGCCATGCTCGGTCGATTTGAACAGCGTCTGCTCGCGCGGCTCCCAATCCTCGGGCTTTTTGCCCTTGGGTGGTTCCAGCACGCCTTCGTAGATCAGGCCCTTGGCCGCGAGGCTTTCCAGCGAGGCCTCGATCTTGCCCGTGTTATAGAGCGACTTTTCCGAGAAGAAGCGATCCATCGTCACGCCCAACCGCGCGAGGTCTTCGCGGATCAGGTCCATCATCGCGTCCGTCGCGAACTCCCGCACCTCGGCCAGCCAGAACTGTTCGCCCTTGTCGAGGTAAGCATCGCCCACCTTGGCCTTGAGCGCCTCGCCCACCGGTTTGAGGTAGTCGCCGGGATAGGTCCCATCCTCGAACGCCACGTCCTGCCCATGCGCTTCGAGGTAGCGCAGGTAGACAGACCGCGCGAGCACATCGACCTGCGCGCCGCCGTCATTGATGTAGTATTCCCGCGTGACGTCATAGCCCGCGTAATCCAGCAAGCTCGCCAACGCGTCGCCAAAGACCGCGCCGCGCGTGTGGCCCACGTGCAAAGGCCCCGTGGGATTGGCCGAGACATATTCGACGTTGACCGTCTGCCCCTGCCCCATGGCCGATTTCCCGAAATCCGCGCCACTGGCCAGAACCGACTGGATCACGCCGACCCAGACGCCGTCGGCCAGCCGCAGGTTCAGGAACCCGGGGCCCGCGACCTCTGCGCTTGCGATCCGGTCATCCGCCGTCAGCTGGCCCGCCAGCGCTTCCGCGATATCGCGGGGTTTCAACTTGGCGGGTTTCGCCAAAACCATCGCGGCGTTCGTCGCCATGTCGCCATGGGCGGCATCGCGCGGCGGCTCGACCGCGACATTGTCCCATGCAAGCCCCTCGGGCAACGCGCCGTCGCGCACCATGTCGTCCAAGGCGGACAGAACAAGGGTTCGAATATCGGCGAATAGGTTCATGGGAGCACGTCCTGTAGATTGCGCGCCGCTTCTACGGGGGGTCGGGGCAAGGTTCAACCGCGCAGGATCAGGCGCGCGTGCTCCTGCATGGCAAAACGGTCCGTCATGCCGGCGATATAATCCGCCACCAGCCGGGCCAGCATCGTGTCCGTCTGGGCCGCCGCCACATCGCCATGCCATTCGCCGGGCAGGTTTTCCGGTGCGCCCATAAAGAAGGGAAAGAGGTCCTCGACCACGCAGGTCACCTCGGCGCGTTTCTCCATCACCGATGGCGCGCGATACATCTGGGTAAAGAGGAACTTGCGCACCGCCTGCAGGTCCGACCAGAGCGCGTCCGAGAAGCGGATGACCGGTGCGCCCAGTTCGCGGATATCCTGTGCGGATCGCGCGCCCGAGGCCTCGAGCAGGTCTTGCGAGGTTTTCAGCACGTCCCCCACCATCGCGGCAAAGACGCGGCGCAAAGCCTCGTGTCTGCGGCGGCTGGGACCCAGCCCCGGATAGCGCGCATCAACCTCGGCAATGCAGGGACCCACGATGGGCAGGTCCGTCAGGTCCTCCATCGTGAAGAGACCCGCGCGGAGCCCGTCATGCAGATCGTGGTTGTTATAGGCAATGTCGTCCGACAGGGCCGCCACCTGCGCCTCGGCGCTGGCATGGGTGTGCAGTTCCAGATCGTGCAAACGATTATAGTCGTCCAGCGCGTAAGGCAGATCTCCCGTCACGGGCCCGTTGTGCTTGGCGATGCCCTCAAGGCTCTCCCACGTCAGGTTCAGCCCGTCCCATTCGGCATAGTGCCGTTCCAGGGATGTCACGATGCGGATGGCCTGCGCGTTGTGATCGAACCCACCATAGGGCGCCATCAGCGCGTGCAGCGCGTCCTCGCCCGTGTGACCAAAGGGCGTGTGCCCCAGATCATGCGCCAGCGCCACAGCCTCGGTCAGTTCGGTATTCAGGCTCAGCGTCTGCGCGATTGTGCGGGCGACCTGCGCCACCTCGATCGAGTGCGTCAGGCGTGTGCGATAATAATCGCCCTCATCCTCCACAAAGACCTGTGTCTTGTGTTTGAGCCGTCGGAAGGCGCTGGAATGGATGATGCGGTCGCGGTCGCGCTGGAACGCGGAACGGTGCCCGCCCACGTCGTCGCTATAGTGCCTGCCCCGACTGCCACCGGGATCTGATGCGTAACAGGCGGCCATCTGCCTTGGCTCCCCGTTTTCTGTGTGTGGCTTGTGCCTTTGTCCCACGTGCTTATATCGTTGGAACGACATTGCAACCGGATGAGATACCCGATGCTGACGCTGCCACCCAAAGTCACCCCGCGCGCCTTTGAACGCCTCGCTGAAATTGGCGCGGCCGATCAGGGCAAGGCGCTGCGCGTGGCGGTCGAAGGCGGCGGGTGTTCGGGCTTTCAATACGAAATCGACCTGGACGACCCCAAGGACGATGACCTGATCCTCGAAGGTGCAGGCGAAAAGGTCGTAGTGGACGCGGTGTCCCTGCCCTTTCTTGCCGACGCCACCATCGATTTCAGTGAAGAGCTGATCGGGGCGCGCTTTGTGATCGACAACCCCAATGCATCCTCCAGCTGCGGGTGTGGGACGTCCTTTTCGATCTAAACGCGTTTCACGCGCGCGCAATTTGTTCCCAAATTTTTTGACCGAAACGTCAAATAAATCTCGGAACTGTGCAGGCCATCGTCCGTTTCTCTGACACTACCGACCTAACAAAGGACAGTGTCATGAAAAACGTTTTCGCAATCACCGCAGCAATCGCCCTGACCTCGACTGCCGCGTTCGCCAATTCGTACTTTGGCAACCTGAACGGCGTGGATATCGGCTCCAACGTCATCGAGCTGAGCCTCGTGACGACCGACGCGCCGGGCATGGTTCAAATCGAAACGCCCGCCGGTGAAGTGCTGGGCATGGCGGAACTGAACGAGGGTGCGAACGCAACCGTCGTGATCCCGCTTTCGGACAGCATCGATGCCGACCTGATCGCCAAGCTGATCGTTGACGGTGCCGTCGTCGCGGAAGAGCGTCTGGAAGCCAACTAATCCAGACGGTCCTCGCCAGACCGCAAAATCGAAAGGGTCAACGCAAAAGCGTTGGCCCTTTTTCGATCCTGACAGCCACAAGATCCCGGCCCAAAGCGCCCCGAATTGGACGGCCAAAGCAGAAAAGAAGGGTCGCCAGAAAAAACTTTTCCATCTTTTCAGGCATGCAGGCACCGATCCGTGAGGATTGTAACAAACCCAACTACCCGGCAAATCCTGCATTTCGTGCCAAAATCGATCTGTTCTGCGCATTGACGCACACGACCGTCAGATCAGCGCACTGAAATGACCGATGGGTCATTAAATCCCATTTCAAGAGGTCCGACCCATCCCCCCGCGCACATTTTTATGTGAACGATTGCGTCCTTTTACACACCGGATGGGCACCCCAACTAACCATCATCGGACGGCGGCACCGACCAACGCCGCAACGGTCCGAACCAAACTCAACGCCCCAAACCGACACCCGGGGCACACATCTGAAAGGAAGACCCATGTTCAAGAAATTCGCAATCGCAGCCACCGCAATCGCCCTGACCGCAACCGCCGCTTCGGCCGGTTCGTTCTTTGGCCAGCAAGACAGCTTTGACAAAGGCGACAGCGTTGTCGAACTCGACCTTGTCCGCTCCGACGCAGCCGGCTTCGTGACGCTGGAAACGCTGCAAGGTGACGTGATCGGCACCGCATCGGTGAACGCAGGCGCCAACAACGACGTCCGCATTCCGGTTGGCGGCATCGGCCTCAACGGTGACGTGGTCGCCAAGCTCGTGATCGACGGCCAGGTTGCCGATATCGAGCGTATCGAAGTTCGCTAAGATCTTTCCCCAGAGTTAGCGTCCCTTTGAGGGCCGGCGCATCGTGCGCCGGCCCTTTTTCGTTTGTTTGGCGCGGTCGCAGTGAGAACGGCGCGATCCTCTTGAAACATGTTCCGCGACCCCATCACCCCGGCCGGGCGCACATTCTCCGCAGCCTTCCCGTCACCAAGATGCAAGGGCTTCGGAGAACTTTTCCAAAAGAATATTTAATTACATGCCGCCCTCACTTTGCCCGTGAGGTCTGTAACAATTCGCGCGTTTTAACCTTGGCGAAAAACCACACGGATCGCGCCACAGGCGCGTCTTTCGCGCATCTACGCACCGACATTCTGCGCCTGCAAACCAAACCTGACCCGCAGGTCATTTCTTGCGCAGGAACGTTATGTAACGCATTATTTTTGCTCCGTTTTTCGTGATCGATGCACCTCTTTTTTTCTGGCGCAGACCCCCCATCTCTAACTCATCGAACGGCGGCACCGACCACCGCCACCAAGGTTCGAAACTGAAACTCGCCCCGCCTAACCGACCTAGGGGCACACACTGAAAGGAAGACAAAATGTTCAAGAAATTCGCAATCGCCGCTACCGCAATCGCACTGACTGCAACGGCCGCTTCGGCCAACTCGTTCTTCGGCCAGCAAGACGGCTTTGACGAAGGCGCATCGGTTGTCGAACTCGACCTGATCCGCGCAGACTCGGCCGGTTTCGTGTCGATCGAAACGCTGCAAGGTGAAGTCCTGGGTATGGCATCGGTGAACGCCGGCGCAAACGCTGACGTCCGCGTGCCGCTGATGGGTACCGGTCTGGACAACGATGTCGTCGCCAAACTGGTGATCGACGGTCAAGTTGCCGACACCAAGCGGATCGAAGTGCGCTAATAGCGCCCACAGAACTCCCACATTCGGGTCGCCTTCGGGCGGCCCGTTTGCGTTTGGGGACTTGCCCCCCTGCGGCCCCTTGCGCGGGCCGCCCCCATCGGTCATTCAAGACCCATGAAAATCGCAAGCTTCAACATCAACGGGATCAAGGCACGGGCCGAGGCGCTTCCGCGCTGGTTGGACGAAAGCCAGCCCGATGTCGCAATTCTGCAAGAAATCAAGTCCATCGACGCCAATTTCCCGCGCGAAATGTTCGAAGATCGCGGGTACAATGTGCAAACCCACGGGCAAAAGGGGTTCAACGGTGTTGCCATCCTGTCCAAGCTGCCGCTGGAGGATGTGACCCGCGGATTGCCCGGTGATGACAGCGACGAACAGGCCCGCTGGATCGAAGCCACCGTCGTGGGCGACACCGCGATCCGGATTTGCGGGCTCTATCTGCCCAACGGCAATCCCGCGCCCGGCCCCAAGTTTGACTACAAACTGGCGTGGATGGAACGACTGCGCCTGCGCGCCCAGCAGCTGCTGGAGGCC
>JBCBFU010000009.1:0-75861 GCA_038527375.1 Pseudomonadota bacterium | reverse complement strand
GTGGAGGGCTGAACCGTGGCCGAATTGAACTGCAAGCTCTTGGTTATCGGTGCCGGCCCCGGCGGTTACGTTTGTGCCATCCGCGCGGGCCAACTGGGAGTCGACACGATCATTGTCGAAAAAGACAAACCCGGCGGCACCTGCCTGAACGTGGGCTGTATCCCGTCCAAGGCGATCATTCATGCCGGTGACGAATGCCACAAAATGGCCCATGCCACCGAAGGGTCTGCCATCGGTATCACTGCCGCCGCGCCCACGATCGACTTTGCCCAGACGCTGACTTGGAAAGATGGGATCGTCGGTCGACTGAACGGCGGCGTCGCGGGGCTTTTGAAAAAAGCCAAGGTACGTCAGGTGGCCGGCACCGCGCGGTTCCATGACGCCAAAAAGGTGATCGTGGACGGCCCGGAGGGTGAAACCATCATCAAGGCGGAAAACGTCGTCATCGCGACAGGGTCAACCTCAGTCGAACTGCCGTTTTTGCCGTTTGACGGCACCTTTGTACAATCGTCCACCGATGTGCTGGCCGATCCGGTCCTGCCCAAAAAGCTGGCCGTTGTCGGCGGCGGTTATATCGGACTGGAATTGGGCACAGCCCTGGCCAAGCTGGGCGTCCAAGTCACCGTGGTCGAAGCCGCCGAGCGCATCCTGCCGCAATACGACGCTGAGTTGACCAAACCTGTCGCTGACCGGTTAGAGACGCTGGGCGTTACGGTAATGACCAAGACCTTTGCCCAGGGTGTCGGCGACGACGGCAAATCGCTGTTGGTCAAGGATGCTGACGACACTGAAACCATCATCGCGTGCGATAAGGTTCTGGTTACCGTGGGGCGCCGACCAGTCACCAAAGAGCTGGATCTTGACCGGTTGGCCGCGGACATGGACGGCGCGTTCATCAAGATCGACGAAACCCGCGCATCGACGTTGCGCGGGCTTTACGCAATCGGCGACGTCACCGGTGAACCCATGCTGGCCCACCGCGCCATGGCGCAGGGTGAGATGGTGGCCGAGATCGTCGCAGGCGAACAGCGTCTTTGGGACAAGTATTGCATCCCGGCGGTGTGCTTCACCGACCCCGAAATCCTGACCGTTGGTCTGTCGCCTACTGAGGCGAAAGGCGCAGGACACGACATCAAAACCGGCAAGTTCCCGTTCATGGCCAATGGCCGCGCCATGACAACCGAGCGCGAAGATGGTTTCATCCGCGTGGTTGCACGCGCAGATAATCATCAAATCCTCGGCATCCAGGCGGTCGGCGAGGGTATATCAGAAATGGCGGCTGGTTTTGCACTGGCGATCGAGATGGGTGCCCGTCTTGAAGACGTCGCGGGCACAATTCATGCTCACCCCACCAAGGGTGAGGCGCTTCAAGAGGCAGCATTGATGAGCTTAGGTCACGCTTTACACATTTGACACGACTGGACTTGCTTCTGTTTGGCAACGCTAGACAGCCATTTGTCAAAACACAGTCATTCTCTGTCTGAGCAAAGACGGGTATGATCGCCCACTCGTACAGGCTATTTCTTTTGGCGAAAGGAGGTCGCGGCCAAGTGATCCTCCCCCACGGAAGTGGTCCTCCGCTATGTTTAGGAAAACGGAGGAAACACATGGCAAACAAGCGACCGAAGCCCGAAGAGATTGTCACGAAGTTACGGCAGGTTGAGGTTTTGGCGGGGCAAGGCATGCCGCGTCTGGATGCGATCCGACAGATCGGAGTGACTGAACAAACCTATTACCGCTGGAAAAAGAAGTACGGTGGAATGGGCACGGACCAATTGAAAGAGCTCAAACGGCTTCAGAAAGAGAATGAGCGGCTGCGTAGGGCTGTTTCGGATCTGACGCTGGATAAGTTGATCTTGGCAGAGGCAGCAAAGGGAAACTTCTAAGCCCCGCTCGTCGTCGTGCCTGCATTGATCGTGTCAGGGCTGAGCTGAACATCTCGGAACGCCGGGCTTGCCGCGTTCTCAAGCAACATCGCTCCACGCAACGCAAAGTGCCAGCTGGTCGCCCGGATGAAGGACGATTGGTGGCCGACATGATCGAGCTGGCCCGGCAATACGGTCGATACGGCTATCGTCGGATCGCTGCGCTGCTGAGAGATGCCGGTTGGCATGTGAACGACAAGCGCCCCTCTCGGCAGATTTGCATTGCAAATCGCCTGCCGGGCATTGGTCGAAAGGCTGTGGCGACGAGAGGGGCTGAAAGTGCCAATGAAACAACCAAAGAAAGGACGGCTTTGGCTGAATGATGGATCGTGCGTTCGATTGCGACCAGAGCATCGCGATCATGTCTGGAGCTATGACTTTGTGCATTGCCGCACCGACGACGGTAAGGCGTTCCGGACGCTGAACATCATTGATGAATATAGCAGAGAATGTCTGGCCATACGTGTCGACAGAAAGCTGAACTCGGGCAACGTAATCGATGCTCTGAGCGACCTGTTCATCCTGCGCGGCATTCCATCGTTCATTCGTTCCGATAACGGCCCTGAGTTCGTTGCTCAGGCCGTGCAGGATTGGATCAAGGCTGTTGGTGCGAAGACGGCCTACATCGAACCGGGCAGCCCCTGGGAGAACGGGTACTGTGAAAGCTTCAATGCCCGCTTCAGGGACGAGCTCCTCAATGGCGAGATATTCTACAGCCTGCGCGAAGCCCAAATACTTATCGAAAAGTGGAGGAAACACTACAACACAAAACGACCACACAGTGCTTTGGGCTACCGCCCACCGGCCCCCGAAACCATCGTCCAGATGGATCAAAGGCTGATCATGCACTAACAATCAAATTGGACCACTCAAGTGGGGCTGATCACGCCAAAACGTGAGACCTAAGGCCCGCTGATACTTCTGTGGCACGCGGCGTTGATAGAAGTATCGGCCCCGGTCGAGTTTAAGGTATCGAACCGTCTCCTGGCTGCTCATTGTATCGAAGAAATCGCCATTTGTATCGAAATCCAGTGGTTTCGAACAAATCATACCAGATCAACATCAATAAAAACAGATATTTGAGGTGATTGGTGGGCGACCCTGGAATCGAACCAGGCGTGCGTCTCCGCGAGGGAGTTACAGTCCCCTGCCACACCTTGCGGCCTGTCGCCCACTGACCACGCTGGCGCGTGGCGTGAGCGGGTGGATAGCGCCCGCCCAAAACCGCGTCAACGCAAAAAACGGACGCAATGGATGCGCGGCTGGCCCGTGCTGGCCTTTTGGCCAATCGCCCGTTAGGGGAGGCGCATGAAGAAGCCTAAATGGGTCATTGAAAAGGAACAGGCGCGCCGGGCGGCGGCGTCCGACACCGTGTGGTTGTTCGGGCTGCACGCGGTGCGCGATGCGCTGGAAAACCCCGCACGCGAACGGCTGAGGCTGATTGTCACTAAGAATGCTCTGGATCGATTGGGGGATGCGGTCGCGACCTCTGGCATGACGCCGGAAATGGCGGACCCGCGCAAGTTTCCTGCCCCGATTGATCCCGCATCCGTCCACCAAGGTGCCGCGCTTGAGGTCAAGCCGCTGGATTGGGGCGACCTGCACAGCGTGGCGCGGCCTGGGTCCGATGCGCCGCGGGTCGTCTTGCTCGACCGCGTGTCGGATCCCCACAACGTCGGTGCGATCCTGCGCTCGGCCGAAGTATTTGGCGCGCGCGCCGTGATCGGAACCCTGCGCCACGCCGCCCCGGAAACGGGGGCCTTGGCCAAAACGGCCTCGGGCGCGTTGGAGCGGCAGCCCTACCTGCGGGTCCGCAACCTTGCGCAAGCCATCGAGACGCTCAAGGAACTTGGCTATCTCGTTCTGGGCCTCGACGGCGAGGCCGAGCATGAGGTCGAGGCGATGGCCGACCCGACGCGTCCCGTTGCACTGGTTATGGGGGCCGAAGGTCCCGGTCTGCGCGCTCTGACGAAAGAGTTGTGCGATTATCTGGTGAAAATCCCCGCTGCAGGCGGTTTTGGATCTCTCAACGTCTCAAATGCGGCTGCAATCGCCTTATATGCGTCTAGAGGACGATCAGACGGGGGGGCGTAATGCCGGCGACGAAAATTGCCACATGCTGTTATTGCGGGACACGGGCCGCGCTGCAGTTGAGGGGCAACACCAAGCATGAACTGGCATGTTCGTCCTGCGGGGCCCCTCTGCACGATCTCAAAATGTTACCATTGGACCACACGACCGAGCGTCGTGAACTGGTCCGACCCAGCCCCGTCAGGGCGGGTCACAACCTTCCTGCGTCCGACAAAAAGCGCAAGGGAACGTACAAAAAACCAAAGAAAAAGAAGAGCTTGAAGCGCAGGTTCTTTGAAGAGGCGTTTGATATCATCGAAGACATCTTCGACTGAAACAATCTCTCGCGGTCTCTCACGAATGGGTCATCAGGCTATGCGCCCTCTTTTGTGAGGCGCGCACCGGGGTCATCTTTGGGCAACGCAACCGACCAAAGCGCATTTACGACCGGAGACGCCAAATGATCACCCGCCGCACCTTCCTCGCCGCTGCCGCTGCAACCCCGCTTGCCGCAGCACTCGCAACACCCGCACTGGCCGCCACGCCGCCGGTCTATGCAACGGATGGCGTCGCCATCAACGGATATGACCCCGTGGCCTATTTTACCGAAGGCAAACCCGTCGAAGGCTCGGCTGACTTTACCGCCGACCATGATGGCGCGACCTTCCGCTTTGCCAGCGCCGAAAACCGCGACCTGTTCGTTTCGGACACCGCGAAATATGCCCCGCAATACGGTGGCTACTGCGCCTATGCCGTGTCCAAAGGCTATACCGCCGAAACCTCGCCCCGGGCGTGGTCGGTGGTTGATGACCGGCTTTACCTGAACTTCAACCGGGCCGTGCGCACGATCTGGAGCACGGACATTCCCGGCAATATCGCCAAGGCCGATGCGAACTGGCCCACCGTTCTCGAGGCCTAATCGCCCGTGACCCGGCCTCTTGTTAACATCGTGTTCACGTAATCCTGAGAGGCTCTTACAAAGCCACGGCGAGCACATATCTCACTGGCTGAGGGCGTGGACCGGAACAGCCACGCTCACTTCACTGTCCCTCGTTCCGTACTAGCGCCCGGGTCCGTCCCGGGCGTTTTTTTGTGTGCTCTATGTCTTGCGCGCGGCCTTTTCCGCGATGCCCGATTGTCCCTGGCGTCGCGCAAGTTCCGCCAGCACATCGTCAAGCGCCACGTCGCGCGCGGCCAGCATGACCAGCAGGTGATAGAGCACATCCGCGGCCTCGCCCGTCAGTGCATCGCGGTCACCTTTCACGGCCTCGATGATGGCTTCAACGGCCTCTTCCCCAAACTTCTCGGCGCATTTCTCCGGGCCTTTGGACAGAAGTTTTGCTGTCCAGCTTGTGTCGGGATCGGCCCCTTTGCGGGCCGTGATGGTTGCGAACAGCTCGTCGAGCGTCATGCCGCCACCCGCATGGGCAGGCCCGCCGCCGCCATATGTGCCTTGGCCTCGGCGATGGTGAAATCGCCAAAGTGAAAGATCGACGCGGCCAGAACCGCGCTTGCGCCGCCTTTGGTCACGCCCTCGACAAGGTGATCGAGCGTGCCAACCCCGCCCGAGGCGATCACAGGGACGCTCACCGCGTCGCTGATGGCGCGGGTAAGCGGCAGGTTGAACCCTGCGCGCGTGCCGTCCCGGTCCATGGAGGTCAAAAGGATTTCGCCTGCGCCCTTGGCCACCACGGTGCGGGCAAACTCCACGGCGTCGATGCCGGTGGCCTTGCGCCCCCCGTGGGTGAAGATCTCCCACCGGCCCGGTTCGACCGTCTTGGCGTCGATGGCGCAGACGATGCACTGGCTCCCAAATCGGTCGGCGGCCGCACTCAGTACGTCCGGGTTGGCCACGGCGGCCGAATTGAACGACACCTTGTCGGCCCCTGCCAAAAGCAGGGCGCGCACATCCTCGTGGGTGCGCACACCGCCGCCCACCGTCAGGGGGATGAAACAGGTCTCTGCGGTGCGCCGCACCAGATCGAACATCGTTCCGCGGTTTTCGTGGGTCGCGTTGATATCGAGAAAACACAGCTCGTCCGCGCCTGCGGCGTCGTAGGCGCGCGCGGCTTCTACGGGATCGCCCGCATCGACGAGATCCACAAAGTTCACGCCTTTCACGACGCGCCCATCGGCAACGTCAAGGCAGGGGATGATCCGGGTCTTTAGCATCAGCAGGCGTCCAACATGGCTCGCGTCCTCCTACGCCGCAGACGCGGGGAAATCCAGACGCGGCGATCTGCGCTAGGCCGCAAATAGTGCCCCCGCCCGGACGCTGAGCGCCGGTCGCGCCGTCGGGCCATAGCCCACGCTGGCGGTGGCAAGTTCGGGAAAGAGGCTAAACAGTTCGGCCCGGGCCGCGGGCGCGAAGGCCGACCGCGCCATCTGCCCGGGGTGCAGGCTTTCGCTGGCCAAGCCGTCCGACGTGATGACCTGGTGCGTATCAAAGAGCAGGTGAACATATCGCACGGCCGCCGTATCCACCCGGATCGTCGTGCCATTGACCAACGCGCGTGCAGGCACGAGGACGGCGTCTTCGCCCGCATATAGCTGTGCCTGCCAGCCTTCAAACAGGATGCGATGTTGGGGGGAGACGCGAATGTCGCGCGCGGGGCGCCCGGCCCCCAGCGCGCCCGCCGTGATCAGGATGGGGGCGATTTCAGGTCGCTGCGCGATGTCACCGGAGCCAATCGCGATACTGGACGTCCACAAGAGCGGTTGCGGACCCTCATCCTGTGTCAGGATCAGCGCGCCGGGGCGCAAAGCCTCAATCGGGCGGGGGCCGTAGGGTGTGTCCACCATCGCGCCGTCCGTGAAACACAGGATCAATCCCTCTTCGAATGTGACGAGGCCCACGGTTTCGGTGGTGTGGTTGGTTTCGCTGTCGCGGCTGGTCTCTTCCTCGAACCGCAGGTCGATGTCGCCGCTGTCCTGATTGCGGAAGATGACGTTGCCGGGATCGCCGCCGTTTTGGGTTTGGGTTTCGGCGACCGTGATCGGGTTGCTGTAACTGGCGCCCAGGCCGATATCGTTGGCCCAGTTACCGGTGACGCCCGCGCTGGCCGTCGATCCCGATGTGCCGCCGCTGCCACCCGGTTCGACCGCGATCCAGCCCACGGTTTCTAGCCCGTGCACCCCGTCTTCGCTTTCAGCCTCTTCAAGGTCGATGGTGAAGCCGGTTTGCGAGATGCCGAAGGGATCGCTATCCACGACATTCGTGCCGTCATTGGAGGCAACCGTGGTCAGCACGGTGGGCGTCGATCCGAAACTCCCGGTCAGAGAGACCGGTTCACCATTGCTGTCGGCTTGTGCATAGCCCGCCTCGATCACCCGCCCATCGGGCAGGGTGTGCACGCCCGAGGCGATGGCCAGCCAGTTGATGTCTTCGACAGCGGGGTGGGGGCCGTCTTCGTTTTCCCATTCGTCTATGGTGAAGCGGAAGCCGGTCGCGTCGCCATTGCTGTCCGTCTGGATGTCGATCAAGCGTAGCGAGAATTTGTTGCCGCCCACATTTGTCGACATCAGCGCGATCACCGGGTCGGTGATGGGCTGATCAAAGCTCACGACAATGGGTTCACCGGTAAAGGTGGTGTTGTCGGAAATCGTTCCGGCCTGACCGATGGCTGACACATTAGCCCCCTAATGCTGCACACAACGTATGTCATTATCGGTCAAATGTGGTGAAAATTTGACTAATCCGCGGCAAGCGCCGTGAGAGCCTCCGACAGGTCAATCGCACCGTCATACAAGGCGCGGCCCGAAATCGCGCCCGAGATCACGCCCGTGGCCTTGAGTGCGTGCAAGTCATCCAACGACGACACGCCGCCTGATGCGATGATGGGGATGTCCACGGCGCGTGCCAAAGCCTCGGTCGCCGGGATGTTCGGCCCTTGCATCGCGCCATCGCGGTTGATGTCGGTATAGATAATGGCGGCAACGCCCGCGTCCTCGAACTGGCGGGCGAGGTCGGTGACCTCGACATCGGTTTCCTCGGCCCAGCCTTTGGTCGCGACCTTGCCACCCCGCGCGTCGATACCCACGGCGATCTTGCCGGGGAAAGCACGCGCGGCGCGTTTCACGAGGTCTGGGTTTTCGACCGCAACGGTGCCCAGAATGACCCGCGCCAATCCCTTGTCGAGCCACATCTCGATCGTGGCCATGTCGCGGATGCCGCCACCGAGCTGTGCGGGCACAGACGTCTCGTTCAGGATCGCCTCGACCGCAGCGCCATTGACCGGCGCGCCCGCGAAGGCACCGTTGAGATCCACCAGATGGAGCCACGCGCAGCCTGCGTCCTCGAATGCGCGGGCCTGGGTTGCGGGGGCGTCCGAGAACACCGTGGCCTTGTCCATGTCGCCGCGCAACAGGCGCACGGCTTGCCCGTCCTTGAGGTCGATTGCCGGGTACAAGATCATGTCGCGCGCCTTTCCAGATGTCTTGCCGCGCCATGTGCCACGGCCTGCGCTGCGGTGCAATCAGAGCCGTTCGACCCAACGTCAGCCTTGATCGCGCCGCACCGCGCCTGCCATCGTCTGACCCAGTTTTGGGAGGAGAAACAATGAAACACCTTATCGCCGCCGCCGCGTTGGCCGTTTTGGGCACAGCCGCATCCGCCGACCCGGTTCTGGGCACCTGGAAATCGCAACCGGGTGAAACCGGTGGGTTCATCCACGTGTCGATGGCGCAATGCGGCACGAAAATCTGCGGCACGATCGTCGACGTGATCGGCAATGACAACACGTCCATCATCGGGCGTCAGATCATCGCGAACATGTCGCCCAACGGGGGCGGCGCCTATTCCGGCGGCACGATCTGGGCGCCGGACAACGACAAGACCTACAAATCCAAGATGTCGCTCTCGGGTGGCTCTCTTGAGGTGCAGGGCTGCGTTTTGGGCGGCGCGGTGTGCCGTGGCCAGACCTGGACGCGGCTGAACTAAAGGGTCGAAACACTCATGTGGCGCGCGGTGCGAGGGGTCTCTCGCGCCGCGCGTTTTCGTAGGTGGGGTAGGGGGCGCGATTTCTAGGGGCCGCGCTAGGGCGTCCAGGTCAGGAAGTTCGCGATCATCTGCAGACCGGTCGATTGGCTCTTTTCCGGGTGGAATTGCATGCCGATCATGGTGTCGCGGCCCACGACCGCGGTGATGTCACCGCCATAGCGCACATGGGCCAGCCGGTTATCCGGCTGCGCGACCTGCATGTGGTAGGAGTGGACGAAATAGGTGTGGTGGCCGGTTTCCACGCCCGCAAAGACGGGGTGGTTGGAGTTCAGCACAAGATCGTTCCAGCCCATATGCGGCACGGGTTGATCGCCCGCATCGATGCGCACGACCTCGCCCTCGATCCAGCCCAGGCCGGGTGTGTCGCGGTATTCGCGGCCAAGGCTCGCCATCAGTTGCATGCCCACGCAGATGCCAAGGAACGGGCGGCCACGCGTAATGACCGCCTCTTCCAGCGCCGCACGGCAGCCCGAGGCATCGAGCGCGGCCACACAGGCCGGGAAAGCGCCGTCACCGGGCAGCACCACGCGGTCGGCAGCGAGGATCGCGTCGGGGTCCGAGGTCACGATGACCTCGCCCGCGCCGACCTCGGCCGCCATACGCTCGAACGCCTTTTGCGCGGAATGCAGATTTCCGCTTTCGTAGTCGATCAAAACTGTGGTCATGGGCCTAGAGCGCGCCTTTGGTCGACGGGATCGCATCCGATTTGCGGGGGTCCATCTCGACCGCTTCGCGCAACGCGCGCGCCACCGCCTTGAACGCCGCCTCGACGATGTGGTGGCTGTTGATGCCGTGCAGGCCGTCCACATGCAGCGTGATGCCGCCATGGGTCGCGAAGGCCTGAAAGAACTCGCGCACCAATTCGGTGTCGAAGGTGCCGATCTTGGCGGTGGGGATGTCCACGTTCCACACAAGGAACGGCCGCGCCGACAGATCAAGCGACGCACGTACCAGCGCGTCATCCATGGGCAAAAGGCAACTGCCGTATCGGCGGATGCCGCGTTTGTCGCCCAGTGCCTGTGCCAGCGCCTGACCCAGCGCGATGCCCACGTCTTCGACCGTGTGGTGGTCGTCGATGTGCAGATCGCCATCGGCGCGGACGGTCATGTCGATCAGGGAATGGCGCGCAAGCTGGTCGAGCATGTGGTCAAAGAACCCCACGCCCGTCTTCATGTCGTACTGGCCCGTTCCGTCCAGCGAGACGGTGACCTGAATATCGGTTTCCGCGGTTTTGCGGCTCACCTCGGCCTTGCGCATCCTGCACCTCCTGTTTGGGACCCGGGGCGCGGCGATCACCGACGCCCAGGTCGTGGGGCGCTTATAGGGGCGGGTGGGCGCGAATGCCAAGGCGCAGCACCTCAGGCGCGCGCAAAGGGCGGGGCGCGCGTGGCATGTCTGCGTCAGACGGCCTGGGCTAGGGCAGGTGCCTTCGGCGCGGCCTGCGCCATGTGGCGCGGCCAGCTGACGAGGATCAGCGCGCAGCCCGTCACCTTGTGGGCGGCCAAGTCGCTTGCAAGGGTCGCGACGGTCGTGTCGATCATGGCCTCGCCCGGTTGGCTGACTGACACGCCCACGCGCACCGGGGCCGCGCCCGGCAGGCCTTGTGCCATCAGGTCGCCCGCGATCCGCGCAGCCTCGGCCACGCCCATGTAGATCGCTGTGGTCGTTCCGGGACCCGCGTGCCGCGTCGTGGCGGGCAAGGGATCGCCCGCGCGCGATTGTCCTGTGGTCAAAACCAGCGCATCGGTTACGCCCCGTTCGGTGAGCGAGCCACCCATGCTGGCCGCCATGGCGCAGGCGGCGGTCACGCCGGGAACGATTTCGATGGGGATGCCTTCGGCGCGGGCGGTCTGAAGCTCTTCCTCGGCGCGGCCAAAGATAGAAGGGTCGCCCGATTTCAGGCGCACCACGCGCTGGCCCTGACGCGCGGCGGCGAGGATGACGGCGTTGATACGGTCTTGTGGCCACGCATGGGCGCCCACGGTCTTGCCCACGAACACACGCTCGGCGTCGCGGCGGGCCAGTTCCAGACAGGCGGGGTCGACCAAGCGGTCATAGAAGATCACGTCGGCCTCTTGCAGCCTTTCCACCGCGCGCAGGGTCAACAGATCGCGCGCGCCGGGGCCAGCCCCCACCAGCGCGATGGAGCCGCCTTGCGCCTGATCGCTGGCCTGATCCGCGATGGCATCCTTGACCGCGCGGATGGCTGCAGCCTCGTCCCCGCGGACCCAGGCTTGTTTCGGCGTCTCGGCAAAGACCCAGCGCCAGAAGGCGCGACGCCGGGCGCGCGGGACGCCTTGGGCAACGGCATCGCGCATCCGGCCTGCAAAGGCCGCCAGCCCGCCAATGGCGGGATCGAGCGTTTGCTCCACCTGCGTCTTGATCTGGCGGGCCAGCACCGGCGCGGTCCCTTCGGTGCCGATGGCCACCACGACCGGGTCACGGTCGACGATGGACGGCGTCGTCAACTCGCAGAGGTCAGGTTGGTCCACGACGTTCACGGGGCACCGCGCCTCGGTCACGAGGGCGTGGAGGCTGGCATCGAGGCCCGGGCATCCCGTCGCCACAAAGGCCATGGCGGCGCCTTCAAAGAGCGCGGGCGTGATGGGTCCGGAATGCCATTCCGCTTTGTTCTGACGCACGAGCGCGGCCAGTTCGTCCTCCAACTCGGGCGCGGCCAGCACGATACGCGCATCGGTCTTGAGGATCAGGCGCGCCTTTTGCGCGGCCTGTTCGCCACCCCCGGTGATGACGACGCGCCGCCCCGAGGTGCGGATGAACATGGGAAAGCTCTTCATCGGGTGGCTCCTTATTCGGCGGCTTCGAGGCGTGTGGTCGTGGGGATGAGCGCGGCAAGTTCCGGGCGGCAGGCCCCGCAATTGGTTCCTGCGCTGAGGGCCGCGCCGATGGCGGCAACGTCTGTCAGGCCCTGTTCGGCGATGGCTTGCGTGATGGTGTTCAGCCCGACCTGGAAACAGGCGCAGATCGTGGGGCCAGGGTCGGGGCGGCCTGCTGGTGCGCGGCCTGTCAGGATATCGAGCGCGGGTGCGCCGGGTTGCGTGGCGAGGTAGTCGCGCATGACAGCTACGGGGCGTGGCGAGATGAACAGCGCCGCCTCCAGCACAGCATCGCGGATCAGGGCCACGCGCGTGGCCCCGCGGGTGTCGGACACGATCTGCGCATCAGCGTCGGGCAGATCAAAAAGCGTGCGGGCCGCAGCCTCCCAGTCCTCGATCTGATCGGTGCCCGCCATCTCGAGGCGCCAGCCAGCGTCCGTGCGGACCCGCGCCCAATAGGTGCAATCGGGGTCCGGTTCACTGCGCGACACGGCGAACCCGTACCATGTGGCGTCAAGCCGGTTGACGGCGACGGGGCAGGCCTTGCTTTCGGGTTGTCCTGACATCGGGTCGGTGGCGGCGGCGACGACATCGTCGATGCGCGCCGACGGGGCCGTGTCCGCGGTCCAGTGGATAGGCGCATAGACCTGACCGGGGCGCACGTCGTCGGTGATGCGTGCGCGCAAAACGGCGCGGCCATGGGCATTTGTCACCTCCACCAGATCGGCAGGACCCACGCCTAGCCGCACAGCGTCGGCGGGTGGCAGGTCGAGGTGCGGCTCTGCCAGATGGGTGTTCAGGCGCGGGGCCAGCGTGGTGCGTGTCATCGTGTGCCACTGGTCGCGGCTGCGCCCGGTGTTGAGCACAAAGGGATGATCGGCGTCGGGCAGCGCGGCGGGGGCCTTGCGGGAGACAGCGATCATGCGCGCGCGCCCGTCCGCGTGGAAAAACGCGCCGTCGCCAAAGAAGCGTCCCCCAATTCGGTCGGCAGTTACAGGCCAACGCACGGGTGCCATGGCGTCGTAGCCCTGCAGGCTCAGGTCTGCGAGGGCCGAGATGTCGAAGTCGCGCCCCAACTTGCCTGCAATCCCGGACAAAGCGGCGTGCTCGCGGAAAATCTCGGCCGGGCTGTCCCAGTTGAACGCGTCAGGCCAGCCCATGCGTGCGCCGACATCGGCAAGGATGCGCCAGTCATCGCGCGCTTGGCCCGGGGCGGGCAGGGTGGCGCGCTGGCGGCTGATCGTGCGATCGGAATTGGTAACGGTGCCGTCTTTTTCTGCCCAGCCCGTTGCGGGCAAGAGAACATCGGCGAGTTTTGCCGTGTCGCTGCGGTCGGTGATGTCGCTCACCACGACAAAATCGCAACCCTCGATGGCGTCGCGCACGGCGCCGGCCTCGGGCATCGAAACAGCGGGGTTGGTGTGAATGATCCAGAGTGCCTTGATCCGGTCATCGCCCACGGCGCGGAACATGTCGACGGCCTTGAGGCCGGGCGCATCGGGCATGTGAGGTGCAGACCAGAAGCTGCGCACCTGATCGCGGTGGGTCGGGTTTTCCAGATCTAGATGGCAGGCCAGCATATTGGCCAGACCGCCGACCTCACGCCCGCCCATGGCGTTGGGCTGACCCGTTACGGAAAATGGACCCATGCCGGGCTGGCCAATGCGGCCCGTGGCGAGGTGGCAGTTCAGGATCGAATTGACCTTGTCGACGCCACTTGTGGATTGGTTCACGCCCTGGCTGTAGATCGTGACGACCTTACGGGTCCCGATCCACATGTCGCAAAACGCGGCCAGATCAGCTTCGGACAGGCCCGTCGCGGCCACATCGTCAGCGCGTGCGGCGTCTATGGCGGCCTCTGCGCCCTCCACATGGATCTGAAACGCGGTGTCGACCGCGCCGCGCTCGGCGATTTGGGCCAGCAGGTGATTGAACAGCGCCACGTCGCTGCCAGGGGCCAGTGGCAAATGCAGGTCAGCCTCTTCACAGCTCGCCGTGCGGCGGGGATCGACGACGATGATCTTGGTGCCACGTTCTGCACGCGCGGCCATCAGACGCTGATGCAGCACCGGGTGGCACCAGGCGAGGTTCGATCCCACCAGAACGACAAGGTCGGCCTCGTCGAGGTCTTCATAGGTGCCGGGAACAGTGTCGGTGCCAAAGGCGCGCTTGTGGCCTGCGACGCTCGAGGCCATGCAAAGCCTTGAATTCGTGTCGATATTGGCCGACCCGATGAAGCCTTTCATCAACTTGTTGGCGACGTAGTAGTCTTCGGTCAGCAACTGCCCCGAGACGTAGAAAGCCACCGCATCCGGACCGTGCTCGGCGATGGTCGCGCTGAACCCGTCGGCCACCAGATCGAGTGCTTCGTCCCATTCGGCACGACGCCCGCCGATCTGCGGGGTGAGAAGACGACCCTCGCGCGCGAGGGTCTCGCCGAGCGCCGAGCCCTTGGAGCAGAGCCGCCCGTAATTCGCCGGATGATCGGGATCGCCGCGCACCGCCAGACCGCCCTCGCCGTCAGGGCGCAGCAACACCCCGCAGCCCACCCCACAATAGGGGCAGGTCGATTTGGTCTCAGGCAGCGCGCTTCCGTCCATCAGGCCGCGCTCCGTTGTCCCACGGCTGCGCCATCCAGCAGGATCCGCTCACCGTCGAGGCGGACAGGGTAGGTGTCGATGCGACCGTCTTCGCCCTGCGCCTCGCCTGTGTTCAGATCAAAGACCCAATTGTGCAGCGGGCAGGTAACCTTTTGCCCGTGCACGATCCCCTCGGACAAAGGTCCCTGTTTGTGGGGACAGGTATTCGAGGCCGCAAAGACCTCGGCCGGTCCCGTGCGGAACAGCGCCACACAGCCCACAGGTGTTTTGATCAGGCGTGCCCCGCGTTCGGGCACGTCGTCGATATGACCCACATCAATCCAGCTCATTCTGCGGCCTCCAGCGTCAGGTCTGCGATGGGCGAATATTTGGTCTGGGCCTTCTCGGCCTCCTCCGCCCACGGGTCTTTTTGGTAGATCGACTGGCTCAGATCGAAGGCCGCCACGAGCCGCGCCCGCTCTTCATCACGCCCCAGCGTCTCCTGCACCCAGTCGAGGCCCACCTTGGCGATCCACTTGTAGGGACGGTCGAGGTATTTGGCATTCTCCCGGTAAAGCTGAACAAAGGCGATGACCCATTCCATGGCCTCGGCCTCGGTCGCGACCTTCACCAGCGGCTCGATCTCCTTGAGATCCATGCCTGCCGCGCCGCCAACCCCGATCTCGTAGCCGGAATCGACGCAAACGATGCCCACGTCCTTGCAGGTCGCCTCGGCGCAGTTCCGGGGGCAGCCCGACACGGCCATCTTGACCTTGTGCGGCGTCCACGATCCCCAGAGCGCCTTCTCCAGCTTCACACCAAGACCCGTGGAGTCTTGCGTCCCGAACCGGCAATGGTCCGTACCCACACAGGTTTTAACCGTCCGCAGACCCTTCGCGTAAGCGTGCCCCGACACGAGGCCCGCCTTGTTCAGGTCAGACCACATATTGGGCAGGTCTTCACCTTTGACGCCCAAGAGGTCGATCCGCTGCCCGCCCGTAACCTTCACGGTCGGCACGTTGTATTTGTCAGCCGCATCCGCGATGGCGCGCAGTTCGGTCGCGTTGGTGATCCCGCCCCACATCCGGGGCACGACACTGAACGTGCCGTCCTTTTGGATATTGGCGTGCTTGCGCTCGTTCACAAAACGCGATTGCGGGTCGTCCTGATACTCCACCGGCCAGTCGGCCAGCAGGTAGTAGTTCACGGCAGGGCGGCATGTGTGGCAACCATTGGGCGTGTTCCACCCCAACTCCTGCCAAACCGCCGGCTGCGATTTCAGCTCTTTGGTCTTGATCAGGCGCCGCACGTCTTCGTGCGTCAGATCGGTGCAGCCGCACATGGGTTGCGCCGCGGGCATCTCGAAGTCATCGCCCAGCGTGACCTGCAGAAGCTGTTCGACCAGACCAGTGCAGGTCCCGCAGGAGGCGCTGGCCTTGGTCGTGGCCCGAACCGCGCCAAGATCGCCCGCGCCACCTTCGATGGCCTCCACGATCGTGCCTTTGCAAATGCCGTTGCAGCCGCAAATCTCCGCATCAAGCGGCAATGCTGCAACGGCTGAGAGAGGGTCCGCAGCACCCCCTCCCTGATAGGCTGGGCCGAAGATCAGTGTCTCGCGCATCTCCGAGATATCGGTGCCGTCCTTGATCAGCCCGAAGAACCAGTTGCCGTCGGCGGTGTCGCCATACATGACCGCACCGATCAGCTTGTCCGCCTCGATCACAAGCCGCTTGTAGACGCCGCGCATGGGATCGCGGAACACGATGTCCTCGCGGCCCTCGGCCTCCGAGAAGTCGCCCGCGCTGAACAGATCACACCCCGTGACCTTGAGCTTTGTCGACAGCGTCTTTTGCTTGAAGGCCGCCTCGCGGGCCATCAGCCCCTCGGCCACGACCTTCGCTTGGTCATAGAGCGGCGCGACGAGGCCAAAGAGCGCCCCGTCATGTTCGACGCATTCGCCAACCGCATAGACGTTTTCGTCCGAGGTCAGCATCTGGTCATCCACATGGATGCCTTTGCCCACGGCCAGTCCGGCCTCTTGCGCGAGCGCGACGTTGGGCCGGATGCCCACAGCCATGACGAGCAGATCGCAAGGCAATTCCGTCCCGTCATCGAGCCTCAGCGCCGTGACTTTGCCGTCCACGCCGAGGATTTCCTTGGAGTTCGCGGCCAGCTTGATCGTGATGCCTTTGGCCTCCAACGAGGTTTTCAGAAGATACCCCGCAGCCTCGTCCAGCTGGCGTTCCATCAGGTGGCCCATGATGTGCACGACGGTCACGTCGACCCCGCGCGCGGCCATGCCAGCGGCAGCTTCCAGACCCAGCAAACCGCCCCCGATAACGACGCATTTGGATCCTTCGCCGAGGTCCATCATGCGCTCGGTATCTTCCAGATCGCGGTAGGCAATCACGCCATCCAGATCATGGCCGGGCAGGGGGATCATGAAGGGGTTCGACCCCGTCCCGATCACCAGCTTGTCGTAAGGAAGGACGTCGCCATTGGCCGCCGTCACCGTCTTGGCGATGCGGTCGATGCCCGCCACCTTTTCGCCGAAACGGCAGGTGACGTTGTGTTCGCCGTAGAAGGCATCGTCATGGGTGACGATCTCTTCATAGGTCTTGTCGCCTGCCAGCACGGGCGACAGCATGATGCGGTTATAGTTGCCGCGCGGTTCGGCGTTGAAGAGGGTGATGTCATACCCTGCTTCCGCCTCAACCAGGTGCTCGATCACCCGGCCCGAGGCCATTCCGGCCCCGATGATGATGAGTTTTTCCGTCATATCTGAACCTCAAAGGTGCAAAGGGCAGGGGTGACCCGCGGGGTGGCGCATAGCGCCGCCCCATGGGGGCGGGTCGGCGCTGCCCGATGGTGCCCATCGGGCGTGTGCGGTTTGTGTGTGCTGTGCATGCCCGTCATTCCGCCGCAATTGCCGTCGCCGGCTTCTTTTTGGGTTTCGCGCCGTGCTCGTATTCCTCGAGGAAATCGAGCACGTCTTGCCGGTAGTTGTAGTAATCCGGGTGTTCGAGCAGCGCCTTGCGTGTCCGCGGCCGCGGCAGCGGCACATCGACGATCTTGCCAATGGTGGCCTGCGGGCCGTTGGTCATCATGACGACCCGGTCGGCCAAGAGGATGGCCTCGTCCACGTCATGCGTCACGCAGATCGCGGTGACCTTGGTCCGCGACCAGACCTCCATCAGCACCTCCTGCAGCTCCCAGCGCGTGAGGCTGTCGAGCATCCCGAAGGGTTCATCCAGCAGCAGCAGCTTGGGCGACAGGGCAAAGGCGCGCGCGATGCCCACCCGTTGCTTCATCCCGTTGGACAGATCGACCGCGGGCTTGTCCATCGCATCGGCCAGACCCACCCGTTCCAGGTAGTATTCGACCACGTCCTGGCGTTCCTGTTGGCTGGCGCCGGGATAGACCTTGTCGACCCCGATGGCGACGTTCTGCTTGGCCGTCAGCCAGGGGAAGAGGTTGGGCGATTGGAACACCACCGCGCGTTCGGGATCGGCCCCTTCCACGTGGCGACCGTCCAGCTTGATCGCACCTTTGGAGATTTCATTGAGGCCCGCCGCCATCGTCAGGACCGTCGACTTACCACAGCCCGAATGGCCGATAAGGCTGATGAACTCGCCCTTGTTGATCTTTAGATCAAAGTCTTCGACCACGGTCAGCGGGCCCTTGGGCGTCGGATAGACCTTGTGCAGCATCGAGAAGTCGAGGAAGCGGTTGTCGATCATGCCTTCCTGCGCCTTGGCGACCGCCGTTGGCACACCGTGGATTGGCGTCACCTCGGGCAACAGGCGCGAGCCTTCAACCTTGGCCTCGATGCCAACATCCATCAGGTATTTGGTCACGTCGGCCCGCAGGCGCTTGAATGTATCGTTATGGTTCATCGCCATCCGGTCGCGCGGACGCGCAATGCCGACTTTGAACTCTTCGCCCAGCGTCCCGTCCGGGTTCAGCGCGATAATACGGTCAGCCAGGATGATGGCCTCGTCCACGTCATTGGTGATCAGCACGCAGGTTTTTTTGTCTGCCGACCAAATGCGCTCGATCTCGTCAGCCAGGTTGGCGCGGGTCAGTGCGTCCAGTGCCGAAAGCGGCTCGTCCAGCAGCAGCATCTCAGGGTTCATCGCGAGCGCGCGCGCCACGTTCACCCGCTGCCGCATCCCACCCGACAGCTCTGCCGGGCGCCGCGTCGTGGCGTGGCTCAGCCCCACCATCTTGACGAAATGGGCGACCTTCTCGGCCTTTTCCTTCGAAGACATGCCCGGATAGACCGTATCAACGGCCAGCCGCACGTTTCCTTCGACCGTCAGCCACGGCATCAGGCTGTAGCTTTGGAAGATCACGCCGCGTTCGGGACCCGGACCGGTAATGGGGGCGCCTTTGAACGTCACCGAGCCGGTCGAAGGCTGCTCCAGCCCCGCCATCAGGTTGATCAGCGTCGTTTTGCCAGTCCCTGAGAAGCCCAGGAGGACGAGGAATTCCCCCTCCTGAACATCGAGGTTGATCCCGTTGAGCACCTCGGTGCGGGCCGTGCCCTCACCGAAGCTTTTGCTTGCGTTGTCAAATGTCAGGATGCCCATGTCGATCACCGGTTATTCGTAAAGGTGAAGAGCGACTGGATGGCGTACATCACGCGGTCCAGAAGGAAGCCGATGATCCCGATGGTCAGAACCGCCACGATGATCTTGGCCAGCGATTGCGACGACCCGTTCTGGAATTCATCCCACACGAATTTGCCGAGGCCGGGGTTCTGGGCGAGCATTTCCGCCGCGATCAGAACCATCCAGCCCACACCGAGGCTCAGCCGCAGACCCGTGAAGATCAGGGGCAGGGCGGAGGGCAGGACCAGTTTGGTGATCTTGGTCCAGGTGTTCATCTTGAGGACCTTCGAGACGTTCACGAGGTCCTTGTCGATCGAGGCCACACCGAGCGCGGTGTTGATCAGCGTGGGCCAGAGCGAACAGAGCGTCACGGTGATGGCCGACACGAGGAAGGATTTCGCGAACCAGCCGTCTTGCGTGACGTAGACGGCCGAGACGACCATTGTCACGATGGGCAGCCATGCGAGCGGCGAGACTGGCTTGAAGATCTGGATCAGCGGGTTCAGAGCCGCATTCGCAATGGGCGACAGGCCTGCCGCGATCCCCAGCGGGATAGCAACGACCGACGCGATCAGGAACCCGAAGAACACCGTGAAGATCGAGGTGCGGATCTGTTGGTAATAGGTCGGTGCGCCGGTGAAGGGGATGTCCTTCACACGGTCTTCCTGACCATTCTCGATAAAGCGAGCGTTGCGCGCCTCGACCCGGGCTTCGTGTTTTTCACGCTTCTCGGCGGTGTCGATGGCAGCCTGATGCAAATTCTTGGCTTCGGTCCAGACCGCGGCAGGCCCTGGGATCGCGCCGAGCGAGGTTTGAACCTGGGGGGCCAGCGTGCCCCAGAGCATCAGGAACGCGCCGATCGCGATCAGCGGAACCGCCAAAAGCCGCCAGATTTCAGAGATTTGCGCCTTGGGGTTATCGCCGGCAGCGGCCCGAAGAACCGGAGTGATCCAGCTCAGGCCGAGGACCTGAAACCACTTGTCAGCAGCGTTGATGCGGGTGAACAAACGCGCCTTGCGGGCCTCGCGGGCCTCCGCGTCATCCGTGAGGGTATTCGGGTCGATGGCCGTCATCGGGTCTCTCCGGTGGCTGTCGCAGCGAATTTGGCTGCGCGGAAACTTGGCTGGAATGAAGGGCCCGACGGGCAGCGGCGGGTCCCAAGACCACCCCCCGCGATGGCCGCGGGGGGTGGGAGATCAAGGCTTTCAGCCTTGGATTTCGGTGCCGACGACGATTTGCTCGCCCTTCAGGCCAATCGGGAGGCTCTCCAGATAGGCGTTCGGGGTGCGACCGTCATAGCCGATGCCGTCGATGATATCGGCAGCCGGCGTCGGTGCCTTGTAGCCATCGCTGTCCCAGGGGAAGTCGGCTTCGTTCACCAGACCCTCGTCGACCAGAAGGCGCGCAGCCTCGAGGTAGATGTCGGGGCGGTAGACCGACTTGGCGACTTCGTCATACCAGCTGTCAGGCTTGTATTCCGCGATCTGACCCCAGCGGCGCATCTGCGTCAGGTACCAGACGGCGTCCGAGTAGAAGGGGTAGGTGGCGTTGTAGCGGAAGAACACGTTGAAGTCCGGGGCCGGGCGGCGGTCGCCCTTCTCGAATTCAAAGAAGCCGGTCATGGAGTTCGCGATCACTTCGTAATCCGCGCCCACATATTCCGGGCGGCTGAGGATTTCGACCGCGGCTTCGCGGTTGGCGTTGTCGTTTTCGTCCAGCCACTGGGCCGCACGGATCAGCGCCTTGGTCACGGCGAGCGTGGTGTTGGGATACTCTTCCGAGAACTCCTTGGTGATGCCAAAGACCTTCTCGGGGTTGTTCTTCCACATGTCGTAGTCTGTGATGACCGGGACACCGATGCCTTTGAACACCGCCTGCTGGTTCCACGGCTCACCCACGGCGTAGCCATAGATAGTGCCGGCTTCGAGCGTGGCCGGCATCTGCGGCGGGGGCGTCACGGACAGGAACGCCTCGGCGCCGATCTGACCGGTGATGTTTTCGGGGCTGTAGTAGCCCGGCTCGATCCCGCCGGCGGCCAGCCAGTAGCGAAGCTCGTAGTTGTGGGTCGATACAGGGAACACCATGCCCATGTTGAAGGGCTTGCCTTCGGCGGCATAGCTTTCGATGACCGGCTTGAGGGCCGATGCGCTGATCGGGTGCTGCGGGCGACCGTCATCCATGGTGGGGATGTTCGGCTTCATCTCTTCCCAAACCTCGTTCGACACGGTGATGCCGTTGCCGTTCAGGTCCATGGAGAAGGGGGTGATGATGTGTGCCTCGGTGCCGTAACCGATGGTTGCGGCCAGCGGCTGACCGGCCAGCATGTGGGCGCCATCCAAGGTGCCCGAGATGACGCCGTCCAGAAGGACCTTCCAGTTCGCTTGCGCTTCGAGCGTCACGAACAGGCCTTCGTCGTCGAAGTAGCCTTGCTCATAGGCCACGGCGAGCGGAGCCATGTCCGTCAGCTTGATAAAGCCGAACGTCAGTTCGTCCTTTTCCAGATCCAGCATCTGTGCGGCTGCCGGGCCCGCGAGGGCGGTGGTGGCCAGCGCTGCCATCAAAAAACGTTTCATAAGTGTCCCCTGTGTGGTGCCTCGGGAGGATGAGGCGTCGCGAAAACAAAAAGGCCGCCGATATCCGGGACCGAGGGAGGGTTCGGTCACGAGCTATCGAGCGGCCTTGCTCTGAAGCATCCCTGTCCTAGGGACGAAGTTCGGAGAAACGCGCCATTGCGTCTCTGGGTGATGACTATCGGTCGGTGCAGGGTGGCCGACCACAAGATATCCCGAAATCTGTTCCCGCCCATGCTGCGCCGCGGCGTGTTTGCGCTCTCAATGCCCAATTTTCAGGCAGCATCACGTGCTTGGGTCAAAAATGCGTCCATCGAAGAAGCTGTTGGGCGTTAGAATCACGTGCCCTGCGGCGCTCGCCACCGGGGTGTCTTCGCGCAGCGACCCTTCGAGTTTGGCCGAGGCGCCGGGCAAATCGCTGCCGGTTCCTGCCATTGCCGCACGGTAGAGGTCGGGGCGGTAGACGGCGCGCGCCTCGTGCCGGGCGCGGGTGATGTCCTTGCCGGCGCGTGCCGCGAGATGTCGTGCGATCCAGTCGGCCTGACTGCGCCACGGGAAGGCTGCTGCCCCGCGGTGAAACTCGACAAATCCCGGCACCAGGCGCATCTCGCCCCGGTTCGACACCGTGATCTTGCCCATCAGCGGACGCTCCAGCATGTCGGGCGGCAGGTTCAGGTATTCCGGGCGACCCAGCATTTCGGCCGCAAGACCCGCACTCGTGGGTTGCGACAGCCACCGGCCCGCGCGCCAGATCGACCGGATCAGCCGGAACAGGAGCGAGCGTTCGGTGTCGGCCCAATCCTCGCGCACGGCCAGCACCTTTTCAGGCGCGAATTGCCAGATTGCAGAACCGGGCAGCAAAAGGGCGGCGCGGCTCTGGTCCACGGCGCGCGTGCCCCAGGGTTCGCCCACGCAAAAGGCGTCGATTTCGCCCGCGGCAATTGCATCCCCCATAAGCGGCGGCGGGATCGTGCGGATATCGAGATCCTCGTGCAGGTTCCAGCCGCAGGCCGACAGCCAGTAACTCACCAATTCGGCATGCATGGAAAACGGGAAGGGCACGCCGATCCGCAGCGGCCCGTCATGGGCGGCGCGCAAATCCGCTGCAGCCTTCGCAGGATCGTTGAAGCCGAACTTGTGCCCCGCATCGCGCAGTTTCAGATCGAGATCGCGATTGACGCCGATCACATTGCCATTGACCGACAGCACCTGCACCGCGCTCAGCCGGGTGCCCGCACCACCAAGGCCCATGGCGGCAGCCACGGGCACCGCACTCAGCATATGGGCGGCATCGACCTGCCCGAAACTCAGCATGTCCCGCAGGCTCGACCAACTGGGGGCAGGGCGCAGGTCGAGAGCGATGCCTTCCTCAACCGCAAACCCCATCTCATGGGCTACGATCAGGGGGGCCGCGTCCAGAAGCGGGATGAACCCGGCAGAAACGGTGACTGTCCTCATCCCAACAACTCCGCCGCCGTTACCAAGGACTGCGCGACCTCGGCCAAACGCTTGTTCTGACCCATCGCGGTTTTGCGCAGGAGCGCGTAGGCGTCGTCTTCGCTGAGCCCGCGTTGGGACATCAGAATGCCCTTGGCCCGGTCGATGACTTTCCGTTCTTCCAGCGCGCGTTTGGTTTCCTGCAATTCGGTGCGCATCCGCTGCATCATGCGGAACCGCACGACCGCGGCATCCAGCACCTTGCGCAGCCGGTCGGGTTGCAGCCCGTCCACGACATAGGCCGAAAAGCCCGCCTCGATGGCCTGCGTGGTCAGGCCTTCGGTGCTTTGATCTACAAACATCGCGACCGGGCGTTCGGTGGGGCCTGCCGCGAGCGCCAATTCCTCGAGCGTGTCGCGGGAGGGGTTCGCCACGTCGATCAGGACGACGTCTGGTTCAATCGAGGCGATCTTGCGGGTCAGGCCGCCGGCCTCGTCCACGACATGGATGGTGTTGTCACCGCCAGCGTCGCGCAGACCGTCCACGATCTGCAACGCGCGGTCCCGGTCAGGTTCGACCACCATGATCGTCAAAGGTTGCGCCATGGCGCTTGCTATCCCGCTGAAATGCAGGCGGAAACCGTCAGGGCGGCGCGGATTGGCTCGCTGCGGAAACTGCCTAATAATTCACCGAATGCCCGATGTTTTGCCAATGTGGGCGACAGGTTCTGCTTCGCCGCCTTGGGTCTGCGGTGGTCAATCGTTGGGAGCGTCCAGAAACAACAAGGGCCGCCCGAAGGCGACCCTGTCGTGATCCCCGCGAGGGGGAAGTTGGAGCGGGCGAGGCGATTCGAACGCCCGACCCTAACCTTGGCAAGGTTATGCTCTACCCCTGAGCTACGCCCGCTTCCTTGGGTGAGCCGTGAGATACTGTCACGCGCCGCGCCCTGCAAGGGCAAAAAACTTATTTTCAGCGAAAAATTGCACCCCGCCGCGGGCGCGGGCCCGGCTTATGCCAAGTGACGTGACGACCGGGGAACCCCGGGGTTTCTTCCCTCTGACGCGGGACCTGTCACCGGTGCAAGCACACGCATCCGGCATGGCCCGGTGTCGAGCCGCATGGGACCACCCAAAGGCCGCCTCGGACTGGGAGAAGGCGACCTTACACTCACGGGATGCGTGCTCCACCGTGGTCATGTCGGGACGGCCTAGAGGATCGAATGCACCACAAGGCCGATTGCGGCGACGCCCAGCATCAACAGCGTCAGGCCCATCCCGGCGATACGTCCGAACGGCCACGGTTTTGGGCGGCTCAACGCCAACCCGTGCAGAACCCGTCCCACGAGCAGACACACACCCAGTGCATGGAGCGCGATCCCCGGTGCGCCCTGTGCCTCGGCCAGCCCCAAGAGGATCAGCCCGATCGGGATCGTCTCGGCAGCATTCCCGTGGGCGCGGACCCGGCGCATCATGCTTTTGTCGCCGCCGTCTCCGAGGCTGACCTGATGGGCATGCCGGCCTTGGATCACGCGCCACGTGAGTGTCAGCAGAACAAGCGCCAGCAACCCGGCATAAAGTGATGTGATTGCGAACATGTGCTGACCCCCCGATGTTTGCCGCTATGCGAACCCTCACAGCAACGGGGTGGGGGATGCAACGGCACAAACGCAACGGGGCACCCGAATTCGGATGCCCCGCAGGATTAGGCCGCCACTGGCGGACCGATCACTCCATTTCGACCAGCAGGTCCTTGGCGTCGATCTGGGCGCCTGCCGTGACGTGGACGGCCTTGACGACCCCGTCGCGCTCGGCATGCAGACCGGTTTCCATCTTCATCGCCTCGATGGTCAAAAGCAGGTCGCCCTCGGCCACCTTTTGACCCGCCTGCACGCCGATGGAAGCCACAACACCGGGCATCGGCGCACCCACATGGGCGGCATTCCCGGCCTCGGCCTTGGGCCGGGCAATCGTTTCGGCCTTCACCTTGCGGTTGGGGACCCGGATGACACGCGGCTGACCGTTGAGTTCAAAGAACACGCGCGCTTCGCCTTCGGCGCTGGTTTCCCCCAGGGCCTGCATCCGGATTTCGAGCGTCTTGCCCGGGTCGATCTCGGCCGTGATCTCTTCGCCGGGCCCCATGCCGTAGAAGAACGTCTTGGTGGGCAGGGTGCGGACCGGGCCGTAGGTGCGGTGGCGGCCCATGTAATCCATGAAGACCTTTGGATACATCAGATAGCCGTTCAGGTCCTCGTCATCGATGGTCAGGCCCTCAAGCTCTCCGGACACTTGGGCGCGGGTCTTCTCCAGATCGACGGGGGGCAGGTCCTTGCCCGGGCGATCCTTCAGAGGGGCCTCGCCCTTCAACACTTTGCTTTGGATACCGTGGGGGAATCCGCCCGGAGGCGTACCCAAATCCCCGCGCATCATGCCGATCACGCTGTCGGGGAAGGCAACCTCGACCTCCGGATCTTCGACCTCACCCCGGGTCAGGTTCTGGCTGACCATCATCAGCGCCATGTCGCCCACAACTTTGGAGGACGGGGTGACTTTCACGATGTCGCCAAACATCTGGTTCACATCGGCATAGGTCTGCGCGACCTCGTGCCAACGCTCTTCCAGGCCCAGCGAGCGTGCCTGCGCCTTGAGGTTGGTGAACTGACCGCCCGGCATCTCGTGCAGATAGACCTCCGACGCCGGGGCCTGAAGACCGGATTCAAACGCGGCGTAGTGCCCGCGCACGGTCTCGAAGTAGTTCGAGATATCGCGGATCGCGGCAATGCTGAGGCCCGTGTCGCGGTCTGCGCCTTTGAGCGCTTCGACCACGGTGCCCAGTGTCGCCTGTGACGTGTTGCCCGAGAAGCTGTCCATCGCCGCATCGACCGCGTCGACGCCGGCCTCTGCTGCGGCGAGGATGGTCGCCGTTGCGATGCCCGCGGTGTCATGGGTGTGGAAGTGGATCGGCAGGCCGACCTCCTCCTTGAGCGCTTTGACCAGAACGCGGGCCGCGCCGGGTTTCAGCAGCCCGGCCATGTCCTTGAGGCCCAGCACATGCGCGCCAGCCTTCTCAAGCTCCTTGGCCATGTCGACGTAGTATTTCACGTCATACTTGGCGCGCGCGGGATCGTGGATATCGCCGGTGTAGCAGATCGTGCCTTCGCAGACCTTGTTCTGTTCGATCACGGCGTCCATGGCGACGCGCATGTTTTCGACCCAGTTGAGGCTGTCGAAGACTCGGAAGACATCGATCCCGGTCTCAGCCGCCTGTTTGACAAAGAACTGCACCACGTTGTCGGGGTAGTTCGTATAGCCCACGCCGTTCGATCCGCGCAGCAGCATCTGCGTCATGATATTGGGCATCCGCGCGCGCAGGTCGCGCAGGCGTTGCCACGGGCATTCCTGAAGGAAGCGATAGGCCACGTCGAAGGTCGCACCGCCCCAGCATTCGACCGAGAACAGCTGTGGCAGGTTCGCGGCATAGGTGGGTGCGACGCGCACCATGTCGATGGACCGCATCCGCGTGGCGAGCAGGGATTGGTGCCCGTCGCGCATGGTGGTGTCGGTGATTAGCAATTGCTGCTGGTCTTTCATCCAGTCGGCCACGGCCTGCGGGCCGAATTCCTCGAGGATATTACGCGTGCCGGGTTGCGGCGTGTCGGTCAGCGGCTTGGGCGCGCGCGGGTCTTTGACATCCGCGCTGGGCAGGGGCCGCCCTTCGGTTTCGGGATGCCCGTTCACGGTGATGTCCGCGATATAGGTCAGGATCTTGGTGGCCCGATCGCGGCGCTTTTTGAAGGCAAAGAGCTCGGGCGTCTCGTCGATGAACTTGGTGTGGTATTCGTAGTTCAGGAAGGTCGGGTGTTTGAGCAGGTTTTCGACAAACGCGATGTTGGTCGACACGCCGCGAATTCGAAACTCGCGCAGCGCCCGGTCCATCCGCGCAATCGCGGCCTCTGGCGTGGGCGCCCAGGCGGTGACCTTTTCCAGAAGCGAATCGTAATAGCGTGTGATGACCGCGCCCGAATAGGCCGTGCCGCCGTCCAGGCGGATGCCCATGCCGGTCGCGCCGCGATAGGCGGTGATGCGGCCATAATCGGGGATGAAGTTGTTGGTCGGGTCTTCGGTCGTAACGCGGCACTGGATCGCGTGACCGTTCAACTGCACGTCATATTGGCTGGCCACGCCCGTCGCCTCAACGAGGCTCTTGCCCTCGGCGATTTTGATTTGCGCCTGCACGATGTCGATGCCGGTCACTTCCTCGGTCACGGTGTGTTCCACCTGCACCCGCGGGTTGACCTCAATGAAGTAGAATTTGCCCGTGGCCATATCCATCAGGAATTCGACCGTGCCCGCGCATTCATAGTTCACATGTTCACAGATCTTGCGACCCAATGCGCAGATTTCCTCGCGCTGGGCGGGGGACAGGTATGGGGCAGGGGCGCGTTCGACGACCTTCTGGTTGCGGCGCTGGACCGAGCAGTCGCGCTCCCACAGGTGGTAGATGGAGCCATGGCTGTCGCCGAGGATCTGAACCTCCACGTGCCGGGCCTTCTGGATCATCTTTTCCAGATAGCCTTCGCCATTGCCAAAGGCCGCCTCGGCCTCGCGCCGGCCTTCGAGCACTTTCTCTTCCAGCTCGTCCTCGGAAAAGATCGGACGCATCCCGCGGCCGCCGCCGCCCCACGACGCCTTGAGCATCAGGGGATACCCGATCTCGGCCGCTTCCTTTTTGATGGCGTCCATATCATCGCCCAGCACCTCGGTGGCCGGGATGACGGGCACATCGGCCTCGATCGCGACCCGCCGCGCGCTGGCCTTGTCGCCCAACGCGCGCATGGTCGCGGCCTTGGGTCCGATAAAGGTGATGCCGTTGGCCGCGCAGGCGTCCACGAAATCAGGGTTTTCCGACAACAGGCCATAACCCGGGTGGATCGCGTCCGCGCCGCATTCCTTGGCCACGCGGATGATCTCGTCAATGGCCAGGTACGCCTGAACCGGCCCCAATCCTTCACCGATGCGATACGCTTCGTCCGCCTTGAACCGGTGCAGCCCCAGCTTGTCCTCTTCCGCGAAGACGGCCACGGTTTTCTTGCCAAGCTCGTTGGCTGCCCGCATGACCCGGATCGCGATTTCGCCGCGGTTGGCGACAAGGATTTTGCTGAATTCGGCCATTGGGGACCTCCGTCGTTGGGCTTTTGAGCGGTGGAGTATGCAATTCTGGCCGCGGGGTCCATCCGTAGACGTGGGTATCCGGGGCAGTATGCTGCATTTGCAGCATATCTGACCTCTTTTGGCCGATCTCGGGCCCTTCGCTCCGACATTCTGTATCATGGTTAAGCAAAGGCGCGAGATGCTCCTAAGATTGTACGGATTAACCATGGTATGCGGTTGGTTTTTTTAACCTCTCTGAAACCATGAGGCCGCAAATAGGCCCGAGTAAATGGCGAGGTACTGGTTATGTTCACTTCCGACGATACAGATCTGCTCGAGGCCGAATTGGAATGGCTGGGTCATTCTGCGGCGCTGTTTGAGCCCAAAGACACAGGAGAAGTTGAATTGGTCGCGTGTAATGCGGCGTTTCGGGAAATTGGGGGAACCCGCGACAACGCGGAAGACGCCAACGGGTTGAGCGAACTTGTCTCGCGCGAAGAATTTCGGGTCGTGTCTTCGGCCATTTTGCGATGTGCAGAAACCGGCGCGCCCCAGCGGCTCGAAAAGCTGGAAGAGGGCGGTGGCAAAGGGGCGATGTCGACCATCGCAATGACCCGGCTGGTTACACGGTCGGGCCGGGTGCGCGTGCTGTCCGTGCGCGGTCCGGAAGTGTCCCCGCCCGAACCCAAGGCCACGCTGAACGAAGTGCGCACAACGCACAGCGACATCCGTTACTTTGCAGCGCAGGCCAACATGCGGCTGCACCAAATCTCGGACGGTCTCGATTTCCTGACAACCGTCGGCTCGGCGTCCTCGGATATCAATGCCACCGCGACCGATACCCTGTCGCGCGCGTGCAATACGGTGCGGCGCCTGATCGAGGACATCGAAGGCAGCGTCACGCGGCTGGATGATGTCGATGTGCGGACAGCAGTGGAAGCTGCGCGGGATACGCACACGCCTCGGTCCGCGGGCTTTTTAGGTGATGCCGAGGCCCTGCGCGTCAGCTAGCGCGCAGCCCACCGCGGCAAACGTTCAATTATCGCATCAATCGGCGCGAAAGGTCTGACAGATCCTTTGCGCCGATCTGCGCCATATTCAGCTTCATGTCGTCGGTCAGAATATGGATCAGATGATCGGGACCTGCGGCGCCAAGCGCGGCAACCGCGTAGTGCCACGCGCGACCCAGCATCACGAAATCTGCCCCGAGCGCCCGCGCACGCAGGATGTCCATGCCGGTCGCCACGCCGCTGTCAAAGACAATTGGGGTGTCGGGCCCTAAGGCGGCGCGCACCTTGGGCAGTTGCGTGATCGACGCCGGCCCGCCCTCAAACTGGCGCCCCGAATGGTTCGACACCCAGATCGCATCCGCGCCCATCCCCACGAGGCGCACCGCATGATCGGGGTCCATCACACCCTTGATGATCAGATGTCCGTCCCAAAGGCCGCGCAACGTCTCGATATAGTCCCATCCGGGGCGGCCCCGGATCACGTGGCCCGCATGGGCCGTCGAACTGCGCGAGCCCGTGTCCTTGAGGTAGCCTTCCGCCAGTTTCAGCCGTGGCCGCCCCTCGCGCAATGTGCCCAGTGACCACCGGGGGTGGGTCGCGATCTCCCACACCATGCGGGCGTCGATCTTGGGTGGCAGGCTCAGCTTGGCGCGGCGTTGCCGTTCTCGGCGGCTGTCATCGGGGACATCCACCGTGAGAACCAGCGTCGTGAACCCGGACGCGCGCGCACGTTCCAGAATATCCTTCAGGATCTCGGTGTCGTCGGGTGCGTAGAGTTGAAACCACCCCATATCGCCCGCCACGGGCCCGACCTCTTCAGGCAATTTCGTGGCCACCGTCGACAGACCGTAGGGGATGCGGTTGCGCGCAGCGGCCGCCGCAAGGATGCGTTCCGCCCCCGGCCACATCAGCCCGGACATGCCCACCGGTGCGATGCCAAACGGCCGCCCATACTCACGGCCCAGAAGAGACGTCGTGAAATCCGGTGCCATGGGGCCGCACAGGATGTCGGGCAGAAACTGCACCGCATCCAGCGCCGCCCGGTTCCGCGCCACCTGCAACTCGTCCCCTGTTCCGCTGTCGAGATATTCAAACGCGAAATGCGGGATGCGTGCCCGGGCCTTGCGCCGCAGGTCCGACACCGCGGGGAAGTCCAGATCCAGATCAGAATTGCTCACCATGCGCGCCATGTTGCGCGCCCGCCCGCGCGTCACAAGCGATTTCCGCATGAACAGAGCGCGAACACGCCTTTGCTTTGGACCAACCAAAGGCTAATGTGCAGGGCATGAGCAGTTATGATGATCACGACGCATTCGAGGCCGCCGCAGCCCCCCGCAAACAGGGTAGCCTGTCACAACGCGCCGCCGCCGGTCCAATGGCAGGCGTGCAGGGCGCGCCCTACCTCGATGCGCTGAACCCGGCCCAACGCGAGGCGGTGGAAAAGCTGGACGGCCCCGTCCTGATGCTCGCAGGCGCAGGTACGGGCAAAACAAAGGCGCTCACCACCCGCATCGCGCACCTGCTGAACACGGGCCGCGCGCGCGAGAACGAGATCCTTGCCGTGACCTTCACCAACAAGGCCGCGCGCGAGATGAAGAACCGCGTCGCCGCAATGCTGGGGCGCGAGGAGGCGGGGATGCCCTGGATGGGCACCTTCCACGCGATCAGCGTCAAGTTGCTGCGCCGCCATGCCGAACTGGTGCGGCTCAAACCCAACTTCACAATTCTAGACACCGACGACCAACTGCGCCTGCTCAAGCAGTTGGTCGAGGCCGAAAATATCGACCCCAAACGCTGGCCGCCGCGCCAACTTCTCCACATCATCGACAGTTGGAAAAACCGCGCCTGGACTCCCGACAAGGTGCCCGCGTCGGAGGCGGGGGCGTATAACCACCGTGGCACGGAGCTCTACGACGCATACCAGCGCCGCCTGATCGACCTGAACGCCTGCGATTTTGGCGATCTGCTGCTGCACTGCGTGACAATCTTCCAAAACCATCCGGATGTGCTGGCGCAATATCACCGCTATCTGCCCTACATCCTCGTGGACGAATATCAGGACACGAACGTCGCCCAATACCTCTGGCTGCGTCTGCTGGCTGAGGCCAACAAGAACATCTGCTGCGTGGGCGATGACGACCAGTCGATCTATGGCTGGCGCGGGGCCGAGGTCGGCAACATTCTGCGGTTCGAAAAAGACTTCCCCGGCGCCCATGTGGTCCGGCTGGAACAGAACTACCGCTCCACCGAACACATCCTGGCCGCAGCCTCCGGCGTGATCGACGGCAACCAAGGCCGCCTGGGCAAGACGCTGTGGACGGCGAAGGAAGGCGGAGAAAAAGTCCGCCTGATCGGTCATTGGGACGGCGAGGAAGAGGCCCGCTGGATCGGGGAAGAGATCGAGGCCGCCCAACGCGGCACGCGCGGTATGCGGCCCATCCAACTCAACGAAATGGCCATCCTCGTGCGCGCCTCCCACCAGATGCGCGCGTTCGAGGACCGCTTCCTCACCATCGGTCTGCCCTACCGCGTGATCGGCGGCCCCCGCTTTTACGAGCGGATGGAGATCCGCGATGCCATGGCCTACTTCCGCCTTGCCACGTCCCCAGACGACGATCTGGCCTTCGAGCGGATCGTGAACACGCCCAAAAGGGGCCTCGGCGACAAGGCCCAGCAGACGATCCAGACCATGGCGCGGACCAACGGTGTGTCGCTGCACGAAGGCGCGCGGCTCGCCGTCCAGGCGCAAATGATCAAAGGGAAGGGCGGGGCGGCCCTGCGCGAACTCGTGGAAAGTATCGACCGCTGGTCGGGTCAGGTCCGCGCCGAACAGGACACTCATGTCGAACTGGCCGAAATGATCCTCGATGAATCGGGCTATACCGGGCACTGGCAAAACGACAAAACGCCCGAGGCACCGGGCCGGCTCGACAACCTCAAGGAGCTTGTGAAGGCGCTGGAGAATTTCGAGAACCTGCAAGGTTTCCTCGAACATGTCAGCCTCGTGATGGACAATGCCTCGGACGATGCCGACGATAAGGTGTCGATCATGACGCTCCACGCGGCCAAGGGTCTGGAATTTCCCATGGTCTTCCTTCCCGGTTGGGAGGACGGGCTGTTTCCGTCGCAGCGTTCCATGGACGAGAGCGGCCTCAAAGGCCTCGAGGAGGAACGTCGCCTCGCCTATGTCGGCATCACGCGTGCGGAAGAGGTTTGCACGATCTCCTTCGCGTCCAACCGCCGCGTATTCGGCCAATGGCAGTCACAGCTTCCCTCGCGCTTTGTGGATGAGCTGCCCGAAGACCACGTTGACGTTCTGACCCCGCCCGGCCTTTACGGCGGTGGATATGGAGCCGCAGGTATGGCGGGCCAGGCATCGCCCGCGATGCAAGGGGCGGCGGCGTCGGACATGTTTGACAAGGCGTCCAAGGCCGACGTCTACAATTCGCCCGGCTGGAAACGGCTGCAGGCCCGCGCCGGACAGCGGGGCATGTCGCAACCGTCGGAGGCCAAGAACATGGTCATCGACATGAACGCGACCTCGGCCTTTACCGAAGGCGACCGCGTTTTCCACCAGAAGTTCGGCTATGGCGAGGTTATGGGGATCGAGGGTGACAAGCTGACGATCGAGTTCGACAAGGCCGGCAGCAAGAACGTGGTGGCCAAGTTCATCAAGTCCGCGTCGCAGGCGGACGATGTGCCGTTTTGATCTGTTGACCGGCTGAAGAGTGGGGGCCAGCCCCCACACCCGGCCTTAAATGGGGGCCAGCCCCCATCCCCCCGGGATATTTTCGGCCAGAAGAAGGGATGGGCCGCGCGCCGGGATCACTCCTTGCCTTTCGATGGTCCCCAAATACTCCCGCCGGAGGCAGGTCCGGCGCGTGCCTCACGTGACGAGGATGGGCCAGAGCGACAAGACCAGCAGCCCGCCCATAACGCCATTGAAGACGCGCAGGCGGCCCGCTGTTGTCAGAAAGCGCCGCATGCCGACGCCAAGACCGGCCCATGCGGCCATGCACGGTGCGCCCGTGACCTGAAACAAGAGCGCCGCGATCACGGGCGCAAGGAGGCCGAGCGCCTCGGGCATGTGCACGGACACAACCGTCAGCGCCATCGCCCAGGCCTTGGGATTGACCCATTGGAAGAGCGCGGCCTGTAGAAAGGTCATAGGCGTTCCGGCTTCATCGGGCGCGTCCAGCGTGGGCGCGGCGGTCGCGATCTTGTAAGCGAGGTAGGTCATGTAGCCGGCCGCGGCGAGTTTGAGGACGAGGTTCATCACCGGGAACAGCTCGAATATCTGCGCCAGTCCAAATCCCACCAGCGCGATCATCAGGGCAAAGCCGCCGATGATGCCGAACATGTGCGGCAAGGTGCGTTGGAAACCGAAATTGGCCCCCGACGACATGAGCATGAGGTTGTTGGGCCCCGGCGTGATCGACGAGGCAAAGGCAAAGAGCCACAGGGCAAGGAGTAGGTCGAGTGTCATGGCGCAACTTTTGCCCAAGCGCACTGAAATGAAATTGCGTTGTTGCACTAAACATCGCTATTTCTGCAATCGATGGCGAAACATGACCCCATAAACGATCAGATATTGCGTGAACTGTCCCGGGACGGGCGCATATCGAACCTCGATCTGGCCGCCCGTGTGGGGCTGAGCCCGTCCGCATGCCTGCGCCGTGTGCAGGAGTTGGAACGCACGGGTGTTATCACGGGCTACCGTGCAGTTTTGGATCGCAGCAAGCTCGGGCAGGGGTTCGTGGCCTATGTGACGGTGGGGCTGTCCAACCACACCAAGGCCGCGCAAGAGGCGTTTGAACGCGCGATGGGGGCGGCGCCCCAAGTGCGCGAGTGCCACAATATCACCGGCACCATCGAATACCTGTTGCGGGTGGAGGTCGCGGACCTGCCCGCGTTCAAGTATTTCCACACCGAGGTTTTGGGCACCGTGCCCCATGTGAATGCGATCACCACCTATCTGGTCATGGGCTCTCCCAAGGACGAGCGCGCCTGAACGCGCCTGAGGCCGGGCCGCCACAACGAAAAAACGGCGATCTCCGGGAGGTGGAGATCGCCGTCAGTGTTACAGGCCGTTCAAATGGGAGGAAGAACGCCTGATCCTTGAATTTTTGCGGCGGCATCGGGAGGGAGGAGTGATGCCGCCGCCAGTTTCACGTGGCCCCTGTTTTGGGAGGAGTGGGGCCCCGCGATCCGAAACTCTTAGGCGCCGTAGGCTGCCTCGCGTGCGACGCGGGCAATGTCCGCGCGGTACAGGCCCAGATCGGCCAGTTCGCGGTCCGACAGCTTGGCCAGTTCGTCTTTGGTCGTGGCATAGACCTTGTAGGCGGCCCAGCGGGCGGCAACGTCGTCGAACAGACCCAGAGCGCGGGCGCGCAGGTCAAAGGTTGCGGTGGTCGAATATGTTGCGTCTGCCATGATCTTATCTCTCATCGTCTGCGGTTGTGCCGGTTGGGTTTGTATCCCGGTGGGAGTTCCCTGCGGCGTTGAGACAAAGATAGGGGCATGCTGCGTTTGCACAATAAACACCTCTGCAATGCCGCTATGCAGAAAATGCATAAGCAGTGCTGACCTTTACGCAGGGTGCATGGGGGCGGTGTTTCCCGATTGCGGGCCCCGTGCCCTTGCCTTGACCCCGCAAGTGAACGACATGGCTCATTGGGGTGCGACGAACGCCCCTGACGTTATTGATCGGGACCAATTCCATGCCGCTTTCACTTCAGGACCTCATGTCTGCACTCGAACGGGTCGCGCTGCCCGATGGTGGCAATCTGGTCAGCCGGGACATGATCCGCGCGCCCAGCATCGAGGGTGGTCAGGTCAAGGTGGTGATCGAGGCCCCCACGCCGGAGGTCGCATCCAAGATGTCGGCGATCCGCGCGGCGACAGAAGCCTTGATCAAGGAGTTGCCAGAGGTCACGGGTGCCTCGGTCATCCTGACGGCACACGGACCTTCGGCACCGTCCGCGCCCAAGGCATCGCCGCCTGACCTCAAGATCGGGCGGCATCCGACGCCGCAGGCTGGCCCGCAAAAGGTATCGGGCGTGGATCGCATCCTTGCCGTTGGCTCGGGCAAGGGCGGGGTTGGGAAGTCCACCGTGTCTTCGAACCTTGCGGTTGCGCTTGCGCGGCAGGGGCGGCGTGTCGGGTTGTTGGATGCGGATATCTACGGTCCGTCCCAGCCGCGGATGATGGGCGTGAACAAGCGTCCTGCCTCACCGGACGGTAAAACCATCATTCCGCTCAAGGCGCATGGGGTCACGATGATGTCCATCGGTCTGATGGTCGATCCGGCGACGGCAGTGGTGTGGCGCGGCCCGATGTTGATGGGCGCGCTGCAACAGATGTTGGGGCAGGTGGAATGGGGCGCGTTGGACGTTCTGATCGTCGATCTGCCGCCGGGCACGGGCGACGTGCAGTTGACGCTGTGCCAGAAGACGGAATTGACGGGCGCCATCGTCGTGTCCACGCCGCAGGACGTGGCGCTGCTCGATGCGCGCAAGGCGCTCGATATGTTCAACACGCTCAAGACGCCCGTGCTCGGCCTGATCGAGAACATGTCCAGCTATGTCTGCCCCGAATGCGGGCACGAAGCGCATATCTTTGGCCATGGTGGCGTCGCGGCGGAGGCCGAGGCGATCAATGTGCCGTTCCTCGGGGCGCTGCCCCTGCATCTTGATGTGCGCTTGGGCGGCGATGGCGGAACGCCCGTTGCAGCGGGTGAGGGTCCCCTGGCAGAGGCCTACGCGTCGCTGGCTGCGCGACTAGTGGCCGGCGGGATGGCCTGATCCGGATATTTTCGGCAGGCGACAACGCATGCCGATACCCGCCACGGGAAATCATGGGACGGGTTTGGGCCGCGTCGCCCCGGTGCGCCCTAGGTCGCGTTCGGTTGTCGGCTGACATCGCCCTGATTCACGAATCAACACATGAATCCGGCGGTTTTCGGAGTTGCCTGAGCCTTCGATGGCGCCGGTCTGGCTGCTATTTGGTCGAAAACCCGAGGTTTCGCGCAGCAATCTGGGAAATTGTGGGACGTTTTGCGCGGCGGCTTGGTGGCACAAGATGTTGTGTTCGTTGCCGGGTGGCCCGCTATTTGTTCCACATGCCAGCACGCTTTCACCACAAGATGTTGTTTTCCAGCACCTCGAAACTCAGCATTTAGATGAAAGTTCCCATAAATTCCCTTGATTACCATGGTTTCCCATGTCATCCCTTATGCATCGGAAACGAGGGCATACATTTAAGGGCGCTAAGACCCGACCAAGCGGAAACAAATCGCAGGTTTCATACAGGCACCCCCATTTCCGAAACGAGAGATCCGGCGCGCGAGCGAGCAGACATCCCCCCAGGTGGCGCGCGCAGCTGGACATCCCGCCAAGCGGGACGAGGGCGGCGGATCAGACAGTGGCAGCAGTCTGATCCGCCGTTTCCTTTTCAAGACCCCGCTTTGGGGTCGCCAATCCGGGGGCAGTGAGCGAGGGCCAGCGTGGCACGCAGGTTCAGAGGTGAAAGCCACCACAAGGTGGACACGAAGGGCAGGGTTTCGATCCCGGCCTCCTTTCGCCGTGTGCTCGAAACATCTGACCCCAACTGGACCGAGGGCCTCAGCCCGGAACTGGTGATCGTTTATGGCGATCACCGTCGCAAATACCTTGAATGCTACACGATGGACGCGATCAACGAGGTTGATGACAAGATCGACGCGCTTCCGCGCGGGTCCATCGAACGCAAGATGCTACAACGCCTGTTCCATGGTCAGTCGTTCCCCACGACTGTCGATGAAACCGGCCGTTTGGTTCTGCCGGCCAAGCTGCGCGCCAAGATCGACCTCGACAAAGAGGCGTTCTTTATCGCGGCGGGCGATACCTTCCAGATCTGGAAGCCCGAGACCTATGACGCGGAAGAGTTGTCCAAGACCGAAGAGTTCCTGGACGAGCTGCCCGATGATTTCGACCCATTGTCCTTTCTGGACGGAGTAGCGGAGACGTAACGGATGGCTGCTGCCGCTGCCCCACATGTCCCCGTTCTGATTGACCCCATTGTGACGTTGTGCGCGCCCATCACCGGGCGCTGGCTGGATGGCACCTTCGGCGCGGGTGGCTATAGCCGGCGCCTGCTGGAGGCTGGCGCGGAAGTGGTGATCGGCGTCGACCGCGACCCGATGGTCTTCGAGATGGCGCAAGACTGGGCCGGGGCCTATGGCGACCGGCTGAGGCTCGTCGAAGGAACGTTTTCGGAACTCGATACTTATGCGCAGGACCTTGATGGCGTCGTGCTCGATCTTGGGGTGTCGTCCATGCAGCTCGATCAGGCGGAGCGTGGGTTTTCCTTCATGAAGGACGGACCCCTGGACATGCGCATGGCCCAGTCTGGTCAGTCGGCGGCGGATATCGTGGCCGATGCGAGCGAAGAGCAATTGGCCGATATCCTGTTTCATTACGGGGAGGAGCGGGCGAGCCGTCGCATCGCGCGTGCCATCGTGCGGGCGCGTGAGGCTGCGCCAATCACGCGGACGCTGCAACTGGCCGACATCATCGAAGGCTGTTTGCCCCGCGCAAAACCCGGTCAGTCACACCCGGCGACGCGGTCCTTTCAGGCGCTGCGCATCGCCGTGAACGCAGAATATGACGAGCTCTTTCAGGGGCTTATGGCGGCAGAGCGGGCTCTGCGCCCCGGCGGGTCGCTCGCTGTTGTGACGTTTCATTCGGTCGAGGACCGGATGGTAAAGCGGTTCCTGCAGTTGCGGGGCGGCAAGGCTGCGCGCGTCAATCGCTATGCGCCCGAAACCGCCGTAGCCGACGCCCCGTTCGAAGTCGTCACGCGCAAGGCTGTCGCACCCGATGATGTCGAACTGGCCGCCAACCCGCGTGCCCGGTCGTCGAAACTGCGCATCGCGCGGCGCACCACGGCCGACGCCGCGCCACCCAATCCTGCCCAGCTTGGGATGCCGCAACTGCCCGCCGCGCGCGGGCCCAAATCATCGACCAGCCGGGGAGGGCGCCGCCGATGAGATCCGCCATTTACGTGCTGTGCGCGCTTGCCGTGATGGGACTGGCCTTTTGGGCCTATTCCGAAAACTACCGCACGCAGGCCGCCATCAAGGAGGTGCAATCCCTTCATCGCCAGATCGCCGCGTCGCAGGCGCGGTTGGGCGTGCTCAAGGCGGAATGGGCGTATCTGAACCGTCCCGATCGGCTGCGCGACCTGGCCGAGTTGAACTTTGATCGGTTGCAATTGCTGCCGCTGGCCCCCGAACAGTTCGGCGCGATTGACCAAGTGTCTTTCCCGCCCGATCCGCTCTTGCCGATTTCCGACCCGGTCGAGGTCATGAACCGCGGAGATAACCCATGACCCGTGTGCCATTGCGTCCCCTTGCCCGCATCCTCGGTGCGCGGGCGGCAGGCGATGATCCCGATATCATCGAACGCGAAAACCTGCGCCGCCGTCACGAGGTGATGCGCGACAAGTGGCGTCAGCAGGCCGAAGGTCGGCTGTACGTTCTGGGGCTCATGTTTATCTTGGGCTTTGTTCTGATTGGAGCGCGCACATCGCTTTTGGCGGTGTCGGAACCCACGGAACCGCGCGCGGTCGCCACAAGCTCGCAAATTCTGGCGCAACGTGCCGACATTGTGGACCGCAACGGGCGCGTGCTGGCGACGAATTTTGACACCCACAGCCTATACGCCCACCCGCGCGACCTCATTGATCCCGAGGGATCAGCCGAGGCTTTGGCCCAGATCTTCCCGGACCTGAAATCCGAGGAGCTGATCGAAGACTTCACCGGCAAGCGCAAGTTCCTGTGGATCAAACGAAAAATCAGCCCGGAACAGAAACAGGCCGTGCATGATATCGGCGATCCCGGCCTGCTCTTTGGCCCGCGCGAGATGCGGCTTTATCCCAACGGCGCCATCGCGGCCCACGTGCTGGGGGGTGCGTCGTTCGGCAAGGAAGGCGTGCATTCTGCCGAGGTGATCGGCGTGGCCGGCGTTGAGAAGTATTTCGACGACTTCCTGCGCGATCCTGATAACAACGGCGCGCCGCTCGCGCTATCCATCGACCTGTCGGTGCAAGCCGCCGCGGAACGGGTGCTTTATGGCGGGATGAAGCTGATGAACGCCAAAGGGGCCGCCGCGGTCCTGATGGATGTGCACACGGGCGAGGTCATCACATTGGTGTCCTTGCCGGATTTCGATCCCAACGACCGCCCCCGTCCGCTGACGGAAGGCGACCAAGGCGACAGCCCGCTCTTCAACCGCGCCTTGCAGGGGGTGTACGAACTGGGTTCGGCGTTCAAGATCTTCACGGTCGCGCAAGGCATGGCGCTGGGCCAGCTGGGGCCCGATACGCAGGTCAACACGAACGGGCCGCTGCGCTGGGGCAAGTTCAAGATCGGTGAATTCCAGAACAAGAACTATGGCCCCACGCTGTCGGCCACCGATGTCATTGTGAAATCCTCCAACGTCGGCACTGCACGCATCGCGCTGGACATCGGCGGCGCGCGACAAAAGGACTTCCTCGGGCAGTTGGGCTTTCTCGAGCCGACCGGCCTCGAGATGATCGAGGCCGCTTCAGGCAAGCCGCTTTTGCCCAAGAACTGGAGCGAATTGTCGACCATGACGATCAGCTACGGGCACGGGCTGTCGTCGTCGCCCATGCATTTGGCGGCGGGCTATGCCTCGCTCTTGAATGGTGGAACCTCGGTTACGCCGACCTTGCTGCGCCAGGATGGACCACAGCAGGGCGACCGCATCGTGTCGCCCGAGGTGTCTGCCGCCGCGCGCATGATGCTGCGCAAGGTCGTGACCGAGGGCACGGCGAGCTTTGGCGACGTGCAAGGCTATGCCGTGGGTGGCAAGACCGGCACAGCTGACAAACCCCGCCCGCGCGGGGGCTATTACGATGATCGCACCATCACAACCTTTGCCAGCGTCTTCCCGGCGCATGACCCCAAATACGTGCTTGTGGTCACACTGGACGAACCGGTCGAGACATCTGGCGCCAAACCGCGCCGGACGGCAGGCTGGACCGCCGTTCCCATCGCGGCAGAGCTGATCCGCCGCGTCGCCCCCCTGTTGGGCCTGCGCCCCGAGGTTGAGCCTGCGGCCTTGCCCGGTATAACTCAGGTATCGAGCAACTAGGCCCCCGGCCACGCATTGGCCATCAAAGGGGACGCAACGGACGGGCTGCAATGACCGCAAACGCCACGATCCCTCCCAAACCGCTGTCGGCCCTTGGACTGACCGCGATTGGCGGGGCGAACCCGATGATTGCAGGAATTGCCGTCGACAGCCGCGAGGTGAAACGCGGCACTCTTTTTGCGGCGATGCCGGGCAGCCAGATGCACGGGGCCGAATTCATTCAATACGCGCTCAGGCAGGAGGCCGCGGCCATTCTGACCGATCCCGAAGGGGCCACGATCGCCGCCGATGTGCTGCGCGACGGCTCTTCCGCGCTGGTGGTCACGGATGACCCGCGCGGTGCCTTGGCCGCAACGGCGGCCCTGTGGTTCGGCGCGCAACCGCAAACGATGGTCGCCGTCACCGGCACCAACGGCAAAACGAGTGTGGCGAGCTTCACGCGCCAGATTTGGACGGCTCTGGGCCTCCCTGCCGTGAACCTTGGCACGACGGGCGTCGAAGGGGCATGGACGGCGCCTTTGGGCCACACAACGCCCGAACCGATCACCTTGCACCGGGCGCTGGCGGGGGCCGCTGCGGCAGGGGTTACCCACGGCGCGATGGAGGCATCCTCCCACGGGCTCGATCAACGGCGGCTGGACGGCGTCGTGATCCGCGCGGCGGGATTTACGAACTTCACGCAGGATCATCTGGATTATCACGAGACCTTTGACGCCTATTTCGCGGCCAAGGCGGGTCTTTTTACCCGTGTGTTGTCAGATGGGGGCGTGGCGGTCATCAATATCGACGACCCGCGGGGACCCGATATGGCCTCGCTGGCGGCGGATCGCGGGCTCGAGGTTTTGGCCGTGGGCCAAAGCGAGGGCGCGCGCCTGCGGCTGGACGCGCAACGCTTCGATGGGACCGGGCAGGACATCCGGCTGAGCTTTGACGGTCGCCCCCACATGGTGCGGTTGAACCTGCTGGGCGGGTTTCAGGCCGAAAACGTGTTGGTGGCGGCGGGGCTGGTGATTGCCAGCGGGGCCGATCCGGTGGAGACGATCCGCGCACTGGGCACGCTTGAGACCGTGCGCGGCCGGATGGAACATGCGGCGACCCGCGCGAATGGGGCCGCGATTTTTGTCGACTACGCCCACACGCCGGATGCCGTGGCCACGGCCCTTCAGGCGATGCGCCCCCATGTCATGGGGCGGCTTGTGGCGGTGGTTGGCGCCGGTGGGGACCGCGACCCGGGCAAGCGCCCGTTAATGGGGGCCGCTGCTGCAGAACATGCCGACGTTGTTTTCGTGACCGACGACAATCCGCGGACCGAGGACCCCGCAACCATCCGCGCCGCCGTGATGGCAGGTGCACCGGACGCGACCGAAGTGCCCGACCGGGCCGAGGCGATCCTGCGCGCGGTCGATGCCCTTGGGCCGGGGGATACCCTTCTGATTGCGGGTAAGGGGCACGAGACCGGCCAGATCGTGGGCGACGACGTGCTGCCCTTTGACGATGTCGAACAGGCCAGTATCGCGGTTTCCGCCCTCGACGGGCTGGGCGGGGGAGAGGTGTGGTGACAGCGCTTTGGACCTCTGCGGATGCCGCGGCTGCCACAGGTGGCGACACTGGGCAGTGGGAGGCAACCGGCGTGTCGATTGACACGCGCACTCTGCAAGCCGGGGATCTCTTCGTGGCGCTCAAGGCCGCCCGCGATGGCCATGACTTTGTAGTCCAGGCGCTTGAGGCCGGCGCTGCCGCAGCGCTTGTCTCCCACATCCCGGACGGTGCTGATCCGGCGCGCTGCCTTTTGGTGGAAGACGTGCTGACCGCGCTGGAGGATTTGGGCCGTGCGGCGCGCGCCCGCACCGACGCCCGGATCGCGGCCATCACCGGGTCGGTGGGCAAGACATCGGCCAAGGAGATGTTGCGCGCGGCATTGACAGGGCAGGGCCGTGTCCATGCGGCAGAGGCGTCTTACAACAATCACTGGGGCGTGCCGCTGACACTGGCCCGCATGCCACAAGACACCGAATTCGGCATTTTCGAGATCGGTATGAACCACCCAGGAGAAATCGCGCCACTGGCCGCGCAGGTCCAACCCCATGTCGCGCTTGTTACCACGGTCGGCACCGCGCATCTTGAGGCGTTCGATGATGTGGACGGCATCGCCCGAGAAAAGGCCGCGATCTATTCGGGGCTGGTGAGCGACGCGCAATGCGAGCCCACAGCTATTGTGAATGCGGACCTGCCGAACACGTCCATCCTGATGGATGCGGCGCGCGCGCACGCCGCGCGCATCCACACATTCGGCGAAGCCGATGGGGCCGGATATCACCTGAAGGCGGCGACGCTCCATGACGACTGCACCGTGGTTGAGGCGACCGCTGACCGCAGGTCTCTGCTGTTCAAGATCCAAAGCCCAGGCCGCCATTTTGCCGCCAATGCGCTGGGTGTTCTGGCAACGGCCGAGGCGATGGGGGCCGACCCCACACTCAGCATGCTGGGTCTGTCGCGTTGGCAGCCCCCGGCAGGACGCGGCACGCGCGAGGCGCTGTTGCTGGACGCCGCAATGGAAGACAGCGTGATCTTCCTGATCGACGACGCGTTCAACGCGAACCCCACATCCATGGCCGCATCGCTCGACGTGTTGGCCGCCGCCACCCCCACCGATCAAATCGGTCGCGTGGCCAAGGGGCGCCGTATCGCCGTGCTGGGCGAGATGCTTGAACTGGGCACCGAGGCCGCGCGCCTCCATGCCCAGATCGCCGATCACCCGGGCATCGCGCAGTTGGACACGGTCCATTGCGTGGGCGACCTCATGCACAACCTCTACACGGCGCTTCCCGATCATCTGCGCGGACGCTGGGTAGAAACCGCGGCAGAGCTTGCCAGCGACGCCCATCGGCTGATTGATGCCGGTGACGTTGTGTTGGTGAAGGGGTCCAAGGGGTCGCAAGTATCGCGCGTGGTTGACGCGCTCAGGAAACTGGGGCATCCGCGCGGCCAACCTGATAAAGCTGAATAACGGGCAAAGCCACGGGTAGGGACACAACATGTTGTATTGGTTAACGGCTCTTTCGGATGGCGGCGATTTCTTCAACCTGTTCCGCTACATCACCTTCCGGGCCGGTGGGGCGTTCCTGACGGCGCTGATCTTTGGCTTTGTCTTTGGCCGTCCTTTGATCGACCTGTTGCGCCGCAAACAGGGCAAAGGGCAGCCGATCCGTGATGACGGTCCCGAAAGCCATTTCTCCAAGGCGGGCACGCCCACCATGGGCGGGGCGCTGATCCTCGGGGCGCTTGTGGTGTCCACCCTGCTCTGGGCGCGGCTGGATAACGGGTTTGTCTGGCTGGTGCTGTTCGTCACCATCGCCTTTGGGGCCATCGGGTTCGCCGATGACTATGCCAAAGTGTCCAAGCAGAACACGGCAGGCGTCCCGGGCAAGCTCCGGTTGGGCCTCGGGTTCCTGATCGCGACCGTTGCCGCTGTTGGCGCCTTTTACCTGCATCCGGCAGAGCTGCAGAACCAGCTGGCGCTACCGGTGTTCAAGGACACGCTGATCAATCTTGGCGTGCTTTTCGTGCCCTTTGCGCTGATCGTGATCGTGGGGTCCGCCAATGCCGTGAACCTGACCGACGGGCTTGATGGCCTGGCGATCATGCCAGTGATGATTGCAGCGGGCACGCTGGGTGTGATTGCCTATGCGGTCGGTCGCGTCGATTTCACCCAATACCTTGATGTGCATTACGTGCCGGGCACGGGCGAAATCCTGATTTTTACCATGGGCCTGATCGGCGGTGGCTTGGGCTTCCTGTGGTACAACGCCCCCCCGGCGGCGGTTTTCATGGGCGATACCGGTTCGCTCGCGCTGGGCGGCGCGCTCGGGGCGATTGCCGTGGCCACCAAGCACGAGATCGTTCTGGCCATCGTCGGCGGCGTCTTCGTGGTCGAGGCGCTGAGCGTCATCATCCAAGTCCTCTACTTCAAGCGCACCGGCAAACGCGTCTTCCTGATGGCGCCGATCCACCACCACTACGAGAAAAAGGGCTGGGCCGAGCCGCAGATCGTGATCCGGTTCTGGATCATCTCGCTGATCCTCGCGATGATCGGGCTGGCCACGCTCAAGGTCCGCTAATCATGCGGGGCGGGATCATGTGCAGGCAAAACCCACACCGCGAGGTGCGCCCATGATTTCCGTCCAAGGGTTTAACGACAAAACGGTCTTTGTCCTCGGCATGGGGCGCAGCGGATTGACGGCGGCCCGCGCCCTGCGCGACGGCGGCGCGACCCCGCTATGTTGGGACGATGGTGCCGCCGGACGCGCGCGTGCCACCGACGAAGGCTTTGACGTGGCCGACCCGCTCAAGGGCGACGCGCTGGCACAGGCCGCAGGCCTGATTGTATCGCCCGGTATCCCGCACCTGTTCCCAAAGCCCCACCCGGTGATCGCGCGGGCGCTGGCGCTGGGCGTGCCGGTCGACAACGATATCGGGCTGTTCTTCCGGTCCTTTGCGACCTCGGAATGGTCCCGGTTCGACAGCCCGCCGCGCGTGATCGCGGTCACGGGATCGAACGGAAAATCCACGACATCGGCCCTGATCCACCACGTGTTGACCCATGCGGGCCGTCGCGCGCAGCTTGCCGGTAATATCGGGCGCGGGGTGCTCGACCTCGATCCGGCAGAGGATGGCGATGTCATCGTGCTGGAGCTGTCCAGCTATCAGACCGACCTAGCGCGCAGTCTGACGCCTGATGTGGCCGTCTTTACCAATCTCACACCTGACCACCTCGACCGCCATGGCGGCTTTGGCGGCTATTTCGCGGCCAAGCGTCGGCTCTTCGCCGAAGGCGGCCCGGACCGCGCTGTCATCGGCGTGGACGAGGATTTGGGCGCTTTCCTCGCCATGCAACTGTCTGAGGGCCCCGCCGATGATCGCGTGATCCGCATCTCAGCGGGCCAAAAGCTCGACGGGCCCGGCTGGTCGGTCTTTGTGCGCAAGGGATTTCTGTCTGAGACGCGCAAGGGCCGTCAGGTGGCCTCCATCGATTTGCGCGGCATCGCGGGGCTGCCCGGTGCGCACAACCACCAGAACGCCTGCGCGGCCTACGCAGCTTGCCGGGCCGTGAATATTCCGCCCCGCGACATCGAGGCCGCATTCCACAGCTTCGCAGGCCTGCCGCATCGGTCCCAACGCGTGGCAGAGCGGGACGGCGTGACCTTCGTCAATGACAGCAAGGCCACCAATGTCGACAGCGCGGCCAAGGCGCTCGCCGCCTTTGACAACATCCGCTGGATCTGTGGCGGGCTGCAAAAAGAAGGCGGGCTCGACGCGCTGCTGGAGCAGGCAGGCCGGGTGCGCAAAGCCTATGTGATCGGGCGCGAGGCCGAGGCGTTCGGGCGCCAATTGACCGGCATCCCCTGCCATATCGCCACGACCATGGCGGAGGCTGTGGCGGCTGCCATGGCCGATGCGGAGCCGGGCGATACCGTGCTGCTGGCCCCCGCGGCGGCCAGTTTCGATCAGTATGACAGTTTCGAGGCGCGGGGCGATGATTTCACGGCGCGGGTGACTGACGCGCTGAAATAGCCTGCGCCGCGGCCCAGCCCGACGACCACGCCCACTGGAAGTTGTATCCGCCCAACCAGCCAGTCACATCCACGGCCTCTCCGATAGCATAAAGGCCCGGCACGGTCTTGGCCTCCATTGTTTTCGAGGACAGCGCATCGGTGTCGATCCCACCCAAGGTGACCTCCGCCGTGCGATAGCCCTCCGATCCATTGGGGCGCAGCCGCCAAGACCGGATCGCGCCCACAAGCTCTGTCAGGCGCGCATCCGACGCGTCGCCCACATTGCCGGAAAGCCCCCAATCCGCGCCCATCTCTCCCACCAGCTTGGCGGGAAGATGCCGGGCCAGCTCCGAACTCAACGCTTTGCGCCCGTGGGAGGATCGCGCATCCTGCAACGCTGTCAGAAGCGCGCCGTCTGGATCGAGGTCGACCACGACATCCTCGCCTTCGCGCCAATAGGACGAAGCCTGCAAAACCGCCGGGCCGCTCAGCCCCCGATGCGTAAACAGCAGCGCCTCATCAAAACTCGCGCGGTCGGTCGTGACCCGCGCAGGCGCGGCCACGCCTGAAAGCGGGCTGAAACGGCCCTCGGGAAAAGTCAGCGGCACAAGGGCAGGGCGCGTGTCGGTCACAGGCAGCCCGAATTGGTGCGCTAGGTCATAGGCCAACCCCGTCGCGCCCATCTTCGGGATGCTCTTGCCGCCGGTGGCCAGCACGATGGACCGCGCCGACAGGCTGATCCGCTGGCCCTCCCGCTCGAGGATGGCGTGGAACAGCCCATCCGCGTGACGCAGCCCGATGAGCGAGGTGCGCAGCCACAGATCGGCACCCTCCATTTCCGCCAACAGCATCGCGATGACCTCCTTGGCGGAGCCGTCGCAGAACAGTTGCCCCAGCGTTTTTTCGTGCCAAGCGATGCCGTGACGATCCACAAGATCAATGAAATCCCACTGCGTGTACCGCGCCAGCGCAGATTTCGCGAAATGCGGATTGCCGGACAAAAACCGCGCGGGCTCCACCCCCAGATTGGTAAAATTGCACCGCCCGCCGCCTGAGATGCGGATCTTTTCGCCGGGCGCCTTGGCATGGTCGATCACGACGACATCCGCCGCGCCCAACCGCACAAGCTCGCCCGCGCAAAACAGGCCCGCGGCCCCCGCACCCAAGATCAAAACATCCGTGTCCATTGCGTCCAACTGCCCGCGCCGGGGCGCCCGCGCAAGCCCTTTCGATGGTCCAAAAATACTCATGAAACGCGGCGCTAGCCCAAAGCGCAAAGCGCGGTTATACTATGGGCCAGACCCCGCAAAGGGGCGACGACAGAGGTAGGCAGTACACCCATGACAGAAATGGTGCATGGCGCAATTCCCGTTGCGTCGACCGATCCGATCCTTCCGCGTTGGTGGCGCACACTCGACAAATGGTCGATGTCCTGCGTGTTCATGCTCTTTGGCGTGGGTATTTTGCTGGGTCTCGCGGCCTCTCCGCCCCTTGCGGCAAAGAACGGGTTCGCGGCTTTTCACTATGTCGAACGTCAGGCGATCTTTGGCGCGCTTGCTCTCGCCGTGATGGTGGTAACCTCGATGCTGTCGCCGCAGATCGTGCGCCGCCTCGCGGTGCTGGGGTTCCTCGTGGCCTTTGTGGCGCTGGCGCTCCTGCCAGTCTTTGGCACCGATTTCGGCAAAGGGGCGACGCGCTGGTATTCGCTGGGATTTGCCTCGCTTCAGCCGTCCGAGTTCCTCAAGCCCGGCTTTATCGTCATGTCGGCCTGGCTTCTCGCTGCAGCGCAAGAGATCAATGGCCCCCCGGGCCGGGTCTATTCCTTTGCCATCGCAATCATCATTGCGTTCATGATGGCCATGCAGCCCGATTTCGGTCAGGCCTGCCTCGTCCTCTTTGGTTGGGGCGTGATGTATTTCGTGGCTGGCGCGCCCATGGTGCTGCTCCTTTCCATGGCGGGCCTCGTGATCTTTGCGGGCACCATCGCTTACGGTCAGTCCGAACACTTTGCCCGCCGCATCGACGGGTTCCTGAACCCCGAGGTCGATCCCACCACGCAGCTTGGCTATGCCACCAACGCCATCCGCGAAGGCGGGCTCTTTGGCGTTGGCGTGGGTGAGGGACAGGTGAAATGGTCGCTGCCTGATGCGCATACCGATTTCATCATCGCGGTTGCCGCGGAGGAATATGGAATGGTTCTGGTCCTCGCCATCATCGCGCTTTATGGCACCGTCGTTCTGCGGTCCTTCCTGCAGCTCGTGCGGGAACGGGACCCGTTCATCCGCTTGGCCGGGACGGGTCTGGCGGCCATGTTTGGGGTGCAAGCGATGATCAATATGGGCGTGGCGGTCCGGCTTCTGCCGGCCAAGGGCATGACGCTACCGTTTGTGAGCTACGGTGGCTCCTCTCTGATTGCCGGCGGGATCGCCTTGGGCATGCTTCTGGCCTTCACCCGCAGCCGTCCGCAGGGCGACATCAGCGACCTGATGCGGGGACGCGCGCGATGACCGCGCCGCTCTTGGTAATGGCCGCTGGCGGCACCGGCGGGCACATGTTCCCGGCGCAGGCGTTGGCCGAGGCGATGCTGGCGCGCGGGTGGCGTGTCAAGCTTTCGACGGATGCCCGCGGTGCGCGCTATGTGGGTGCCTTCCCGGACGAGGTCGAGATCGAGGTCGTGGCCTCTGCCACCTTCGCGCGTGGCGGCGTTCTGGCCAAGGCGGTTGTGCCGTTTCGCGTCTTGGGCGGGATCGCATCTGCGTTGATGAAAATGCGCAAGGATCGCCCCGACGTGGTCGTGGGCTTTGGCGGATACCCGTCGATCCCGGCGATGGGCGCGGCGGTGGCGCTGAAACTACCCCGTGTCCTGCATGAGCAAAACGGCGTTCTGGGCCGCGTGAACAAGCTCTTTGCCAAGCGCGTCGATGCGGTGGCCTGCGGGACATGGCCCACCGACCTACCTGACGGTGTCGAGGGCGTGGACGTGGGCAACCCGGTGCGGCAAGCCATCCTTGACCGTGCGGGTGCCGGTTACATCGCACCCGGTGACTATCCGATGCAGGTGCTTGTCATGGGCGGCTCCCAAGGAGCGACGATCCTGTCGGATATCGTCCCCCCCGCCGTGGCCGCGCTGCCGCATGAGGTTCTGACCCATTTGCGCGTCAGCCATCAGGCCCGCGAAGAGGATCTTGAGAGGGTCCAGAGCTATTATATCGACAACGGCATCGTGGCCGATGTGCAGACATTCTTCACCGACGTTCCGGCCCGAATGAGCGAGGCACAACTGGTCGTCACCCGTGCCGGGGCATCCTCCGTCGCGGATGTGTCGGTTATCGGGCGCCCCGCGATTTTCATTCCCTATGCGGCGGCGACGGATGACCATCAGGCCAACAACGTCGCTGCAATCACTGGCGCGGGCGGGGCGGTCATGATCCGCGAAGCCGATCTTGAGGTTGCGACGCTTGCCGAGGCCATGACCGATATCCTGTCCAATCCCGCGCAGGCAACGGCGATGGCCACCGCCGCGCTGTCGACCGGCAAACCCGACGCGACCGAACGGCTCGTCACGCTTGTTGAAGACCTCGCCAAGAAAGGTGCCCCATGAACGCAGCCGCGACCAAGCTTCCGGGCGATGTGGGCCCGATCCATTTCGTCGGCATCGGCGGCATTGGCATGTCAGGCATTGCCGAGGTGCTGTTGAACCACGGCTATGTGGTGCAGGGCTCTGACCTCAAGACCTCCAAGATCACCGACAGGCTGGACCGCAACGGCGCCCTGATTTTCGAAGGGCAGCGGGCCGAGAACCTCGATGATGCGGCGGTGGTCGTTATCTCCTCCGCCATCAAGCCCGGGAATCCCGAACTGGACGAGGCACGCCGTCGCGGTCTGCCGGTCGTGCGCCGGGCAGAGATGCTGGCCGAACTGATGCGCCTCAAATCCAACATCGCGGTCGCCGGCACCCACGGCAAAACCACCACCACCACGATGGTTGCGACCTTGCTCGATGCAGGCAATTTCGACCCCACGGTCGTGAATGGCGGCATCATCCACGCCTTCGATTCCAACGCCCGGACAGGGCAGGGCGAATGGATGGTTGTGGAGGCCGATGAAAGCGACGGCACCTTCAACCGTCTGCCCGCGACCATCGCCATCGTCACCAATATCGACCCCGAACATATGGAGCATTGGGGTGACTTCGATACGCTGCGTCAGGGCTTCCTCGATTTCGTGTCGAACATCCCTTTCTACGGGCTGGCGGTATGCTGCACCGACCACCCGGAGGTTCAATCGCTGGTGGGCAAGATCACCGACCGTCGGGTCGTCACGTTTGGCTTCAATGCGCAGGCGGACGTCCGGGCGGTGAACCTAACCTACAAGGCGGGTATCGCGCATTTCGACATCGCGCTTCAGGCCGAAGATGCCGTGATCGAAGGTTGCACGCTGCCGATGCCCGGCGATCACAACGTCTCGAACGCGCTGTCTGCCGTGGCCGTGGCCCGCGAATTGGGCATGAAGCGCGAGGAAATCCGTACCGCGCTTGCCGCGTTCGGCGGGGTGAACCGCCGCTTTACCAAGGTCGGCGAAGTCGATGGCGTGACCATCATCGACGATTACGGCCACCACCCGGTTGAAATTGCCGCCGTCCTCAAGGCCGCGCGTCAATCGACCGAAGGGCGCGTGATCGCAGTGCACCAACCCCACCGCTTTACCCGCCTGCATTCGCTGTTCGAAGATTTTTGCACCTGTTTCAACGAGGCCGACGTCGTTGCCATCGCCGACATCTTTGCCGCGGGCGAGGACCCGATCCCCGGCGCTGGCCGCGATGATCTGGTCGCGGGCCTGATCAGCCACGGGCACCGGCATGCCCGCGCGCTGCTGGATCAGGACGACCTGACGCGGCTGGTGCGCGAACAGGCGCGCCCGGGGGATATGGTTGTCTGTCTGGGCGCAGGGACGATCAGCGCGTGGGCCAACGCTTTGCCCACCGAGCTTGCCAAGGGTTAGGGTCGTGAGCACGCCCTTGATCATCGCAGCCCTATGGGTGTTGGCGGCCACGGCGGTGGCCTTCTTGCCGATGCGCCATCAATTCGCCCCCGGCCTTGTTCTACTGGTTGCGGCACCTGTTTTGATCGCATGGATCGGCGTCGTCCACGGCTGGCTTTGGGTCGCGCTTGCAACGGCTGGGTTTGTCAGCATGTTCCGGCGCCCGCTGATGCACCTGTGGCGCAAGGTGAGCGGTCATGCCTAGTATACTTGCCGCCTGTCTATGGCTCATCGTGGCCAATCTGCGCGCGATGTTTCCGTCGCGTGACCACCACTGGCGCTTTGCCTACGCGATGATCGCTATCGGCATCCCTATCCTCGGGTGGGTGACCTATGAGAACGGCCCGATGGCCGGGCTTCTGTTCGCGGTGGCGGCGGCCTCGGTCCTGCGCTGGCCCTTGATCTATCTGTGGCGCTGGGTGAAGGGTCGCACGGGATAGAGAAGAAGGACATGGCTCCGTGAAACTGCCAACCCCGCGCGGAACGATCACTGAAAACCGGTCGCTTGCAGACCTGACATGGCTGCGTGTGGGCGGTCCTGCCGATTGGTTCTTTCAGCCCGCCGACCTTGAGGATCTGAGCACGTTCCTGCGTGACCTCGCGCCGGGCCACACTGTCTTTCCCATGGGGGTCGGGTCGAACCTGATCGTGCGCGACGGGGGATTGCGGGCTGTGGTGATCCGGCTGGGCCGACCCTTCATGGGGATCGAGATCGATGGCGACCGTGTCCATGCGGGGGCAGGGGCGCTCGATGCCCATGTCGCGCGCAAGGCCGCGCAGGCCGGGATTGACCTGACCTTCCTGCGCACCATCCCGGGTTCTATCGGCGGTGCAGCGCGCATGAATGCGGGCTGTTATGGCAGCTATACGGCAGATGCCTTTGTGGAGGCTCAGGCCGTTACGCGGCAGGGGGAGGTCATCACGCTGGGTCCCGAAGATATGGGATTTGCCTATCGCCAGACCGACCTTCCTGCCGATTTGGTCCTCACGCGCGTCACACTGACCGGTCCCATGGGCGACCCCGACACGCTCGCGCAGACGATGGAAGAGCAGTTGGCCAAGCGCGACGCGACCCAACCCACCAAGGATCGCAGCGCCGGATCGACCTTCCGAAATCCGGCGGGGTTCAGCTCTACCGGCCGGGCCGATGACACCCATGACCTCAAGGCTTGGAAGGTGATCGACGACGCGGGCATGCGCGGCGCCACCCGCGGCGGCGCGCAGATGAGCCCCAAGCATTCCAACTTCCTGATCAACACCGGCACCGCCACCGCCGCCGATCTGGAAGGGTTGGGCGAAGAGGTGCGAAAAAAGGTTTACGATTCTAGCGGTTTGTCGCTAGAATGGGAGATCATGAGGGTCGGAGAAACGACCCCGGACACAGGCGCGTAAACCACGCAAAACCAAAATAACGCACCGCGAACCGAAACCGGACCAATCGCGGGCGAGAGAGGCAGTAGCCGGGCATGTCGAGCAGGGCATCCCTTACCGTCGCCGTCCTGATGGGCGGCCCATCGGCCGAGCGTGAGGTATCGCTCAGCACCGGTAAGATGTGCGCAGAGGCCCTGCGCGACGAAGGCTTTACCGTCACCGAAATCGATGCGGGTCCGAGCGTTTTTGCAGACCTGGCCGAGCTTCAGCCCGACGCGGTGTTTAACGCGCTGCACGGGCGGTGGGGCGAAGATGGCTGTATCCAGGGCATCCTTGAATGGCTGGGTCTACCTTACACGCATTCGGGTGTTTTGGCCTCCGCGCTGGCCATGGACAAGGAACGCACCAAAGACGTCTACCGCCGCGCAGGCCTGCCCGTGGCCGAGAGCGTCCTAGCGACAAAAGCCGAGGTCGAGGCCGCCCACCTGTTGCCAACGCCCTATGTCGTGAAGCCCTATAACGAAGGCTCCTCGGTCGGGGTCTATCTGGTGGAAGCAGGCGCTAATCGCCCTCCAAGCCTGTCTGCGGATATGCCCGACACCCTGATGGTCGAGGCCTTTGTGCCGGGCCGCGAATTGACGACGACCGTGCTGGGCGACCGTGCCTTGGCCGTGACGGATATCCTGACCGACGGCTGGTATGACTACGATGCGAAATACGTCGAAGGCGGATCGCGCCATGTGGTGCCCGCGGATATCCCGGCTGAAATCGAGGCGGCCTGCTTTGACTACGCCCTGCGGGCGCACCGGGAACTGGGCTGCCGGGGCATGTCGCGCACGGATTTCCGCTGGGATGAGAGCAAGGGTCTCGCCGGGTTGATCCTGCTGGAGACAAACACGCAGCCCGGCATGACGCCCACTTCCCTGTCCCCCGAACAGGCCGCGTATGCGGGTGTGGATTTCGGCGCGCTGTGCCGCTGGCTGGTGGAGGACGCATCATGCGACCGCTAGCAGGCGCACGCCCCGGGTTTGATCCCGCGCCCTCACGCTGGGGGTATCGGCTGCAACGGCTGTGGTTAACGCCACTCTTTCGCGCGCTCTTGCGGACGGGTGTGCCTGCCTTTGCAGTGGTGGCGGGCGTGACGCTTTACATCAATCAGCCGCATGTGCGGCAGAACATGGCGCTAGGTGTGGTCGAAGCACGGGCCTGGGTGCAAGAACGCCCGGAGTTCATGGTCAACCTGATGGCCGTCAATGGGGCAAGCGCCGAGGTGTCTGACACCGTGCGCGCGGCCCTCCATCTCGATTTGCCCGCCTCGTCCTTTGACCTCGACCTTGATGCATTGCGCGCGCAGGTCGAAAGCCTTGCACCGGTGCAGGATGCCACCCTGCGCATCCGCCCCGGCGGCGTTCTGGAAATTGGGCTGGTGGAGCGGGTTCCGGCGCTGGTCTGGCGCGGGCCAGATGGGCTGTCGCTGCTGGATATCGACGGCGTATCCGTGGCGTCCCTCGATGCCCGCTCGGACCGTGCCGATCTGCCCCTCGTCGTTGGCGCGGGTGCCGACGAGCATGTGACCGAAGCGCTTGACCTCTTGCGCGCCGCGGCGCCCATCGCGCCCCGTATGCGCGGCCTGTCCCGTGTGGGGCAGCGGCGTTGGGATGTGATCCTCGACCGCGGTCAGGTGATCCAATTGCCCGAAGACGGCGCGCTGGCCGCGCTGGAACGCGTGATCCTTCTTGATACGGCGCAGGACCTTTTGGCCCGCGACATCACCCACATTGACCTGAGAAATCCCCACCGCCCGACCCTGCGGCTGGCCGAACATGGCCTGTCCGAGCTGCGGCGTATCAAGGGGATCGAAATCGGAGGCTTCGGTAATGAGTGAACTTTACGCCGCCCAACGCGCCATGCGGAACATGCGCAAGGCCGCCATGCAGCGGGGCGTCGTGGCCATCCTGGACGTGGGCACCTCCAAGATCGCATGCCTCGTGCTGCGCTTTGACGGCCCCGACCGGTTTCGCGAACAGGACGGGCTGGGCGCGATGGCGGGACAATCCGCGTTCCGTGTCATCGGGGCCGCGACCACACGCTCGCGCGGGGTGCGGTTTGGCGAAATCGACACGATGGGCGAAACCGAACGTGCCATCCGCACCGCCGTGCAGGCCGCGCAGAAGATGGCCAATGTTCGCGTGGACCACGTGATCGCGTCCTTTGCCGGGGCCGACCCGCGCAGCTATGGCCTGAATGGCGAGGTCGAGTTGTCCGAGGACATCGTGACCGAACAATGCGTGAGCCGGGCCATGGCGTCCTGCGATGTGCCCAGCTACGGGGCAGGGCGCGACGTGCTCCATGCGCAGCCTGTGAATTTTGCGCTCGATCACCGCTCGGGTCTGGGCGACCCGCGAGGGCAGCAGGGCAATCGGCTGGCCGTCGACATGCACATGCTGACCGTCGACAGCACCGCCGTCCAAAATCTGGCCTATTGCGTAAAGCGCTGTGACCTTGAACTCGCTGGATTGGCATCGTCGGCATACATGTCGGGGGTGTCGTCGCTGGTCGAGGATGAACAGGAACTGGGCGCGGCCTGCATCGATCTGGGCGGCGGGGCCACGGGCGTTTCGATCTTCATCAAACGTCACATGATCTACGCCGACACCGTGCGCATGGGCGGCGAACACGTCACCGGCGACATCAGTCTGGGCCTGCAGGTCCCGATGGCCACCGCCGAGCGGATCAAGACATTTTACGGCGGCGTTGTGGCCACCGGCATGGACGACCGCGAGATGATCGATATCGGCGGAGATACGGGCGATTGGGAACATGATCGCCGTCAGGTCAGTCGCGCCGAACTGATCGGCATCATGCGCCCCCGGGTCGAGGAAATCCTCGAAGAGGTGCGCGCGCGTCTGGATGCGGCGGGCTTTGATCAACTGCCCAGCCAGCAAATCGTGCTGACCGGCGGTGCAAGCCAGATCCCGGGTCTCGATGGGCTCGCTTCGAAAATTTTGGGTCAACAGGTGCGCCTTGGCCGCCCCTTGCGTGTGCAAGGGCTGCCGCAGGCCGCCACCGGACCCGCCTTTGCCAGCGCCGTGGGGCTGAGCCTCTTTGCTGCGCACCCGCAGGACGAATGGTGGGACTTTGAACTTCCCGCCGACACGTACCCGGCACGCAGCCTCAAACGGGCGGTGCGGTGGTTCCGTGAGAACTGGTGACCCATCATCTTGCTCTTCCGTCAAAATCCAGCGGAATGTGGCAAAAAAGCGCCGATATTTGGCGTCAAAAAGGCAGTTTTTTAGTGACCCGTTTGCCACATAGCGGTAGGGTTCCCTTGGAAAACTGTAAAATCGACAGCGCGCGGCCCCGCGCCACCCAAGGGACACGGGGGCAAAAGGTCGGCGCGGACACGACAAAAAACACAGGCGGAAACAGGACATGACACTCAACCTCTCGATGCCCGGCCATGACGAGCTGAAGCCGCGGATCACTGTTTTCGGTGTTGGCGGGGCAGGCGGAAACGCCGTCGACAACATGATCGAGAAGCAGCTTGATGGCGTGGACTTCGTGATCGCCAACACGGACGCGCAGGCCCTGTCCGGCGCCGCGGCCCCGTCCAAGATCCAGATGGGCATCAAGGTCACCGAAGGTCTGGGCGCGGGCGCGCGCCCCTCGGTCGGCTCCGCCGCCGCGGAAGAGAGCATCGAACAGATCGTCGATCACCTCGCCGGGGCGCACATGTGCTTTATCACCGCTGGCATGGGTGGTGGCACCGGCACCGGGGCGGCCCCCATCATCGCGCAGGCCGCGCGTGAGCTGGGTGTTTTGACTGTCGGTGTCGTGACCAAACCCTTCCAGTTCGAGGGTGCCAAGCGCATGCGTCAGGCCGAGGAGGGTGTAGAGGCCCTGCAGAAGGTCGTCGATACGCTGATCATCATCCCGAACCAGAACCTGTTCCGTCTGGCCAACGAGAAGACGACCTTTACCGAGGCGTTCTCGATGGCGGATGACGTGCTCTATCAGGGCGTCAAAGGCGTGACCGATCTGATGGTCAAACCGGGCCTCATCAACTTGGACTTTGCGGACGTCCGCTCGGTCATGGACGAGATGGGCAAGGCCATGATGGGCACAGGCGAGGCCGAGGGCGAAGATCGCGCCGTCCAAGCCGCCGAGAAAGCCATCGCGAACCCGCTTCTGGACGAAATCAGCCTGCGCGGCGCGCGTGGCGTGCTGATCAACATCACCGGTGGCTACGACCTGACCCTGTTCGAACTGGACGAGGCGGCCAACCGCATCCGCGAAGAGGTCGATCAAGACGCCAACATCATCGTGGGCTCGACCCTCGACACCACCATGGACGGCAAGATGCGCGTGTCCGTGGTTGCAACCGGCATCGACGCCTCCGAAGTGCACACCGAGGTGCCGATCCCGCGCCGCAGCCTGGCACAGCCCATCGCGGCCGCGCCTGCCGTGGAAGCCGCAGCTGAGGTCGAGGCCCCCGTCGCCGCCGAAGCCACAGCAGAGCCTGTGGCCGAGGTTGCAGCCGCACCAACGCCGGACCTGTTCGAGAGCACGCGTCCCGCAGCGGCACCCGCCGCCGCGGACGACCTGCCGCCGCCCGCCTATCAACCCACGCCCCCCGCGTTCGAGCCGCATATCGAGGAAGAGGCTCCCGCCGCCGCCTTTGTCGCCCCGCGCTCGCCCGCGCCCGGCACCCCATCGCCAGAGGCGCTGCAGCGTTTGCAGAGTGCAGTGAACCGCGTTCCCGCAGGGCAGGCCCCCGTGGCCCGTCCCGCCGCAGCAGGCCCCGCCCCCACCACGGTGCAGCCCGCGCCTGCCGCCAGCGAAGAGCGTCCGCGCTTTGGAATCAACTCGCTGATCGGTCGTATGACCGGTGCGCCGTCCGGTGAAACCGCAGAACCGCAGCCGATGCGGGCACAACCGCCGGTGCAATCCTACGAGGAAGAGCCGCAGGCCGATCCCGAACAAGAGCGCATCGAAATCCCAGCGTTCCTGCGCCGTCAGGCGAACTAACTACCCGTCTTACCTCGGGTTTTTGAAACGCCGCCTCCGTCACGGGGCGGCGTTTTTCGTGGGTTATCCACATGAGATCCTGGGGGTTTGGCGGAATCCCGCGCACCTGAAATCCATGTTTCACGGCGTTACAAAGAGTGAGTTGAGGACCGGCAGTCGCAATTTTAGCTACATTGCAGCGGTGGGGGACATCCGCGTGACTATGTGGGGCTGCAGTGCAAGCGACGATCAAATCCAAAGTGACGTTTACCGGCGTCGGTCTCCATTCGGGCAAGACCGTGCGCATGGTCGTGCGCCCGGCTGTCATGGAACACGGGATCTGGTTTCGCCGGACGGACGTGACTGAAGGCGACACGATGGTGCCCGCGCTCTGGAACGTCGTGGAACGCGTGCCGCTTTGCACACGGTTGGTGAATGCGGATGGCGTGTCGGTGTCGACCGTTGAGCACCTCATGGCTGCACTCGCCGGGTGCGGTGTCCGCAATGCGTTGGTCGAACTTGATGGGCCAGAGGTTCCGATCCTCGATGGATCCTCGGCGCCCTTTGTGCGCGCGATCCTTGCCGCGGGCGTTCGCCCTCAGGACGCGCCCAGCCGCGCCATTGAAATTCTCAAACCCGTCGAAGTGCGCGACGGCGATGCCGTTGCCCGGCTCGAGCCCAGCAGCGGCTTCCGTATGCAGTTCGACATCGCCTTTGCTGACGCCGCCATTGGCACACAGTCGCGCGACATGAACCTGGCCAACGGGGCCTTTGTGCATGAGCTGTGTGATAGCCGCACCTTCTGCCGCAAGGCCGACGTGGATGGTATGCGCGCGCAGGGCCTCGCTTTGGGCGGGACCTATGAAAACGCGGTGGTCGTGGACGGGGCAGACATCCTGTCGCCCGGGGGGCTGCGCCACGGGGACGAGGCCGTGCGCCACAAGATGCTGGATGCCGTGGGTGATCTGGCACTGGCCGGTGCCCCCATCTTGGGGCGGTATGTGGGTCACAAGGCCGGTCACGCCCTGACCAACACGCTGTTGAGGGCACTGTTTGCGCAGCCTGACGCGTTCCGCATGATCGAATGCGACGCCGCCATGGCCGCATGTCTGCCCGGCGCTGGCCTGACACGGGCGGACGCCGTCGCCGTGATGTGACCCTCGGCCCGGCTGCGATCTGCCCCGTCTGGGCGATCATGTGGGAAACGCGTTTTGCCTTCGCATCCAAGCCATGCTAAATCACTCGAAACGCTGGGGCCTGTCGGGCACCCGGTGACGACAGGCGGTAAGGATTGTTGGTATGCGGATACCGGTCGGGCACTGGTCACGCTGGGCATTTGGGGCTTTGGCCCGCACGCGTGTTGACGGGGCGCTTTGGCTGCGACGTGTCGTGGCGACCACGGGCCTTGTAACGCTCGCGGCTTGCGGGCTCAGTGACGAACCCAACGTCCCGCTGGAAAACTTCACAGCCAAGGAAATTTTTGACCGGGGCGAGTTCGAATTGGGCCGCGACCGCGCCGACGATGCTGCCTTCTACTTTGGCGAGGTCGAGCGTCTGTATCCCTACAGCGAATGGGCAAAGCGCGCGCTGATCATGCAGGCGTTTGCCTACCACCGGGATCGCGACTATCCCAACAGCCGATCGGCTGCGCAGCGGTATCTGGATTTCTATCCGGCTGATGAAGATGCGGCCTACGCACAGTATCTGCTTGCGCTGTCCTATTACGACCAGATCGACGAGGTCGGTCGCGATCAGGGGCTGACCTTTCAGGCCCTGCAATCCCTGCGCACGGTCATCGAACGCTACCCGGACAGCGAATATGCCCAGTCTTCGATCCTGAAATTCGACCTGGCCTTTGACCATCTGGCCGGGAAAGAGATGGAGATCGGGCGCTACTACCTGAAACAGAAGCATTATGGCGCGGCCATCAACCGCTTCCGCGTGGTGGTCGAGGATTTCCAGACAACCACCCACACGGCCGAGGCGCTGCATCGCCTTGTGGAAGCCTACCTTGCACTGGGTCTCGACGCCGAGGCACAGACCGCAGGCGCGATCCTGGGCCACAACTACCGCTCGACCGAGTGGTACGAGGACAGCTTCTCTCTCTTGCGCGGTCAGGGGCTTGAGGCGCGGTCGCTGGGCAACAACTGGCTGTCGGCCATCTACCGTCAGATGGTGCGGGGCGAATGGCTCTGATCGGTCAGGCGCATCGCGCCACCGCCGATCGCAAACAGCAGGCGTAAGGTATCCAGATGCTGCGCGGGCTCGATATCCGGGACATGTTGATCATTGACCGGCTGGAACTTGAGTTTCAGCCGGGCCTGAACGTGCTGACCGGCGAAACCGGCGCGGGCAAATCCATCCTGCTCGATTCCCTTGGGTTCGTGCTGGGCTGGCGCGGGCGTGCGGATCTGGTGCGCCAAGGGGCCGACCAGGGAGAGGTCACGGCGTGGTTTGATCTGGCGCCCGGTCATCCGGTCTGGGCGCGGCTGGATGAGGCCGGGTATGACCACGATCACGAGTTGGTCCTGCGCCGCATCAACACGCGCGACGGGCGCAAGACCGCCTATGTGAATGATCGCCGCGCCTCCGGCGAACTGCTGCGGGCGCTCTCGGAAACCCTCGTCGAACTGCACGGGCAGCATGATGACCGGGGCCTTTTGAACGTACGCGGACACCGGGCGCTGCTGGACGATTTCGGAAAACTGGACGCCGCGCGCGGGATCGTGCGCGAGGCATGGCGCGCCGTGTCCAAGGCGCGTACCGATTTGGATACGGCCCGCGCCCGGGTCGCCGAGGTCGCGGCGGAGGAGGATTTCCTGCGCCACGCGGTGGCCGAGCTGGACAAACTCGCCCCGGAACCCGGTGAGGATGAGGCGCTGGATGCCCGCCGCCGCCTGATGCAGGCCGCAGAACGCATCCGCGACGACATCGCGAAGGCTGCCCAAGCGCTCGGGTCCGATGGGGCCGAAGGGCTCTTGGGGGATGCGTCCCGCTGGCTCGACGGGGCCGCCGCGCAGGCCGAAGGTGGGCTGGATGCCCCGCTTGCTGCGCTCTCGCGGGCCATGGTGGAATTGGGGGATGCCCAAGACGGGGTCGAGGCCGCGCTGGCGCAACTGAACTTCGACGCAGCCGAGTTGGAGCAGGTCGAAGAACGCCTCTTTGCCCTGCGGGGGCTTGCTCGCAAACATCAGGTGGCGCCCGATGATCTGGCCGCCTTGGCCGACACGCTGCGCGGCAAGCTCGAAGCGCTCGATATGTCGGGCCGCGATATCGCCAAGCTGGAAGAGGGGCTTGAGACCGCGCAAGCCGCCTATGACAGCGCCGCCGCGGTGCTGACCCGTGCCCGGCAAGAGGCCGCGGCGCGTCTCGACACAGTTATGGCCGATGAACTGGCACCGCTGAAGATGGAGCGTGCGGTGTTCCGCACCGAAGTGACGCCGGAAGGTCCCGGCCCCGATGGCGTTGATCAGGTCGCCTTTACCGTGGCCACGAACCCCGGCGCACCTGCCGGTCCCTTGAACAAGATCGCGTCGGGCGGGGAGCTGTCGCGCTTCCTGTTGGCGCTCAAGGTCTGCCTGACAGAGGCCGGGGCAGGGGTGACGATGATCTTTGACGAGATTGACCGCGGTGTAGGCGGGGCCACGGCGGATGCGGTGGGGCGCCGCCTTGCCAGCCTTGCCTCGGACGGTCAAGTCCTTGTCGTGACGCACTCGCCGCAGGTCGCGGCCCTTGGCGGCCATCACTGGCGCGTGGCCAAGCGCGTGGATGGGGATATGACCTTTTCCGACGTCATTCCGCTGGAAACCGTCGAACGGGTGGACGAGGTCGCGCGCATGTTGTCGGGCGACACCATCACGGACGCGGCGCGTGAGGCCGCGCGCGCCCTTCTGGCGGGCTAGTTCTGCCTGATCAGCTTGCCCGGGTTCATGATGCCATCGGGGTCCAGCGCGCGCTTGATCTGACCCATGATCGACCAGCCGCCGCCGTGCTCCGCGTCCATATAGTCCAGCTTGCCCATGCCGACGCCATGTTCGCCTGTGGCTGTGCCGCCCATGGCCTGAGCGCGCTCGACCATGCGCGCCGATAGCGCTGCGGCTGCGGCCGCTTCCTCGGGGCTATTGGGGTCGATCAGTAGGATCGCGTGAAAGTTACCGTCTCCCACATGGCCCAGGATCGGGCCCGGTACGGGACTGGCCGCAATGTCGGCCTGCGTTTCGTCGATGGCCTCGGCCAAGCGCGAGATCGGGACGCAGACATCCGTCACGAACCCCTTGGCCCCGGGACGCGACCCGAGGATGGCCCAATAGGCCGAATGTCGCGCAGCCCAGAGCGCATTGCGCGCTTCGGTCTTGGAGGACCACGCGAATTCCGAGCCGCCGTTTTCGCTGGCCAGCGCGCCAAAGGTCTCTGCGTCCTCGGCCACGGCGTTGGGGGATCCGTGAAATTCAAGGAACAGATGCGGCATCAACGCATCCGCCCGGTCTGAGTAGGTATTCACGGCGGCGATGGACGCGGCATCGAGGAATTCGACCCGCGCAAGGGGCAGACCCATCTGGACGGCGGCGATGACACTCGACACCGCAGACTGCGTATCCGGAAAGGCGCAAACGGCGGCTGCCACCGCCTCGGGCTGACCGTGGAGCTTGAGCGTGAGTTCAGTGATCAGTCCCAGCGTTCCTTCGGACCCCACAAAGAGCCCCGTCAGATCATAACCCGCCGAAGACTTGCGCGCGCGTGTCCCTGTGCGGATAATCTCGCCATCGGCTGTCACGACCTCGAGCCCCATGACATTGTCGCGCATGGTCCCGTACCGCACGGTCGTTGTCCCGGACGCCCGGGTCGAGGCCATGCCCCCCAGCGAGGCATTGGCCCCGGGATCCACAGGAAAGAACAGACCCGTAGCGCGCAACTCCTCGTTCAATTGCTCGCGCGTGACACCGGGTTGGACGACCACATCCATATCCTCCGGGTGGATACCCAACACGCGGTTCATCTGGCTGAAATCCACACTGACCCCGCCCCGGATTGCGGCGGTGTGTCCCTCCAGCGAGGTACCTGCGCCAAAGCCGATGATGGGTACAGCGTGGTCGCGGCAAATGGCCACGATCTGCGCAACCTCGCCCGTGGATGTCGGATAGGCGACGGCATCGGGGCTGTGGCCGCCAAAATGCGTTTCGGAACGCCCATGGGTGTCGAGATCAGACTTGGACCGTGACAGGCGTTCGCCTAACACAGAAGAGAGGGCTGTCAGAGCATCGTCGAGCTTCATGAGAGGTTCCGCACGGGCTTTGGGGCAGTGACCGCACCCTAAGGGAGGCGACCGCCGAGGGGAAGCGAGGGGACACCGGGTCGCAGAGGACGGGTCAGGCGCGATGCTTCCCGGCAAGACACAGGTTCGCGACGCGGTCCAGCGCAGCTGGCGCATCCTGCGCGACAAGGGGCCAAGCCAGATCCAATTCTGGTTCATCGCCCTTGTGGTGGGCATCCTCGCGGGCTTTGCCGCGCTCGGGTTCCGCGAGGCGATCACGGCGCTTCAGGGATGGATCTACCGAACCGACGACATCAACTACCTGCATTCCTGGGCAGGGCAATTGCCGTGGTACTGGGTCCTCGTGGTCCCGATCCTGGGCGGTCTGGTCGTGGGCCTGATCCTCGACCGGTTCACACCGGACGGGCGGGTGCGATCGGTGGCCGACGTGATCGAAGGGGCCGCGATGAAAGAAGGCCGGGTCGAGGTCCGCGCCGGTCTCGCCTCTGCCGTGGCATCCTGGATCACGCTGTCCTCTGGCGGGTCCACCGGGCGGGAGGGGCCGGTCGTCCACCTTGCGGGCGTGATTTCGACCAAGATGGCCAACCTGATCCGCGCAGACGGCATCACCGGGCGCGACCTTCTGGGCTGTGCGGTTGCTGCTGGCGTGTCGGCCTCGTTCAACGCGCCCATCGCCGGGGCGCTCTTCGCGCTTGAGGTTATCTTGCGCCACTTCGCCGTCCACGCCTTTGCGCCCATCGTGATCGCCTCGGTCGCGGGCACGGTCGTGTCGCGGCTGCGCTTTGGGGACATTACCGAGTTCACGCTGCCCACCGAAGGCGCGCTGGCGTTTTATGTGGAGCTTCCGGCGTTTCTGATCCTCGGCCTCGTCTCGGGCCTCGTGGCCGTCGTGCTGATGCGGATGATCTTCTGGTTCGACACGCTGGGCAGCGCCTTTCAGTCGCGCACGGGCATCCCAAGATGGCTGCGCCCGGCCTGTGCGGGTCTCGTTCTGGGTGCGATGGCGATCCCGTTCCCGCATATCATCGGCGTGGGGTACGAGACGACGACTGCCGCGCTGTCGGGCGATATCGTGCTGCACAACGCCATCATCTTTTGCGCGCTCAAGATCATCGCGGTGGCCGTCACCATGGCAGGCCGCATGGGCGGCGGCGTGTTCTCACCTGCATTGATGGTCGGTGCGTTGACCGGTTTGGCCTTTGGCATCATCGCCACCGGGATCGTGCCGGAGTTTTCAGGCGCAGAGACGCTGTATGCCCTTGCCGGGATGGGCGCGGTGGCCGCTGCGGTGCTGGGCGCGCCGATCTCAACCACGTTGATTGTGTTTGAACTGACAGGGGATTGGCAAACTGGCCTTGCGGTGATGGTCGCGGTCAGCATGTCGACGGCGCTGGCGTCAAACCTCGTGGACCGGTCGTTCTTCCTGTCACAGCTGGAACGGCGCGACGTCCATCTGGCCGCCGGTCCGCAGGCCTACCTATTGGCCATGTTCGGCGTGGCCCAAATCATGCGCCGCCCGGACAATCCGCGCGCCGCCGCCGAAGATGCCTGTTGGGAGTTGATCGAAGAAGGGCTTTACCTGACCGACACGGCCACGCTCGAAGGGGCGATGCCGCTGTTCGAGACGACGAACGCCGTTTTCCTGCCAATCGTGACGCTGAACAAGGATGGCAGCCCGACGCTGGTGGGCGCGCTTTTTCAGGTGGACGCGCTCAAGGCCTATAACCGCGCCTTGGCGGCGACGGCAGCCGAAGAGCATTCCTGAGGCTAGAGCTTCTCGACGGTCACCGCCTCGTGCCCAAACGCCAGATGGCCTGCGATCTGGGCCACGCCTTCTTTCGGCGTCTCATAGCTCCAGACCGCATTTTCCAGCGTCCCGGATTTCGTCACGAGGTGGAAATAGCTGGCGTCGCCCTTGTGCGGGCAGTGGGTCACCTTGTCGGAGGCATCCAGAAACGCCATGGCCACGTCGTCGCGCGGGAAATAGATCACAAAGGGATAGTCACCCTCAGTCAGCATCAGGGCAGAGGCGCTTTCGGCCAGAACAGCCCCGGCAACGCGGACCACCCATGTCCCGTTGGCCGGTTCAATCGTGATGTGCTGTGCCATGTGCTGTCCTCCCCAATAGGCGTTCCGAGGGCTTTTGACAGACCACGGTGAAAGGTTTGTGTCAGATTGGTTTGACGGCGTCCACCAGCCACTGCGCCGCGCGGTCGCTCAGCCGGCCTTCAAGGCGCGCGGCGACCTCGGTGTGATAGGCATTCAGCCATCCGCGTTCGCCTGCATCCATTGCGCCCGCGTCAATCAGGCGTGTGTCGATGGGCACATATGTCAGTGTCTCGAAGTCCAACATGTCCCGGTCGTCCCCACCTGCGATGGGGGCGGCCTCCTGAACCACGATCAGGTTCTCGATGCGGATGCCAAATGCGCCCTCGCGGTAATATCCGGGCTCATTGGACAGGATCATCCCGGGATCGAGCCTCACGGTCCCCCGGCGGCTGATGCTGGCGGGGCCTTCGTGCACGCCCAGATAGCTTCCCACACCGTGCCCCGTGCCGTGATCGTAATCTTGGCCTGCGGCCCAGAGCGGCGCGCGCGCAATCGCGTCAATGTCGCGCCCGGCCAGCCCCTTGGGGAACCGCAACCGTGACAGCGCGATCATCCCGCGCAGCACGCGGGTAAAGGCCGCAACCGCGCCGGCGGGCGGCGTGCCCAAGGCAATCGTGCGGGTGATATCGGTTGTGCCGTCCACGTATTGCCCACCGGAATCGACCAGCAGCAATTCACCTTTGGCCAATTGGCGGTTGCTCTCCTCCGTGACGCGGTAATGCACGATCGCGCCATTTGGACCGGCGCCCGAAATCGTCTCGAAACTGATATCGCGGAGCGCGTTGGTGGCACGCCGAAATCCTTCAAGGCTGCGCACCACGTCGATCTCGCTCAGCGTCGTGGGGTCTTGCGCATCCAGCCATGCGAGAAACTCGACCATTGCTACGGCGTCGCGGTGATGGGCGGCGCGGGTCCCTTCCAGTTCCACCGGGTTCTTGCGCGCCTTCGGCAGAACGCAGGGGTCCTGTCCGTCGACAGTCCGTACACCCGCAGCACCCAGAGCCGTCGCCACCGCGGACGGGGCAGAGACCGGGTCGATGCGCACGGGACCCTCCAGCGTGGCGATATACGCCTCAAAGGCCTCGAACGGATGAACGGCGATATCGGGGTCTGGCCCGAGGTCTGCGACCTTAGCCGGATCGATAAAAAGGTCGACCTTGCCCGTCGCATGCAGCACGGCAAAGGCCTGCACTGTGGGCGTGCGGGGGATATCCGCGCCCCGGATATTGAGCAGCCAGCAGATCGAATCCGGCAGGGTTATGACCGCCTGCGCAACGCCTGCGGCCTCCAACTCTTCCGCGCAGGCCGCGCGTTTGTCCGGGCTTCTTTGCCCCGACATCTCGATCGGGTGGGGGACTGCAGGTGCCGTCGGGCGCGCGGGGCGGTCGTGCCAAAGCCCGTCGATGGGATGGGGCGTTGCAACGAATTCGATCCCCGGCGCGTCCCGGCGCAGGGCCCGCATCTCGCGCACTGTGTGCAGCCACGGATCAAACCCGATTTTGGCCCCCGGCGCGCAATGCTCTTTCAGCCAATCGGCCAGACCCGTTTCCGGCCAGTGCACGGGGGTAAAGACCGGATCGACCTGCTGGCGCACCTGCACACGGTAGCGTCCGTCGATGAAAATCCCGGCCCTGTCCGTCAGCACCGCGCAAAACCCGGCCGATCCCGTGAACCCGGTCAGCCACGCCAGACGCTCGTCACAGGGTGCCACGTTCTCGCCCTGCCACGCATCCGCGCGGGGTGTCAGCATTCCGGCCAGACCGGCCTCGGCCATCGCGCCCCGCAACGCCGCGAGCCGTGGCGGCCCCTGATCGGGAGAGGTCGTGGCTTCAAAGGTCTGGATCGCGTCCATGCTTCATCTTTCTGCAAAAACTCCGGGGGTTCGAAGGGGTTGGCCCCTTCGCTGCCGCACCATCACATCCGATGGTGCCCCACTAGCTCGCCCGCTTCATCCCCATGACCCGGGCGCGCGCGCGCGGGTCGCTGTCAAAGAGGCTGGCAAGCTGCTCGGTCATGGCGCCGGCAAGCTGTTCCACATCCGTGATCGTGACAGCGCGGTCATAGTAGCGCGTGACGTCGTGACCGATCCCGATGGCGATCAGTTCGACCTGCTTTTTCTTTTCGACCATGGCGATCACGTCGCGCAGGTGTTTTTCCAGATAGTTCGCAGGGTTCACCGACAGCGTGCTGTCATCCACAGGCGCACCGTCTGAGATCACCATCAGGATCTTGCGCGCCTCGGGCCGGGCATTCATCCGCCGGTGCGCCCATTCGAGAGCTTCACCGTCGATGTTTTCCTTCAGCAAGCCTTCTTTCATCATCAGACCCAGATTGGGCCGCGCGCGCCGCCACGGGGCATCCGCCGCCTTGTAGATGATGTGGCGCAGGTCGTTCAGGCGCCCGGGCTGCTGCGGGCGACCATCGGCCAGCCATGCCTCCCGGCTTTGGCCACCTTTCCAGGCGCGGGTGGTAAAGCCCAAGATTTCGGTCTTGACCTGGCACCGCTCCAACGTGCGCGCCAGAACGTCCGCACAAATTGCCGCGATCGAGATCGGGCGCCCCCGCATCGAGCCGGAATTGTCCAACAGCAGCGTGACACAGGTATCGCGGAATTCAGTGTCCTTTTCGATCTTGAAGGACAGGGGCGTGGTTGGGTTGGCCACCACACGCGCCAGACGGCCTGCATCCAGCATGCCTTCCTCAAGATCGAATTCCCACGACCGGTTCTGCTGCGCCTGCAGGCGGCGTTGCAATTTGTTGGCCAGACGGCTGACCGCGCCTTTCAGCGGATCGAGCTGTTGATCCAGATAGGCGCGCAAGCGCTCCAATTCGGCAGGTTCCGCCAGATCCTCGGCGCGGATTTCCTCGTCGAACTGCGTGTCATAGACCACGTAATCCGGATCAGCCTCGGAATGGGGCATGGTCTGGGGCGGGTCCATCGGCGCCTCGCCCTCGGGCATCTCGGCCTCTTCGGCCATCTCAGCCTCGGCCATGTCATCGAGCGTGACCGAGGCTTGGGCCGCGTCCTGCTGTTCTTCCTGCGTCTGCTCGGGCGAGGCATCCATGTCCTGCTCGTCGTCCGAGCCATCGTCGCCGGTGCTGTCGGGCTGATCCTGATCGTCGGGTTCGCCTTCGGCCTCGTCTGTCTCATCCTCGTCCAGACTATCGGGGTCATCGCCCAACTGATCGCCATAACCAAGATCGCTGATGATCTGGCGCGCGAATTTCGCGAACTTAGACTGGTCCGACAGCATGTCCTGGACGTCTTCGAGCGTCCCGCCCGCCTGCTGTTCGATATAGCCGCGCCACAGCTCCATGACGTTGGCGGCATCGCGCGGCAGATCGCGACCGGTGGCGAGGTGGCGGATCAGGTAGCCCGCGGCGACGGCCAGCGGCGCCTCAGCCGCTTCCTTGATGTCACCGTAGCCTTTGCGCATCGCCTCGTTTGCGATCTTGTGGTCGATGTTCGAGGCCATCCCCGGCAGCTCGTCACAGCCCACGGCCTCGCACCGCGCCGTCTCCATCGCCTCATAGAGGTCACGTGCCATGTTCCCGTTGGGGACATAGCGGTTGTAGGTCGCGGGATCGTGGTGCTTGTGGCGCAGGGCCAGCGCATCCGCCGTCCCGCGGGCCAGCAGGATTTCATCGCGCGTCATGCGGCGGCTGACCTGGGGCAGGCGCAGGGTGTCGTTGGTGGCCCCCGGCGGGTCCACGGAATAGCTGATCGACAATTCGGGATCGTCGGCCACGACTTTCGCAGCCTCGGCCACGGCTTTTTTGAAGGGATCGGCTGGGTTGTCGCTCTTTTGCATGGCGTCCTACTTCCGCACGGCACTTGCCTTCCCGCCCGGAGACGGGCGATGGCGTCCGATAAAAACTAGGTCCCTTCGGGGGGAATGGCCATGCGAAAATGCGTCAGGTGCGCCCGATCATGGCGCGGCATTCGGCAAAGAAGCTTTCGCTGGCCTGCCGGTCCACCTGCTGACGGCGGCTGTTGGTTGCGAATGTACCCGAATGCAGCAATTGCGCCTGTGCCGCCTTGGCCGTCACCCGCCAATCCAGCGCCATCCGTTGCGGCATGCCCCAGTCCACGGCGTCCGGCATGGCGGCGTCAATCAGGCTCTCGAACTCTGCGCGGATCGACCCGGCCTGTTCCGAGGCCGCGCCGTCAAAGAAGCGTTGATGTTCCTCCAGCGCCGAATAGCGGCCAGCACACATTGCAAAGACCTGCACGCGTTCAGATGGAGAGCGGGGGAACATGTCCGTGCCCGCAGAGGCCGCGCCAGTCGACAGGTATGTCGAGAGGCAGACAAAGAGACCGATCACATATGTTCGCAAACCGCCCATAAATTAGACGGTACACCAGAAATCTTAACTATCAATAAGGCGATCTGCGAAAAGTCTGAAAAAATCCGCAATATGTGGTGTCAGAGGGCCGCCTGACCACAAGCTAGGTCCAGAAGGCGGGCCACGTGAACGTCCAGCGCATCAATTACGCGGTAGCCTGGATCATGCCCGTCGAACGCCAACCCAAGATCCGTTCCCGCCAGCACGATTGCCTCGGCCCCGCGCGCAATCATCTCTGATCCCTCCGAGAAAAAGGCCCTGCGGTCCTCATCGCTGGCGCGCCCGGCAAGCGCCATGGACAGGTATCGCGCACCGCTTTCCGGCAGCGTCTGCGGGGCAAGCGCCTGTGTCCGCGAAAGTTGGCCATAAAGCCGGGTGCGCATCACGACCTCGGTGCCCAAAAGCCCCACGGTGCCCAGACCCTGTTCGGCGAAATGGGCATCCAGCGGTTCAACCCCGGACACGAGGGGCAGGGACGCCCGCGCAAGCGTTTCTTCATAGCAGAAATGCCCGCCGAGCGAGGTGATCGCCGCACAGTCCGCGCCCGCCGCCTTCAATCTGTCGATCAGCCCGGCATAGATCGCAGCCTGCGCATCGCGATCATCGGCCAGATTGTTGGCAACAAGCGTCGGCGCGTCCGCCTGCACAATGGTCAGATCAAGCGGCACGCCACGCGCCCGGGCGCCGTCACAAAGCCGTTGATAGTAGACAACCGTCGCTGCCGGTCCGATCCCGCCGATCAGCCCGATATGCATGGGTCTTACCCCATGCTCATCGCGGCAGCGCTTTCGGGCAGTTCCTCGTCGAAGCATTTCTGGAAGAACTCGGCCACGGTGGCGCGCTCCAGCTCGTCACATTTGTTGAGGAACGACAGGCGGAAGGAGTATCCGACCGACCGGAAGATTTCGGCGTTTTGCGCCCATGCGATGACCGTCCGCGGCGACATCACGGTCGACAGATCGCCTGCCATGAAGGCCGTGCGCGTCATGTCGGCGACCGTGACCATCTGCTTGACCGTCTTGCGCCCGGCCTCGGTGTTGTAATGCGGGTTCTTGGCCAGAACGATGGCCGCCTCGGCCTCGATCGACAGGTAGTTGAGCGTGGCAACCAGCGACCAGCGGTCCATCTGACCTTGGTTGATCTGCTGCGTCCCGTGATAGAGACCCGTCGTGTCGCCCAGACCCACGGTGTTGGCCGTCGCGAAGATGCGGAAATAGGGGTGGGGCGTGATGACCTTGTTCTGGTCGAGCAGGGTCAGTTTGCCGTCGGTTTCCAGCACACGCTGGATCACGAACATCACGTCCGCGCGGCCCGCGTCGTATTCGTCGAACACGATTGCGGTCGGGTTGCGCAGCGCCCAGGGCAGGATGCCCTCCTGGAAATCGGTAACCTGCTTGCCGTCCTTCAGCTTGATCGCGTCCTTGCCGATCAGGTCGATCCGGCTGATGTGGCTGTCCAGGTTCACGCGCACCGCAGGCCAGTTCAGACGCGAGGCGACCTGTTCGATGTGCGTGGATTTGCCGGTACCGTGATACCCTTGGATCATCACGCGGCGGTTGTTGTTGAAGCCTGCAAGGATCGCCAGCGTCGTGTCGGGATCAAACTTGTAGGTCGGGTCGACCTCTGGGACGCGGTCTGACGGCTCTTCAAAGCCTTTGACCGTCATATCGGTATCGATGCCAAAGACCTCCCGCACGGAAATCTCGCGGGTGGGGGTCGCGTCGATATCAATGCTGCCGTCGGCCATGGTCTTGTCCTTCCAGATGGGTCGCGCGGGCCCACGTAGGGCCGCCTGCGGTGGTGCAACATATCCCTGAGCGGTGCAAGGGAAAGGCCGCGCCTTTCGGGGCAAAAAGAAATGTGGCGCAGATGGTGCCTGCCGCGCGGACGCGCGGGCTTGGCAAAAGGCCAAGCGCACTTCATTCTAAACGCCAATGGGAAGGCAAAATGACCACGCCGCACGCCTCTGAGATACCCGATGTGGAAGAGCTTCTGGCGCAGGCGGCCATGGGCGACCGGGCTGCGTTTCTAGACCTTTATGATGCAACCGCGCCGCGAAGCTTCGCCACTTGCCTCAACACGCTGCAAAACGGGGCTGCTGCCGAAAGCGCCCTTTTGGCGGCCTACACATCGCTTTGGGATGCCGCAGGCGCCTACAGGCCCGGAATGGGGGATGGGCGGCTGTGGGTTGACGCCCATGTGCAGGACGTCGCCCGCGACCGCGCAGATGTGCGCCCTGCACAGATGGGCGCAGATACGGCGACGCCAGACCTCGTGACCCCTCCGCCGCGCGTGCGGGCCCGCCTGCGCAAGGCCATCGGGGCCACCGACGGGATCGCGCGGACATTGGCGCGCTGGGCTTTGGGTGCGGTCGCAGGTGCGGCCACCGCCGTTGCGGTGGTCTATGTCGCAGCGAGCTACCTTGATCCGGGGCTGCCGGATGAGCTCACCAGCACGCAGCTGACAGGCGATGCTGGCCTTACATATTCCGCCCAACTGGACGGACGCACCGGGACCTTGCAAATCGCGCGGCAGGGCGGCGCGGCCGCCGGGGGCACGCGCGAACATGTCTGGCTCAGCGATGGCGCAGGGGCCTTGGTGCCGCTGGGGTATTTGACCGCGGGGGGCGGCGCGACGTTTCAGCTCCCCGGATTTTCCGCGTCCCGCACGGAGACGCTGGGCGGCATCGGCGGCCTCGCGGCCCCCGCTGTCGACACGCAAACGCTCGCAACCATAGACATCGCGATCACGGCCGAGGCAGTGGGCGGTGACACGCAGACCCCACCGCCGCAGCCGGGCCCGATACTGGCGCGTGGCCCGCTGATCGACGCTTCAACACTTCGTTAGCGGCGCGCCTTTTCCTGCCGCGCCGCGTGGGCCGCGGCTATACTGCCCCCATGACGCACAGCCACCTCACACCCGCCCACCCGATGACCCGCCGCGCCCTTTTGGCCGGGGCAACTGCCGCGGCCGCCGCCGCGATCCCTGCGATTGTCCCGGGTCTGGCCATGGCCGCATCCGGCCCGTTCGAGGTCACGCGGACCGACGCCGAATGGCGCGCGATGCTCACGCCCTTGCAATACAAGGTCATGCGCAAGGAAGGCACCGAGCGGCCGTTTTCCAGCCCGCTCGACAAACTCTACGACGCGGGCACCTATCATTGCCGCGGCTGTGACCTGCCGGTTTACTCATCACAGACCAAATTCGATAGCGGCACGGGCTGGCCGAGCTTCTACGCCTCGCTGCGCAACGCAATTGGCACCAAAGAGGATCGCAAGCTGATCCGGGTCCGCACCGAATGCCACTGCCGCCGCTGCGGCAGCCATTTCGGGCACATTTTCAACGATGGACCTGCACCCACGGGCAAACGTCACTGCCTGAACGGCGTCAGCCTCGTGTTCCGGGCGGCCTGATCTGCACCTCCCTTGCTGAACCTGCGCGCGCCACCTGCGGGTGAGCATGTGCATCCTGACCGTCCAAGGATAAGGACGGAGGCAGGATCATGGATCGTTTGGCAGTGGCCGCGCATTGGTTTTGGACATGCGGGGCCGTGGCAGGCTGTGCGGCTTGGGTTGCCGATCTTTACCTGAGGTTGCCCTTGACCCTGGGCGCCGCCATGGCGGGATGGATCATTGCAAGTTGTGCGCCACGCGCCCATTGGAGCATTCCTTTGGGGCTGGGTCTTGCGGGCGGTATCTGTGCCGAGTGGCTGGCACCGGCTCTGCTGCGCGGCTGATGTGCCGCAAGCTCAATACAAAAACGCCGACAGCGCGCCGCATTCCTGCCCAACACGCCTGCAAGAAACGTGCCGAATTGGTATTGAGTTTGAACAGTGCAGATTACCGTCAATTTGCCTTCGCGCGCAGAATGGGCGCTCATCCTTGCCTTCGCGGCGCTCGCCTTGGCGGGGGCCGTTTTGGGGATGTATGCGCTGCGTGATCTCAACGCGCTCGATTCCTTCACCTCACGCGATACGGCACGCGGCTGGCTTGCCATGTCAGGCGCCATGGGCGCATGTCTGAGCGCCATGGCCATGCGGGATCGCTTTGGACGTGTGGGGCGGGGCAGCCTGTGGCACGCGGCCGTTGCGGGCGTCATCACCACCATGCTGGTGGGGATCGTCGCAGGAACGCTGGTCCTGCCGATCTTCGGGACGATGTTCGGACCGTGGCTTGTGCTGATCGCCCTGCTGAACATGCCGGTTTTGGCGGTGCCATGGATGTTCGCGCTCTGGGGTTATGACACCGCGCGGCGCAGCTATACCGCCGAGCGCGAGAGCCTGGATGCTTGGGGCAGACGCACCCACGCCTGATCACTTGAAGCTGCGGCTGTCCTTGATCTGATCCCAGGCCCAGACGACCTCACCCAGTTGCTCTTCCTGACTGCGATCCCCGCCATTCATGTCGGGGTGCAGAACCTTGATCAGGGATTTGTACTGCTTGCGGATCTCGGCCTTGGTCATGTCGTCACGCGCCTCGAGGATTTCGATCGCGCGGCGTTCGGTGGGCGGCAGCTTGCGCCCGCCACCGGGGGCCGAACGGCCCGGGTTGCGCGTGGCGTTGCCGCCCAACACCTGATGGGCGTCATCGATCCCCAGGCGCGCCCATGCCCGTTCCTCGGCGGATTGCTTGAAGGGCTTGGTCTCGCGCTCCCACACGCGGTCCTTGTCCATCTGTGCGTTGACGTCCTGTTCGTTCGTCCCGTCGAAGAAGTTCCAGCCGGCATTGTATTCGCGGATGTGTTCCTTGCAGAACCAGTAGAAGTCATCGAGCGAGTCCGGGCTCTTGGGCGCGCGGTACATGCCCTTTTCCTGACAGCCGGGTTTGTCGCAGATGCGCGTCGACGTCTCGAAGGCGCCGGACATGCCCCGGCGGCCCCGGTTGGTTTTCTTCTTGGCCGAAGAGACGGACATGTCGAAACCGAACGGATCATCCTTGGACATCGCAAACCTTTCCCACTGCACGGTCATTCTTTTCGACTCGGAGCAGAGAGTTTAGGCATTGGACGCAGAGTTAAAAGAGCGCGAGGGCAGAAAGTTGGGGATGGCCGATAAAATCGACGCAAAGCTGCGCGCAGCCTTCGCGGTCACAGAGCTTGTCGTGGTCGACGACAGCGAGGCCCATCGCGGCCATGCAGGCTTTCAAGAGGGCGGGGAAAGCCATTTTCAGGTGACCATCGCGGCCCCGGAGTTTGCCCCCATGTCGCGCATCGCCCGCCACAGGGCCGTGCATACGGCCCTTGGCACGGAGGTGATGGACCGCATTCACGCACTTGCGCTGACGATCCGCTAGGCGACCCCGCGCTATTCGGCGGCTGGCGGTGATTTCAGCCGTTGCGCCCGCGCCAAAAGGGCGGGGTTCAGGTCGGGGCCGTCATAGTTTGCGGGCTCGTCTGGCTGGGTGGCCTGTAGGGCCGCGCCGACCGACTGTGCGGAAAAGAGGGGGGTGACATTATCGGCCTCGTCCAGCGACGGCGCAGGTAGGGCGCGCGGCGGCTCGAACTCAGGAGCCGCTGACCGGGTCGCCAGCGCCCGGCGAAAGACCAGCATGTTTTGAAACACCGTCACCCGCGACGTCAGGCCCTGCCGTTCCTCCGCCGGAAGCGTGTCCGTGCGCAGGTATTCCCAGCCGTCCGCGCCGAGATCATTCATAACCGTCTGCAATGCATTGGCAAATCGCGCTTGCGGGCCTTTGATCCCCCGACCGCGCAGGCCTTTGGTCGGCGCGGGAACCACGCGATATTCAAACTCTGACATCGTTACCCTTTCACCACACCCATCGGCACGCCTATCACATCGGCGGAAAATGGTTAACGCGCTGGGCGAAAACGCTGTGTTGCCAGATCAGGAACGCTCTAACGGGTAACTAGGTCGCCGTCTTTTGGTCGGCCGCAGGCTTGCGCGGTTTTCGGGCTGGGCGCTTGGGGGCCTGACCGGGTTTCATCCGCATCACCGAATGTTTGCCTTTGGCGATGCCTTTCAGGCGGTCGGGATAGATGATCTCGCGCGCCTCGGTCTTGATTGCGGCCCATGACAGAAAGCGGTCCTGCGGCCCCTGATCCTTGGTCGGCGCGGTGCGCATGATCGTTAGTCCAGCCTCGTCGGCAAAGGCATTCACGGCGCGCCGGACAAGGGGCCATTGTTCATCATAGTCATGCCCTGCGATCATGCCGCCGACTTTGACCTTGTTGTACCACTGGAAGAAGGTGCGCCCCTCTTCCTCGCCCGTGTGGGCGTAGCCGTCGACATAGACAAAGTCGAAATACTCGCGCGGGAAGAGCGCCAGCGCGTCCTTGAAGGTACAGCGCAAGAGTTGATAGCCGCGACCCAGGCCCACGCGTTTGAGTGCACGCAGGTATTGGCGCGTGTTGTGGTGATCGCCGTAGAGGTCGACCCCGTAAAATTCCGAGAAGAGCTCCGTATCCATCAAGCGCCGCGAGAAGTCGCCCGAGGCCACGCCCAATTCGATTCCCTTCAGGCCATCGCGTTCGAGGAGTTGCGGCAGTTCCAACCGCTCTTGGAGGATGTCGACGATCTCGGGCATTATACGTGCTCCGCTCACCATGGCTGCTCTGACCGGGGTTTCCCGTTATGGGCGAACTATGCCTGATCGCCGGGTCTTTGGGAAGAACGTGAAACGGCTGCGGGAATTGTATGTGCGTTGGGGCTCTGCCCCCGCGCCATGCGGCGCTCCCCCGGGATATTTCTGGCCAGAAGACGGGGGCGGGCGCTTAGGTGAGGGTCAGGATACCGGTGGCCAGCCCGATCCATTCGAGCGCCGAGGCATATGCCAGCCGCACAGGCTCTGCCACCATCATCGCG
>JBCBFU010000008.1:0-77538 GCA_038527375.1 Pseudomonadota bacterium | reverse complement strand
CGAGGAACGTCACGGCGCCTTTGCCGTCGACGATCCTCGTTCGCGTGAAAGAGGCGCTCGAAGATCCGCGCCGGTTGTTGATGGATTTGTAAGGGACCGAGCCCCGCGCGATGCCACGTCTCACCAACATAGGGCAGCCCCCGACCCTGGGTGGGGGTGAAGCCCCCTCCCGTGTGGAGGGTCGGGGGCTGCCCGGCTCTGCCGGGCGGGGTTAGCGGGATGCGTATCTTAGTACCTCATATCAGAATGGCGTTTGCACACGTCCCAGAGTTGATGCGGGGCCACTCTCCACGTCTCACCACGGCTCCGACTGAGCCCCGACTCCTACCTCACGCGAGAAATGCCGTTGGCACAACTAGCTTGCTCAGCGCGCATCAACGGTCGGGTGCCTAGCAGATGAAGCAACCAAACACACAAGCCCGACTGGTGCGGATTTCAACATGGATTGCGATTTCAGCTCTGTCCGCCAACCTAGTGGAGCCGGTCTATCAGTGGCTGCATACGCTTTGGTGGTCTTGGGGAGATTGGTACATCATCAGACATGAGTTTCGATATTCAGGCCTATCCACGCTAACAATCGCTGCAATGATAGTACTGATCCGCTGGAACAAGACTGTCGTCGCAACAGCTTGCGGCCTCTTTTCGTTTACCGGGTTCTGGAGCGCTGTCGATTTCGGGTTTGACGAATATGGGGTCGACGATCTGAAATGGGCGGTGCCGTTTTTAGTTGCGTGTATTTCACTTGTTGTAGGCATTCGCTTAGAGCGCCCCAAATGACCCCCGAACTCACCGCCCTCACCCTCGCCGCCCTCCTCCAAGTCGCGCAATTCGGCCTCATGTCCGTCGCGGCCAACCTCGACCTCGGCCCGGCCAAGACCCTGTCCCCCCGCGACCAATCCCGCCTCGGCGGCCCGCTGGAATCCCAACTCTCGGACAAACCCGCCCGCCTCTTCCGCGCGTTCAACAACCATTTCGAAGGGCTGATCCTCTTCTCGATCGCCGCCCTCGTCATCCACACATCCGGCCAATCCAGCGGCTTCACGGCGGCGTGTGCCTATACCTACCTCGCGGCCCGCGTGGCCTACATCCCGGCCTACTACTTTGGCCTCACCCCCTGGCGCTCGCTCATCTGGTTCACGGGTTTCACCGCGACCGTCCTCATGCTCGTGGCCGCGCTCCTGTGACACGAAATCTCAACATATCGCTGGAGGGTGCGCTGCCGCACCATGGCCCCGTAACTGTGCAAAAACCGGGTATGTACGCCCGGTGTACGCAATGTGTACGCCCGGTGTACCGATTGTGCCCCACCCCAAAACGCCCGATCCAGCATCCCGACTCACCCCTTCTTCTGGCCCCAAATATCCCGGGGGAGACGCCCATCGGGCGTCGGGGGCAGCGCCCCAAAAACCACCCCACAAACCATAAGGACATCCCATGGCTTCCTATGACGTCATCGTAATCGGCTCCGGCCCCGGCGGTTATGTCTGCGCGATCCGCTGCGCCCAGCTTGGCCTCAAAACCGCCTGCGTCGAAGGGCGCGAAACCTTGGGCGGCACCTGCCTGAACGTGGGCTGCATCCCCTCCAAGGCGCTGCTCCACGCGTCCCACCAATTGCACGAAGCCGAACACAACTTCGCCGAGATGGGCCTCAAGGGCAAAAGCCCGTCCGTCGACTGGAAGCAGATGCTGGCCTACAAGGACGGCGTCATCGGCCAGAACACCCAAGGCGTTGAATTCCTGTTCAAAAAGAACAAGATCGACTGGCTCAAGGGCTGGGGATCGATCCCCGAGGCCGGCAAGGTCAAGGTGGGGGATGAGGTCCACGAGGCCAAGCACATCATCATCGCCACGGGGTCCGAGGCCTCGGCCCTGCCGGGGATCGAGATCGACGAGAAAATCGTCGTGACGTCGACCGGCGCGCTCGAACTGGGCAAGATCCCCAAGAAACTGGTCGTCATCGGCGCAGGCGTGATCGGGCTCGAGCTTGGGTCCGTCTATGCCCGTCTGGGCGCTGAGGTCGAGGTGATCGAATTCCTCGACGCCATCACCCCCGGCATGGATGCCGAAGTGGCGCGCAACTTCCAGAAAATCCTGACAAAACAGGGACTTTCCTTCACCCTGGGCGCCGCCGTCCAAGGCGTCGAGACCTCCAAAACCAAGGCCAAAGTCACCTACAAACTCCGCAAGGATGACAGCGAACACACTGTCGATGCGGACGTCGTCCTCGTCGCCACGGGCCGCAAACCCTACACCGATGGGCTGGGCCTCGACGCGTTGGGCGTCACCCTGTCCCAGCGCGGCCAGATCGAGGTGAACGACCATTACGCGACCAACGTCCCGGGTATCTACGCCATCGGGGACGCCATCGCGGGACCGATGCTCGCCCACAAGGCCGAAGACGAAGGCATGGCCGTCGCCGAAGGCATCGCAGGCCAGCATCCGCATGTGAATTACGGCGTCATCCCCGGCGTGATTTACACCCACCCCGAGGTCGCCAATGTGGGCCAGAGCGAGGAACAGTTGAAGGAGGCCGGCCACGCCTACAAAGTCGGCAAATTCTCCTTCATGGGCAACGGTCGCGCGCGCGCGAACTTCGCTGCCGAGGGCTTTGTAAAGATCCTCGCGGACAAGGACACCGACCGCATCCTAGGCGCGCATATCATCGGGCCAATGGCCGGCGATCTGATCCACGAGATCTGTGTCGCGATGGAGTTCGGTGCGGCTGCCGAGGACCTCGCCCGGACGTGCCATGCGCACCCCACATACTCGGAGGCCGTGCGCGAAGCCGCGCTCGCCTGTGGTGACGGGCCGATCCACAGCTAAAGCGTTTGAAATCAAGCCTCTCGCGCCTGATGGCGCGGGAGGTCAGCTGGCCAAAAGGCGCAGTCCTTGGGTTACATCCGTGCGCACGGCAAGCCGCAAGCCCGGCTCGTCCCCGGCCTTCAACGCAGCGAGAATCATCTTGTGCTGCACCGGCCCATCGGTGCGCCTGAGCTTGCCATAGAGCGACCGCATCGTCGGCCCCAACTGAAGCCAGACCGTTTCGGCCATCGCCAGCATCGCGGGGGCCTGCGCGCGCAGGTAAAGCGTGCGGTGAAACTCCAGATTGGTGCGGATATAGCCCACCGCATCCTTGCGCGAGATCATCACGGACACCGAGTTGTTGATGGTCTGCAACCGCTCGATCAGGGCGAGGTGCGCACGCGGCAAGGCCCGGCTGGCCAGCTCTGTTTCGATCAGCGCGCGCAGGGCCGCCAACTCCTCGATCCGTTCATTGGAGAGCTCCGGCGTCGTCACCCGCCCCGAGGCCGACATGGACAACGCGCCCTCTGCCGTCAGGCGGCGCAATGCCTCGCGCGCGGGCGTCATGGAGACGTCGAATTCCTTGCCGATGCCGCGCAGCGTCAAGGCCGCGCCGGGCTCCAATTCGCCGTGCATGATGCGGGTGCGCAAGGCGCGGTAGACGCGGTCATGGGCCGAGGCTCCGGGCAGGTCGGATTTGGATTGGATCAGCATGGCGGCACTGTGATCACAGGCTGAACCAGCGTCAATGCATCACGCCAAGGGCGATCAACTGTCGCTGCCAAAATCAATGGCTTGCAGCGCACCGCCATGGGACCTGAGCCAGTTTCGATGTGTCTGGTAATCCGGCATGAGGCCAGCCACGACCCGCCAGAAGCGATCGGAGTGGTTCATCTCGACCAGATGCGCGACCTCATGGGCGGCAACGTAATTCTGCACCGCGACCGGGGCCATGGCGAGGCGCCAAGAATACATCAGGTTGCCCTCGGACGAACAGGACCCCCACCGGGATCGCGTGTCCCGCAGGCTCACGCGCCCATACCCGCGGCCAAGTTGGGCTGCGTAGTGGTCCGAGGCGGCGACCAACCGGTCCCGCGCCCGGGTCTTGAAATAGGCCGCCACCGCAGGACCGATCCGGTCCCGCGCCCGCGGCGGCACCATCAACACACCGTCGCCAAGCTGTGCGGTACGCCCCGATTGCGCGACCTCGATCCTGTGATCCTGCCCATCTACCGGCACGGTGTCCCCGATCCCCAGCCTGTGCGGAGCGACCACCTGTGCCAATTGCCCCCGGACCCAGTCAGCGCGGGAGGCGGCGAAATCCATGGCTTCGCGTTCCGGCACAAAGGTCGGCAAGGTCAGCGTCACGCGCCCGTCCCGCCGCGATACGCGCAAGGTGATGCGACGCGCCCGTGCAGAGCGGCGCAATTCGACCTCGATCCCCGGGTCACCGGCAAGACGGCGTATGTTTGAGCCTTTGGGCATAGGGCCAGCTATGCCGTCTTGCGCGAGCCCGTGCAAACATCCCGCGCAAACGCCGGCCCACAATCACCTGACTGCAAACACCTGACTGCGGCTTGCATCTTAGGTCAGACTGGCCCATATCCCCCGCACTTGGGGCCACGCGCTGCGTCTGGCCCCGTATGCCGTTTGACCAACCGAAAGGTTTGCCCGAGATGCCCAAAGAAGAATGGGGTGTGAAACGCGTTTGCCCCACCACCGGCAAACGCTTCTACGACCTGAACAAGAACCCGATCGTCAGCCCCTATACCGGCGAAGTCGTGACGCTGGACACTGGCAAGGGCCGCACGATGGTCGCGGACGCGGAAGACGCGCAGACCAAGAAGATGAAAGACGCGGACACCGACGCCGAGGATGTGGTTCTCGACGACGATGACGACGGCGATGATGTCGACGTGGATCTGGGCGATGACGTGCTGGATGACGACGATGACGAGGACAACGTGTCGCTCGACGAGATTGCCGATGTCGCGTCCGACGACAACGACGACTAACGACTGATAATCGCGCGGGCGCCTGCGGTTTTTGCTTGAACCGCCCTGCGCCCGCGACTAAGACCGCGCTGGTCTAAGGGGCCTTAGCTCAGTTGGGAGAGCGCTTGCATGGCATGCAAGAGGTCAGGGGTTCGACTCCCCTAGGCTCCACCATTCCCCCTCATTTCAGATTGATGTGACGCCGCTTATCGCAGCGTGATTGTTTGCTTGCAGGACCAGCGGGCGGGCGTGTTATGCACCTGCCCCATGTCCTCACTGTCTGACACCCCACCCGGTCTTGGCCGCAGGCGCATACCCAATGCTGTTTTTTGGGTGCTCGCGTGCGTCGCGGTCGTGGCGATCTATGCGGTGTCGCTGGCCGCGTTTCAGGCCGATGAACGGCGTACAGCCACGGCGCGGGCCTCGCTCTATGACAGCTCGCTCAGGGCCGAGGTCGCGCGCTTTCGCCACCTGCCCCCGATCCTTGCCGAGGATGTGCAGGTCCGCAACGTGGCCCAAGGCGCCCCGCCTTCGGGGCTGAACACGCGTCTGGCGCGGTTTGCAGCGCAGGCCGGGGTCGATGCGATCTATCTCATGGACCGGACGGGCGAGACGATTGCGGCCTCCAACGCGGGCACCACGTTGAGCTTTCTGGGGCAGAGCTACGGGTTTCGTCCCTATTTCCAGGCGGCCTTGTCCGGAGAAGAGGGCACATTCTACGGGATCGGAGCCACCACGCGCCGCCCCGGCTATTTCATCGCGAGCCCGGTCCGGGCCACGAGCGGAGACATCGCGGGGGTGCTCGCGCTCAAGCTGGATCTGGGCGAGCTATCAGACAGTTGGCGGGCGGGGGGTGAAAAGGTGATGCTGGTCAACAGCGATGGCATTGTCGTGTTGGCGTCGGATCCTGCGTGGCTCTATCACACGCTGTCACCTTTGTCGGACGCCCGGCGGGCCGAAATCGCGTCGGAGCGGCAATTTGCGGATGAACCGCTGCCCGTATTGGCGTGGGCGGCGACAGGTGACGCGATCCTGTGGCTGGACGGGCAGCGGTACACGCGTGTTGTCCGCGCGAATTTGCCCGAAGGCTGGTCGTTGCACTATCTGGGGCCGCTTCAACCGGCGGCCTCGCGCGCGCTGCTGACGGCGCTTTTGGCGGTTCTGCTGGCTGGCGCGTTCCTTGTGGGGGCGCAGCGCAGGCGCGCGCGCGCGACGACCCGTGCGCTGAGCGCATCGCGCGAGGCCGAGGCCCAATTGCGCCGCACCAACGCGCAGCTGGCCCACGAGATCGACGAGCGCAAGATCGCCGAAACCAAGCTGCGCCGGACGCAACGCGAGTTGGAGCGCGCGTCCAAGCTGGCCGCCTTGGGCCACCTTGCGGCGTCGGTCACGCATGAATTGGGGCAGCCCATCGCGGCCATGAAGAACCATCTTTTGGCCGCCGAACTGGGTGGCAACAGGGTGGCCCCGGCGCTGAGCGGATTGGTCGAGCGGATGGAGGGGATCACCCGTCAGTTGAAGTTCTTCGCGCGCCCGGGCAACGACCAGTTCGGCGCGGTCGAGATGCCCGAGGTCCTTGACACGGCGCTCGATCTGGTTGGCCCGAGTTTCGCCGACGTGGCCTTTGTGACCGATGTTGCCGCGGATGATGACCTTGTCGTGCGCGGGGATCGGCTGCGGCTGGAACAGATCGTCGTGAACCTGCTGCGCAACGCCGCAGAGGCCGCGTCTGACACCACGGCACCGCAGAGGGTCGATATCGGTCTGAACCGCGATGCGGATGGGGGCGTTCGGCTATCGGTGGTGGATAGCGGTCCGGGGTTGAACGGGCAAAGCATCGAGGCCCTGTCAGAGCCTTTCGTCAGCACGCGCGCCTCGGGCGAAGGCATGGGTCTTGGCCTCGCGATCTCCATGGAGATTGCGCAGGAGCATGACGGCAGCCTGACGGCGCGGGACCGGACCCATGGAACGGGCGCCGAGTTCGTGCTGCGCCTGCCCGCGGGCACGATGGAACAGGTGGCCGCGCAATGACTGCCAAAAGCCGTCTCTTGATTGTCGATGATGACCGATCCATGCGCAGCAGCCTGCTGGAGCTTGCCGCCGCCGCGGGGTGGGAGGCCGATGCCGTCCCCCGTGCGGAACAGGTGGCCGCGCAGGTCGCGAGCTTTGCCCCCGACGTGATCCTGTCAGATGTGCGCATGCCGGGTCTGAGCGGTGTGGACCTTGTGGAACGCAGGCTCGCGGGCGACGTGCCCGTGGTTCTGATTTCGGCCCATGGCGACATTCCGACGGCTGTGCAGGCCATGCAGGCCGGCGCCTACAGCTTTGTCGAGAAACCCTATGATCCCCGGCGTCTGCTGACGATCCTTGCCCATGCGGCGGAAAATCATCGCCTGAAACGGAGCACCGGGCGCCTGCAAGAGCGTTTGACGCGGTTGTCGGGTTTGGACCGGATCTTGCTCGGCGATACGCCCGTCATGGCCGCCTTGCGCGCCCATGTGACGGACCTTGCGGACAGTCGTGCGCCTGTTTTGCTGCAAGGCGAGACTGGGACGGGCAAGGAGTTGGTGGCCCGCGCGCTGCACGATCTGGGGCCGGATCCCGATGGGCCTTTCGTGGCGATCAACTGCGCCAATATCTCGGCAGATCGCTTTGACGAGGTTATGTTCGGGGATGGGCAAACGCGGGGCTACCTGCCCGCAGCGGATGGGGGGACGCTGTTCCTCGATGAGGTGCTGACCTTGGTCGCGGAGACACAGGCCCGACTGCTGAGGGTGCTGGAAACGCATGAAGTACCAGGCCCCGATGGCAGGCCGCGCAAGTTGCGGCTGCGAATCATCGCGGCCTCTAACGATCAGCTTGAGACCGCGATTGCGGAAGGCCGGTTTCGCGCGGACCTGTCTTACCGGCTCAATACCTTTACCGTTGATCTGCCCCCTTTGCGGGATCGGCGCGAGGATGTGCTATTGCTCTTTGCGGCCTTTGTCGCTGACCTCGCCACGCTCTACGAGGTCGATGCGCCCGAACCATCGGCCGAGGATGTGGCGGCGCTGCTGGCCCATGACTGGCCCGGCAACGTGCGCGAGTTGCGGCAGGTGGCCGAACGGCGCGTGTTGGCCGCGCGGCGGGGGCAAGGGTCGGTGGCCGAAGCGTTGCGCGTGGACACGGCCTCCGATTTACCCGGAACCCTGCGTGAGGCTGTGGCCGCCTTTGAACGCGAGTTGATCGCAAAGGCGATCCGCAGCCATCAGGGCCGCATGGACGCCGTGGCCGAGGCGCTCGGCATCGGACGGCGCACGCTGAACGAAAAAATCGTGAAGCTGGGTCTGGACAAGGACGCGATCCTTTAGCGCGCGGAAATCCGCAGGCCGCCGCCGGGGCCCGCGCGCGGTTATCTTCCTAGCCACCGCGCGAATCTGGCGTACATTGTCCCCCACATGGCTCGGCAAACGGGCCAGTTTTGGGAGGACATCATGAAGAGTTATCTGAACCGCGCCTGCGTGGCAGCGATTGCAATTGCCTTTGGCACCGAGGCGATGGCCACGGAATGGAACGTCTCGCTGTGGGGCAAACGCCGCGCATTCACCGAGCACGTTGAAAAGCTGGCCGAGCTGGTCGACGCCAAGACCGGCGGCGAATTCACCCTGAACATCAGCTATGGCGGTCTGTCGAACAACCGCGAGAACCTCGACGGGATCTCGATCGGCGCGTTCGAGATGGCCCAGTTCTGCGCGGGCTACCACCGCGACAAGAACCCGTCGATCACCGTTCTGGAGCTGCCGTTCCTGGGCGTTGAGACGCTAGAGCAGGAACGCAAGGTGAGCCAGGCGCTGTACCAGCACCCCGCCGCCGTGGCCGATCTGGCCCGCTGGAACGCAACGCTGCTGATGCCGTCGCCGCTGCCGCAATACAACATCGTCGGCAAAGGCGATGCGCCTGCCGCTCTGAGCGATTTTGAGGGCATGCAGGTGCGTGCGACAGGCGGTATCGGTGCCGCGATGGAAGCTGTCGGCGCGGTGCCCACGTCGATGTCGGCCACCGAAGTGCGTCAGGCCATGGACAGCGGCGTTGTGTCAGCTGTGTCCTTTGCCCCCCACGCGCATATGTCGTTCGGCACGATCGAAAGCGCCGATTGGTGGACGACCAACCTGAACCCCGGCACCGTGAACTGCCCCGTGGTGGTGAACAGCGACGCGCTGGATGGTCTGTCGGACGCCCATCGCGAGGCGCTTTTGGGGTCGGTCGACGAGGCGCTGGATCACTACATCGCCACCTATGAAGGGGCCACGATGGATGCTTGGGGTCCCGCGCTGGACGAACGCAGCATCGAGCGCGTGAGCTTCTCGGACGACGCGCTGTCGTCGTTCCGTGATGCGGTTGCGGGTCCCGCTGCCGAAGCCTGGGTGACGGATAACGCCGCGCGCGGTCTGCCTGCGCAGGAGCTTCTGGACTTCGTGCGCGCACAAATCGACGAAACGGGCATGTAAACGGCCCGCCCCGCGCCCCGGGCTTTGATCCGGGGCGCGGGGCACTTCGTTTTCACCCAAGCTTACCTCTCCTACAGGACGAACCCACATGGCAGGCTCTGCTTCCATTGCCGTTGACGACAGCCTTTTGTCACGGATCGACCGTGGCCTGCTGACGCTGGAAAAGGCCCTGGCCCTTCTGTCAGGCATCACGGTCTTTGCGCTGATGCTGCTGGCGGTGGTGTCGGTGTCTGGCCGAAATTTCTTTGGCCAGCCGATCCCCGGATATGTCGACTGGATCGAACAGGCGATGCCGCTCATTGCGTTCATGGGGGTCAGTTACACCCAGCGCGAAGGCGGCCACATCCGCATGGATATGATCGTGGGCGCCCTGAAAGGCCGCGCGCTGTTTTTGGTAGAGCTTTTGACCACCCTCCTCGTGCTGCTGCTGATCGTCCTCTTGGTGTGGGGGACATGGGCGCATTTTGGTCGGTCCTTTGACTGGTCCGCGCCGATGTGGAGCCGGGACAGCACCATGGATATCGCGCTGCCGATCTGGCCTGCGAAGCTGCTGGCGCCGGTGGCCTTTGGCGTGCTGGGCTTGCGCCTTGTGCTGCAATGCTGGGGCTGGGCGCGCGCGCTGGTCACAGGCCACGCTGTCGCCGTACCGATGCCGATTGATGTTGCAACCCAGGCCGCCGAAGAAGCCGCCGCCGTTGGCGAAAGGGACTGATCATGGAACCCATTGATATCGGGCTGTGGGTCACGGGCGGCCTGCTGGTGACCGTCCTTCTGGGCATGCGCGTGGCTTTTGCTGCGGGTCTTGCCGGGTTGATCGGACTGATCTGGATCTTCTGGGCCAAGAAAGGCATGGCCGCGGATGAATTTGGCTGGGCGTTGACGGTCGCCGTCAAAACCGCCGGTCAGGTCCCGCATTCCAAGGTGTCCAGTCAGGCCCTGTCGCTGATCCCGACCTTCATCCTGATCGGCTATCTGGCCTATTACGCGAACCTGACGCAGGCGCTGTTTGAGGCCGCGAAGCGCTGGATCGCGTGGGTGCCGGGGGGCCTTGCGGTATCGACCGTCTTTGCCACGGCGGGGTTCGCGGCGGTCTCTGGTGCCTCGGTCGCGACGGCTGCCGTCTTTGCCCGCATCGCGATCCCCGAGATGCTCAAGATCGGGTATGACAAACGCTTTGCCGCGGGTGTCGTGGCCGCGGGCGGCACGCTGGCGTCGCTTATCCCGCCATCGGCCATCCTTGTGATCTATGCGATCATCGTGGAACAGGACGTGGGCAAGCTCCTCCTTGCGGGGTTCATTCCGGGGCTGTTTTCGGCGGTAATCTATGCCCTGCTGATCATCGGGATGGCGATGACGATCCGCAATTTCGGCCCGCCGGTGGGTGGCTTTACGTGGCGCGAGCGTCTGGTGGCCTTGCCCCCCGCCCTGCCCATCGTCTTTGTGGTGCTGGCGATCATCCTCTTTGTCTACAACCCCTTTGGCGGCGACGCTTGGGGCACGCCGACCGAAGGCGGGGCGATCGGGGCCTTCATCGTCTTTGTCTATGCGATGGCGCGGGGCATGAAGCTGCGCGAGTTCGGTCAGGCGCTTCTAGATACCGCAAAGCTGTCGGTGATGATCTTTACGATCATCTGGGGCGTGTTGATCTATGTGCGGTTCTTGGGCTTTGCCGATCTGCCGGGCGCGTTCTCGGACTGGATCACCTCGCTGGAACAGAGCCCGTGGGTCACGCTGATCCTGATCCTGTTGGCCTATGCCGTCTTGGGCATGTTCATGGACGCCATCGGGATGCTGCTGTTGACGTTGCCCGTGGTCTACCCGGCGGTCATGGCGCTGAACGGGGGGGAATTCGTGTCCGCCGCCGACAGCGCGTTCGGGATGTCGGGGCCGATGTGTGCCATCTGGTTCGGGATCCTTGTGGTCAAGATGGCGGAATTCTGTCTGATCACGCCGCCCATCGGGCTGAACTGCTTTGTCGTGGCAGGCGTGCGCGATGATCTGAGCGTGCAGGATGTCTTCAAGGGCGTGACACCGTTCTTCGTGGCCGATGCGGCGACCATCGCCCTCCTCGTGGCGTTCCCTGCGATTGTTCTGTGGCTTCCGTCGCTGGCGGGGTGATGCCATACGCAAAGGTCCTGTCGCAGGGCATTCGCCTAAAATCCAAGGCATTCTGATCTTGCCCACCTAAACGCCCGTTAACTCTGTTCGCCGATGCTGCCGCCTTGGTGAGTAGAGGACGGTGAGCGTGGGTGTGTTCACATATATCGGGACGCTGGATACGGGGTTTTTGGCGCAACCCCTGGGGTCGGCGACCTTCTGGTTAGACGGCACGGAACTGCGTGTTCAGCATGATCTGTGGGATCAGGTCGTGACGTTTGACGTGGGCGGTTCGGGTCTTGCGCAGATCACCGATTCAGCGACGCTGCCCGCGGGAGAGACCTATGTGTCTGCTGCGTGGTTTGGCGGCACGCAGTTGCGCATCGCGGACAGCGATCTGACGCGCGTGATCGACGCGGCCGACGGTCAAAGCCACCGGGTCTATTCCGACAGCACCGGACAATTCGTCGACGCGGTGGAGGTTATGGCCGCCTCGGTCGGGTCGCGCGATTACGTCTTGATGTCCGACAGCAGCAGCCAAGGCATCATCACCTACCAGCGCGAGGATGACGGCAGCCTGACGCACGTGAATGTCACCTACGACAATGACGACATTTACCTCGACGGCGTGGCCGCGATGGCCACCGCGTCCTTGGGCGGGTCGACTTACGTGGTGGCCGCTGGTGCCGAAGACAGCGGGATCACCGTCTACAAGTTGAACTTCTCAGGCCGGCTGACCGAAACGGCTGCTTTGGGGTTCAACGAGTTTCTGCCCGTCACGACGCCCCAGGCCATGGAGATCGTGACGGTCGCAGACACGGCCTTTGTGGTCATGGCCTCGTCGGGCACGTCGAGCCTGACGGTTTTGGAACTGTCGCCCGAAGGCACTCTGACAGCGGTGGATCAGGTGAACGACGATCTGTTCACGCGGTTCAACGGCGCACAGGTGATGGAGACGGTGAACGTCGATGGGCAGGTCTTTGTCCTCGTCTCCGGCTCTGATGACGGGATCAGCCTATTCACGCTGATGCCCGATGGGCGATTGGTCCTGCTGGACACGATTGTCGATGATACCGAAATGGGCCTGTCGAACGTTGCGGCCATCCAGGCCGTGGCCCATGACGGCACAATCGACGTTTTTGTCACCTCGACCAATGCGGCGGGCGTCACGCAACTGTCGCTCGATCTTGGGCAGATCGGTGCGGTGGGCGGCGCTGTGGGCACGGATGGGCGTGACCAGTTGCTGTTGGACGATGGCGGGGCGACCGTTGATGCCGGGGCAGGTCAGGACATTATCGTGGACGGCGACGGGTTCGACGTCATGACCGGGGGCGCGGGCGCGGATATTTTCATCCTGTCGGCCGATGGCGTTCAGGATCAGATTCTCGATTTCGAGTTGGGCACCGACACGCTCGATCTGTCCGAATGGGGCTTCCTGCGGGACCTGCGGCAGGTCACGGTGCAGAGCACGTCGAACGGTGCGATCCTGACTTTTGGGAGTGAGAGCCTGCGCCTCTTTTCGGCCAACGGCGCATCGATCTCGGTCGAGGACCTCACGACCCAGGACATCCTGAACGGCACCCATGTGGACCTGTCCTTTGTTGGTGGCGTCACGTTTGAGGTACCCGCCATCGAGGGCACCGAGGCCGATGATACACTCACCGGAACCGAGGCCAGCGAGACGCTGCTGGGGTTGGCGGGCGACGATATCCTGACCGGTGGCGCGGGCGAGGACATCATCGATGGCGGCGAAGGCACCGATCTGGCCGATTACTCGACCAGCGGGATCGGCCTGATCGTCAATCTGACCGACACGTCCGCCAATACCGGCCATGCCGAGGGCGACAGCTTTGTCTCCATCGAAGGGATCATGGGCACGCAGTTCGACGATACGCTGACAGGCACGTCGCGGGCCAATACGATCTACGGGCAGGACGGCCTTGATATCATCTACGCGCTTGGGGGATCGGACACGATCTACGGCGGCAGCGGCGATGACTTTCTGGACGGTGCCTCGGGGGATGACATCATCTGGGGTGAAGGCGGCAATGACAGCCTGCTGGGCCGCAAGGGCGACGACACGCTCTATGGTGGGGCGGGCAACGACAACATCGCGGCCCATGAAGGTGACGATATCGTCTATGGCGGCCAAGGTGACGATCAGTTGGGCGGCAGCGACGGAAACGATCAGATGTTCGGTGGCGCGGGCAACGACACCATCGGATCGGGCGCGGATGACGATTTCATCGACGCAGGCGACGGGGATGATGTGGCCAGCGGCGGTTGGGGCACCGACGAGGTGCGCGGTGGTGCGGGCAACGACACGCTTGCGGGCAGCTATGGCCATGACATCGTGATGGGCGAAGACGGCAACGACTCCCTGGGTGGCGGGACCGGCAACGACTATCTGTATGGCGGTGCGGGCGACGACCTGTTGGGGGCGGGCGACGACGACGATTTCCTCTTTGGCGAAGCCGGCGATGACTTTCTGGGCGGCGGCAGCGGCGGCGATCAAATGGATGGCGGGACCGGCAATGACACGCTGAACGGGGGAGAAGGTCGCGACCGCATGACCGGGGGGGACGGCAGCGACGTCTTTGTCTTCAACACGTTCCAGAGCGGCGAATTGGACTGGATCACCGATTTTGAGATCGGGGTAGACCAGATGCGCATGAAGTTCGTGGAAGACCGGTTCGAGGGGCTCGAAATTCGCAACGTCACTGTCGAAGGGCAGAGCTATGCCCAGATCACCTATGACAACCACCGCATCCGGCTGGAAGACGTGGATGCCGACGACCTCAGTGAGTCGGATTTTATCTTTCTTGGCTAGGAATTCGTCGCAAATGCCCGGCGCAATTAGTCAGTTGTTGATGATGTGCCGATACCACCGGTGGAGAAGCACCAAGCCGATGATCAGGGCGCCTGCCGCGATCCCCGCCACATAGGGGACCGACACGAAATCGGGCGCGTAGCTGGGATAGATGCCCCGGCGCATGATCGCGATGACGTGCACCAACGGATTGAACCACAAAAGGCGGTCATAGGGGTGCGGCACGATCTCGAACAGGTAGAAGATAGACGAGACCACAAAAAGCGGGCGGGTCAGGATCACCCAGACCCGTTCATAGAGTGGAAAGAGCCCGATCAGGGCGCTGTTCATCACGCCGATGCCGCCGCCCAGCGCCAGCGCAAGGGCCAGCGCCCCGATCACGTCGGCCCAATCCAGATCAAAGCCGGTCCCGGTCATCGCGAGAAGCGCACCGAGGATCACCATGACGACCGTGCATTCAGTCAGGCCATTCAGGACAAAGCGGGCGAGGAACGGATCGGTAAAGCGGATGGCCGGATAGTTCAGCAGCGGTTTGGAAAACCGCAGCGCCACGGTCATCTTGTTGGCGATGTTCTGATAGGCAACGAAGAGCATGTAGCCCGACGCGTAGAAGAGCGCGAAGCTCGTCCCCAAAGGCGGCGCAGAGAGCGCCAGCGAAAAGAGGATCGTCAAAAGCGCGATCCCGGCCAAAGGCTCCATAACCGCCCAGAGATACCCACCGGGCGACCGGCCATAGGTCGTCGCCATCTCGCGCAGGACCAAGGCGCCAACCGCGCGGGCCGTTCCGTGCGATCGATGTGCTCTGGCGGGTCGGCTGATCATCGGCATGTGCCCACCAGTCGCGCCAAAACCCTAATGGAAGGTTGACGATGTGCAAAAAGCTTTAGGCAAATCGGCACGAAAGGCGCCTCCGAAACAGCTGCGGATTGCAGGTCGCACGCCTGATCCGACGGTGTTCGAGGATCTGCCCGAGGCCTTTGCCCCGCTTGCGGCAGGCGATCCCCTGCCCGCGCCGCTCACCGCTATGGCGCGCCGTCGGGACGGGACTGCGCCCCAGCCGGACAAAGCGCATGTGCCGTCTGCGCGCGCGCAAAAGAAACTCGCGCCCGGGCCCCGCAAGCCATCTGCGCCCGCGACTGAGCAGGCACCGGAGGGCCGCGCACGCCAGCCACAATCGCAGCCACAGTCGAGGCCACAACCAGATCCCGCATCCAACGCCCAGCGCGAGAAAAGGACCCAAACCAGACCGGAGCCTTCGGCGCACACCACCGCGTCGGTTCCGCTTGCAGAGCCTGCGCGAATGCGCCTGCGGCACTGGATGCTGGCGCTGTCTTTCCTGATCTTCGTGGTGGCCCCGGTGGCTGCCGCGGGGGCGTATCTTTATCGCGTGGCGACGGACCAATATGCCTCGCACGTCGCGTTTTCGGTGCGGACGGAAGACGTGGGATCGCCAGTCGAATTGCTCGGCGGTTTGACGGACATCACAAGCGCGGCGTCCTCGGACACGGACATCCTGTTCGATTTCATGCGGTCCCAGCGGATGGTTGCCATTGTCGCCGCCGAGGTCGACCTGCCTGCCCTCTGGACCCGGTCCGACGACCCGGTCTTTTCGCTGGGCGGCGACCATTCGATCGAGGCCTTGCACAGCCATTGGTCGCGCATGGTCCGGGTTCGCTATGACCCGGCCAGCGGGTTGATCGATCTGCGCACCCTCGCCTTTGCCCCCGGCGACGCACAGGTCCTGGCACAGGCTATTTTTGCCGCGTCGACTGCGGTGATCAACGACCTCAACCAAGCGGCGCAGTCTGATGCAACCCGGTTCGCCGAGGCCGAGTTCGCGCGCGCCACGCGGGAGTTGTCCACGGCACAGGCCGCGTTGACGGCATTTCGCACGCGGACCCGCCTGATCGATCCAAACGCCGATGTGGCGGGTCAGACTACGCTGGTGGCGTCGCTGCAGTCCCAATTGGCCGAGGCGATGATCGACCTGATGACCATGGATGCCGAAGGGCGGTCCAACCGCACCTTTGCCCGCGAACAGGCCGAGGCCCGCATCGGCATCATCGAGGATCTGATTGCCCGCCAGAAAGCGGCGACGACCACGGGGGCCGAGAGTGACGTGCCCTACGCCGCCCTCGTGGCGGAATATGAGGGGTTGGTGACCAACCTCGCCTTCGCGCGGGAGGCTTATGTCGCCGCGCGCGCAAGCTACGACGCGGCCCGCGCCGAGGCGCAGCGCCAGACACGCTATCTTGCCGCGCACGTGCCTGCGACCTTGGCGGAAACGGCGCTCTACCCACGCCGGGCTGTGCTTTTGTCGCTATGGGCCGCAGGGCTCATGGCGCTTTGGATCGTTCTGTCACTGGGGCTTTATGCCGTGCGGGACCGTCGATGATTACGCTTGAGGGGGTCCACAAGTCCTTTCGCCGCGGTGGGGTGACCACCCATATCGCACGCGGTATCACGGCCCGGTTTCCAGCCAATCAATCCGTGGCGCTGTTGGGTCGCAACGGGGCGGGGAAATCATCGCTGCTCAAGATGATTGCCGGCACGCTGGACCCCGATCGGGGCCGCGTGCGGGTGGCAGGCTCGGTGTCCTGGCCAGTGGGCTTTGCGGGATCGTTTCACGGGGATCTGACGGGCGCGCAAACCGCCCGCTTCCTGGCCCGCCTCTACGGGGTGGATACGGGCGCGATGGTGGCGTCGGTGGCGCGCTTTACCGAGCTTGGCGATAAGCTGCACCATCCCGTGCGCACGTATTCGACGGGCATGAAGGCGCGGCTGGCCTTTGGGGCCTCCATGGCCATCCCCTTTGACACCTATCTGGTGGACGAGGTCACATCCGTGGGCGACGCGGCCTTCAAGGAAAAATCCAAAACCGTGTTTCTGGACCGCCTGTCGCGGTCGGGGGCCATCGTGGTGTCGCATACGTTGCCCATGCTGCGGGAGATCTGCACGGCGGGTGCCGTGCTCCACGACGGGACGCTGACATGGCACGACGATATCGAGACCGCCATCGACCATCATTCTGACCTGCTGCGGGTCGAACCCGCACCGCGGCGCGCCGCGTAGAAATGCGGATGGCTTAGGTCCGCATTAACCAAACCGATCCCATGTTGGCGCCATGACCGTTCAGCCCCCAACCCGCCCCTGCATCGCCGTTGTCCTGGCGGCCTACCATCCCGACGCGGATATGCTGCGCGCGCAGTTGGAGAGCCTTCGCGCCCAACGCGGTGTCAACCTTGCCTTGCTTTGCGTCGTTGCGGACCTCCAGTCGGGGGACCTGATCGCGGACCTCTGCGACCATATCGGGCTGCGCGTGGCGGTGCACACGCCGCCCCATACGCTGTCTTCGGTCAAGGCGTTTGAGGCGGGTTTGTCCGAGGCTTTGGAGCGATGGCCAGAGGCACACGCCATCGCATGCTGTGATCAGGACGATGTTTGGCACCCGGACAAGCTGGTGACGTGTTGGGAGACCTTGCGCGACACCGGTGCCACGCTTGCCCATTGCGACGCGCGGGTTGTGGACCGCGCCGGGCGTGTGACCGCACGCTCGCTATGGCGGTATGAATGGCGCGGGCGGCGCGCGCGGGTGCGTGATCTTTTGGTGCGCAACACCGTGACCGGCATGACCATGATGGTGCGCCCGGATGTCGTGGCGCACGCGCTTCCGTTTCCGCCGCAGGAAGGGGTCCATTTCCACCACGATCTTTGGCTGGCGCTGGTTGCCGCTGCGACGGGCCGTATCGCGCGGGAACCGCGCGCCTTGGTGGACTATCGCCAACATGGCGGCAACGCGGTGGGCGCCGTGCGTCGCGTCCGCCTGCCCGGGTGGCGCGACCTTGCCGGGCGCTACGCACTCGCGCGCTATCTGGCTGTGGTGCTCCATGCCCGATATGGGGTTGAGCGCGACACGGTCGATTACCGGTCGCCGCCCCGGTTCGGGATCGGGCTGGCCGCCCAAGCCGCTGGGAGCGCGCTGCGCGGCGATCTGGTGGGTGCCGCGGTGGCGGCGGGCCTGTGGGGCAGCGCGGTGGCGCGCATTGCCTATGCCACGGCCACGACCCTGCGCAGCGGACGGGCCGTGTTTGCCCAAAACCTGTCACATCTGGATACGCGGCTGGGCCGACTTGCGCCCGGCACCACGCCCGAGGCCGCATTGGCCCATGATCCCCATGTCGTGCCCGCGAAAGCCGAAACGTCCACCAAGGCGCAGCCGTGGTGGGAGCATTTTGACCCCCGCGTCACGCCCAAGTTCACCCTGACCCCGTCCCATGCGCGACCGGGCTATATCCTCCTTGTCCCGACGCTGAACCCGACGGAGGCCTTTGCCGGGATCGCAACGGCGATTGATCTGGGACTTCAGCTGGCCGCGGGCGGGGCGCGGCTCGATATCGTGGCCACCGACCTGCCGGTGGCCGCGCCTGCGGCATCGCGCGCCTTTGTGGCCGCGCGTGCGCCCGGGCGCGAGGTCATGGATCATGTGCGCCTGCATTGCGGGGTGACGGGCAAGACGGTGCCGTGCCACGCCGACGACCGACTGATCGCCACCGCATGGTGGACGGCCCATGTCGCCCATGACCTGATCACAGGGGACGGTCCGTTGCGGGCCAATGACTTTGATTATCTGGTGCAGGATTACGAGCCGCTCTTTTACCCGTGGGGGAGCGAGCATGCCGCGGCGATGGCAAGCTATGATCTACCGTGCCAGCCGATCTTTAACACCACGATCCTTGAACAGCACCTGCGGCGGGAGGGCCACCTGTTTGGGGGCACAGCACCCATCACATTCAGACCCAGCATCAATGTGGACCAATATGCCCGCCTTGTCCGGCCCGCGAGGACCGGCGCGCGCAAACTGGTGCTCTATGGCCGCCCGGAGGTCGCGCGCAACATGTTCCCCCTCGCGGTTCAGGCCTTGGGCCGATTTGTCGAGGAGACGGGCCTGACGCCGGAGGATATCGTGTGCGAGAGCGTGGGCCTCAAGCATCAGGATGTCTTGTTGCCCAATGCGGTGCGCGTCCAGTCACGAGGTAAGATTGCGTGGGCGGACTACCCGACCTATCTGGCCGGGGCGGATGTCGGCCTTGCCTTGATGATGTCGCCCCATCCCAGCCACTTGCCGCTGGAAATGGCGGCTGCCGGGATGCGCGTTGTCACCAACAGCTACGGCACCAAGGATCTGTCCAAGCTTACGCCGTTGATCGCGTCACCACCGCTGGCCACACCCGCTCTGGTAGACGCACTCAAATCCGCTTGGACCGCGGGAGAGGCCCCGGATACCGAGCGCAATCTCGATCTGTCCCCGCTTGGCGGGCCGCTTGAGGCCGCGGCGAAAGAGCTTCTTCGTCGCCACCCCGGCCTTGCCGCCCACCCCGCGCGGCCCATCGAAGTGGATCCAGAGACCCGCCAAGGCCGGGTCGCGGCATGAGGCGGATCATCCTTCATATCGGGTCCCCCAAATGCGGATCGACCTATCTGCAACGCGTGCTGGAGCGCGCGCGCCGCGGCCTTCCCGATCTAGGTTTGCATTATCCCCGACACGGCACCGGGACCCATCCGGGCAACGGCATGGTCGTCCCTGTGATCACGCGGCCATGGCTGACATCGGCGTTCCAAACGGCCCCGACACTGATCCTGTCGCATGAGGACCTGTTCGCGCGCGCGCGTGACGGACGCAGGCTCGCCACGTTGGCCGCGGATATGGATGCAGAGGTTCAGATCGTCACGATCCTGCGCCCGTTCGACGAAATGCTGCTGGGGGATGTGTCGCAGAATATCAAACAGGCACAGAGCACCGGGATGGCAGACGCACCGATCCTGGGCGGGCGCGACCTGCGCCAATTCGTCTGGGCACGGCACAAGGATATCCAGCCCGCGCATTTCATTGCCGAATGGCACAAGGCGGTCCCGGGCCCCCGCCCGCGCGTGGCGACACTGTATAAATTGAAACGTACCTTTGTCGATCTCGCGCCAGAGCTGCGTGAGATCGACTGGACCTTGCCCCAGTGGCGCAGCAATCCGTCGCTTCCGCCTGCGGCCTGTGCGGCCCGGATCGCGGCTGGGCGCGCGACCTCGCCCGTCCCGGATGGCCAGCCAACCGCCCGACAGCGGGCATGGATTAGATCGGTCTTCGCGGGTCAGGCCGCGGCGCTGGAACAGCAATTCGGCATAAGCCTGCACGGGTAGGTTGGGGGAAGGCATGGGGACGCCGGGCCACGTCGCGATCTGCATGGCGACCCGAAACGGAGCCGCCTACCTGCCAGCGCAACTGGACAGCCTGCGCGCGCAGACCCACAAGGATTGGAGCCTTATCGCATCCGACGACGGATCGACCGACGCAACATGGGATATTCTGGGCCACGCGTTCCAGACGATCACGGGCCACCGCCGCAAGGGACCGCAACAGGGCTTCGCGGCCAATTTCCTGTCGATGTTGTCCGAGCTTCCCGCGGACACAGACTATGTCGCCTTTTGTGACCAAGACGATGTGTGGGCGCGCGAGAAGCTCGAACGGGCCATCCGGCATCTGCCAGCGCCCGATAGGCTTGGGTTTTATGCGGCCTGTGCGCGCCCGTGCGACGCGACGCTTGTGCCTCTGGACCGGGGTTTTAGGTGCAAAGCAAAGCGGCTCAGTCTGGATCGCGCGTTCTGGGTTAGCGACACTTTGGGCAACACGGTCGTGATGACGCGCGCCCTGTCCGATCTGGTGGCCCGCACCGCTGCGCATGCGGCCCCGCTGCGCACCCATGACTGGCTGGCCTACTTATGTGCGGCCGCGTGCGGAGCAGACATGGTCCATGACCCGTGGGCCGCTGTGGCCTATCGCCAGCACGGGGCCAACACGATCGGGGCTGCGCGGGGTTTGACTGGATTGATCACCAAAGGCGGGCATTTGGCCAGTGGGAGATACGCGGCATGGGTGAACGCCAATGCCGCGGCCCTTGCCGCGCTTGGCGCCGCGATCATCCCTGATGCCCGGGACGAGATTGCCCGTTTGGAAAGCCTGCGCGCACCCGGACGCGAGGCCGATCTGACGCGCCATCTGCGCAAGACGACCGCCCGCGCGCGGGTCGAGATGGGGGAACGCGCGCCGTTTCTGGTGGCCGCACGGATGGGTCTGCTGTCGCGGCAGCCGCCGCGCTATGCGTGGTTTGAATATTTGGCCAACTCGGCCCGCGCGACCTGACGGCGGTGCACCGCATCCGGCCCATCGGCCAGCCGGAGGGTCCGCACATGGGTCCATGCCTGCGCAAGGGGCAGGTCCTGACTGATGCCTTGGCCGCCATGCATCTGAACGGCCTCGTCAATGACTTTCAGCGCGACCTGCGGGGCCACGACCTTGACCTGGCTGATCCATGGGGCCGCGGCCCGCGCATCGCCCTGATCCATCATCCACGCGGCCTTCAGGCACAAGAGGCGCGCCTGTTCGATGGCCATGCGGGCCTCGGCGATAATGTCGAAATTGGCCCCGAGCTGTGCCAGAGGTTTGCCAAAGGCCTCGCGCGTCTGGGCACGGCGGCACATCAGTTCGAGCGCCGCCTCGGCCTGCCCGATGGCGCGCATGCAGTGGTGGATGCGCCCGGGCCCGAGCCTCCCTTGCGCGATTTCGAACCCGCGACCTTCGCCCAGCAGCATGTTGTCGGCAGGGACACGCACATCGGTAAAGCGCATGTGCATGTGCCCGTGGGGGGCGTCGTCATGACCGTAGACCTGCATGGGGCGCAGGATCTCGATGCCCGGCGTATCCGCGGGCACCACGATCATCGAATGGCGCCGGTGCTTGGGCGCGTCGTCCCCGCCCGTGCGCACCATGACGATATAGACCTTGCAGCGCGGGTCCCCGGCGCCGCTGATCCACCACTTTTCCCCGTTGAGGACGTAGGCATCGCCATCCCGGACGCAGGCCATGGAGATGTTCGTTGCGTCCGAGGAGGCCACATCCGGTTCCGTCATCGCATAGGCCGAGCGGATGTCGCCCGCCAGCAGTGGCGTCAGCCAACGGTCCTGCATGTCCGGCGTGCCGTATTTCGCAAAGACCTCCATATTGCCGGTGTCGGGGGCCGAGCAGTTGAAGACCTCGGCACCTAAGGGCGTCTTGCCCATCTCTTCGGCGAAATAGGCGTATTCGACGGTGGTCAGACCAAATCCGTCTTGGGCGTCGGACAGCCAGAAGTTCCACAAGCCCGCCTCCTTGGCCTGCGCTTTGAGACCTTCGAGGATATCCGACTGCCGATCCGTATAGGTCCAACGATCGCCCTGCTCGATTTCGGCGGCATACTCACCCTCGAGCGGGATCACGCGATCGCGCAAGAACGCTTTGACCGCGTCGAGCTGTGGGCGACGGTTGGCAGACAGTCCCAAATCCATTGGCAGGTTCCCTTGCGTCCGAAAGTCGGCGCGGCCTTGCCGCGCTGCGTTGTGTCGCGCAACCTGCCACAGACGATCGAAGAGGGCCACAATGCACAGTTTCGACCACGCGGAATTAGAGCGCTACCTTGCGGAACACGTGCCGGGCTTTGGCGCCTTGGACGGGATCGACAAGTTTGCGGGCGGGCAGTCGAACCCGACCTACAAGATCACGTCGGGTCCCCGCGCCTATGTGCTGCGGGCAAAACCGCCGGGCGATCTGTTGCCATCGGCCCATCAAGTGGATCGGGAATATCGGGTGATGAAGGCGCTGGCCGCAACCGACGTCCCAGTGCCGACCGTCCATCATCTGAGCGGGGAGGACACCCCCCTTGGGACGATGTTCTTTGTCATGGACATGGTGCCGGGTGCGATCCACTGGGACCCCGCGCTGCCAAAGATGGATCCGACGGGGCGGGCGACGATCTATGATGCGATGAACGCAACGCTCGCTGCGTTGCACAGTGTTGATCCTGTGGCGGTGGGGCTCGGCGATTTCGGGCGGCCGGGGAATTACTACGCGCGGCAGGTGTCACGGTGGAGCAGCCAGTATCGCGCCTCGGAAACCGAACCGGTTGCGGATGTTGATTGGGTGATCGACTGGTTGACCGACAACATGGTGGCAGACGACGGGCAGGTGGCGATTGTCCATGGTGACTACCGGATCGACAATATGATTTTCGACGCCGATCAGACCATGTTGGCCCTTTTGGATTGGGAGCTGTCGACGCTGGGCCACCCGCTGGCCGATCTGGCCTATCAGTGCATGATCTGGCGGCTGCCCAATGTGGGCAAGTTCAAGGGCCTCGCAGGGGTACGCCGGGACGAGGCGGGCCTGCCGAGCGACGGGGACTACATTGCGCAATACGCAGACCGACGCGGCATCAAGATGCCCGATGCGTGGAATTTCTACATGGCCTTCGCCACGTTCCGCTTTGTCGCAATCCTGCAGGGCGTGTTGAAGCGCGGATTGGACGGCAACGCGTCCAACCCACTGGGCAACGATTTCATGAAGGCCGCGATCCTGCATCTGGCCAGCGATGCCAAGGCGCTGGCCCAAGGCAAAGCTTAAGGCTCGCGGAACGCCTCTTTGCTCTTGTAGAGCGGCTTCATCAGGTATTGCAGGATCGTTTTGGCCCCGGTGTGGAGTTCCACCGTGGCGCGCAGGCCGGGGCGGATTTCGATCCGGGCCTGACGTTCGGTCCAACTGCTGGGATCAACCGACAGGGTCACCCGGTAATGGGGGTCACCGTCGCGGGCGCGTTCGTCCTTGAACGTGTCAGCCGAGACCGTTTCGACCCGCCCCTTCAGTGACCCATAGATGGTGTAATCATAGGCCGAGAGTTTGATCGTGGCCATCTGGCCGCGTTTCACGTTGGCGATGTTTTCGGGCGCAACACGCGCCTCGACAAAGAGCGCGTCGTCCATGGGAATGATCTGCGCGATCTCTTCGCCCGGGCGCACGACGCCGCCGATGGTGGTCACGGACAGGTTGTTGACGATCCCGCGCATCGGGCTGACCAGCGTGGTGCGGTCCAACTGGTCCTGGCTGAGTTTCAGGGTCTGGCGGAGTGTTGCGATTTCCTTGAGCGTGTCGCTATAGGCACCCGCGCGCTCAAGCTCCATCTGGGTGACGACCTCGTCATAGCGCGCCTTGGCGTCGCCGTGGGCCTTGCGGGCGCGCGTCACCTCGATCAGCGAGACGATCTTGCGTTCCAGCATGTTTTCCAAAAGGCCCAATTCCTTGGCCGCCTGATCCATGACGGCGCGCGCGCCTGCCGCGCGGCTTTGGAAATCAGACTGGCGCGCGGACAGAAGCGCCTGTTCCGAGGTGACGATATCTGCGTTTCGCGCCGCCAGCGCGGGAGCGACGGTGAGTTGATAGGCGCCCGTCATCTCGGCCTCGAGCCGGATGCGGCGGATATCGAGCGCGTCGATCTGGTCCTGCAGGTCATCAACGGACGTCTGGAAGCGCGTCGAATGCAGTTGCGCGATGACGTCACCCGGATTGACGACATCGCCTGCCTTGACGGCGAGCGAGGCCAAGATACCGCCTTCGAGGTTTTGGATGATCTGGGGCCGCGATTGGCTGACGACCTCGCCATCGGCGCGGACAATCTCGTCGACCCACGCAAAGGCCGCCCAGAGGAGAAAGGCCATTACAGTGGCCGTGACCAGCCAGATCGTCATGGAGGGCCGTTTCATCGCGCGTTCCAGTTCCGCGTCGATGGTGGCGGCCTGCATGGTTGCGGTCATGCTCATGCGGTGGCCCCCTCTTTCTTCTTCGTCAGGTGTGCGAGGACGGCGTCGCGCGGGCCGTCCACGGCGAGGCGTCCGTTTTGCAGAATGAAAGTCCGCTGGGTGAGTTGCAGGATCGGCACCCGGTGGGTGGCGATCACGGCTGTGCGGCCTTCGAGCCATGTGTCGAGCCGCCGGATGAGTGCGGTCTCGAGCGTTTGGTCGAGTGCTGCGGTCGGCTCATCCAGAATGGCAATGGCGGGGTCCTGCAACCAGATGCGCGCCCAGCCGATTGATTGGCGTTGCCCGATGGAGAGGCCTTCGCCCGCATCGCGGATTTCAAGGTCGAGGCCCTTGTGGTGCCCCCGCACGAAAGGACCGAGCCCTGCGAAATCAAGCGCCTCGAGCAGGCGGTCATCGTCGCGTTCCAGCCCGTTCAGGTTCAGGTTCTCACGCAAGGTGCCCGAAAAGAGGCGCACGTCCTGGCTGAGGTAGCCCACGGCCCGGCGCACGTCGCGCGGGTCGATCTGCCCCAAGTCCACGCCGTCAAGGAGGACGCGGCCCTGTACGGGGGCGTAGAGCCCGCTCATCATCTTCAGTAGGGTCGATTTGCCGGTGCCGTTGGTGCCCAACACGGCCACCCGTTCGCCCGCGGCGATGGACACGCCTTGGATATCCAGTGTCGGCGCGCCGTCTTCTTCGTAGCGGAACTGCACCTCGCGGAACTCGTAGGAGCCTGCGATTTTCTCGCGCCGCAGATAGGTGCGTTCCGTATCCACGTCCTGGGCCGCGTCATGCACCATCTCGAGCCCGTCGAGCGCCGTTTTCACATTCGACCACCGCGCCATGATGCCCGCCAGTTGGGTCAGGGGGGCAAGCGTGCGCGAGGTCAGGATGCCCACGGCGATGATCGACCCCACGGTGAAGGATCCCGCAAAGACCATGTAAGTGCCGACAATAACGGCGGACACATAGGTCGCCTGCTGCACACCCTGGCTCCAGAACGTGAGGTTCGAGGCCAGCCGCCGCTGTTCGGCGGAAGTGACCGAGGCGAGACCGTTCAATTCGTTCCAGACGCGGGCAAAGCGGTCTTCGGCGCGGGTGGCCTTGATCGTGTCGAGTTCAAAGATCGTTTCATGCAGGACGCGGCTGGCCTGCGCGGACGCGCCTTGGGCCTCGCGCGTCAGTGCGATCATACGCTTTTGCAAGAAATAGCCGGGCAAGACCATCAGCACGCCGCCGATGATCAGGACAAAGACGATGTTGCCCCCGATCGAGGCCACCAGCGCCAGAAAGAGGATGATGAAGGGCATGTCCGCCAAGGCACCGATGGTGGAGGCCGTGAAGAATTCGCGCACGGACCCAAATTCCCGCATGGCCGCAAAGATGCCCGACGACGACATCGGCTTGCGGTCACTGCGCATGCCCATCAGGCGCTGCATCAGGTGATCCTGCACCTTGATTTCAATGGCCCGGCCCGCACCGTCCATCAGGCGCGCGCGGCTGATCTTGAGAAAGGCCTCCAGCGTCAGCGCCACAAAGGCGCCCATGGCCAGCACCCATAGCGTGGCCGAGCTTTCATGGGGGATGACGCGGTCATAAACCTGAAGGGAAAAGAGCGCGACAGCCACGGCCAGCATGTTCGCCACCAGCGAACCCACGACGATATCGCCCAGAATCGCGCGGTATTTGAGGAACCGGCCCCAGAACCAGTGCGCGGCTTGAGGCAGGCCCATATGGGTCTTGCGCAGCCGGTCCAGCGTGGCTTCCGCGCGCACGACGAGGCCGGTGAAATAGGGCTCGAACTCGCGCGCGGGGACCGTGATCTCCTTGTCCGCCTCGCCCGCATCATAAATGCGCAGGCCCGCGTCAGACTGCCCAAGGACCAGAACGAACTGCCCCGAATACATCTGCGCAAGCGCAGGCCAGTTGTCCGGCGTGCAGGATGAGGCGGTGAAGATATCGGCCTTCAGGTCTGCCGTGCCCAGCGCCGCGGCGATGGCGGCGGGGGTGATGTTGCCGTCCTTGTCCGGGCCGATCTTGCTGATCGCCTCGAGCACGTCGGTGGCGACGGCCTCTCCGCCCAGAACGCCGGCATAGGCCTGAATCAGGCTCGCGCGGTCGCGGTCCTGTTGGGAATACTTGGGCCGCGCGGCTGCGTTTGCGGGCCGCGTGTCTGTCGAGATAACGCCAAGGATCGCACCAGTGCCGCCGGACGTGATGGGGCCGGTATCGCTCATATATCAGCCCCGTCCACGAGCGCCCCGAACACCGACGCGATTTCCAGACGCACGCGGAACCGGTCGTATTTTACGCGCACGTAGTCACGCTCCAGCCGCATGGCAGTCTCGTAATTGCTGATGACGTCCATGATGGGACGCGCGCCGGCCTCGAACTGTTGTTGGAACAGGATTTGGTTTTGCCGCGCCGCTTCGGCGAGCGTTTTGGCCTGATCCTCTTGCCGTTGCAGGGAGGTCAGCTGTTGGGACAGGCGGCGTAATTTGCGGTTGGTGTCTTCGCTGGCTTGCGCGACGCGGCGGTCGGCGGCGTCCTTGGCCGCCTGAATGGCCTCGAGCGAGGCGCCCGTGCCCAATCCCACAAGCTGTTGGCCAGACACATCGAGCGAGACATCGCCCCCGTCTCCAATTGCGCCGTTGAGCGTGGCACCCGGCAACAGGTTCGCGCGGTCGATAGTGGCCTGCGCGATATCGCGACCGCGCACCGCCTCGGCGTGAAGGACGGACAGGGGTTTGATGCCCGTAGGCGCCGCGTCCAGATCGGGCAGACCGCGAAGATCGGCAAGCGACCGCGCGGCCATGGCGTCGAGTTCTGCCAAAGCGACCTGCGCATCCTCTTGATCCGCGATCACACGGTTTTCAGCTTCGGCCAGTTTGTTGGCAAGGACCCGCAGGTCCGAGATGTCGGAGACACCGCCGTTGACCCGTTCACCCATGATCGAGTGGAAGTAGACCATCCGCTTGCGCGCCTGATCGGACACGTGCGCAGCCTCGCGCGCCTGTTCGGCGCGAAGGTATAGCGTCAGCGCCTCGAGCACGCGGTCATTTGTGGTGGTCGACAGCGTGACGGCCACGGCCTCGACATCGGCGGCGGCGAATGCGCGTTCGGCCTTGGCCTTGCCGTTGTCAAAGACGACCTGCTGCACCAGAAGCTGCGCCGCGACGCTGCTGAGCGAGGTGAGCGAAATGGACGGCCCGATTTTGGGCAGCCAGTTCTTCGACGCCGCTTCGGCGCGCAGGCGCGCGGCGCGCAAGTCGGCCTCGGCCGGGCGGGCATTGGCGGCAAGAACGGCTTGGGCCACCGTGTCAAACGACGAACCCTCGGCCAAAACGCTCTGCCGGAATTGCAGGCTTTCGATGATCTGGGAGCCGTTCGCTTGCGCGAAGCTTTGCGGCGCTGGCGCACGAGTGACCTGCGCAGAGTGGGACCGCGGCGTCATCTCCTGCGGCAACCCTTTCATGCAAGCGGACATCAAGACGAGTGCGCCCAGGCCTGCGATACCTTTGACAAGCTGCCGTGCCACGGGCTGCTCCTTTCCTACCACCTGAAAATTTGTGCCCCTTGTTTGGGTGCATCGCGCCCGCTTTGTGTGCCAGCGGGTCGCGATGCGGGGTCTTGGTCTTGGGTCAGAACACCGCGCGTCAGATGATGACGTCGATGTCCTGATCGATGATGATCGACACACCATCGTCGCCGAGAGTGTAGACATCGTAGCTTTGCGTGCCGATCTGGCGGACTTCGTCCGTCTTGACCGCACCGGTCATGGTGACCTGATCGTCCTGCCCGCCATGCACGGTGAGCGTGTCGGAATTGCTCGACAAATCGCGCACCATCTCGGCAGTCAGCGTGAGATCCGCATCTGACGCGAACTGCAGATCGACCGCTTCGATGTTGAACCCGTCGAGGCCGGCATTGGCCAGATTGACCGTCGGGTCAGCCTCGTCTTCCAGCACGAACAGCGTGCCGGTCGAGTTCCCGGCATCGTCCTCGGCCGTCACCACGAGGTCGGAGCCATCCGAGACCGGGCTGGTGAAGTTGATGTTCAACTCTCCATAAGCCGTGTCTTCGGTCGTCGTGTAGCTGAGCGACTGGGCCGCACCCTGATCCGTGATCTCCGCGATCTCGATGTCGTTGTCATTCAGGAGCGTCGAGATGCCCCGCAGCCCGGTCCACCCTGTCGAGAAGGCCGTGATGATGGGCGCGCCCGGTGCCTGGCTGTCGACATCGAACTGCGCGGTCGTGGTGCCGGTGTTGCCAAAGGCGTCCGTGGCCTGAACGGTCACGTCGGCGGTGTATTCGCCCACGGGGATCTGGCTGTCGTCAAAGCTGACGGTCCATGCCCCCGATGTGGATACAGTCGCAAGTCGCGTCACGCCTTCGAAGGTGACATAGACGGTCGATCCCGCTTCGACGGTGCCGCCAAAGGTGATGCCGTCATCGGCGGCCGCGGCATTGAGCACTTGGCCATCGCCCACCGGCAGGGACGTGATCGCGAGGTTCGTGACCGCCGTATCGACCTGTGCAGTATCGGTGATGACGCTGCTGTTCCCGGCGGCGTCCGTTGCGGTCGCCACGAAGGTCGCGGTGTATTCCCCGGCCTCGATCTGATCGGCGGTGAAGGTCGCGGTCCACGTGCCGCTGGTCGACACGATGGCCTGCACCGTCTCATCGCCCAGTTTGACCGAAACGGTTGATCCGGGCTCGACCGTGCCGGTGACGGTGACGCCATCGGCGGCCTCAAGACCCGTGACACGATCGTCGCCTTCGATGGGCGCGGTTGAGAAGGCGAAATTCGTCAGTTCAGTGTCGACTTGCACCGAATCTGTGACGCTCGCGATGTTACCCGCGCCATCGACCGTGACGGCCTGAATGGCCGACGTGTAGGTGCCATCGGGGATTTCGCCGCTGGAATAGTAGGCCGACCATGTGCCGTCCGACCCGGTGATGACGGTTTTGACCACACCACCCAGCGTGACCTCGACCACCGCCCCCGCATCGGCGAGACCGGTGATTGAGACGCCGTCGGCCTCTTCCGCGGCGTTGACGATATCGTCGCCTTCGATCGCGTCACCGGACAGCGACAGGCTGCCTGCGACCGTGTCGACGGAGACGTTTTGCGTGATGCTTTCGACGTTGCCTGCGGCATCCGTGGTTTGGGCCACCAGTTGTGTTGCGTATTCACCTGCCGGAATGGTGCCGGAGGCGAATGTCGCCGTCCACGTGCCGTCGTTGCCCACGATGGCCGATGTCGACACACCGCCCAGCGTGACCAGAACGGTCGATCCCGGTTCGGTCGTGCCGGTGACGGTCACACCTGCACCAAGTTCGGAGGCACCCAGCACGCCGTCGCCACCGACGGTCCCGCTGGTCAGCGTAAAGCCGTCGACCTGCGTGTCGACACGAACCTGTGCGGTTGTCGTCGCAAGGTTGCCAGACGGGCTTTCCGCCGTGGCCGACACGGTTGCGAGATAGGTGCCCGTGGGGATGTCGCTGGCGGGGAAGCCCACGGTCCAGGTACCCGAAGCGGATACGGTCGCGGCATAGGTTTCGCCGGCGAATGTCACATTGACGAGTGATCCGGGCTGTGTGGAGCCGGTGAAAACCACCCCGTCGCTGAGTTCGACGTCGTTGATGACATTGTCGCCTTCGACCGCATCCGGGCCGATGGCCACAAAGCCGAGCGTATCCAGCGACACCGTGCCGGTATCGGTGGCGGTGTTGCCTGCGGCATCCGTCGCGGTGGCCGACATGGGCAGTTCCATCACGCCCGAGGGCAGATCGCTCGCTGCGAAGCTGGCGGTCCATGTGCCATCGCTCGACACCGTGGCCGCGCGGGTCACGCCGTTCAACGTGATCTCAACCGATGCGCCCGCCTGTGTGGTGCCGGTCAGGATGATGCCTGCGTTGGCCTCGGACGCGGTGATGAGGTTGTCGCCCACCTGCGTGTCGTCAAAGCCGACCGACAGTTCCGTGTCCACGGTGATGTTGCCAGTGGAGGTCGTAACGTTGCCGGCCGCATCCGTTGCGGTGGCGGTTGCCTGTGTCGAGTATTCGCCGGCGCCGATATCCGAGGCGGGAATGTCCACGCTCCAGTTGCCGTCGGCATCGACGGTCGCGGTGTACTTGGACGCGCCAATCGTGACCTCAACCGATGATCCGGGTTGCGTGGTGCCGGTGATCGTGACGCCATCTGCGGCCTCGACCGCGTTGATCGTGCCATCGCCTTCCACCGTAGCGGTGTTGATCGATACCGCGCCGAGGGTGTCGATGCGCACATCCTGGCTGTCGCTGCTGCTGTTGCCCGCAGCATCCGTCACCGTGGCTGTGAGGGTCGCGTCGTATTCGCCCTGTGGCAGGCCTGCGGCGCCGAAATTGGCAGACCAGTCGCCATTGACGTCTGCCAAGGTCGTTACTTCGATGCCCGCGAGGGTCAAAACCACCGTCGCGCCCGGCGTCGCGGTGCCCGATACGATCACGCCCGCGTCGTTTTCGGCGTCGTTGATGATGTTGTCGACCGCGACGGCCAGACCGCCCAGATCGACGGTGTCGGAAACGGTATCCACGACAATCGTGTCCGTCACGGTGCCGACATTGCCGGCGGCATCGGTCGACGTCACTTCGACGGCTGTTTCATATTCGCCGCCCGGCACAACGGAGTGCGGGAAGTTCACGAACCAGTTGCCGTTGTCATCGGTGATCGTCGTCTGGGTCGCACCATCGATGGTGACTGTGACAACACTGCCCGGTTCGCTGGCACCAGACAGTTGCACGCCGCCGTCATGCCATTCGGCATCGACCACGTCACCGGTGCCCTTGGTGCCTTCGGTGAACGACACCTCTGGGGCGACCGTGTCGATGACAATCGGAGTGCCGTCTTGCGTTTCTTCTGTGCCATCGGGGCTGATGAAGGTGATGACGGGCGTGTATTCGCCGTCCTCGGGCAGATCGCCGTGCAGGATCGTGACAGTCCATGTGCCGTCGGACCCAACCATCGCTTCGCCTTCGGCGTCGCCGATCGTGACGCGGACGAGTGTCCCTTCGGGCGCGGTGCCTTCGACGGTGTAGTCGCTGCCATCGCCGCCCACATTGCCATCATCGGCCTCGCCCACGGTTTTAGGGATCGGCGTGCCGCCTCCCCCGCCGCCACCGCCGCCGCCACCGATGACCGTGACGCCACCAATTGCCGCCGCACCGGCTGCTGCACCCCAGCCGCCACCAAGAAAGACCGGAACGGCCGCCATGGTGGTTTCCGTTTCAGTGATAACACCGCTGGAGGTGTCAAAGAGCAATTCGCCTTCGGCTGTGGTCGTGGCGTTGCCGTCATAGTGGGCGTAGTTCGTGCGCCCCCATGTTTCCGAGAAGGTGATTTCGGTCAATTCGCCGTCGGCGCTGAGATACAGGCGGCTTTCGGTCACCGCCACGTCCGAGAAGAACCCTTCGAGGTAGATGACCCGCCCGTCCATCAGCGTGATTTCAAGGACGTCCGCCAGACGCCTGTAATCCCGAATGTCCTGCTGGGCGAGGTTCAACGAAACCTCAGATTGTGTGTCGACGACGATCTGATTGTTCAGACCGCTGGACCCCACCGTACCACGAACGAGACGGCCTTCACCGTCGCGAACGACATAGTCAATCGCTGCCATTGCTCTACCACCTTACCTCAGCGCCCTGGCTCTTAACCGGCCTAAGTGCGCACACCGTTTCCTACGGCTTCTGACGCAGATGTTAGCGAATCAGTGGTTTTTTGCCTAGTTCATTTTTGGTCCGGCCCTGAAAATTTCGGGCACGGGGCGCGGGGTGTGGCGCGAAACACACGCGCGCAGGCGTGCCAACTAGGCCGTTACCCCCTGAAAAGTCAGTCTAAATTGGGCGCCGCTGTCTGATGGGACGAATGTGATGTCCCCGCCATGGGCAGCCAGCAGGCGGGCGGTAATCGCAAGGCCCATGCCTGTGCCACCCCCTTCGCGGCGGGTGGTAAAGAACGGTTCAAACAGGCGACCAGCATTGCCGGACGAGATTCCGGGGCCGTCGTCGCCGACCAAAACACCGCCCTCGACAAGCGTCAGGCTGATGCGCGTTGCCCCATGCTGGGCCGAGTTCTGGGCGAGGTGGTCCATGACGGCTTGGGCCACCGAGGATGGCAGCGGCACCTGAATGCGATCTGGCGCGGCGACGTCAATCTCGAGCCGGTTGGCCGCCTGCCGGGCTGCGTGGGCCAGATCGCTGGGGCCGGTATCTTCACCACCACCCGCCCCGGCACGACCGCGTTCCCCCGCCTGCGCGAGATCGCGCAGCGCACCCAGAAGCCGCTCCATCCGCGCGGTGGCCTGTGTCACCGTAGCGGCCAGCCGGGTGCGGGTGGCGGTATCGAGGTCGGGGTCTTCGAGCATTTCCGCCGCCGCGCGCAAACTGGTCAGGGGCGAGCGGAGTTCATGGGTGACATGCGCGGAATACGCAGCCAGTTCCGTCGCGCGGTCATCCAATCGCACCGCCATGTCCAGCACGGCCTCGCCCATCGCGCCCAGTTCGCGCGTTCCGTAATGGGGCAAGGGTGCGCGCCCGATGGGCACGCCGCGCCGGGCGGCATCGACGCGCGCGCCCAGCGCATGGACCGGGCGCAACAAAAGCCGCGCGAGGAGCGCACCAAGGATTGCGACAGAGACAAGGATACTGACCGCAACCAGCAGGGCGGCCCCCGGCCAGCCCAACTCGGATATCAAAACCGGAAAGGCGACCACGCCCACCAGGCACGTGGCCAGCACCGCGGCCAGACTGCCCCAGACCACGAGGATCAGCGGCGGACGCCACTTGGCCGCGACGCGCATCAGGCCGCTTGGCCCGTGCAGGGACCCATCCGCAAACCCACACCATGGAGTGTTTCAATCGCATCCGGGCAGCCCGCGTCGCGCAGTTTGGCGCGCAGGTTGCGCAGGTGGCTGTCCAAGGTTCGGTCCGAGACCTGAACGCCCGTCCCGTAGATCGCATCGACAAGCTGCACACGCGTCAGCACCTGATCGGGATGGGCGACCAGCCGCTCCAACACGGCCATCTCGCGCGCCGTGACCGATTGGCGGTTGCCGTCGACCTCAACCAAATGGCGCGCGGGGTCGATCCTGAGCACGCCACGCGTGAACACGGCGTCGCCCGTCGCGGTTCGGGTCGTGCGCTTTAGGATCGCCGCGACCCGTGCCGCCAATTCGCGCGGAGAAAACGGTTTGGTGACGTAGTCATCCGCCCCCAGTTCCAGCCCGACGATGCGGTCGACCTCGTCATCGCGGGCCGTCAGGAACAGGATTGGCACATCGCTGTCGCGGCGCAGGATGCGGCAGATCTCGAACCCGTCGCGTTCGGGCAGGCCCACATCCAGAACGATCAGATCAAACCGCCCGGACCCCGCCTTGGCCAAGGCCTCGGCCCCGTCGCCCGCCAATTCGACCGAATGCCCGGCCCGCGTCAGCGCAACCTCGAGCACCTCGCGAATGGATGGATCGTCATCCACGCATAGCAATCTGTAGTTCACCTTTGATCTCCCGATGGGGCGGTGCGTATGGGCAGCCTAGGCACGCGCAGGCTTGCACGCAATTCCAGCGCGCCCGACAACCACCAGCCATCTTCGTGGAGAGTGCGCGGCACGCTGTGGCGGTTTTTGGATCGGTGAAGGCTCATGGTCGTCTCCTGCTCTTTAGGGGCAAGATGGACCATGGGCACGCACCCGCCGGGGACAGGTGGTGCAGGATTTGTGCAGGACGCGGGCGTCAGGAACAGGCGGCGCGGATTGCGCGGATGTTGTCGCCATAGGGCGCGGGATCGTGGACAGAGCCGCCCTTGAACACCGCAGAGCCCGCGACCAACACGTCGGCGCCCGCCGCGCGGACCAAGGGTGCCGTCGCCGGGGCCACGCCACCGTCAATTTCGATGTGGATGGGCCGGTCGCCAATCATCTCGCGCAAGGCGCGCACCTTTGCGGTCATGTCGATAAAGCTTTGCCCGCCGAAACCGGGGTTCACGGTCATCACGCAGACCAAATCCACCAGATCGAGCAAATCGGTCACCGCAGCGGCCGGCGTGCCGGGGTTCAACGCGACACCCGCTTTTGCCCCCGCCGCACGGATGGCCTGAAGCGTCCGGTGAATATGCGGCCCGGCCTCGACATGGGCCGTGATAAAGTCGGCCCCTGCCTCGGCAAAGGCGTCGATGAAAGGATCGACCGGCGCGATCATCAGGTGGACGTCCATGACGGTCTTGATATGCGGGCGGATCGCCGCGCAGGTCGTCGGGCCAAAGGTGATGTTGGGCACAAAGTGCCCGTCCATCACATCCACATGGATCCAGTCCGCGCCTTGCGCTTCGACCGCCTCGATCTCGGCCCCGAAATTGGCGAAATCCGCCGACAGAATCGACGGGGCAATCTTGAGCGAACGGTCAAATGCCATGGCGGCCTCCTGTGGTTGCGCCGCGTTCTAGGACCGTTACCCCGGCGTCACAACCCCGCCATAGGGTCACGTCGCTTGAAGCGGCCCGCGCCGCGTGAAAGGGTAACGGGATGGACCACACGATCACCAAAGCACAACTGCCGCTCGCGGTGGAGCCGCGCAATCCCGGGACCGAGCTTGATCTGGATTGGGCGCTCGATGCGCGCGCAAACCAATCGGCCATCGAACGGCGCGCCGCGACCCTTCCGGGGCGGCGGTCGGTCAAGAAGGACTATCAGGCCGCGTGGTTGGCCAAGGCGATCTCGGTCATCGACCTTACCACCCTGTCGGGCGACGACACCGAAGGCAGGGTGCGGCGGCTGGTGGCCAAGGCGCGCCAACCGGTTCGTGCGGATTTGCTCGATGCGTTGGGTCTGACGGGGCTGACGACGGGCGCGGTCTGTGTCTATCACGACATGGTGCCTACGGCGGTTGCCGCAGCGGGGGGCGCGATCCCGGTCGCCGCCGTGGCGACAGGCCCGCGGGCCTGTCGCCCCTGCACCTGCGTATCGCGGAAATCGAAGAGAGCGTGAAGGCTGGCGCGGACGAGATCGACATTGTCATCTCGCGCCGCCACGTCCTGACCGGAAATTGGCAGGCGCTCTATGACGAAATGCGCGCCTTCCGCGACGCATGCGGCGACGCCCATGTGAAGGCAATTCTGGCAACGGGCGAGTTGGGCAGCTTGCGCAACGTCGCCCGCGCAAGCCGTATCTGCATGATGGCGGGGGCCGATTTCATCAAGACGTCGACGGGCAAGGAAAGCGTCAACGCCACCCTGCCCGTGTCGCTCGTGATGATCCGCGCGATCCGGGACTATCATGCGCGGACCGGCGTCCGCGTGGGCTACAAACCCGCCGGCGGCATCTCCAAGGCGAAGGACGCGCTGGTCTATCTGGCGCTGATCAAAGAAGAGCTCGGCGATCGCTGGCTGCAACCTGACCTCTTCCGGTTTGGGGCGTCCTCGCTTCTCGGCGATATCGAACGCCAACTGGAACACCATGTGACCGGTGCCTATTCCGCCGGTTACCGTCACGCATTGGGATGACGTAGACACCATGACCATCAAAGACATTTTCGAGACCATGGACTACGGGACCGCGCCTGAAAGCGCGTCCGAGGCGCTGGCATGGCTGGTCGATCACGGGTCCAGTTTCGGGCATTTCATCAATGGCGCATGGACGCAGCCCAGCGCGGATTTCTCCAGCAGGAACCCGGCCAACGGCAACACGCTGGCCGATCTGTCCCAAGCAACGCAGGCCGATGTCGACGCCGCGGTGGCTGCGGCCCGCAAGGCCCAAGGCGCATGGGCCAAGGACGCCCATGCCCGGGCCAAGGTTCTTTATGCCATCGCCCGGCTTCTGCAAAAGCACAGCCGCCTCTTTGCGGTGCTCGAGACACTGGATAACGGCAAGCCGATCCGCGAGGCCCGGGACATCGATATCCCGCTGGCGCAGCGGCATTTCTACTACCACGCAGGTCTGGCACAGCTGATGCCCAGCGCGTTGGCCGATCGCGCGCCCTTGGGCGTCTGTGGCCAGATCATCCCTTGGAACTTCCCCCTCCTGATGCTCGCGTGGAAGATTGCGCCCGCGCTCGCGGCAGGAAACACCGTCGTTCTGAAACCCGCCGAATACACGTCGCTGACCGCGCTCCTCTTTGCCGAGATTTGCCAGCAGGCAGGCGTGCCGCGCGGGGTGGTCAATATCCTCACGGGCGACGGCGCGGTGGGCGAAATGATCGTGGCCGCGGATGTGGACAAGATCGCGTTTACGGGATCAACCGTCGTGGGCCGCCGCATCAGGCAGGCGACCGCCGGGCGCGGTATCGCGCTGACGCTCGAACTGGGCGGAAAATCTCCCTACATCGTCTTCGACGATGCTGATCTCGACAGCGCTATCGAAGGCCTCGTCGATGCGATCTGGTTCAATCAGGGTCAGGTGTGCTGCGCGGGCTCGCGCCTTTTGGTACAGGAAGGCATTGCCGAGGATTTCTACGCCCGGCTGCGCGCCCGCATGGATAAACTGCGCATTGGCGATCCCATGGACAAAAGCATCGACGTAGGTGCGGTCGTGGACCCGGTGCAACTCCAGACCATCAGCGGGATGGTCGACGCAAACACCGCCGGCACAACCTATCGCGCGGCGGGAGAGGTCCCCGAAAACGGCTGCTTCTACCCGCCGACGTTGATCACCGGCCTGTCGCCGTCTGACACGTTGATGCAGGAGGAGATCTTTGGCCCGGTCCTTGCCGCAACAACCTTCCGCACTCCGGCTGAGGCCGTGCAGATCGCCAACAACACGCGCTACGGGCTGGCCGCCACAGTGTGGAGCGAGAACATCAACCTCGCCCTCGATGTGGCACCCAAGCTCGCCGCAGGCGTGGTGTGGATCAATGCGACCAACCTCTTTGACGCGGCCGCAGGGTTCGGCGGCGTGCGCGAAAGCGGCTTTGGCCGCGAAGGCGGATGGGAAGGCCTGCAGGCCTATACGCGCCCGGCCCAAGCAGGCACGCCCTTGAAATCCATCGCGCCGAAACCCGGCGATCTGGCCCCCGAGACCGGGATCGACCGCACGGGCAAGCTCTATATCGGGGGCAAACAGGCGCGCCCGGACAGCGGCTATTCCGCCAATGTCTGGGGAGCCCGGGGCAAACTGATCGGGCAGGCCCCGATTGCCAACCGCAAGGATGTCCGCAACGCGGTCGAGGCCGCGGCAGGGGCTGCCAAATGGTCCCGCAGCACAGGGCATCTGCGGGCGCAGATCCTCTACTATCTGGCCGAAAACCTGTCTGCGCGGGGCGATGAATTCGCGGCGCGCCTGACCGCGATGACCGGCGCACGCAATGCGATGTCCGAAGTGGATGCCGCAGTCGCCTGCCTGTTCTCCGCCGCAGCATGGGCCGACAAATATGACGGCGCGGCCAAGCCCGTGCCCTTGCGCGGGACGGCTTTGGCCATGAACGAACCGGTCGGCACCATCGGTATCCTGTCGCAGGACGATGCGCCGCTCTTGGGCCTAATTGGACCTGCCGCCGCCGCCATCGCCATGGGCAACCGTGTGGTGCAGGTGGCGTCCCACCCCTACCCGCTGGCCGCGCTGGACTTTTCCCAAGTGCTCGAGACATCGGATGTGCCCGGCGGCGTGTGGAACATCCTGACAGGCGATCCGGCTGATCTGGCCCCCGGCATGGCCGAACACCTGAACCTGGATGCGCTGTGGTCCTTTACAGGCAACGATTTGTCCACGGTCGTGGAACGCGGCGCTGCCGGCAACCTCAAGCGGACATGGGTGCCGGGGACATCACCCGACTGGTCGGCCGACATGGCCCAGACACTCGCCCATGCGACCGAGGTCAAAACGATCTGGATCCCCTACGGCGAAGGCGGCGACAGCGGGGGTGGCTACTGACCCGCCCCCGTCTACTGGCCAGAAATATCCCGGAGAGCGCGAGAGGCAGAGCCTCTCGCCGCTGTCAAAGGCAGCGCCCCTATTCGCCGTCAAAAAGCGGGTCGATCCGGCGTTCCCGGAACCGGCGCAGCCGCACCGCGACGCCCCAATAGACCGCAAATAGGAACAGGATGATCGTGATGTTCATCACCGGGATGCGCTGCCATAGCGAAAAATCAGACCAGTTGGGTCCGGGAGCGGGGCGCAGCGAAATCGCGTTGGGATAGATGGACAAAAACTCGCTGCGCCACCCGTAGTGGCGCACGACATACCACTGTTCATCCTCGCGGGCGGCGGCCTGCGCATCGGACTGAAGGTTCGAGCTGTCCAGCTTGAAATAGGGCGGCCAGCCAAAGCCCGTATCCTCGTTGCGATAGACATAGGACCGCCCACTGGCCAGCTGCGTGTTGATCAGGCGCAGGTCGCGGTTCACCACGGTGTTGTCATTGCCCGCATCGGCCTGTGCGTAGAAAATTCTGTTCCAGCCACTGAAATCCTGCCGCAGGATTTCAGTCCCGTTGACCCGCACGATGTCGCGCTGCGGCAACGTGTAGTGCAGGAACGCCGCCGCCAGCAGGAACACAACGATCCGAAATATCCATTTCACATAGGCCATCGCGGCACCCTCACATAAAGTTCTGCACGTACAGCATGATGCCCACAAAGGCGAGAAACGCCATGGGCAACACGTAGACGAGCCAAATCAGCCGACGCCGCAAGGAACGGTCATATTTCTCCAACTCTTCGCGCAGCCACACGTCGCGGTCGCCCACGCGCAGATCCGCGCGCCATTGCTTTTCCAGCTGCGCCCGCGCACGGGCCCGCGAAAACATCGAGATCGACAGATACAGGATCGTCGAAATCACCATCATGATGAAAAACAGTCGGATTACGATCATCGTCTTTCTCCCTTAGCTTCTGCCGTCCGGGCACCGCAGTGTCCGCGTCACCCCCACGGTCCCTTCCGGTCCTTCGCGCCTGTCCGCCGCGCCCCAGAACGAACCTGGGGCCGCACCCGCGCGATCATGTCATCGACGTCAACGCGTGTAGGCGCGTCCCGGGCAGGCATGTCAGGTGCAAGGGCCGCGTCGTGGCCAAAGAGCGCTTGCCGCGCACCGGCTTTGTCGGCCGCATATTCCCGCTCAAGGAACTGCGCGACGTATTCCTTCTTGGTGTCTGGCCACTTCGCGTAGCGGTCATAGAACCCCTCCTTGTGGCAGATGAACATCTGCCGGGGATCAAGGGGCGACATCTCGGACAACAGGCGGTTGACCAGATCGGCATCCGGCACATCGGCGGCCCGCAGAGCGTAGAAATAGGCAGGGTGCTCGGCGTCGATCCGGGGCCAGTCGCCACCTTGGGTGGCCCATCGATGCAGCGCGGCCAGTCCTTGATAGGCCTCGGGCAGATCACCCGCAAAGCGCCGCGCCAACCCGCGCAGGCCCCGACGATCAAAGCCCGACAAATCCGCGCCCGCATCGGCAGCGTGATCGATCAGGATGAAATCCATCTTTTGCTGCAGGATGGCCGCCGCGTCCACGCCACGCGCCTTTACGATGGGTTCCGCCAGATCGTTGAGCTGCAGGAACTTCGCAATCTGACGCCGATCCTCGGGGCCAAACACGTGCCGCATTGGGAAGTCGCGTTCGCCCCCCATCGCGATCACAGCAGGATGGTCTACGGCCCGAAAGACATAGACACCGCCGAAATGCGCGCTCCAAAAATTGGCCTGATCGAACTCCATGTGGTCCAGCGTGACCGGATTGCGCATCACGTTCCCGGTTTCCTTGGCCAGCCCGATCATCTGCGCGATCAGCACATCGTCATGCCAGGCATCGGATTCAGTTTTGAACCGGTCGATCATAGCCCCCAGTTGGCGCGCGGTCGCGACCGTATCCCCCGTAGTGTCGGCCTCGACCCGGATCGTTCGAATATCGAACAACCGCGCGGGATCAGAGACATCATAGACGGAATTCACCAACTCCCCCGCCACGGCGTCGCGTGCCGTGAGCGCAAAGAGCGCGTCTTCGTTTGCGTCTATGAACTTGCGCAGGATACCGCGGGACGTCGAGAACCGCGCGTTGAGCAGCGGCGCGTGCCGCTGTTCCAGCCCCAGCAAGATGAATTGGCGGTTCACGCCGCGCGGATTGAGGTATTCGTCATCCCCCAGCTCGGCCCCGATTTCGGGCGAGAACCCTGAGATATCGATGTGAAAATCGCTCAGCGCTGTTCGCTTGCCTGTCAGATGCTCCAGCGCGCGATTGTAGCGCGCCACCAGCGCCTCGGCCCGCACCGGGACAAGGTTTCCAAACATCAGCCCACGTTTGATCAGACGGTCCATCACATCTCCCTCGGGCGCCAGCGTTGGGGCTGGATTGCAAGCGCAAGGAGGAGGAGCGGCCCCCAAACGATCGCGCTGATCCGGGCCGACCCGGCATATTGCGCCAGACCTGCACGCGACAGCACCAGATTAGCAGGTGCCCCTTCGGCCCAATAGGCAATCGCGAAGACCGCAATCGCAAACCCTGTCAGCAGTATCCATGACACAACAAGGTTCAGCCCCAAACCCCACAGGGTTTCGGGCAAAATGCGCCCCAGATAGGTCGGCACGAACCAACCCAACGCGCCCAGGATCACGGCAGGCCCGATCAGCGCCACGGTATATTCCCATGCCGCGCTCATGATCCGGTCTCCCGTCGGGCGCGGGCACGCTGCGCGAAGTAGACGTAGACGATCACGAGGATCGGAAACCACAAGGGCGCGGACACCGAAGTCTGCAACAGTGCGCCCCCCACCAGCCCGTCCGTCGCGCCCGCGGCCTGCGACAGCGCCGCCAGCCAGACCACGTGCCACGCGAACACGTAGATCGTGCCGAACAGAACCGCCCAAAGCAGGCCCAAGCCAAATTCCCGCAAGACGGTCGGGTTGTCCCGCCGCGCGCGGGCCCCCATCAGCGCCGCGATCAGGACGGGAACGCCAAAGGTCAGCAGGACCGGGATCATGCCTGCCCGTCCAGATACCGCCGCTTGGCAGCTTCGCGACGTTCCATGTCACGCACCATGTCGGCGATGGCGACCTCATCGGACTTATCGGCATAGCGGAATTCGCTGTCGGCGTAGCGGTTGATCTCCTGCACCACCATCTCGGTGGTGATCGGCACGCGCAATTCGCTGATCATGGCAGACTTGGTGTCATAGTCCTTGCGCAGGAAAAGCTCGGGCTCCTCCATCCATTCATCGGGCAACTCAAAATCCATCGCCCGCACTTTGACGGCATCGGTGATGTTTTTGATCGCGCGGCCCGTGAAACGTGGGTCGGCCTCCTGAATGCCCTTCAGGTAGGTGCCCATCTTGGCCAGCGTATCCAACTCACCCACCTGATCCAGCACCCGATCAAAGACCGCGATCAACCCGGGCTCCTTGGGTCGGTTGTGGCTTTCAAAGCTGGCAGATACCGCCTTCTCAATCGCCTGCGCCGCCATCAGATCGTGCGCGCCCAAAGGGATGTCGTGCTTTTTGCCCATCAGAAGCGCCAGGATGTCGATGTAGTCATCGCGGGTCTGCGGGCCGTCCACAAGGAACCGCGCGCCGGCCCGCTGGCGCAGGGCGTCGTCGACGTTTTCGGGGTAGTTCGAGAACATCCCGAAGGTGCAGTTCCCCCGGACGACCGTGTTTGCGCCCGCAAAGGCCTCCATGAACACCGCCGTGACCTCCTGCTGACCTGCGCTCGACTGTCGGTCACCGCGTTTGCCCGCGATCTGGTCGATGTCGTCGATGGTCCCGAACCCGATCACACCGGGATCGAGCACGTTCTGGATAAACGCCTTGGCGTTTTGGCCCGACTTCCCCTGATAGCTGTCGATATTGTCGATGCCAAAGTTCTGATAGCGGAAGGTATAACCGGCCACCGCACAGTAATCGTTGATCATCCCCGCCATCATCTGGATCAGGGTGGTCTTGCCCGTCCCCGGCGCGCCGTCACCCATGAAGGTGAAGATGAACCCGCCAAGCTCTGCAAACGGGTTCAGGCGGCGGTCGAAATCATAGGCCATCAACATCTTGGCAAGCTTCATCGCCTGATACTTGGCGATGTGGTTGCCCACGACCTCGTTCGGTTTCTTGAAGGTCATGGTCAGCGGCTGACCCTTGGCCTTGGCCGCAGGGGTGAAGCCCCGGATTGCAAAATCATCCGCCTCCACATGCCACGCAGCCCCGGTAAAGGCATCCAGACGCGGAGCGTTCGCGGCCCGCGCTGCGATCTTGGTCATCAGCGCCTCTGCATAGGCCCGCGCCACCGCGACCAGCTTGGCATCGGTGTCGGCAAGGCCGGCGATATCCCGGTCCAACTCCCACAGCGCACCGTGGAGCGCCGTCTGCGCATTATCGGTCAGAACCTCTTCGACCTCGCCGATCTCAATCTCGGCGCTGCCCGCATGGGGCGCGAGGAGGAAGGAAAGCGCAGAGCCAAAGGTGAACAGCACGACCATGGCCTCGGCCGTGATCATCTCCTCGAACTCCGCTCCTTTCGCGGGTGCAAGCGTCCCGGCAAGGTTGTCGCGCTTGAGAGCATCGAGCCCCACCCGCTCTGCATAGGCGTCGCCCACCGCCATCGCGATGGCCACGGACCGCCGCAACCCGGCCAGCACATTGGCCTGAACGGGCGAAACCAAAGGATCGTCTTCGCCCACGCCTTCGACCGTGTCCCGCAGGTGCACACCATCAGCGCGCACCGTCCGGCGCGTGGCCAGTCCCGGGGTGGTCGAGCGAAACCGCCGCCGCGTGCCGATGCCGTGCGACTTCTCGGGCGCCGCAGGCCCGTCGGCGCTTGCCACACGCGCGGCATGGTCGAACCCGTCCAGAAGGCTCATCGCGAGCTCGTATTTCTCACGTATGGCCGCCTCTCGCAGCTCCATCTGTCCGGTCGTTTCGCTCATTCAAATGCTCCCACATCCACCTTTCGATGGTCCAAAAATACTCAATACACCAACACCCGATCACTGGGGCTGACGACAAACTTGCGCACGTCACTGAACCCGGGCGGGGCCTTTTCCTCCAGCACCTGATAGGGGCGCTGGGGCAGGATGATCGCGCGCGCGGTGTCGCTGGCCCCGCTGTCGCCCGCAAAGGGATCGAGCGTGAAGACCTCGCGCTCCACGGTGCCGAACCAGCCTGCACGCTCAGGCTCCACGCGGTCTGACACGAGGTCCTCGACCGTCCAGGCCAGCGCCCAATCCTCGCCCTCCGGGGCCTTGGCCTCCTGCAGGATCGCGCGCATCGGGCCGGTCTGTTCGGTGAAGGCGGACGAATACATCGGACCCACATGAAACCTGCGCAGCCGCTTTGGGTGCAAATCGTCAAAGTCGCGATCAAAGCCACGCGCGATGGTCAAGAGCTTCAATTCACCCAGCGCCTGCGCCATCAGATGGGCCTGCACTTCTGGCCAGCGGCGGTCGTCCTTGGGCAGCGCGGTGCGGCCCGTATCCTCCAGATCCATCAGGTAAATGGTGGGCAGGTTGATGCTGCTGTCATAAACCGCCCAGTGGACGAGGAACCGGCGCCGGTCGCCGTCCGTCCCTTGCCACAGGGTCTCGGGGTCATTGCGCGGCCAAAAGAGGTGCCCACGCGCGAGCTCTTCGTAATAGAGCCGTTGCGACAGCGCGTATTGCAGCCGTGTGGGCACCTGATGATCGCCCACGATTTTCTGGATCATCTCATCCTTGAGCGCGTCTACCGTCTTTGAGCCCGCCAGGTGACGGTCGATCTGGCTGGCATCCACCGCCATCTCGAGCAGCTCCGCGGCCATGGGAAAGCCGCTGTCACGGCGATCGAATTCAAGGCGCTGCGCCCGCGCGACGCGTCCCGCGAACATGTATTTGTGGGCCAGCGCCTGAAATGTATAGGTCAGCCCCACGAGGTAGCGACCCAGAACCGCGACCTCATCCTTGGTCAGGCTGCCATCGGCCTCCATGATCCCGGCCACGCGCGTCAGATGCCGCGTGATCCGGTCGAACTTCGCGAAATAGCGGCGCGTGACGCGCATATCGTGGATAGGGGTCGTGTCGGTCATAGATCACAAAAGATGAGGGCGGGCCCCGACCGCGGGTGGGGGTAAAGCCCCCGCCCACTGGAGCTGTAGGGGGCGGTCGGGGGCTGCCCGGCCTATCGACCGGGCATAGGTCCAAGCGTCTGTGCGCAAAGCTTCGCGCGTCACCCGCCGTAAGCGTTGCTGTCGTGCTTTTCGACCACCGCCGAAAAGCGGCGCGCGAACCGTTCGTCCGCCTTGGCCTTGGCCTCCAGCACTTCGCGGGCAAAGACCATGTGGTCTTCGTGCTTCTCCAGCATCTCGGCCATACGCGTGTTCGTGGCAGAGCCAATGGCTGCCATGGCCGTCTGCGCCTCTTGATCCGTCTTCACGCCGATCTCGTTGATGCGGTGCGCGATGTCCTGCTGTTGCGCGGTCTTGAGCGACTTGGTCAGCGCGTCATAGAGAACGACCCGCTGCTTGGTGTCTGTTTGCAGCTTGTTGATCAGCACCATCTGCGTCGCCGCCTGGTTTTGCAGCGAGTCGACCCAAGTCTTGCCTTTTTCGATGTACCGCTCCAGCGTCTGGCTCTTGGCGAGCTTGACCTGTTCGTCCTGAACCATCGCGTTGTATTCGGCATTCATGGCGGCCAGATCGCTTTCCAGCGCTGTGCGTTTGGCAGCGTCGGTTTCGGACGCGATCTGGTTCTCGAGGGTGATGATCTTGGGATCCATCGCCTTGATGTCATCCTGGAGCGAGGTCAGCGCCGCAACGACGCCTTCGCGTTCATCGAGCGTGCCGGACAGATTCGCTTCGACCTTGGTTTTCTGATCTTCGAGCACGCCCAACTGACCCTCGAGCAGGGCGACGATGGTGTCGGATTTCGAGATCAGGTCCTGCAGCTTGTCATCGATGGAGGCCGACCGCAGGCGTTCCTGCCGCATGGCCTCGGACCGGTCCTTGGCAAAGATGCCCACAAAGCTCTCCCACCCGGTCTTGGAGCGCAACTCGTCAAAATCAGACTGGAAGCCCGCCGTGACATCATCGAGCCCCATGATCAATTCGGCGATGTTCGCGTTCATCAAATCCGTATGGGCATGCACATCCTCGAGCGATGCGTTTTCGATATCGACGGCGATATCCTCGCCGCTGTCCATCTTCTGACGCGCCACCTCAATTCGGCTGGTCAATTCAGCCATCTTTGCCTGTGCCTCGGCCACCTGGGCCTGGCTCTCACGGATCTGGGTTTCGAAATCGCTCATTACTGTCCTTTCGTTCACGGGTTCGTGAACTACATATAGGTAGTGTTAATCGGGTTTACATCCCCGCCTGACCTGATCATTGCCCAAAATTGCCTGCGCGCCAACGGATTTACGTAACTTGCCAAGCGCGTTTGCCGATGAAACTGTGCGCCCACGCAACGGGAGGTGCGCCAAGATGCGATTAGCGGGCAAGACGGCAATTGTGACCGGTGGCGCGTCTGGATTCGGCGCGGGCATTGTTCAGAAATTCGTGGCCGAAGGCGCGCGCGTTCTCGTGGCCGATATCAACGTCGATGGCGCGCAGGCCATGGCCGATAAGGTGGGCGCCGCAGCCTGTGAGGTCGATGTTTCATCAGACGCCTCCGTCAGGGCGATGGCGGATCAGGCCCGCGCGCTGTGGGGCGAGACGGATATCGTCGTCAACAATGCCGGGATCACCCACATACCCGGCCCGCTTGAGGATATCACCGAGGCCGATTTCGACCGTGTTCTCGCGGTGAATGCGAAATCCGTGTTCTTGGCGGCACGCCATTTTGTGCCGGCCATGAAATCACGCGGTGCCGGCGCAATCCTGAATGTGGCGTCGACCGCAGGCGTGTCGCCCCGTCCGCGTCTGAACTGGTACAATGCCTCAAAGGGCTGGATGATCACGGCGACCCGCACCATGGCGGTGGAGCTTGCCCCCCACGGCGTCCGGGTGAACGCGCTGAACCCGGTTGCGGGTGACACGCCGCTTCTGGCCTCCTTCATGGGGGAAGACACGCCCGAGATGCGCGAGAAATTCCTGTCGACCATCCCGCTGGGCCGGTTTTCAACGCCGCAGGATATGGGGAATGCCGCGGCCTTCCTGTGTTCGGACGAGGCCGCGATGATCACCGGTGTCGCGCTCGAGGTTGATGGCGGGCGCTGCATCTGATGGCCCGGATCGACGCGATGATCGAAGTTCTGTCGGGCAGCTTTGAAAGCCAGATCGCGGTCTTTGCCCATGTGATGGACCTGACCGAAAAACACGCCTGGACACTGGATTTCGACCGGGTCGAGGTGATCTGCAAGGAAGACCCGACCGCGCGCCTGTCGCATTACTTCGCCCCCGACACCGTCCACACGATCACGGATATGCTGGGGCTCGACACCACGGTAGTGTTGGTGCTGCCGGGCGCGTTGTCGACGCCCTTTGGCGAAAGCGATCTGCTCCGGGCCCATGGTCTGCACGCCGGCACGGTGCCGGTGCCTTGAAGCGCAACCTGATCACGGATGTGGCCGGGCTGCGCGTCGGGAACGCGGCGGATGCGACCCTGCGCTCTGGCGTGACGGTCCTGACGTCGGATGCGCCTTTGACTTGCGGGGTTCATATCATGGGGGGTGCCCCCGGAACGCGCGAGACCGCGCTGCTGGCCCCCGACAAATTGGTCCAGCAGGTCGACGCATTGGTCCTGTCTGGCGGGTCTGCCTTTGGTCTGGCAGCGGCGGACGGGGTCGCCGATGGGTTGCGCCGCGCCGGTCGCGGTTTCCCCGCAGGGCCCGCACGCGTGCCCATCGTTCCGGCAGCCATCCTGTTCGACCTTGCCAACGGCGGTGACAAGGACTGGGACACGAACCCCTATTCCACGCTCGGGACGGCTGCGTTTGATGACGCGGACGAGAGTTTCGAGATCGGCACGGCTGGTGCCGGATTTGGGGCGACCGTGGCGGGGCTGGTTGGCGGGCTGGGGTCTGCATCCCTCACCTTGCCAAACGGGCATACTGTCGGGGCCGTGGTCGCGGTGAATGCCATTGGCGCGCCGGTGGCCGATCAAAACGGGCGGTTCTGGGCCGCGCCGTGGGAAGAAGACAACGAGTTCGGGGGACGCGGGATCGCGCCCCAGCCCGACACCACCGTCAAAACGAAACTCGATCCGCAGGCGACGACCATCGCCATCGTGGCAACCGACGCAACACTCGATCAGGCGGGCTGCACCCGGATGGCGACGGCGGCACATGACGGGATGGCGCGCGCGTTGGTGCCGTCCCACACGCTTTTCGACGGCGATTTGGTCTTTGGTGTGTCGACCGGGGCGCGCGCCCTACACGATCCGCTTGCCGATCCTATCTTGCTGGGTCATGCGGCGGCCACCTGCCTTGCCCGCGCCATCGCGCGTGGCGTTTATTCCGCCACCGGATGGGGACCCGACGCGCCCCTGAGAAGTTGGACCGAGACCTATTCCTGATACGCTGGAGAAGACCCCATGCTTGATACCCAAACAAACCTCGCCGGGTTGCTGAAGGACCCAGACCTCCTCGCCACCAAGGCCTTTGTGAATGGCGGCTGGGTCGACGGGTCGGAAGGCGTATTCGACGTCACGAACCCAGCGCGTGGCGACGTCATCGCGCAAGTGGCCGATCTGGGTCGCGGCGATATTGCCAAGGCGATCGAACATGCACGGGTCGCGCAGAAGGATTGGGCCGCGCGCACCGCGGGCGACCGTGCCACGATCCTGCGCAAGTGGTTTGATCTGATGATGGCCCATCAGGACGACCTTGCCACGATCCTGACCGCGGAGATGGGCAAACCCCTGGCCGAGGCCAAGGGCGAGATTGCCTATGGCGCGTCCTTCGTGGAGTTTTTCGCCGAAGAGGCCAAGCGCGTCTATGGCGAAACGATCCCGGGCCACCAAGCGGACAAACGCATCCATGTCATCAAGCAGCCCATCGGCGTGGCCGCCTCGATCACGCCATGGAATTTCCCCAACGCAATGATCACGCGCAAGGCCGCGCCGGCCCTCGCCGCGGGCTGCGCTTTCGTCGCGCGCCCGGCTGAGCTGACACCTTTGTCGGCGCTGGCTTTGGGCGTTCTCGCGCAGCGCGCAGGTTTGCCGGACGGCATCCTGCAGATCGTCACTTCTTCGGATGCGTCGGCCACGGGCAAGGAGTTCTGCGAGAACGACACCGTGCGCAAGATCACCTTCACCGGATCGACGCAGGTCGGGCGCATCCTGCTGAAACAAGCATCCGATCAGGTGAAGAAATGTTCGATGGAGTTGGGCGGCAACGCGCCTTTCATCGTGTTTGATGACGCCGATCTGGATGCCGCCGTCCAAGGCGCAATCGCCTGTAAATTCCGCAACAATGGCCAGACCTGCGTCTGCGCCAACCGGATCTACGTGCAGGACGGTGTCTATGACGCCTTTGCCGAGAAGTTTGCAGAGGCCGTGTCGAAGATGTCGGTGGGCGACGGGATGGACGGCGCCGATCTTGGGCCGCTGATCAACGCGAAAGCGGTGGACAAGGTCAAGGATCACATCGAAGACGCGACCTCAAAAGGGGCCAGCATCTATATGGGTGGCGCGCCGCACGATCTGGGCGGGACCTTCTTTCAGCCCACGATCCTGACAGGTGTCACGCAGGACATGAAAGTGTCGACTGATGAGACCTTTGGGCCCATGGCCCCCCTCTTCCGCTTTGCCGATGAGGACGAGGTGATCGAGATGGCCAATGATACAATCTTTGGCCTCGCCGCGTATTTCTATGCGCGTGATCTCAGCCGGGTCTACAAGGTGTCAGAGGCGCTGGAATACGGCATCATCGGCGTCAACACCGGGATCATCTCGACCGCGGCGGCACCGTTTGGCGGGGTCAAGCAATCGGGGCTAGGCCGCGAAGGGTCGCACCACGGCATCGATGAGTATCTCGAGATGAAATACATCTGCCTGAGCGTGTAATCGGTTGCGGCCATTCAAACGAAAAAGGGGCGCCCGAACGGACGCCCCTTTGTTGTTCTTGGTGAAGACTTAAACCTCGACGGTTTCGCCTTCGATCGCCTTGGGGGCGTTGATTTCGATGCGGCGCGGCTTCAGCGCCTCGGGGACCTCACGCACCAGATCGATGTGCAGCATGCCGTTTTCGTGGCTCGCACCCGAAACGCGCACGTGATCGGCGAGGTGGAAGCGGCGCGAGAAGGCGCGCGTTGCGATGCCGCGGTGCAGGTATTTGCGGTCGCTGGCATCGTCGGCCTTCTTGGCCGACACGTGCAGGGCGTTTTCCTTGACCTCGACCTCAAGCTCGTCACCGGTGAACCCGGCCACGGCGATCGAGATGCGGTAGGCGTCATCTGCCGTCTTTTCGATGTTATAGGGAGGGTAGCTCTGTGCGCCGGCGTCATTGGTCAAGACGCGGTCCATCAGATCAGCCATCTGATCAAAACCGACGGTGGCACGGTAGAGCGGAGCAAAATCCAGAGTTCGCATGGGTCATCCTTCCAAAAGCGATAACATGTGCGGTTCGTCCCATCGCGGGCCCGAACCAAGGGTGCCGACCCCATGATTGGCGGCCGGTGAGAAGTACGTAGGAATGGGCTGGCAAGGCTTCAAGTGCCGGGACAGCGCCCTTTGATGTGGGTTAATTTCCGCCGGGTCGCACGAATTTGGCGGCATTGCCCGCCCCGCCACCGGGCGAGATCACGCGCGGCGCGACCATCTGGGGCGCCGCCGATTGAAAGACCCCTTCGCCGCGGGCAAGCGCCGCCTTGAGATCGGCCAATTGCGTGGTCAGGCCCGTGCCCAGCGAGATTGCCGTGCCGTTCGTTTCGGCCTTGGCCGACACGACCGAGGCGATCCGGGCTGTGCCGCCCGCAAAGGTAAAGACCGGGGCGCCAGAGCTTCCAAAATTGACGCTGCACGACATCACCAGAAGCCCCTGTTGGCGCGCCATCACGTGGCAGACCTCTTGCAGGCTGGGACGCTCGGACCGGTCGGCGGCGTAGCTGACGACGCCGACCTGTGCGCCGGCATCAGGTCCCGGCGCGATCTCGAACGGGCGAATGCGACCATTGCGGATGGGCTGCGTCAGTTCCAGAAGCGCCACATCGTTGGCAACGTAAGGTAAGGTGTCATCGGGGGCGTAGACATAGTCTGGATGGATCACGGCACGCCGCACGCTGCGATAGGCCTCGGCCCGGCCATTGCGCCAGCCGGCCCGGAACTCGATCACCGAAGGATCAAGCTGCTGCCCGGTCGATTTGACGAACAGGCAATGCGCGGCGGTTAACACGTGACGTTCTGAGATCAGCGCGCCGGTGCAAAACGCGCCACCGCCGAAATCGAGCCGACCGACGGCCTCCCATTGGCGGGCATCATCCGCGGTCTGCAGGGCGGCAAGCGGCGTGTCATCGGCTGCCGCCGCGGCGGGCAGCAACATCAAGAAGGCGAGGAAGGTGGCGCGCAAAAATCCCGTCATGCGCGACATCGCTAGCGGGCCACTGGGGCGAAATTACGGCGCACCGCGCAGATTTGGAACGTCACCCTTGGCAGCACCCGGGGTGTGTCCGGGGGCCCGATTGCCCGAGATCGCAGGCGGCATCGGGCCACCCGTCGCCCAATCGAGAAGCTCGACCGAGTGCACCACCGGGATACCCGTGCCCGAACCGATCTGCATCATGCAGCCGATATTGCCTGCCGCGATCACGTCAGGCCTCTTGGCCTCGAGCGTTTCGACCTTGCGGCGTTTGAGCTCGCCGCTCAGCTCGGGCTGCATCAGGTTATATGTCCCGGCGGAGCCACAGCACAGGTGGCTGTTTTCCGGCTCGGACACTTTGAAACCCGCCTGCCGGAGCAGGGCCTTGGGCGCATCCTTGATCTTTTGCCCGTGTTGGAGCGAGCAGGCCGCGTGATAGGCCACGCGAATGCCGGTGTCGCGGCCCTTGGGCAGATCGAGATCGGCCAACACCTCGGACACGTCCCGTGCGAGGCCCGCGATGGTTGCCGCGTCTTCGGCCAACGGCTCGTTGCGGAACATGTGGCCGTAATCCTTGACGGTGGTGCCGCACCCGCTCGTGTTGATGACAACGGCGTCGAGGCCATCGCCGCGCACCTCGGCCATGAAGGCTGCGATGTTGCGGGCGGCTGTGGCGTGGCTTTCGGACGTTTTGCCCATGTGGTGGGTCAGCGCGCCGCAGCAGCCCTGTCCCTTGGCGATTACCACCTCGCACCCCATGCGGGTCAGGAGCCGGATCGTCGCGTCGTTGATATCAGTGTTAAGCGCGCGCTGCGCGCAGCCCGTCATCAGCGCGACGCGTTTCTTGCGGGGGCCTTTGGCCGGGAACACCTGTGCGTCGTCGTTGCGGCTGACCGGGGGGACCTGTGCGGGCGCCATGTCGAGCATTGCGCGCAGCCGTGCATCCGGGACGAGCCCACGGAGCGGACGCGCGATCTTGGCCCCCAGCAGGGCCAACCGGAACCGCCCTGGATAAGGGAGAATGCGCGCCAGTACCCAGCGTAGCGCGCGGTCATGCCAGGGTCGTTTGTAGTTGTCGTTGATGTATTCGCGCGCGTGATCGACCAGATGCATGTAGTGCACACCCGACGGGCAGGTCGTCATGCAGGCGAGGCATGATAGGCAGCGATCCACATGCTTGACGGTCTTTTCATCCGGCGTGCGGTTGTTCTCGAGCATGTCCTTGATGAGGTAGATACGCCCCCGGGGGCTGTCCAACTCGTCACCGAGGATTTGATAGGTCGGGCATGTCGCCGTGCAGAACCCGCAATGCACGCAGGTGCGCAGGATTTCGTTGGCGCGCGCCGTGCCGGGATCGGTGAGCTGTTCGGGGCTGAAATTGGTCTGCATGTCAGGCCTCCATCAAGCCGGGGTTCAGAATGCCGCGGGGGTCGAACCGGGCGCGCAGGCCAGCCTCAAGACGGGCCACACCAGGGCTTTGTGGCGGATAGGCCCGGTGGTCGCCGCGCAGGCAGGTTGCGTGGCCACCGCACGCCGCAACATGGGCGCGGATCAACTCACCGCCTGCGCGCCGCCCATCGGTCACGAGGAGCGACACGAGGCCCCCGCTCCAATCCAGGATCGCGTCGTGGCCGATACCCGCATCGTCCAGCGCCCCGATCAAGCCGGGCGCATCCGTTGGTTTCATAGACGCACGCCACAGATCGCCCGTGCGCCCGACGAATGGCGCGAGATCGCGTATATCGGCCCAGAGTGCGGCACTGCTGGCCCCTTCGAGAACCTCAAACCCCGCGGCCACGCCGCGTTGCAATTCCGCCTGACGATAGGTGACGGAGGCAGAAAGCCCTTCGACCCGGATGGCGGTCTTTTTCCCGGCTGCAACATAGGCCGCGCCCGTCACATCAAACGGGGTACCCATGGCATCGCAAAGCGTGTCCACGGCGGCGCTGACAGTCTGCCCTTCAAAGATCAGGGTCGCCTCGGCCTCGGGTGTCGGGAGCACCTTGAGAGACACCTCGCTCAGCACCCCCAGCGTGCCGTTGGACCCCGATAGCAGTTTCACCAGATCATAGCCGGTGACGTTTTTCATCACACGCCCGCCGTTCTTGATGATGGTCCCTGCCCCATCGACAAAGCGGACGCCCAGCATCGCATCGCGGCACGCCCCGGCCTGAAGCCTGCGCGGCCCAGACGCGTTGGCGGCAACGACGCCACCGATGGTCGACTGCCCCGGTCGCCCCAGCACCGGGGCGAAATTCGGCGGCTCGAACGCCAAGCGCTGGTTTTCAGTGGCCAACAGCGCCTCGACCTCGGCCAAGGGCGTGCCTGCGCGCACCACAAGCGTCATGGCCCCCGGTTCATACAGCTCCATGCCGGTCAATCCGCTGGTATCGAGCGGTGTGCCAGCGACATGGACCAAGGTGCGGGTGCCGCCCCCTGTGATCCTGAGCGGTCCATCGGCCGATGAGATCGCGTGGGCCAGATCAGCCTCGTCGACGGGTCGCAGCATCACATCTGCCATAAAGGTGTCCCTTCGGGTGGTATTGGCGCGCAAGACGCAGGTCGTTCTAAAGGCGCGGTTATTCCGCTGCGATGCGGTGCTGTTGACTGCTGTCGAGCGGGAAGACCTTGGCCGGATTGAGCAGCCATGCAGGGTCGAACACGTCCTTGACCGCCATCTGCGCGGCAAGGTCTTGGGGCGTGTATTGATCGCCCATCAGATCGCGCTTTTCGATACCCACCCCATGTTCACCGGTCAGGCATCCGCCGACCTCGACACACAGGCGCAGGATATCGGCGCCCATGGCCTCGCACAGTTCCAGATCGCCGGGTTTGTTGGCGTCAAACATGATCAATGGGTGCATGTTGCCGTCGCCCGCGTGAAACACGTTCCCGACCTTGAGGCCGTATTGCTCGGACAGTGCCTCGATCCCCTTCAGCACCCGGGGCAAGGTCGACACCGGGATCGTGCCATCCAGACACATGTAATCGGCCACCTGCCCGACCGCGCCAAAGGCCGACTTGCGGCCCAGCCAGATCGCGGCACTTTCCGCCGCAGATGTGCTTTCGCGCAACTCCACCGGGTTGTGGGTGCGCGCGATGGCCGAAATGCGCGACAACTGATCGTCGATTTCCGCGTCCGAGCCTTCGACCTCGACGATCAAGAGCGCCTCGCACTGCGGATAGCCCGCCTTTGCGAAATTCTCGCAGATCTCGATGATGGGGCGGTCCATGAACTCGATCGCGACGGGCAGGATGCCGGCCTTGATGATGTCGCTCACGCAGGCGCCCGCGGTTTCGTTGCTGTCAAAGCCCATCAGCACGGGCCGCGCGCCTTCGGGTTTGCGCAAGATCCGCAAGGTCGCCTCGGTCACCACGCCCAGCTGCCCTTCGGATCCGCAAATGACCCCCAGCAGGTCGAGCCCTCCGGCATCGAGATGCGCGCCGCCCAACTCCATCACCTCGCCGTCCATCGTCACCATCGTGACGCCCAAGAGATTGTTGGTCGTCACACCGTATTTCAGGCAATGGGCCCCGCCGGAATTCATCGCGACATTGCCCGCGATGGCGCAGGCCAATTGCGATGACGGGTCGGGCGCGTAAAAGAAATCCTCTTCTTCGACCGCGCCCGTCACACTCAGGTTCGTGCGTCCCGTCTGCACCCGGATAAAGCGGTTCTCATAGTCGGTCTCGAGCACCGCGTTCATTTTGGAAACGCCAAGGATCACGCAATCGGCCGTAGGCAGCGCACCGCCCGCGAGCGATGTGCCCGATCCCCGCGGCACGACCGGCACGCCTTCTTCGTGACAAATCTTCAAAACCGCTGCGACCTCTGCCGTGTTGGCAGGCAGCACAGCCGCCATCGGCGGGCAGCGATAGGCCGTCAGCGCATCACATTCATAGGCACGCGTTTCCGCCGCATCGGCGATGACCGCGTCCGCGGGCAATACCGTGCGCAGACGCTCCACGATCTGCGTCTTGCGCGACAAGATCGCGGCATTCGGGGCTGGCATCTCCATGGCGGTCTCTCTCGGATACGGGGGTAATCTGTGAATTGGTAAGGAAATATAACCAATTTCAGGAATTGGCAACGGGTCGACGGCCTGCCACGGTGCCGCAGGGTCCAAACCGCCCAAAATCATCGCAGGACGTCCATGTATATTCTCAGCCTGTTTTCGCCCGCTGACTGGATGGCCTTGGGCCTGACGCTGGGGCTGTGGATCGCAATTGGCTGGCGGATCGAGCATCCCAGCCGGGGCAAGCCGTCTGTGACCGTGCTGATGAAAGGCTATCGCCGCGCTTGGATGGAGGCCTTTGTCACCCGGCAACCGCGCATCTTTGATGCCCAGATCATGGGTCTGCTGCGGCAAGGCACGGCGTTCTTCGCCTCGACCTCGCTTCTGGCTGTTGGGGCCACACTTGCGCTGATCGGGAACGGCATGCAGATCAGCGGCGTCACCGATGTGATCCCGGGCGTCATCAATGCTGAACTGGCACCGATCCGGCTGATCCTCGTGGTGTTCTTTTTGACCTCTGCCTTTTTGAAATTCGTCTGGTCGAACCGGCTTTTCGGATATTGCGCGGTGGTGATGGCCGCAGTTCCGAATGAGCCAGACTTGCCAATCACCTACCCCCGCGCTGCGCAGGCTGCCGAAATCAACATCCGCGCGGCGCTGAATTTCAATCGCGGTCTGCGCGCGATGTATTTCGCCTTGGCGGCGCTTGCCTGGGTGCTGGGTCCAATCCCTCTGGTTCTCGGGGCTTTGATCGTTTGTGTCTTGCTCTGGCAGCGGGAGTTCGCGTCACTGAGCCAAGAGATCCTCACGGCACCCAAAACCACGACACAGGAGCGTGCTCCATGATCCGCACAGCCACCGCTCTCATCCTGTTGGCCGCACCCGCCTTGGCCGACCCGGCCGAGATCACCAACGTTAACGTCACGCGGGCGGGCGATGCGTGGCAGTTCGACGTGACCGTGGCCCATCCCGATACCGGGTGGGACCACTACGCCGATGGGTGGGAGGTGCGGGCACCGGATGGGACTGTTCTGGGGACGCGGCCTCTGGCCCATCCCCATGTGAACGAACAGCCTTTCACACGATCACTGTCCGGGGTGGTGATCCCGGATACGGTGGCACAGGTGCATGTGTTTGTGCGCGACAACCTGTCTGGTTGGGGCGAAGAGCCGGTGATCATCGATCTGCCGTAACTGACCGCCCTAGCGCCGCCCCTCGCGCAGCCACGCCCCGATGATCAAGAGCGCCGACAACAGCAAGAACGCCCATCCGGGGATCAGCGGCAAGACCCGCACATCCGTGGTTACATAGGCCTCGCGCGGGGTGATCCCCACCCAACCGCGCCCGGCCGCCGGACGTCCCGGGCGGATGTTGCGCAGATCAGGAAAGCCATCGAACAGCGCCATGTCACCGGCCCGGAACGGGGCCAATACCGGTGCCAGAACCGCGCCCGTGGCAAGGGCGTTTTCAAACTCACGCGGGGCCGCCGGACCCAGTGCCACGACGGCGTCTTGATCGCCTTCGCTTAGGCGGTAGAGGCCGATATCGGGGCCCGCATACGTGCCCTCCCACCGGCCGGGGCGCACCTCTTGCAGGGTCAAGGCCTCGGTTTCGCCATCGGGGCGTTCGATGATCACCTGCCCGACCTCTTCGCCCAAGGTCCGGCGCACCACAGTCATGGTCTGACCGTTGGTGGTGGCAGTCAGCGCCTCTTCCTCCAGCTCGGGTTCCTTCATCGACCAATGCGCCACGCGGCGCAGCAGTTCGAGCTGCGGACCACCACCTTCGTAGCCGCGATCCCACAGCCACGCGTGATCGGAAGCTAGCAGAACGATCCGCCCCTCGCCCACGCGATCGACGAGCAGAAGCGGACGCTCCTCGACCCCTGCCATCAGAATTTGACCCGACTTCGGCGCAACATCCACTTGCCGGAACCAGCGCCCCCAACCTCCGTCGGGCGCAAACGCCTCGAGCCCTTCGGTCACCGGGTGGCGGTCGCCCATATCCGTGAGCGCGGGGGCAAAACCCTCCTCGATCACGCGGGCGGTGGGTGTTCCGGGAATGACCTCGCCCAAGGGCGACCGGTACAGGCTGTCTGCGCTTGCGAAATCGGGACCCGCCGCGATCAGAACCGCGCCGCCGTCTTCGATATAGCGACGCACATTGTCGAGGTAGAGCGCAGGCAAGATGCCGCGCCGCTTGTAGCGGTCAAAGATGATGAGATCGAATTCGTCGATCTTTTCCTGAAAAAGCTCGCGCGTGGGGAAGGCAATCAGCGACAGTTCCGAGACCGGGACGCCATCTTGTTTCTCGGGCGGGCGCAGGATGGTGAAGTGCACAAGATCGACCGAGGCATCCGACTTCAGCAGGTTGCGCCACGTGCGTTCGCCGGGGTGTGGCTCCCCCGAGACGAGCAGGACGCGAAGGCGGTCGCGGACCCCGTTGATTTGAACGACGGCGGCATTGTTGCGGTCCGTCAACTCGCCTTCGGCCACGGGCGTGGAAAACCGGATCACGTTCATCCCGCCATGGGGCAGCGTCAGCGGCAGGTCCAAGTCTTCGCCCACCGGCACATCAAACCGCTGATCCGGCCCGCCATCGACAGATACGTCCAAAGGAACCGTCACCGCACCGGGAACCGCACCCAGATCGTCAAGCCTGAGTGTCAGGGTGACCGGTTCGCCCAAAATCGCAAAGGCCGGCGCGTTGCGGACCTGCAACCTGCGGTCCCAATCCTCTGGCGCGCCTGTGCGCCACAGATGCAGCGGTGCGGGAAGCTCGGGCGCGGCGTCGACGTCGTGGATTTGCCCGTCCGAGATCACGACGATGCCTGCAACCCGCGCGATGGGTGTTTCAGCCAGCGCCTGTGACACGGCGGCCATCACGAGCGAGCCCTGATTGTCCTCGCCATCGCCCACGCGCACGGTCTTGAGCTCGGTCCCGCCTCGCCGGGCGACCTCACCCTCCAGATGATCCAGCGCGGCCTGAGTCTGTTCGCTGCGGTCCGACAGGGCCTGAGAGGCGCTTTCGTCGATGACCGCGATCACGATATCCGATTGCGGCGCGCGATCCTCGGACTGCCATGCGGGGTTTGCAATCGCTCCCGCAAGGGCCAGCGCCGCGAGACCACGCAGCCACCAGCCGGTCAATCCGCGCCACGCCCCAAAGACGACCAGCACGACGGCCACGGCTAGCAACGCCCAGATTGGCACCCACGGCAAAAGCGGGTCAAAGATCACCGTGCCCGTCATTGGCCCAACCGATCCAGCAAGGCCGGCACATGGACCTGATCGCTTTTGTAATTGCCGGTGAGGACGTGCATGATCAGGTTCACCCCGAACCGCAGTGCGATCTCACGCTGGCGTTCGCCTTGGAACCCACGACCCACGGGATAGAGCCAATTTCCGCGCGCATCCTGCGCCCAGGCACTGGCCCAATCATTGGCGCCCACCACAACCGGTGTCACGCCGTCATTGAGGTTTCGGAACGGCATGCCTTCGACCTGTTCGGCGTCGGGCGGCGCGGCCTCGACCCAGACAGCGGCCCCGTTATAGCGACCGGGGAAATCCTGCAGCAGATAAAAGGCCCGCGTCAGGACATGGTCCTGCGGGATGGGTTCCAAGGGCGGAATATCCAGTGGACGCGCGATCTGCTGCAGCTTGCGCGCGGCGGGTGATGACGCCCCGAACTGCGCCGTGTCCCCGTCGCGGGTGTCAAACAGGATCATGCCGCCGCCCCGCAGGTAGCGGTTCAGCTTGGCATAGGCCTCCGCGCTTGGGACGGCCTGCGTCGGGGTCACGGGCCAATAGATGAACGGAAAGAAAGCGATCTCGTCGGTTTCAATGTCAACGGCAATCGGGTCTGCCGGTTCAATGGCGGTGCGCCGAAACAGGGTATCGCCAAGGCCGCGAAGCCCGGCTGCCGCGACCTGATCGAGCGTCCGGTCGCCGGTCACCACATGGGCCAGCACAACTTCGGTCGTGGCGCGCAGCGCGAGTGCGTCTTCCGGCATTTGCGCGTCGGCCTGCGGGACGACCATCATGGCCCCCAACACGAGCGCCGCGACCTGAGCGCGCGGCCCTCGCAGCTTGCCCGACAGCCAAAGCGACGCCAGCAAATCGACCATGAGGAGCGTCAGACCCGCAGCCAAAACCCACCCCTTCAGGGGCAGGTCCCGCGCGGCTGTGCCGCCCGCCACGGGAACCCCGGCAGGCCAGACAGCAGGCGCAAGTTCGAAGTCGGTGCGCACTGCGTTCACCGCAACGCTGCGATCCTGTCCCGAATACAGCCCTGCGGGCAAATCAGGCGACGCCGTCAGGGTCCCCAGAACCGCGCCAGCCACACCTACGGCACCATCGGCAGGCTCGATATCGCCAAAGCCCGTCAACTGTTGCATCGGTTGCCAGACCGTCCCCTCCAATTCAGCCAGATCCGGGACCGCAGGGCGCGTCGAAATCGCCAGACGCTCCAACATGCCAACAAAAAGGCCCGACAGCGGCAGGGTCGACCATTCAGCATTCGCCGTCACGTGGAACAAGATGACCTGCCCCTCGCCCACACGTTTGCGGGTCACAAGCGGCGTGCCATCGGCGAGGGACGCAATCGTCCGCTCCGCCAGCATGGGATCGGGTTCCGCCATGACTTGGGCCGCCACGGTCACGTCTTCAGGGATGGGAAGACCAAAGAAGGGAGAGTCGGCCGAGAAGGGTTGCAGCGTTTTGGGATCGCCCCACGACATCGCGCCTCCAACGGATCGCCCCCCCACGCGCAGCCGCACGGGCAACAGGGGATCCTCGATCTCGCGCCCCAGATCGGAGGCCGCAAGACGGGTGCCTGCAAAGCGGACCAAAAGCCCCCCTTGGTCCACCCAATCGAGCACGTCCGCCTCGTCCGACACTTGCGCGACGTCCGCCAGCACAATCACGTCCGGGTTCGCCAGAAGGATATCCGACATGTCACCGCCAATCAGATCGGCAGTCGGGATCAAGGCTTGTTCGAGGTAGTGCACAGGCGACAAAAGCTCCAACCCTTCGCGGTCATTGCCACCGGCGATCAACGCGACCTCGCGCCGTTTCAGCCCATCATCGGTGAGCGTCACGGCACCCGCCGACCGCACTCCCGCGATCGACATGCGCGTCACGCGATTGCGAAGCTCAGGAGGCAGGGCAAGGGAAACTTCGGCCTGCGGCTCGGCACCCTCAAAGGTCAACGGGACCGTGGCAAGGATCCGTTCGATGCCGGTTGGATCGCGCCCAATGGCATGGACCGTCACTTCAACCTCCTGCACCGCCGGCAGGCGCGAGCCGCTGACGATGATGTTCCCGTCCTCGAAGCGCACGGGGTGCAGCACCACCTGTGGGCGTGCCGCCTGATAGACGCTGACCGCCCCTTGGGCCTGTAGCGCAGTCAACAAATCGCCGCGACCCGGGCGGTCCAGACCGTCGGACATCCACAGGGTGTCGAACCCGCCAAGGTCCGCGACCTGCTGCGCCAACGTCTCGTGGGCGCCTGCATCCGGCAACCACGGCGCGGGCGTTATCCCGGGCAAGCGCGTGGTCCAGCTTTGCGCGGCCTGAAAGGCGGGCGGCGCGGCATCCAGATCGGTCAGCACGGCCACGGCTGCGGGGCGTCCATCCCGCGCCGCATCCGCCAAGGCCGCCTCGGCGCGATCCATGCGTGCGGGCCATGTGGGCGCATCGGCCCACCCGCCGTCAAAGACGATCAACAAAGGCCCGGTGCCCGATGCCTCGCGATCCGGGTTCAGGACAGGTCCCGCAAAGCCGATTATCGCCGCCGCCACAGCCAGCATCCGCAACAGCAACAGCCACCACGGTGTGCGATCCGTCTGCTGTTCGTCCTCCTGCAGCCCCAAAAGGAGCGCCACACCCGGAAACCGCCGCCGGATTGGCGCAGGCGGCACGGCGCGCAGGAGAATCCACAGGATCGGAAGCGCAGCGAGCGCGAGCAGCAGCCAAGGTGCGGTAAAGCCTATGGGACCAAGAACCCACATCAGCGCCGCTCCATCGCGCCAAAGAGCCACAACAGGGCCGCTTGCGCCGGGGTGTCCGTGTGGTGGACGTGGAATTGCCAACCCGCGGCGCGCGCCCACCCGGCGAGCCTGTCCTTGCGGTCGGCCAGACGTTGCAAATAGCGCTCGCGCAGGTCGCCAGCCTTCAACGTCTCGTGGCTGACGGTGCCGCCCATGCTCTCGAAAATGGTGCGCCCGTCAAAGGGGAAGGCCTCCTCTTGGGGGTCCAGCACCATCAACAGCGCGCCGCCCACGCCGCGATCCGCGGCCTTTGAGAGCGCGGCCTCCACGTCATCGACATTGCCGAGGAAGTCGGACACGAACAGCGCCCGGGAATGCGGCAGCATCCCGCGCGCCTCGGGCGTGCCAAAATCGCCCTCACCGGCGGACGACAGGGCATGGGCCAAGCGTTCGATCTGCGCTGATCCCGCACGTGGCGGCAGTGTGAACCCCGTCAGCCCCACGCGTTCCCCACCGCGCAGCAGCAAAAGCGACACGGCCATCGCCAACAGGCGCGCGCGATCCCCCTTGCTGGGCAGCCCGTCCGAGGCAAAGCCCATGGACGCAGCCTGATCGACCCACAGGATCACGGATTGCGCGATCTGCCATTCCCGCTCGCGCACAAAAGTGCCATCGGCCCGGGCCGAGCGTCGCCAGTCGATGCGCCGCGCGGGATCGCCCGGTTGCGCAGGACGGTATTGCCAAAAGGCGTCGCCCATCCCGGCGCGCCTGCGCCCGTGATCGCCCAGCAGCACCGTCGCGGCCAAGTGTTCGGCCTGCGCCAACAGGCGCGGGAACGGCGCAGCGAGGCCCTCGGCCTCGGCGCGCAGACCCGCTGGGGGCGCAGTTGTCACCATTAGGCGGCTGCCTTGGAGCGGGTGATGTCTGCGGTGACCTGATCAATCAGGGCGCCCAGACTGTCGCCGCGCGCGCGCGCCGCAAAGGTCAGCGCCATCCGGTGGCTCAGGACCGGGCGCGCCATGGCGACCACGTCTTCGATCGACGGCGCAAGGCGCCCGTGCATCAGGGCCTGCGCGCGCACCGTCAGCATCAACGCCTGCGCGGCCCGGGGGCCGGGGCCCCATGCCACGGTTTCGCGCACGATCTGCGGCGCGTCAGCCTCGCCCGGGCGGAAGGCGCGCACGAGATCAAGGATCGCCTCGACCACCTGATCGCCCACGGGCATCCGGCGGATGAGCGTCTGCGCCTGCAGCAGCTCTGCCGTGCTGAACACTTCGCGCGATTGCGCGTCGCTAACCCCGGTGGTTGCAACCAAGATATCCCGCTCGGTCGCGCGGTCCGGGTAAGGCACGTCAATTTCCACGAGGAAGCGGTCAAGCTGGGCCTCGGGCAAGGGATAGGTTCCCTCTTGTTCAATCGGGTTCTGCGTGGCGAGAACATGGAACGGCACACCCAGCGGCCTGTCGACCCCGCCAATCGTGACGGCCTTTTCCTGCATGGCTTGCAGCAGCGCCGATTGCGTTCGCGGCGAGGCGCGGTTGATTTCGTCGGCCATCAAAAGCTGGCAGAATACGGGGCCTTCGATAAAGCGGAACGCCCGCGTCCCGTCCGCTGCCGTTTCCAGAACCTCGGACCCCAGAATATCGGCGGGCATCAGGTCCGGTGTGAACTGCACGCGGTTGCCCGCAAGCCCCATCACGGTGGACAGCGTGTCGACCAACCGCGTCTTGCCCAGCCCCGGCAAGCCGATCAGCAAGGCGTGCCCTCCGGCCATCAGAGAGGCCAAAACAAGCTCCACCACACGGTCCTGTCCGATGAACCGGGCCGAGATCGAGCTTTTGGCCTCGGCCAGCTTTGCGCCCAGATCTTCGATCTCTTGAACCAAGTCGGCGGCTTCGGTCATGACATCTCTCTCCACGTGTTTATATGTGACAGGTAACGTGACTGCGGGCCGAGGCAAAACGAATGAGCGGACAAAACATCGTGACCCCCACCGCTGAAAGCCTGGCGGCGTCGATTCAGGCAGCCGGGGCCGAAAAGGGCCTACCCCCAGTGCATCTTTGGAACCCACCCCATTGCGGCGACCTCGATATGCGCATCGCGCGCGACGGCACTTGGTTCTACATGGGCACGCCCATCGGGCGCCCCGGACTTGTAAAGCTGTTCTCATCCATCCTGCGCAAGGATGGCGACGACTATGTGCTGGTGACGCCGGTCGAAAAGGTGGGGATCACCGTGGATGACGCCCCGTTCGTGGCGCAGGATTTTGCCGTGCGCGGGGCCGGTCGTGACCAGACGATCGTGTTTGAAACGCATGTGGGTGATCTGGCCAAGGCCGGGCCGGACAATCCGATCCGCGTGGTCCGCGACCCTGAGACGGGGGAGCCGTCGCCTTACGTCCTCGTGCGGGCAAACCTCGAGGCGCTGATTGATCGCAAAAGCTTCTACCGCTTGGTCGATCTGGGCACGACCGAACAGCATGACGGCGCCGAATGGTTTGGTGTGTGGTCAGGCGGCGCGTTCTTCCCGATCATCCCGGCTGACGAATTGCCCTGAGGCATGGCCCGCACATCGGTTCATCTGGAACGCGCCTTCGCCACCCTTCCAACGTCCTTGCACCTATCCACGGCCGCGACGCGGGACTACGACGCCGTAGAATTCACCGACCTGTGGGATCGCAACACGCAAGAGCTGCGCGATGAGCTGCTGCTGCATGGCCTAAAGGTAAGCTGCATGTCCGCACCCCCGCCGAACTATACGGGCGGATCGCCGGGATGGGCAGCGGACCCCCAGACCCAGTCCCGGTTTCAATCGGATCTTCACCGCGTAGGGCGCTATGCCCAAGTGCTGAGACCCGCGATGATCGAACTGGGCTTGGGCCCTGCACGCGGGGCGACGGCAATCGACACACTGTCCCGCAACATCCAGTACGCGACCCAGACCCTTCCGGGGCTTTGCTTTGGCATCCCGATATTCGAGCCAAACGCACCGTCCGAATTCTGGTCAGAGTTGGGGGATGCCATCGACGTCGTGTCCGGGGTCGCGGATGTGGGTCTGATCTTGGACGCGGCATGGGCGCGCAAGCTGGGGTACGCGCCGGACCGCGTATGGGACGCCGTGGGGGATCACATTCTCAATCTGCGTGTTACCAAAGCCGACACAGAGACCGGATTTGCACAAGGCTTGGACAGGTCGGGTTTTGACGGCTGGATAACACACGTCTGAACACCGACGCGCGGGCCGGGCCATTGCGGTGGCTCGAAAATCGCGCCACCCATGGCTGCATCAGACACGCCCGTCAAAACGTCCACCAAGGAAGCAACATGATCCCCGCCAGATTTGCGCCGCTCCTCTTCGCCTTCATCCTGTCAGGCATGATGTCCGCGATGGTGTCCGCGCTCTCGACATGGCGCGCGCTGGGCATGGAGGGCATGACAACGTGGCCCGGCGCGTGGATTGCGTCCTGGGCGGTCGCCTGTCCGGCGGCTTTCTTTGCAGGCCCCGTCACCCGCAAAATCGTCGCGCGCCTGGTCGCGGCGGATTAGCGGAAATTGCGGGGGCGCAGCCCAGCGGCTGCGTCTTCAGCCAACTCCGCGATGCGCCTTGCGCGGGTGTCCGGTCTTTTCGCCGTCTTGATGAACTCGAGCATTCCGCGTTTGACGGATCGCGGATAGGCATCCCACACTCCCCGCGCATGCCCGGCCAGCGCGACGGCCAGATCCTTAGGCACCTCGAGCCGTTCGACATCATCCAGAAAGGACCACATGCCATTGGCCTGCGCGGCTGCGACAGCCGCCTCGCCCGCTGCCTGCATGAGGCCGGCGGCGCGGTTTTCGTCGATCTTGGCTTTGTTCACCGCCGACCACGCGCTTTTGGGATTGCGCGGTGCGATCCGGATCGACGACCGGTCTGCGTCGACGCCCCGGGTCACGGCATCGACCCACCCCCAGCAGAGCAATTCGCTGATGATCTCGCCGATGGGCAGGTAGTGGTCAGTGTGTTTCTTCCAGAAAACCAGCCAGACGCTTTCAGATTGCGTGTGATTGCGGGCCAGCCACGTGCGCAAGTCTTCGCGTGACGTGACCTCAACCTCGGCAAACCGGTCAGCCAAATTTCGGCGCCCGTTTCTGCATATTGGCCATCGCGGCCTCGATCTGGTGGGGCGATCCCATGAGGTCGGCTTGCAACCGCGCCTCGAGCGCCAGGGCTTCCGCACCCCCGCCCCACGCGTCTTCGATCAGGCGTTTGGAGCCCGCAACCGCGCCGGGTGACCGGTTGGCGAGGGCTTGCGCCATCTCGCGTGCCCGCGCCATGGGATCGGCGGCAAGCTCGGTCACGAGGCCCAGCCGTTCGGCATCGGCACCGCTGATTTGATCGGCCGTCATCATCAGCCATTTCGCCTGATCCGCGCGCATCAGCTTGGGCAGGCTCTGGGTGATCCCCATGTCGGGGATCAGGCCCCAGCGCGCCTCCATGATCGACAGACGGGCATCCGGCGTGGCCACCCGGAAATCCGCGCCCAGCGCCAGTTGCAGACCCGCACCGAGGCAAACGCCCTCGATGGCGGCAATGACCGGCACATCCAACGCGGCCCAACAGGTGACAGGACGTTGAAAATCGTTCACCCCATGGGCATCCGCATCGGCCAAGCGCGCCTTTACCTCGGGCAGCTTGCCACCCATTTCCATCATGGCCGCTAGATCAAGCCCCGCACAAAACGCACCTCCCGCGCCGGTGAGGATCACCGCGCGCACATCGGGCCCCAAGTTGGCCGCGGCCTCTGGCAGCGCCTCGAACATCTCAAGGCTCATCGCGTTCTTCTTGGCCGGACGGTTGAGCGTCACCGTGGCAATCCCCTCGGACACCTCGGTCGTGACAATGGGTTCGGACATTTCAGGGCCTCACGGTGGTGGTGATCCAACGCCCCGGTTCTAACCCGTTCAGCGCCCATGGCCCAATAGCCACCCGCACCAGACGCAGCGTCGGATGCCCCACAGCCGCCGTCATGCGCCGCACCTGCCGATTGCGGCCTTCGCGGATGGTCAACCTGATCCAGCTATCGGGGACGGTCTCGCGCACCCGCACTGGTGGATCACGCTCCCACAGGTCGGGCGGGGCGATCAGGGCGCACTCGGCGGGGCGGGTCGTGCCCTCCTTCAGCGTGACGCCCTTGGACAGGGCCGCGACCGCGTCCGGCCCGATCTCGCCTTCGACTTGCACGAGGTAGGTCTTGGGCAGCTTGAACTTCGGGTTGGCAATCCGCGCCTGAAGCTTGCCGTCATCGGTGAGGACCATCAGCCCCTCAGAATCACGATCCAGCCGTCCTGCCGCATAGACATCGCGCGGCAGATCAAAGCGTGACAGCCCGGGCCACTTCCCTTCATCGGTGAACTGGCTCAGCACGTTCATGGGCTTGTTGAACAACACGATCATGGCCCACGCTTACCCGGCGCGCCCGGTGTTCAGAAGATGAAATCGTCCAGGCTCAGACTTGCCGCACTCACATCATCTAGATTCACTATGAAGCGCTGGAAATCACGGGAGGCTCCGATCAGCGGATCTTTCATCTCAAACACCAACTGAGTGGAAATACTGCCATCACCAAAAGAGAAATCGAACACTTCGATTTGCAGGCGTGCGGAGGACGCATTCCCACGTGTGGGCGAGGTGTCGACCAGTTCCGACTCGAATGGCGTGCTAAAGAGCGGAGGGAACAGCAACAGGTCCACGTGATCCTGAACGCGCAGCAGCCCGGAGATGTCGATCTTGTCCTCCCCCACGGTGAAATCCGTGATTGTAGAAAAATGAAGCCCATCAGCAGCCCGGAATTCAAAAACATCCGCACCAGCCCCCCCGGTCATGCGGTCATCGCCTGCCGCGCCGATCAACCGATCGTCGCCGTCATCCCCAAACAGGATGTCGTCCCCGTCGCCGCCGAACAGGAGATCCCGCCCCGTCCCGCCAAAGAGGATGTCGTCGCCCAAGCCGCCATCGATGAGGTCGTTTCCCCCATTGCCAAAAATCGTGTCATCGAGACCGTCATCGCCGTCGACGGTCACACCATCACGACTGTCGCCTGGGGCGATTTCTTCCGATCCTTCGCCGCCGACATAACCCTCACCCAGAATGAGCAGATCGAAACCGCCAAAACTCCCGACGGCCGATGCCCCATCGGACACCACAAAGTTCAGGTCCACTTCCTTAAATCCCGTCTCGTTCAGGGACCCGCTTGCAGACAGGTCCACCGTCACAACGCCGTTGGCGTCGACTGAAATGGCCTCCTGTGGAACCAAGACGTCATCGTCCTCGGTTTCGAAACCCATGATGATGTCAAAGACCTCAAGCGGGTCGCCGTCTGGATCGACGAAGAACACGCCCAAATCGAACGAGAATGTGCCGTCCAAGTTGGCGATGATGTCGCCTTCGAAAAAGCCCTGGATCACAGGTCCGGCGTTGGCCTCGCCGATATCAATCGAGTCATCGTCGAATTCGATCACTTCGATGTCGTTAAGGACGTGCTCCACCCCGTCTGGCCCAGTCACGATGGTCTGCGCCTCATCCACGATAACCACGATGAAATCGTCCCTGAGCCCGCTGAACACTACCGTCTCTGACCGCGCCGACCCTGTGATCGTCTGATCGCGCGCACCCGCAAGCAAACGCATGTTCAGCAGCGCCCCGCCAAAAGTGAAATCGATTTCCAGCGTGTCGGTCAAATCGAACAGGTCCACTCCGTCCAAGTCGACAATCACCGTGGACGTGGAGCTCAATTCGTACGTTTGAAATTGCGCAGCCTGTTGCGCACTGAAAGTGTAGGAAAGCTCTTCAAACCCGCTTTTGAAGACCTCGAACCCGTCGATCGAGATACTCCTGAAATCAAAATCCTCGCGCAGGCTGAACACGCTAAAGGTGTCGACGCCTGCCCCGCCAAAGACGCTTGTTCCCGCCTCCAACGAGGCCCGCACATCAAAACGGTCGTCGCCTGCCCCGAGCCGGATCACATCTTGCCCGGCTGAGGCGCGGACAGTGTCGTTCCCCCCACCTGCGCGGATGACATTGTCACCGGCTGTGGTGATGATCTCGTCGCGGAAATCCGTGCCGATGAGGTTCTCGAAATCGGTCACCCGCCGTAACTCAAGGGGACGGCCGAATTGGAAGCCCGTGCCTCCCATGAACACGACGACGCCCGCGCCCAGCCCAGACAGGTCAGCCGTGTCCACCCCGGCGCCGCCATTGATGATCTCGGTATCTGCGCCCGCAATGATCGTGTCGTTTCCGTCCAGCCCGAGGATGGTGCCCTCGGTGCCCGATCCGTCCAGCACGTCGTTGTCCGGCGATCCGAGCAGCCCAACAGTCGCGGCTGCCAAAGCCTCGGCGAAGGTCAGCGTGACGTCGTCGAATTGAAGGGCGTCCACCTCGGGACCCACCACGTGAAAGGCGCCGTCGCCGCCCAAAAGGTGCAGCCCGCCCGCCCCGTTTGGACCAATCGTAAAGCTGCCAAGGGCGCCGTCCAAGACGACCACGACGGGATCATTGAGGGTCTTCGGGGGCGTAAAAGGTGCGTCGAACATGGGTGGGCTCCGGGCCGATGAGGGGCAATGTCTGCTCCTCTGTCGGACGGGGTGCCGAACCGGTTCAGTCTTTTCTCAAGTTTTAGTGCGCTTGGGCCCAATTCGCGCCGGACCCCGCATCGACCACAAGCGGCACGTCAATATGCACGGCAGGCTTCGCTGCGCTTTCCATGATGTCCCGCGCAGCAGCCGTCAGGTCTTCGACCGCGCTATCCTCGACCTCGAACAGCAGTTCGTCGTGGACCTGCAGCAGCATCTTGGCCGGCAGGTCCTTGATCGCGTCGGGCATCCGGATCATCGCGCGGCGGATGATGTCGGCGGCCGTCCCCTGAATGGGCGCGTTGATCGCGGCGCGCTTGGCAAAGCCTGCCGTAGGCCCCTTTGCATTGATCTCGGGCGTATGAATTTTGCGGCCAAAGAGCGTCTCGACATGCAGATGCTCCTTCGCGAAGGCCACCGTGTCATCCATGTAGCCCCGGATGCCCGGGAACCGTTCGAAATAGCGGTCGATGAACCCCTGCGCCTCGGCCCGCGGAATACGCAAGTTGCGCGCAAGGCCGAACCCGCTGATCCCGTAGATCACCCCAAAGTTGATCGCCTTGGCCTGACGGCGCACATCCGGCGTCATTTCATCCAGCGGAACATCAAACATCTCGGACGCGGTCAGCGCGTGAATGTCGATCCCGTCCGCAAAAGCCTGCTTGAGCTCGGGGATATCGGCCATGTGGGCCAAAATCCGCAGCTCGATCTGGCTGTAGTCCAGCGCGACCAGCGTCTTGCCTTCATCAGCGACAAACGCCTCGCGGATGCGGCGGCCTTCCTCAGACCGGATCGGGATGTTCTGTAGGTTCGGATCGGTCGAGGCGAGCCGCCCGGTGTTCGCCCCCGCAATCGAATAGGATGTGTGCACCCGCCCGGTATCGGGGTGGATGTGATCCTGCAGCGCATCTGTGTAAGTCGATTTCAGCTTGGACAGTTGCCGCCAGTCCAGAACCCGACGTGGCAGGTCATGTTCGGTCGCCAAATCCTCCAGCACGTCGGCACCCGTGGAATACTTGCCCGTCTTGCCCTTCTTGCCACCGGGCAGGCCCATCTTGCCGAACAGGATTTCGCCCAGCTGCGCGGGGGAGCCGACATTGAACGTCTCGCCCGCCAGTTCATGAATATCCGCCTCTAGTCCGGCCATCTTTTGCGCAAACGCATTCGACATCCGGCTCAACGTGTCGCGATCCACCTTGATGCCATCCATCTCCATCCGGGCGAGCACGGGCACGAGAGGGCGTTCCAGCGTTTCATAGACCGTCGTGACCTTGGCCTGATGCAGCCGGGGGTGGAACGTCTGCCATAGCCGCAGGGTGATGTCGGCGTCCTCGGCGGCGTATTTCACGGCGTCTTCGATGGGCACCAGATCAAAGGTCTTGGCCGACTTGCCCGTCCCCAACAGCTCCTTGATCGGGATGGGTTGGTGGCCCAGATACCGGTCGCTGAGCGCATCCATGGAATGATTGTGCAGCCCGGCATGGAGCGCATACGACATCAGCATCGTGTCCGCGATGGGGGCCACGGCGATCCCGTTGCGCGCCAAAATCTTGGCGTCGTATTTCATGTTCTGCCCGATCTTGAGGATCGCGGGATCCTCCAGCATCGGCTTGAGCACGCCCAACGCATCGTCGAGCGGGATTTGCCCCTCGGCCAGATCGTTGGAACCAAAGAGGTCATCGCCCCCCGCCTTGTGTGTCAGCGGCACATAACAGGCCACGCCCGGATCAACGGCGAGGCACACCCCGACGAGATCCGCCCGCATCTCGTTCAGGCCGGTCGTCTCGGTATCGACGGCCACATGGCCGCGCTCATAGATCCGGTCGATCCACCCCTTGAGCGTGTCCAGATCGCGCACGCAGTCGTAGGTGGCCGGGTCAATCGGCGGCATCTCGACCTCGGCGGGCGTGTCCGCTTCGGGCGTGGGCGCCTCGATCACGGGGGCCTCGACGCCCAATTGCTCGGAAATGCGCCGGGTGAGCGTGCGGAACTCCATCTCGGCCAGGAACCCCATCAGCTTGTCCGCGTCCGGCTCCCGCACTTCCAAATCGTCCAGCGTGAAGTTCAGCGGCACCTCGCAATCCAGTTGCACAAGGCGCTTGGACAGCTCGATCTGAGCACGGTGGTCGATCAGCGTCTGGCGGCGCTTGGGCTGCTTGATCTCTTCGGCCCGGTCGAGGAGATCCTCCAGCGTGCCAAATTCGTTGATGAGCAGCGCCGCCGTCTTGATCCCGATCCCGGGCGCACCGGGCACGTTGTCGACGGAATCGCCCGCGAGCGCCTGAACATCGACAACCCCTTCGGGGCCTACGCCAAATTTCTCTTCGACACCCTCGCGGTCGATGACGCGGTTGCCCTTCATGGCATCCACCATGACCACACCGTCCCCCACCAACTGCATCAGATCCTTGTCGGAACTGATGATCGACACGCGGCCCCCGGCCTCGCGCGCCTGACAGGCAAGGGTGGCGATGATGTCGTCGGCTTCGAACCCCTCCATCTCTTCGCAGGCGATGTTGAAGGCGAGCGTGGCCTGCCGTGTCAGGGGGATCTGCGGGCGCAGGTCTTCGGGCATCTCGTCCCGGTTGGCCTTGTACTGGTCGTACATATCGTTGCGGAAGGTGTGCGATCCCTTGTCGAAGATCACCGCAACATGGGTCACGTCGCCCCCGGCATTCCCTTCCACATAACGCTGCAACATGTTGCAAAATCCGCTGACGGCCCCGATGGGCAGCCCGTCCGATTTCCGGGTGAGCGGCGGAAGCGCGTGATAGGCGCGAAAGATAAAGGCGGACCCGTCAATCAGATGCAGGTGATGTCCCTTGCCGAATGCCATGTCTGCCTCTCCTTTGCCCGTGCGCACCTGCCACACCAGACATAGCCGCGCCCTTTGCTATACCCAACGCGGGTGCGGGACGAAAGCGGGGCGCATGACGGATTGGGCAATTCTTGGGGCGGTCGCCATTGGGCTGCTATGGGCCGGAGTTCATTTCTTTGTGGGTGGACGCCAAGTCGCCCGACCCTTGCGCGTCGCGGACCTTCCCGACGTCGTCCATGTCACAGCGTGGATGTGTTGGCACATGGTCAGCGCAATCCTCGTAACAGCGCCCGCCTTGGCGCTGATCGGGTACATCACTGGCGGAACCGACTGGCTGATGGCCGCGCTCGTGATCAACGCAGCAATCGCGATCGCTGGCATAGCGGCGAAATTCGTGCTCCGCACACCGTGGAGCCTTTTGCCCCAAGGGCTGCTTTTTCTACCGGTGGTGGCACTATTGGCCTTTGCAATGGCCGCGATGGCCTAGGCCGCGATACCGAACGCCTTGAGGACGTCGTCGGCTTTGCTCTCGTGCACGTAAAGCTTGTCGCAATACGGGCATTCCACGTAGCCCGTGTCGCGGTCCAGCGAAAGCCACACGCGTGGATGCCCCAGTGCGCCTTCACCCCCATCACAGGACACGCGCCAGTCTTTAACGATTTCGTATTCGGGCGGGGTAAGAGACATTGGCGGACCTCTTGGCTGGCTTGCGGTGCACGGCTTGCCCCAACCATGGGCACGCCATAGATGGCACATACCATACCGGCGCGTCGGGTCCAGACCCCGACGGCGCACTGAACACGGAGCCACCCGATGACCACGCCAACCAACGCCATCGAACTCCGGGAACTTCGCAAGACCTACGCGGCCTCCGCAGGCCAGCCTCCGAAAGAGGCGCTGAAGGGCATTGATCTGACCATACCGCGCGGGTCGATCTTTGGTCTGCTGGGCCCCAATGGCGCAGGCAAATCCACGTTGATCAACATCCTCGCGGGCCTCGTGCTGAAAACCTCAGGGCAGGTCCGCATCTGGGGCTTCGATCAGGACCGAAATCCGCGCCAATCCCGCGCGGCCATCGGTGTCATGCCGCAAGAGCTCAACCTTGATCCGTTTTTCACCCCGCGCCAATCGCTCGAGGTTCAAGCAGGGCTTTACGGCGTCCCGAAACGCGCGCGCAAGACCGATGACCTGCTCGACCTGATTGGCCTGTCCGACAAGGGTGATGCCTATGCGCGGTCCTTGTCAGGTGGGATGCGCCGCCGTCTGCTGCTGGGCAAGGCGTTGGTGCACACACCGCAGGTTCTGGTCCTGGATGAACCGACCGCGGGCGTCGATATCGAATTGCGCCAGATGCTGTGGGCCAATGTCCGCAAGCTCAATCGCGAGACCGGCATGACCATCATCCTGACCACCCATTACCTCGAAGAGGCCGAGGAGATGTGCGACGAGATCGCGATCATCGACAACGGCGCCCTGCGCGCGCGGGACACCACCGCGAACCTGCTGGGCCGCATGGACAGCAAGACCCTCGTGGTGTCGCCAGAATGCGAAGGGCAAGTTGCGCCACCAGACGGCACCACGCTCGAACGGCGCAGCGATGGTGCCATGGCCTTTACCTACCGCACCTCGCAAACCTCGCCCGAGGCGATCCTCGATGCCGTGCGCGCCGCAGGGCTGGGGCTGCGGGACATCCGCACGGAACAGGCCGACCTCGAGGATGTGTTCCTCGCCCTCACGAAACACGACTGACGGCACCACACACAACAGCGCCGGGAACGCACCTGCGTCCCGCGTGTTTTCCCTTCGGTTCGCACCCACCGCCCTGACAGGGCGATTGTACCCAGAGGTTTCCATGCAGGTGCTTCACGTCTTCGGCTCGTCCCAGAACGAATTCTATTTCGATCTCTCGCGCATGTATGCCGACGCGGTTTTGCGGCCCGATGGGGTGCGTCACCGCTTTGCGGCTGTCGCGCCAGATGGGGCGTGGCGCTTTGGCCCCAACACACGCGATCTGGGAAAAGCCATGCCGTTGGCGCAGGCGCTGGATCAGGTTGGGACGCCCGACCTGATCGTGCCGCATATGTTTTGCCCAAAGGGCATGACCACCTACCGGGCGCTCTTTGAAGACATGCTTGGCATCCCCGTCGTGGGATCGCCCGCGGCAGTGACGGCACTTGCAACCAGCAAGCTGTGGACACGCGATGTCGTGGCGTCCGCGGGGGTTCAGGTGGCGCGCGCCCAGCGCCTTGGTCCCGGTGACATCCCGGACCTGCCCGCCCCCTTTGTCGTCAAACCCGACAGCGAGGACAATTCGCTGGGCATCTCGGTTGTTCATGCGGCCCACGACGCTCAAAAAGCTGTGGCCCACGCCCGCCAATACGCCGACACGATCTTTGCAGAGGCCTTTGTCCCAGGCCGTGAATTGCGCGCCGCTGTGATCGAACTGGATGGCGACCTCATGGTGCCCAGCGTCATCGAATACCCGGTGAGCGAGGCGCGCCCGATCCGCGAGGTGGCCGACAAGCTGGAACAGGACGAGACGGGTGAGATGCAGCAATCCGCCCGCGCGGAAGCGCAGCCCATCTGCCCAGCCGACCTGTCACCCCAGGTGCGCAGCCAGATCGAGACCGCCTGCCGGACGGCGCATCGCGCCCTGCGCGCGCGGCACTATTCGCTCTATGATTTCCGGCTGCATGCGGAAACGGGCGAACTCTACATGCTCGAGGCGGGCCTCTTCTGGTCCTTCTCGGACCTCAGCGCGATTACCAAAATGCTCCGCGGCAGCGACATGGATGCGACGGATGTAACCGGACGGATTTGGGCTGCCTGCGCCGCGGACACCGACAAGGATCTGCGCAGCGCCGCCTGATGGGCCCTAACCGCGGCCCCTTCGATGGTCCAAAAATACTCAAAATGTGCGCCCGTCTCTGAGCGCGCTTTGATCAATCGCGATGCAACAACATCGGCCCAAGGTTACGGCCCGCCACGATATGCACGTGCAAATGCGGGACATCCTGCACCCCGTCATTGCCAGCGTTCGACAGCAGGCGATAGCCCGCACCGCCTTCGCCCGGTTGGACGCCCAGGTCCTTGCACACCGTGCCGACCGCGCGGGTGAAATCCACGATCTCGGCCTCGCTCGCCTCCAGCGCGAAGTGGTCGAAACACACATAGGCACCCTTCGGGATGACCAGCACATGATCGGGCGCCTGCGGGGCGATATCGCGGAACGCCAGCGAATGTTCGGTCTCCAACACGGTGGTGTTTGGGATTTCACCGCGCAGGATTTTGGCAAAGATGTTTTGTGGGTCGTAGTCGTAGGCCATGGGTATCAATCCAGAAACAGGTGGTCGGTCTTGGCGATCGTGGTCGCGGTATCGGCGGGCACGCTCAGGAACGCGGCCAGTTCGTCGGCATTGTCTTCAACGCCATTGCGTTCCCGGATGCGGCTGTAATTCTTGAACCCTGCATCCCGCATGCGTTCGTGTTCAAAGGTCACGTCATGGCGGATCGTGGGCAGCAGCCGCGCCAGCACGTCGCGCGGCGTGTCGACCGAAGCAAGCCCCACCCGCGTCGCGTGACCAAGCAGATACTCATCCGAGAAATTGCACTCGATCTCCAGAAACCGCGTCTTGGACCGGTCGGATTCAAAATCCAACATCAGATCGACGGAAGACGGATCGAGGCAGATTAGCAGGCGGTCGGTCTCGTAGTAATCAAACAGCATCCGCATCAGCGCACGCCGGTGCCGGGTGCGTTTCTCCAGCGTTGTCTGGATGCCACCAAGGTCCGGCAGCGGCGTCCCTTCCTCGTGAAAGAGGTACTCGATCACCGGTAGGTTGGTGGTCTGCTTGACCTTCGCCAGCAGACGCTTGGCCACGTGCCATTTCTTGCACACCACGATCATCAGCTCGCGCTCGCGCCCCAGCGAGGCCTCGGTCTCCCAGAACCGGGGCGCAAACCGCCGCCCGTCCCGGCCCCGCCCGGTGAGGAATTTGAACAGCCGCTGACCTTCGTTCGAAATCTGGAAATGCACGTCTTGGGCTGCGTAAAGCTCGCCCAAGCGCTCCTTCAACTCGGTCGCCCCCGGGCTGATCTTGCGTGCAAACAGGAAGTCCTGGCTCAAGAGCATGTCGAACTGATCGTTGTAGAACGTCACCGGCATCCCGTAGTCCGAAAACATCAGGAAGGTCAGCGTGCGCGACTCGATCTCTTTTTCCGGCACAAGGTGGCGCACCAAGGTCTGGAAAAACGTCTCGTCCGGGATCCACGTCGTGCGGAAAAAGCGCATCACATCGCGCCGCGACCGACAAAACGCGAGGATGCGTTCGATGGTCGTGCGGCGCAGGCACCACCATTGCGATCCGATCATGACCTGAATATCGGCAGGGATCTCGCGGGTCAGCCCGAACCGCTTTTGCGTGTTGTAGCTGGCGTAGAACAACCGTTTCTGCGTGCGCTCGTTGAAATAGTGGCGGTAGATCAACCGCTCTTCTTTCATCCCGGTCTTGATCCAGTCGCTTTCGAAGTAATCGAAGCTTTCGATGTAGTCGCAGTCGCGCGCATCAAGGAAGGCATGGGCGTATTCGGCGGATTTGATCGCCATGCAGTCGCCTGACAGCATGTAGAAATGCGTGGCCGATGGAAATGCTTCGACCGCAGCCTCAACCGCGAAGAGCGATGCCTGAACCAGCGACCACGCCCCCCAACCGCATTTCAAACGCTTCTTGGCAAAGGTGACGTTTGGGTTGTCGCGCAACGCCTCGCGGATCATCTGATAGTGCTCGGGGTTCGCGCGACGGTCGAAATGGATCGACATGAAATCGCCCACGGCGGTCAGACGCTCGGCCTGATCAATGATCGACTTGGGATCCTTGTGACACAAAAGGATAAAGGCAATTTTTGCCATTCCGGAACCAAACGCCTTGATGATGCTGGATTGTTTTCGCGACTCTATGAGAAGAATTGATGAAGAAACAGGGTTTGTTTGCCTTTAGAGGGCAGGTTACACCTGTCAAAACACCAATATAGGGGCCGAGCAGATGGGCTTTCCCGGAACCTGGATGACCGAAAGCGAAAGCGTGGTGTACCGCGTCGTGCCAAAATGCGCGTGTTCGACCATCGGCCAGATCATGTACTATTCAGACCATGGCGAATTTTTCGACGGCGATATCCACGACGCCCAGGGTGGGATGCACAAATGGGCGCTTGAGGGGTCGCAGCCGCTGATCCAGGCCAACGTGCAGGCGCACAACTCCTATGCCTTCACCTGCGTGCGCAATCCCTACACCCGCATCCTGTCGTCCTTCTTCGACAAGATCTGCGGCATCCAGCGCAACGGCAAACGCTATCGCGGGAACCTAGTGCCGCTCCTGATCCAGAAATACGGGATCGAGGTCGGCAGCCCTGAAGACAATTTCGAGTTTGACCAGATCAAGAGCTTCCGGCGCTTCCTACTCTTTGCCCGCGACACCATACGCTGGCGCAGGCCCATGGAACCCGACATCCACTGGTCGGCGATGTCGGGCCACATCTCGACCTTCATCGTGAATGGCGGGCGCTACGACAAGATCTTCTGGACCGAAAGCTTCAACGACGGCATGCAACAGGTGCTCGACCATATCGAGACGCCGCACCCCGTCACGCTGTCCGACATCCCCCGCTTTAACGAAAGCGAGGGCCACGGACCCAAGCGCGCCCACCCGGTGGGCGATTACTTCGACGATCTGTCGATGCATCTCGTCTATGAAATCTACAAACGCGATTTCAATCTGTTCAAATACGACTTCGAGAACCCGGGAAACAAAATGCCCATCGG
>JBCBFU010000007.1:0-80106 GCA_038527375.1 Pseudomonadota bacterium | reverse complement strand
CTACGCGACGCTTTCCGCCCGGCATCCCCGGCTCATCTACTGCTCCCTGACCGGCTTCGGGCAGGACGGGCCTTATGCAAACCGCGCGGGCTATGACTTCCTCATTCAAGGCATGGCCGGGATCATGGACGTGACCGGCGCCCCCGACGGCCCCCCGCAAAAGATGGGCGTGGCCTTCGCCGATATCTTCACCGGCCTTTACGGCGTCATCGGTATCCAAGCCGCGCTGGCCGAACGCGACCGCAGCGGGCGGGGCCAGCAGATCGACCTGTCGCTCTTTGATACGATGACCGCGGTGATGGCCAATCAGGCGGCGAGCTATCTGGCCACGGGCCACAGCCCCACGCGGCTAGGCAACGCGCACCCCTCCATCGTGCCCTATCAGGTCTTTGCCTGCGCCGATGGCCACCTGATCATCGCCTGCGGCAATGACGGGCAGTTTGCGCGCCTGTCAGAGGCTTTGGGGCAGGATTGGGCAGGCGACGCCCGCTTTGCCACGAACCCCGATCGCCTCGCCCATCGCGCGACCCTCGTGGACCTGATCGAGCAGCAGACGCTGCGCCACACCCGCGACCACCTGATCGCGCTGCTCGAGCGCGCGGGCGTCCCCGCTGGCCCCATCAACACCGTGGCGCAGGCGCTGGAAGACCCCCAGATCGCCGCCCGCGGGTTGCGCATCGCACCGAGTGGCATCGAAGGCCTCCGGACACCCCTACGCTTCTCGCGATCTTCCCTCACCCACGACCGCACTGCCCCCAAGCTGGGCGAGCACGATACATGAGCCGCCGTGTCTTCATCACCGGCGGCTCTGCCGGGTTAGGCCGCGCGCTGGTCGACCACTACGCGGATGCCGGGTGGTCCGTCGTGACCCAAGGCCGCCGCGCGGCGGATCAGATCGCGCCCCCGCTTCCACAGCACGTCACCTACCAACAGCATGACTTCGCCCGGGATGTGGGCCTGCCCGCGATGGTCACGGACGCCCCCCTAGACCTCGCCATCCTGAACGCAGGCGCGGGTCACGTGGGGCCGCTCACCGCGCTGACGGATGATCAGATTGCCGAACTTGTCCACGTCAACACCACCGCCCCGTTGCTTCAGGCGCAAGCGCTTTACCCCACGCTCGCTGCCGCCAAGGGCACCCTCGTCCTGATCGGGTCGACCACGGCGCGCGGTGCCCATCCCGACTTTGCCAGCTACGCCGCCACCAAAGCGGCACTGGCCGGGGCGGCGCGCGCGCTCAGGCTGGAATGGCAGGACCGCGTGCGGGTCGTGATCGTGCATCCTGGCCCCACCGCGACCGAGATGCATGACCGCGCGGGCCTGCCGCAAAGCGGGATCCGCCGCCTCTTTACCCCCGCGCCCATCGTGGCCCGCGCCGTTGCCAGCGCTGCGGCAAGCGGGCGCGACCGACGCCTCGGCATGACCTTCCTTTTGCGCCACGCCCCTGCCGCGCTGCGCGCCAGTGGTGCAAACGCATGAGGCGCGTCCTAATCACCGGGGCCGCCGCCGGGCTGGGCCGCGCGCTGGCGCTGGCCTGCCGCGACGCGGGCGACAACGTCACCGCAGTGGACCGGGACGAAACCGCGCTCGCCACGCTCTCGGGGCTGGAGACGCTGACCTGTGATCTGTGTGCACCGGATGCCGCCACCCGGATCGCAGAGGCCTGCGCGCCCGACACCTCTCTCATCCTCCACTGCGCAGGCATCTCCGCCACCGGCCCGTTCGAGGATATTCCGGCAGAGGTTCACGCACGCGTCCTACGGGTCAACCTCGTGGCACCCATCCAGATCACCCGCGCGCTCTTGGCCAGCGACCGATTGGCTCCCGATGCCACCCATGCCTTTGTCGGGTCGCTGTCCACCTTCACCGGCTATCCCGGCGCGACCTCCTACGCGGCCTCAAAGGACGGGCTGGCCAGCTTCGCCCGCTCGCTCCACAAAGCAGGCCACCGCTCCACCTGCATCTTCCCCGGTCCCCTGCGCACCAATCACGCCGCGCGCTACGCCCCGGACAATTCCGACAAAACCGTGGCCGCCCGCATGGCCCCCGAAGACGCCGCAGCCCTCATCCTCCGCGATCTCGCCCGTGGCCGCCGCACCATCATCCCCGGCGCCAAGGCCAAAGCCTTCGCCGCCGCCGGCCGCCTCCTGCCCGGCCCCACAGGCCGCGCGCTCCGCAAAGCGCTCTACGAGGCGATTGACACGCCGAAGGTCTGATCCTTCGATAATGCTGGCCGACAAAAAAAGGGCGCCACCTCCCGGCAGCGCCCCCGCGTCTCAACCAGAACGGCTTAGTTCAAAGCCGCATCCGTGATCTCATGGGTCCACGCACCCTCAGGCGCCGCCGTGATCACCGGGTCCGAGCCGCCGGCCAGCAGCGTCGCCACCGTGCGCTCGTAATCCGCCGGATCCAGCGCCCCGTTCGAACCCGCCGTCAGCTTGGCAATCTCACCCATCATGTACTTCTGGTGATCCTCGGTCTGCGCACCGGTCTCGTCATACTCCAGGATGATCTCGGCCGCTGCGTCCGGGTTCTCCTCGGCCCATTTCCAGCCCTTCATCGAAGCGCGCACAAAGCGGACCATCTTGTCCTTGAAGGCCGGATCTTCGAGGTTTTCCTCCAGAACATAGATCCCGTCTTCCAGCGTCGCGACGCCCTGCTCTTCGTATTTGAACGTCACCAGCTCGTCTTCCGACACGCCCGCGCTCAGCACCTGATTGAACTCGTTATAGGTCATGGTGCTGATGCAATCGGCCTGGCGCTGCAGCAGCGGATCGACGTTGAAGCCTTGCTTCAATACGGTCACGCCGTCTTCACCGCCATCGGTCGAAATGCCTTCCTGGCTCATCCACGACAGGAACGGATATTCGTTCCCGAAGAACCACACACCGATGGTCTTGCCCTTGAAATCCGCGGGGCTGGTGATGCCGGTATCCTTCCAGCAGGTCAGCATAAGGCCAGAGGATTTGAACGGCTGCGCGATGTTCACCACCGGCAGACCCTTCTCCCGCGCAGCCAGCGCCGACGGCATCCAGTTCAGCATCGCATCCGCGCCGCCACCGGCCAGAACCTGCGGCGGGGCGATGTCCGGCCCACCGGGCAGGATCGTCACGTCCAGGTCCTCCTCGCCGTAATACCCGTTCTCCAGCGCCACATAGTAGCCCGCGAACTGCGCCTGCGTGACCCACTGCAACTGCAACGTGACCTCGTCGGCGGCCAGCGCGGCCGACCCGAACGTCCCGCCCAGCGCGGCCATCGCCGTTCCCATCAAAAACCGTTTCATGTCTTACCCTCCAGGTTGGTTAGTCGTTTCATCGATGCGACGGATGCCAGAACGTCACCAGACGCTCACACCCCGCCACACCCCCGTAAAATGCGCTACCCGCCAAAGCGGCCACCACAATCTCAGCCCAAACCATGTCGAGCGCCAGTTGCCCGACGCTTGTCGAAATCCGAAATCCCATCCCCACCGTGGGGCTGCCGAAAAATTCAGCAACAATCGCGCCGATCAGCGCCAGCGTGGTCGCGACCTTCAGCCCGTTGAAGACAAACGGCATCGCAGCCGGCACACGCAGCTTCCACAGCGCCTGCCAGTAGGACGCCCCATAGGTCGCCATCAGATCGCGCTGCATGGCGGTCGCCGCCCGCAGGCCCGCCACCGTGTTCACGAGGATGGGGAAAAAGATCATCACGACGACCACGGCGGCCTTGGACTGCCAGTCAAAGCCGAACCACATCACGAGGATGGGCGCCGTCCCGATGATCGGCAGCGCCGCCATGAAGTTGCCCACGGGCAAAAGGCCGCGCCGCAGGAAATCCGACCGGTCGACGAGGATCGCGACGGAGAATGCCGCCGCACACCCGATGACAAACCCGCTCAGCGCGCCTTTGACAAAGGTCTGCACGAAATCAGCCCAGAGGATCGGGATCGAGGACATGAAGGTCACCGCGATCACGCTCGGCGCGGGCAAGATCACCAACGGCACCTCCAGCCCCCGCACGATCAACTCCCACATGACGAGGATCGTGAGGCCAAAGATCACTGGCACCGCGTAGCGCGCCGCGGGCCCGCCCTGCCGCGACAGCCACACATTCAGCGCCCACGCGCCGATCCAGATCACAAGGGCAAGCGCAACCAACGTCATGCCCCCGCCCTCGCCACGCAAAGGTTAACGCCGCCGTACATACGCGCGTATGCACGCCCGGTGTACGCAATGTGTACGGGGGGTGTACCGGATGTGCCCCCCCGGTTTTGACCGTCCGGTCCAAACCCTGACGCACCGTGCGTTGCGCGCCAGCCCCTCATCGCGCCAACCCCATCCGCCGCAGCGTGCCGCGCTCGATCAGGCCCACGATGGCCACCAACAGCGCCGCACAGATCGCCGCCATGAACAGCGCCGACCAGATCTGAACCGTCTGCCCGTAATAGCTGCCCGCCAGCATCCGCGCGCCCAAACCGCGCACCGCGCCGGTGGGCAATTCCCCCACGATGGCCCCCACCAGAGAGGCCGCAATCCCGATTTTCAAAGAGGTGAAGAGGAACGGCAAAGAGGACGGCAAGCGCAGTTTCCAGAACACCTCTGACCCGCTTGCGTGATAGGTCTTCAGCAGGTCCATCTGCATCCCGTCGGGGCTGCGCAGACCCTTCACCATGCCCACGACGACCGGAAAGAACGACAGGTAAGCTGAAATAATCGCCTTGGGCACAAGCCCCTGTAATCCCACGGAATTCAGCACAACGATGATCATCGGCGCAATGGCCAGGATCGGGATCGTCTGGCTCGCAATCGCCCAGGGCATCACGCTCAGATCCATCGCGCGGTTGTAGACGATGCCTATGGCCAGCGCGATGCCCATCGCCGTGCCGATGGCAAAGCCCAGAAGCGTGGCCGACAGTGTCACCCATGCGTGGAACACAAGGCTCCGGCGGCTCGTGACCTTCTTCTCCACTGTAGTCTCCCACAGCTCCACCGCGACCTGATGGGGCGCTGGCAAACGGGGGCGATCCTGACCGAAGGCACCCGCGATATGGGCCGGATTGCGCAGCACCAACCCGATGGCGCCCGCATCCCGCCGCTCGGCCGCCGTGGACGGTGCCACGACCGCCCCGCCGCGTTCAGCGACCATTAACGCTTCCTTGATATTCATGGGGATCATGGCCGCGTACCAAAACGCGATGATGGCCGCGACGACCGAAAGGATGGGAATGACCGATCTCACCTGTGCCACTCCATCCGAAGCTCGGGGACCCCGTCCCCGCGTCCTTCAGGCTTGCGCTCCACCACCGCAAATCCCTCGCGGTGATAGAACCGATGCGCCGGGGTGTTGGGTTCATGTGTCCACAGTTGCAGGTAATCTCGCCGCGATTTTGCGTGATCCATCAGGGTCTTACCCGCGCCCGACCCCGGATGCCGCGTATAGAACCCGTGGATCAGACTGATCTCGGCCTCAATCGACATGTAGGCCGCCACAGGATCGCCAATCACCCAAATCTCGCGCATGGGAATGCCGGTCTCAAAAATGCCGACGAGGGTCTCCAGATCGGGCACGTCCTTTAACCAAGCCGTCGCCTCCAGCCACCCGCTGACGATCTCTGCACAGGCCCGCGCATCGGCCACCGTCGCGCGTCTCGGCGTGGAAGATGCGACCGGATCAGAGCCCATGCGCCCGCCCTTTCGATGGTCCCCAAAAACTCGCCCCGCAGGGTCGCTCGCTTGCCGAGCGAAACAGCTTCAAGCCTCTGCAATGCCTTGCAAAATCAGACATCCGCATGCCCCGCCCGCAACCCGTCCCGCACCCGGTGCGCCACTTCGATGAACTCAGGAGTGTCGCGAACATCGAGCGGGCGGTCCTTTGGCAGCGGGCTCTCGATCACATCCGTGATCCGCCCCGGTCGCGGGCTCATCACCACGATCTTGGTCGACAGATACACGGCCTCGGGGATCGAATGCGTCACGAACCCAATCGTCTTGCCCGTCCGCGCCCACAGCGCCAAAAGCGCCTCGTTCAACTGGTCGCGGATGATCTCGTCCAACGCGCCAAAGGGTTCGTCCATCAAGAGAATATCGGCATCAAACGCCAGCGCCCGCGCAATGCTTGCCCGCTGCTGCATCCCGCCCGATAACTGCCACGGATATTTGCCGCCGAACCCCTCCAGATCGACAAGGCTCAACACCCGCTCGATCCGCTCTTTCTGATCGGTTTTGGAATAACCCATGATTTCAAGGGGAAGCGCGATGTTGCGCGCAATGGTCCGCCAGGGATAGAGCCCCGCCGCCTGAAAGACGTACCCATAGGCCCGCGCCCGGCGCGCCTCATCCGGGCTCATCCCATTGACGGTCAGCGTCCCGCCTGTCGGCTGCTCGAGCCCCGCGACACAGCGCAGAAACGTCGTCTTCCCGCAGCCCGACGGTCCGATGAAGGACACGAACTCCCCCGCCCCGATATCAAGATCAACTGCCTTGAGCGCATGCACCGGCCCGTCATTTGTCTGGAACGTCAAATCCAGATTGGAAGCAGAAATTACAGGGGACGTCTGGTCTTGGGTCAAAGTGATGTCTTAGCTCATCAGGCGGCAGCGAACCGCGATCATGGGGATCGCCCGGCGCGAGACGCCGGGCATGGTCTTTATGGGGTCGCTAGACCCCCGTGGCTGGAATGCCCGTACGTTCCACCGGCCGTGGGGCCGTCAGTTCCTTCCACGTGCTCAGCGCCGTGTTCGTCGCCGTATTGGGCGCGCGCTTGACGAACTTGCCGTGGCCTTCCTGCGTTTGGACCGCGCCATCCATCACGGCGACCTGCCCGCGGGTCAGCGTGTAGCGTGGCAGGCCCTTGACGTGCATGCCTTCGAACACATTGTAATCAATGGCAGATTGCTGCGCGCTGGCCTGAATGGTCTTCTCCTTCTCAGGATCCCAGACCACCAGATCGGCGTCCGCGCCCACCAGCACCGCGCCCTTGCGGGGATAGCAATTCAGCACCTTCGCGATATTGGTCGAGGTCACGGCGACGAACTCGTTCATCGTCAAACGCCCGGTTCCCACGCCGTAGGTCCACAGCATCGGCATCCGATCCTCAAGGCCCCCGGTGCCGTTGGGGATCTTGGTGAAATCGCCCACGCCATAGCGTTTCTGTTCGGTCGTGAAGGCGCAGTGATCGGTGGCCACCACCGACAGCGACCCCGCCGACAGCCCGTTCCACAGGCTGTCCTGATGTTGTTTGTTCCGGAAGGGCGGCGACATCACGCGGCGCGCGGCGTGGTCCCAATCGGTGTTGAAATACTCACTTTCATCCAGCGTCAGGTGCTGGATCAGCGGTTCCCCCCAGACGCGTTTGCCGTTCATCCGCGCCCGGCGAATGGCCTCATGGCTATCCTCGCAGGACACGTGCACGACGTACAAAGGCACCCCCGCCATATCGGCGATCATGATCGCACGGTTCGTGGCCTCCCCTTCGACCTGTGGCGGCCGCGAATAGGCGTGCGCCTCGGGTCCGGTGTTGCCTTCGGCCAGCAGCTTGGCCGACAATTCGGCCACCACATCGCCGTTCTCTGCATGGACCATCGCGATCCCGCCCAGCTCCGCAAGCCGTTGGAATGACGCATACATTTCGTCGTCATTCACCATCAGCGCGCCTTTGTAGGCCATGAAGTGCTTGAAGGTGTTGATGCCGCGGTCGCGCACGACCGTCTCCATCTCGTTGAACACCTGCTCCCCCCACCATGTCACCGCCATGTGGAAGGAGTAATCGCAATTCGCGCGCGTGGATTTGTTGTCCCACATCTGGATCGCATCGAGCAGCCCCTGACCGGGCGCGGGCAGCGCGAAGTCCACGACCATCGTCGTACCGCCCGACAAGGCCGCGCGGGTCCCACTCTCAAAGTCGTCCGTGGAATAGGTGCCCATGAAGGGCATCTCGAGGTGGGTGTGCGGGTCGATCCCGCCGGGCATCACGTAGCAGCCTGTGGCGTCCAGCACCTCGTCGCCCGACAAGCCCTCGCCGATCTGGGTGATCACGCCGCCTTCGACCAGCACATCCGCCTTGTAGGTCAGATCCGCGGTGACGATCGTGCCGTTCTTGATAACCTTGCTCATCGGGTCCCTCCGGTCATGGCCGGAGGGCGCCCGTCCAGCCTGGTTACTTGAAGCAGGGGCCCTTGTCGCCCTGCGAGAGGCGCGTCATGCCCACGCGCTCGCCATTGATGGTGTCGAAGCGGTACATGCAGCCATCCGGCCCCAGCCAGATCTCGCTGCCCGCGCCGGGTTGCGAGGCGTCGAAGCTTGCCGTGGTACCGGCGCTGTCGGTCATCTGGCATCCCGCCAGCAGTGTCACGCTGAGCGCAACGGTCAGAAGTCGTGCAGCCATTTGTCCATTCCTCCGAAACAACTGTCTGAAATGCCCGGATTTTCGGGCGGCAGACAGCGTTGCGGGTCGGCGCAGCTTGGTAAACGGCTGATATGGAAACGGTCTGTTTCAAGATACGATTTCGGCGGTTTCGACCACCGCGTGGAACAGGACATCGGCACCCGCCGCCGCCCAGTCCTTGGTGATTTCTTCGGCCTCATTGTGGGACAACCCGTCCACGCAGGGGCACATGACCATGGCCGTTGGCGCGACATCGTTGATCCAGCAGGCGTCGTGGCCCGCACCCGACACGATATCCATGTGGCTGTAGCCCAGCCGAACAGCGGCGTCGCGGATGGCATTCACGCAGGCCTCGTCAAAAGCGGGTGGATCGAACTGGCCGACGATATGGCAGTCGAACTCGACACCGATCTCCTCACAGAGTTTCGGCGCCTTTTCCATGAACTCGTCGACCATGCCGTTCAGCTTATCCAGTAGATGCGTGCGCATATCGACGGTGAAGACGACCTTGCCGGGGATGATGTTGCGGCTGTTGGGATAGACGTCGATATGCCCGATCGCGCCGACGGCGTTGGGTTGGTTCTTCATCGCGATCTCATGGACCAACTCGGTCACTTGCGCCAATCCGCGCCCCGCGTTCTTGCGCATGTGCATGGGGGTGGAGCCTGTGTGACTCTCCTTGCCTGTCACCGTGCATTCGATCCAGCGCAGGCCCTGCCCGTGGGTGACGACGCCGATATCCTTGCCCTCGGCCTCGAGGATCGGACCCTGTTCGATGTGCAACTCAAAGAAGGCGTGCATCTTGCGGTCGCCGACCTTTTCGTCACCCTTCCAACCGATCCGTTCGAGTTCATCGCCGAACCGTTTGCCCGCCGCGTCCACGCGGTCATAGGCCCAATCCTGCGTGTGCTTGCCCGCAAAGACCCCCGATGACAGCATCGCGGGTGCAAAGCGCGTGCCCTCTTCGTTGGTCCAGTTGGTCACGACAATCGGGTGTTTCGTCTGGATGCCCAGATCTTTGAGCGAGCGCAGGATCTCCAACCCGCCCAACACGCCCAGAACGCCATCGTATTTGCCGCCTGTGGGTTGGGTGTCGAGATGGGAACCGACGTAGACAGGGAGAGCATCCGCGTCGGTCCCCTCTCGGCGGGCAAACATATTGCCCATCTGATCGAGACCCATCGTGCACCCGGCCTCTTCACACCACGACTGAAACAACGCCCGGCCTTCGGCATCCTCGTCGGTCAGCGTCTGGCGGTTGTTGCCGCCCGCGACGCCCGGGCCGATCTTGGCCATTTCCATCAGGCTGTCCCACAACCGGTCCCCGTTGATCTTTAGGTTCTCTCCGGGTGCTGGCATAGTGTCCTCGCTGGCGGTGTTGCTTTGACCATTTGGTCAAAACCAAGCTAACAAGTCAGCACAACAGGTCAAGAATTACGCGACCTGCCCCGCAAATCGGGGCGAACTGCCAAAGGAACGGGCAATGCAGCAGCCCCAGACGCGCATTCAGCGCAAAAATCATGCGCTGATCCTTGAAGCGGCGCTCGACGTGTTCGCCCGCGAAGGCTTCCGGGGGGCCACGGTCGACCAGATTGCCAAAACGGCGGGCATGTCGAAACCCAACGTGTTGTATTACTTCCCGACGAAAGAGGCGATGCACGAGGCGCTGCTGACGCAGCTTCTGGAAACGTGGCTGGACCCGCTGGTGGCGATGGATGCGGGTGGCGACCCGGTCGAGGAGGTGCTGGCCTATGTGCGGCGCAAGCTGGAAATGGCGCGCCAGCACCCCCGCGAAAGCCGTCTTTTCGCGGGCGAGATCCTGCGCGGGGCACCGCATATGCTGGGCGCGCTCAAGGGCGACTTGCGCACGCTCGTGGATGACAAGGCGGCCGTGATCGACGGCTGGATCGCGGCGGGCAAGCTCGCGCCCGTGTCCGCCCATCACCTGATGTTTTCGGTCTGGGCGCTGACCCAGCACTACGCGGATTTCGACGTTCAGGTTCAGGCGGTCCTGGGAGGCCCCGACTGGGCGGGGGCCGAGGCGCATCTGAGCGATCTCTTCACACGGATGATCACGCCCGCCTCAAACTCCTGACTTGTCAGTCACCAAGCGCGCCACACCTTACCCGGGCAGGAGGACGCGCCATGAAAGACACCCAGCCCCACGGTTTTACCGACAAAAGCTTTGAGTTTCTCGAAGGACTGGCCGCGAACAACGATCGCGACTGGTTCAACGAGCACAAACCGACGTTTCAGGAGTATCTGGAGACGCCTTTTGCCAACCTTCTGGAGGCGTTGTCGAACCGGCTGGCGGATGCGGATGTGACGCTGGAAGGGTCCAAGAAGACCATGTTCCGCATGAACCGCGATGTGCGCTTTTCCGAGGATAAGAGCCCTTACAAAACCGCCGTGTCGGGCCTGTTGACCCGCGACGGCACCAAGAAAGAGATGGGCGGCATCGTCTATGTCCACATGGATGCCGGGGGCGGCTTCGCCGGCACGGGGTGGCACAACCTGCAGGCCAAGCAGTTGGCGCCCATGCGCGACAAGATCGTGGAAAAGGCGGAGCATTTTGACGATGTGCTCGCGGCCTTGGACGAGGCTGGTCTAGCGCTCGACACCGACAATTCGCTCAGTTCCATGCCCCGCGGCTATACCGAGCACGAGGATCACCGCCACGCCGAAAAGATCAAGCTGAAGTCCTTTTTGATCCGCATGGACCTGCCCAAGGTCGCGTGGACGTCGGGCGATGTGGTGGACCGGGTCGAGGGTTTGGCGCGGGGTGCGATGCCCCTTCTTCGGTTCTTTGCCTGAAACGATCGGCGGCTGCGGAACATCAGCGGGCGGGCTTGGTTCTTCTTCCAAAGGAGAAACCGATGACCCACGAATTGACATTGCAAGCGATCGAACCTGTCACGCACGACACCTATTGGCTGCGCTTTGATCGGCCCGACGGGTTTGAATTTGAGCCCGGACAGGCCGTGGACCTGGCCTTTCAAAAGGAAGGCATCAAACAGGAGGAGCGCGCCTTTACCATGGTCTCTGACCCCGCAGCGGAAACGGTGGAGTTCGTGATCAAAAGCTATCCAGACCATGACGGCGTGACCGAGGTCCTGCCCGAGTTGTCCGAAGGCGTGCGCGCCACCTCGGAGGAACCCTTTGGCGCGATCAAGGATCATGGACCAGGTGTGTTTCTAGCCGCAGGTGCGGGCATCACGCCCTTTATTGCGATCCTCGACAAACATGCGCGCGAAGGCGTCACCGGCGATCACCTGATTTTTGCGAACAAGGCGGATCGCGACATCATCCTCAAGGACAAGTGGGACAAGATGTCGGGCGTGAAATCCGTTTATGTCGTCGAGGACGAGGCGACGGATCACGTGCAAGGCCGTATCGACAAGGACCTTCTGACGGCCGAGGTCGAAGGCCTCGATCAGCCGTTCTACATTTGCGGTCCGGGCGGGTTCGTGGATGCCTGCCGCGACGCGCTGAGGGATATGGGCGTCAAGGACAACCACATCATCACCGAGGACGGCTGGTAGGGGTCAGCCCTCTAACAACTCCGTCACCGTGACGAGCTCAAAGCCGCGAGCGCGGAGCCCGTCGATCACCAATGCCAAAGCCGCGCGGTCGACCTCGCGGCTTTGGTACATCACATGCATAAGGATGATGCTGCCCGGCTGGGCGGCCTCGACGATGCGCGCGGCATAGGCCGGGGCCGTATCGCCGTCAGCCTCCAGCGCCACATCCCACATCACCGTTAGCCGCCCCTCGCGGGCGAGCACGCGCGGCAAGACCCAGAGCTTTGACCCGTAGGGCGGGCGAAAGGTCAGCGGGCCGTCATAGCCCGCGCCCCGCAGCCACGCGTCTGTCTGCGCCAGCTCATCCTCGATCCGTTCGCGGCCCAACAGGACCAGCCGGTCATGGGTGAAGGAGTGATTGCCGATCTCATGCCCGGCCTCGGCGATAGCCGTGACAAGTTCCGGTCGGCGCGCGACCTCATGGCCTGTCAGGTAGAAGGTCGCGGGCGCATTGGCCCGGGCCAGTATCTCCAGAACCTCAGCCGTGTAGCGGGGCGACGGCCCGTCATCGAGCGTGACCGCCACGCGGGGACGGTCCCGGGGCCCATGCGAGACAATGTCGCCGGCGATCTGGTGGGTCGTGGATTTCGAATATGCGCGCAGTCCGTAGGCCCCCGCCGCCAGAACTGCGGCGATGGCCACCAGCGCGAGAAGAAGGCGCCTCACTCCGCCGCGACGGCGCCGGGGTTGTTGGGATGGGTGGTCCAGTTGGCGTACTCCTCCTGCACGACCTTGCCCGTGCGGGGGTCAACGGTGCCGGGGGCCAGACGCTCCATCGTGATGCAATCGGCAACCGGGCACACATCCACGCACAGGTTGCAGGCCACGCATTCGGCATCAATCACGTCGAACACGCGCTCCGCCGACATGGAGATTGCCTGATGCGAGGTGTCTTCACAGGCCGCGTAGCAGCGACCGCATTTGATGCAGGCATCCTGGTCGATGCGCGCCTTGGTAACGTAGTTCAGGTTCAAGTACTGCCAGTCGGTGACGTTTGGCACGGCATTGCCCTGGAAGTCGCTGATGGTCTTGTAGCCCTTTTCGTCCATCCAGTTGGACAGGCCCGTGGTCATGTCATCGACGATCTTGAACCCATAGGTCATGGCCGCCGTGCAGACCTGCACCGTTCCGCAGCCCAGCGCGATGAATTCGGCAGCGTCGCGCCACGTTGTCACGCCGCCGATCCCGCTGATGGGGAGGCCGTGGGTTTCGGGGTCGCGCGCGATTTCTGCCACCATGTTCATGGCGATGGGTTTCACCGCCGGGCCGCAATAGCCGCCGTGGCTGCCTTTGCCGTCAATCGAAGGCTCGGGCGACATGTTGTCGAGATTGACCGAGGTGATGGACGAGATCGTGTTGATGAGGCTGACCGCATCCGCGCCGCCCGCCTTGGCCGCGCGCGCGGGATAGCGGATGTCGGTGATGTTGGGCGTCAGCTTCACGATGACGGGGCGGTCGTAGTACTGTTTGCACCATTCCGCGACCATCTGGATGTATTCGGGCACCTGCCCCACGGCAGATCCCATGCCCCGCTCGCTCATCCCGTGGGGGCAGCCAAAGTTCAGCTCGATCGCGTCGGCGTCGGTATCCATGACGCGTGGCAGGATGTCCTTCCACGCCTGTTCTTCGCACGGGACCATGATCGACACGACCATGGCGCGGTCGGGATAGTCTTTCTTGACCTGCGTGATTTCGCGCAGGTTCGTCTCAAGCGGGCGGTCGGTGATCAACTCGATATTGTTGAGGCCCAGAAGCCGCCGGTCGGCCCCGTAGATCGCGCCGTAGCGTGGACCGTTGACGTTGACGACGGGCGGCCCTTCGGAGCCGAGCGTCTTCCACACGACGCCGCCCCAGCCCGCATCGAATGCGCGGCGGACGTTGTATTCCTTGTCCGTTGGCGGAGCCGAGGCGAGCCAGAACGGGTTGGGGCTTTTGATCCCCAGAAAATCTGTCGTGAGGTCAGCCATGGGAGCCTCCTAGGAAGATGTGCATGTCTTCTGCCGCATCGCGGCCTTCGGCCACGGCGGTCACAGTCAGGTCGTCACCGCCGGATGCGCAATCGCCCCCGGCCCAGACCCCGTCAATCGTGGTGCGGCCCGCGCCCGTCACTACGATCTTGCCGCCATCCGTGGCAGGCAGGCCGTCGGCCATCGTTTGCCCGATGGCCATCAGCAGTTGGTCGGCCATGACCACGCGTTCTTCGCCCGAGACCGAGTGTTTGAACGTCACCCCGTCCAGCGCCCCGTTCCCGGTCAGACCCACAGGCGTGGCGTTAGTGAGGATATTCACGCCTTTGGAGGCCGCCAGATCGACCTCGTAGGTCGAGGCCTTCATCCGCTCGCGCGGGCCGCGATAGGCCAGCGTCACGGATTGAGCGCCCAGAAGTTTCGACTGCACGGCGGCGTCCACCGCCGTCATCCCGCCACCCACGACCACAACGTCGCGGCCCACAGCCACCTCGCCGCGATCTTTGGCCTGTCGCAGCCGCGCGATGAAATCCACCGCGTCCTCGATCCCGGTTTTGTCCCCCAGATCGAGTGTGTTGGTGTCGCCCAGACCCACGCCGAGGAAGACGGCATCGTGGTCAGCCTGCAGCGCATCGAGCATCACGTCTGTGCCCAGCGCCGTGTCATATTGAATGGTGATCCCGCCGATCTGCAGCAGCCAGTCGACCTCGGCGGCTGCAAAATCCTCTGTGCTTTTGTAGGCGGCGATCCCGTATTCGTTCAGCCCGCCGGGCTTTGGCCGTGCCTCGAAAATGGTGACGTCGTGCCCCTTCATCGCAAGGCGGTGCGCGCAGGCCAGACCCGCAGGCCCCGCGCCCACAACGGCCACGCGCTTGCCCGTCGCCGCGGCGCGCACATAGGGATGGACGCCTTCGGCCATCAGCGCGTCGGTGGCGTAGCGTTGCAGCCGCCCGATTTCGACGGGCTTGCCTTCGGCGGCTTCGCGCACGCAGGCCTCCTCGCACAGGGTCTCAGTCGGGCAGACGCGGGCGCACATGCCCCCCAGAATATTCTGGTCAAAGATCGTCTGCGCGGCCCCGTCTGGCTGGCCGGTTGCGATCTGGCGGATGAACAGCGGTATGTCGATCGAGGTCGGACAGGCCGTGATGCAGGGCGCGTCGTAGCAGAAATAACAGCGATCTGCGGCGACCTGCGCCTCGTGCATATCGAGCGCCGGGTGAAGGTCGCTAAAGTTGCTCTCCAAGGCCTCGGGCGTCAGTCTGCCTGCGACGATCCCTGGGGTTGCTGGATTGACATCGGTCATGCGCGTGTCCTCTCTTGCCCTCTCAATTTGGGTCAGCTTCAAAATTTTATCAACTGGTAAAATTTGTGCGGTTTGTGAACGCGGATCTCTGCGCCATACTGCGCGCATTATTTTGTGAGATTTGGGAGAAGACCCATGGCATTAGCCGTCAAAGAGGCCGTCGATGACGCGCTGGCCCCGCAGGCCAATTACGGAAACTACAGCGTGGATGGTCATGTTCTCGCCTTTCTGGTGGGCGTTATCGCGTTCAGCCTGCCGATCATCCTATGGCTGCTGGGCCGCACGGCTGTGTGCCAATTCGACTCGATCAGCCACTTCTACTACGCGCCCCTCGGAGGTGACCTCTTCGTCATCATGCTGGGGTTCATCTTCTTCTTCATGGTGGCCTATCGCGGGCGCAATCCGATTGAGAATTATGCCTCGGGGACGGCGGGCTTGTGCGCCTTGATGGTGGCACTGGTGCCGACCGAGCGGCGCGGCTGCGAGACCGGCGAATTCAAGCTGCGCCTGCTGGCAGACGTCCAACTGACGGATGTGGACACGCCTTTGACAGATGTCACCATGGGCGGGATCGACCCGCATTTCACCCTGTTCGAGGGCGCGCAGACCGTGCATCTAGGATTTGCTCTGACGCTGTTTCTGCTGCTCGCGCTGCATTGCCTTGTGATCTTTCCGCGCGTGCTGAAACAGCATCGGGTGGATGGCAAGCTGATCGCGTCCAAGTGGTGGCGCAACGCGATCTACTACACGTCCGGCGTCACGATCCTGGCGATGATCGCGCTGATGGGGTTGGAAAAGCTGTTCCAGTGGCCGTGGTGGGACAGGGCAAACGGGATGTTTTATGCCGAGGCTTTGGCGCTCTGGGCCTTTGGGCTGAGTTGGATGGTCAAAGGCCGGTTCCTCGGCTGGTCGTTCATCATCGACCCGGTTGATCCGGTTCTGTCGCCAGGTTTATCGGATACCCGTGCGGCGTAGCGCGGGCCGCTTGGTGCCACGCCTCGGTCAGGTCTGAGACCTCTCCGGGGGCGGCAATCCCGTCTTCGATCAACACGGTCTCGAACGCGTCGAGCCACGCGGCGTAATAGGTTGCATTGTCGGTTTGCGCGTCACCCTGCCCCGCCAAGGCGGCCCCAAATGCGTCGGCCCAGCGGTGCCATGGCAGGTGCCCGGCCTCGTTCAAGGCCACGGTCGTCGCAAAAAGCTGCGCTTGCCACGGCGCGTCGAACGGGCGGTCGGGATCGGTCCCAAGGTTCATAGCGCGGTGATGTAGGGTTCGAACACGTCGAGCGTCACCGCGGTTCCGGGTTCGGCCCCCGCACCCCAGAGCTCGGTGCCATCAAACCGAACGGCATAGAGCCATTGGGGGTTTTCCCCCTGCCCGTGGGCGTTGGTGTCGGGAAACACATGGACGCCGCGAATGCCGGTGACCGTCCCCGCCTTGCCCTTGGCATAGCCCGGGATGCGGGTGTGGCCGGGGATGCGATCGGGCCGCATGCGCACGCGGGAACCGATGGCAAAGGCGGCCTCGGTTACTTCGGGTCTGTCGACCGGGCCACCTTTGCGCAACACGTCCAGCACCGCGTCGGCCTTTAGCTGTCGATGGGCATGGCGGGGCGCGGTGTCCGGCTCGCCGCTTTGCAATTCGGTTTCCGTCACCTCGCCGTGGCGCAGCAACAGGGTTTCGAGCGCGCGCAGCCAGATTTCGTAGTAGCTGGCCGTGAGATAGGTCGCGGGTGCGAGGCTTTCGCGGGCATGGCGGCTTTCGTCCAGCGACCAGTGGCCCAGCGCGCCCGAGCACAGCGTGACGCCAAGGGCGCGCCCCTCCCAATCCGCGTGAAAGACCGGCTCGTCGGTTTCCGGGATAACGGGGCCAAAGCCGTCGCGCCCGCCCAGATCATGGGGGCCGTTCATGCGTCCGCCTCTGGGGCGCGGGCAAGGTCTGTGCCGATCATCGCGTCGCGGGTCACAAGAGCAGCCAGATCCGCCTCGGACCAGCCTTCGGTGCCCTCGGGGCGCATGGGGATCACGAGGTATCGAACCTCCGCCGTGCTATCCCAGACCTCGATCTGGGTTTCGACGGGCAGGTTCACGCCGAATTCGGCCAGCACCGCCCGGGGTTCCGAGACGGCGCGCGACCGGTAGGGCGCGCTTTTGTACCAGACGGGTGGCAGGCCAAGAACGGCCCAAGGGTAGCAGGAGCAGAGCGTGCACACGACCATGTTGTGCACCTGTGGCGTGTTCCAGAGGACCTGCATGTGTTCGGCCTGACGTCCGGCAAAGCCCATATCCGCGATGGTTTGCGTCGCGTCGCGGCGCAGCGCATCGGCAAAATCGGGATCGGTCCACGCGCGGGCCACGACCTGCGCGCCGTTCTGGGGGCCGACACGGTTTTGATACGTGTCGACGATGACGTCGATGGCGCCGGGATCGACCAGCCCCTTGCGCACCAAAAGCGTCTCGAGCGCGCGGGTCCGCGCGTCCATGGGATCGAGGTCGGTGTCGTGATCGGGATGGTCATGCATGCGCGCACCCTGCGGGATGCGCGCATGCGTTGCAAGCCGTGGCCTAGCTGACGGAGGGCAGGCCCAGCGCCGCGCGCCCTTCATCCGTTTTCATGGAGAAGTCGGTTCCGGCATAGGTCACGCCGTCCGGCCCCAAGAGGTAGGCGATGGCCTGCGCGACCCATTCGGGCGGGATATGGACGCCGGGATCAAGCTGGCTGACCGGATTGATGCCGCTGTCCTTGATCTGCACCTGCATCTCGGTCGCGACCGTGCCGGGGCTGAGGCCCACGACGGTGATGCCTGCATCCCCGAATTCCTTGTGGCCACATTTCGTGAGGCTCAGCACGGCGGCCTTGGTGGCGCAATAGTGGCTCCACCCCTCGAGCGCGCCGGTGGCGGCGCCCGACGAGATGTTGATCACGGTGCCGGAGCCTTGCATCGCGGGGATCGCAAAGCGCATCCCGTAATAGACACCTTTGAGGTTCACATCGACGATGTGGGACCACGCCGCCGGATCGCTGTCATCGAGCCGCGCGATGGGGTCGATGAGGCCTGCATTGTTCACGATGCCGTCGAGGCCACCAAAGGTGTCAACGGCGCGGTCGATCAGGGCGCGCACGGCCTCCATATCCGCCACATCGCAGGCCTGCGCGATGGCCGTGCCGCCGGCATCGGTGATCTCGGCCACAAGCGCATCAATAGCATCGCTGCTGCGCGCGGCGAGGACGACATTGGCCCCGAGGGCCGCCAGATGACGTGCGGCGGCGGCACCGATGCCGCGGCTGGCGCCGGTGATGATGATGGTTTTGCCTGCTGGATCGCGGTCTGTCATGGGATGCTCCGGTCTGGTCTTGCGGGGTGTGGACAGGTCGTACTGCGTGGCACGCCGGTCATAAAGTGGACCCGCCGCACAGCCCGCACGCCGCAGACGCACGGATGCCGGTCAAAGCTCGCGGCCTGCCCGCCATTCCCCCCAGTGGAGCCGCGCACGCGCGCCCAGCGTCGCAATGGGCCGCGGTGGAAGGCTCGCGGGGGCGTCTTCGTCCAGCACTATGCGCGCGATGTCGGAAACTTGGCCCGTCGCAGCCTCTGCCGCGGTCAGCCCCGCCAAAAGGCCGCGGACCGTGCCCAGCCCGTTTTGCACACAGGCGGAATAGAGGCCGGGCTCGATCTCTCCCACAACGCCCACGCCGTTGCGCGTCAGGCAAAGCCGCCCGCCCCAGCGATACTCCATCTCGACCCCCTCCAGCATGGGGAAGCGTGCGCGGAAGGCGCGGTCATGGGTGGCGCAGACGCGGGCCAGCGTTTGGTCGGTCACCTCTGGTGTGGGCTCAAACGTAAAGCGATTGCGGATCACGATGCGGTCGCCGTCGCGCCCCGAGGTACGTCGCACGGTGGTGCCCAGAGGGCTGGCCGGGGTCAGGCCCCAAGTGGCTGCCCCGCCCAGCCGCGCGCATTCCTCAGGCGTCAGCGCGCGGGTCATCGACGCGTAGGTGAAGATGTGCATGAGCCGCCCGCCACCATGGCCGAAGCTGTCGAGGTGGCCATTGACGGCGAGGATCACACGCGGTGCCCGCACCCGCCCGCCCGGGGTCTGCGCAACCCAATCGCCGCCCGAACGCTCCAACCCCGTCACGGGGGAGTTTTCGCGCAAGGCCACGCGGTTTGATCGCAGATGCCCGGCCACACCGCGCACAAAGCGCGCGGGCTGGATCATCGCGGCACCGGGCGTGAAGAGGCCCTGTTGGTAATAGTCCGTGCCGGTCAGGTCCTTCATCTGGCGGGCATCCAGCATCTCGTAGCTCTCGCCCATGGCGGACAGATGGCGGGCATAGTCGCGGTTGTGTGCCGCCCCTTCGGCGCTCGCGGCCCCGTTGATCTTGCCACAGGGGTCAAAGGCATCGCGGGGCAATCCCCATTCGCCCGCCATGTCGGCGGCAAAGGAGATGGCGTGGCGGTTCGCGCGGGTCTGCGCAATGTCGCGGTCGAGCGTCCCGCCGTAGTCGTCCGAGGTCAGATCGTGGGGTAGGTCGATCATGAAGCCGGAGTTGCGGCCCGCAGGCCCGTCGCCCACGCGCATGGCATCCAGGACCGTGATCCGGTCGCCGGGGGCCAGTTGCGACAGACGCCGCGCGGCCCCCAGACCGGCAAAGCCTGCCCCGATGACGAGCCAATCGGTCGTTTCGTCCCGGTCGACCGGCATGGGCGGATCAGCAGGCGGCAAAAGCGCCGCCCAGCCCGCCGGTCCGGGATCCCGGGGAAGGCGGGCGACCTGCACCTAGTGATCCTGATTGAGCGCGTCGGCGGCCGGGATCTCGCGCTCGCGCCGCGCGATGTAGTCCAGCAGCGCCTCGTTCACGGCGGGGTCCAGATGCGGCTCCTGATATTCGGACAAAAGCGCATCCACGCGGCCCAAGGCCCGTTCCGTGATCTCGACCGACCCTTCGGCCTGCCATTGTTCGATGGAGTTGTTGTCGAACATCTCGGGCATGAAAAACGCGCGCTGGAAGTTTTCGAGCGTGTGGGGATGGCCGAGGTAGTGCCCACCCGGCCCCACATCGCGCACGGCGTCCAGCGCCGCGTCGAAATCGTCCCAGCGCACGCCTTCGGCCATGCGGTAGCCCATGGCGCATTGTTCGGCGTCGACGACAAATTTGGCCATCGAGCAGTGCATCCCGGCCTCGTTCCAGCCGGCCGAGTGCCAGATGTAATTGCACCCCGCATGGAGCACCGCCATCAGGGTCGAGGCGCTCTCATACCCCGCCTGCGCGTCAAAGGTCTTGGCCCCGCCCAGCGTGTTCGAAGACCGCCACGGCACGTCATAAAACCGCGCCATCTGACCGATCATGTAGTTCATCAGGCTGATCTCGGGCGTGCCCGCCATGGGCGCGCCGGACTTCATCGACACGGTCGACAGGTAATGGCCGTAGATCGCAGGCGCGCCCTTGCGCACGACCTGCGTATAAGCCAGCGCGCTGAGCGCCTCGGCATTCAATTGCGCGACCGTTGGCGCGACCGAGGCCGGGGTGTTGGCCCCGCCCAGCACGAAGGGGCTGCACAGCACAGGCTGGTTGGCGCGCGCAAAGGCCCGCATCGCACCCAGCATGGTCTCATCCCAGACAAGGGGCGAGTTGCCGTTGCAATTGCCCGTCACGACCGCGTGGTTTTCAAGGAATTCCGCTCCAAAGAGGATACGGCACATGTCGATGACATCCTCGGCATTCTTGGGGCTGGTCGTCATGCCCATGAACGTCTTGTCGGAGTGTTTCATCGACGAATAGGTGATCCGCAGATGCCGGTGGCTGATGGGATGGTCCATCGGTTCCACGATGTGATGCGCGCTGGAGTGGATCGCGGGGAGCATGTGGCTGAGCCGGTGGAAATCTGCGAGATCGGCCAGCGTCGGACCCCGTCGCATGTCGGTGCGGTCGCGCAGGTACGGCGCGCCGGTCATGGGCACAAAGATTGAATGATCGTTGCCGAAGGGCAGGTTATTGGCCGGGTTGCGCGCGTAATAGGTGAACGAGGCCGGGATCGTCGCGATCAACTCGCGCACCAGCCCGCGGTCGAGGTGCACCGTTTCGCCACGCACGTCCGCGCCGGCTTTCTTCCAATCCTCCAAGGCGATGGGATCGCGGAAAACGACGCCCACATCCTCGAGAATACCCATGGAGGCCGCGTCGATGCGCGCGACCTGGTCTGCGTCCATGACCTCGGTATGCGGCAGCCTGCGTTTGAGCGCGGGCAGCATGGTCACGTCGCGGGTCTGACGCGCGGCCTTGCGTGCGCCGCGACCACGGCGTTCGGTTCCGGTGGCAAGGGCGGTCATGCGATGTTGTCCCCGTCTGCGGGATCGGTCAGGTCGATCCAGATGGTCTTGGTTTCCGTGAACTGATCATGGGCCGCGATCCCGTTGTCGCGCCCGCCAAACCCGCTGAGCCCGTAGCCGCCAAAGGGCGTGGCAGCGGAGCCCTCGCCGTAGCAGTTCACGGTCACGGTGCCCGCCCGGATACTGCGCGCGGCGCGGATCGCCTGCCGCGTGTGGGCGGTAAAGACGCTGGCCGCGAGGCCATAGGCGGTGTCATTGGCCATGGCGATCGCCTCATCATCGGAGGCCGCCGTCAGCACCGACAGGACGGGGCCAAAGACCTCCTCCCGCGCTTTGGGGTCGTCGCCCCCGACCTCGTAGACCGTGGGTGCGATATAGACGCCGTCGCGGGTGCCACCGATGAGGGCGTCATCCGTGAGGTAGCCCGCAACCTTGTCCGCGTGATCCGCGTCGATCATCGTGCCGATCTGCGTTGCAGGATCGAGCGGATCGCCCACGCGCCAATCGCGGATGCGGGCGATGATGCGCTCCATCAGCGGCTCTTTGACGGCGGTGTGCACGATCAAGCGGCTTGTCGCGCTGCAGTTCTGACCTGCGTTCCAGAAGGCCGCGTTGACCACGTGATCGGCCACGTGATCGAGGTTTTCGGCCCCTTGCAGAACCACCGCCGGGTTCTTGCCCCCGCATTCCAGCACAACCTTCTTGAGGTTGCTTTCAGCCGCATAGGTCAGAAAGCGCCGCCCGGTTTCGGTCGAGCCTGTGAAGCTGACCATGTCCACGTCCATGTGCCGCCCAAGCGGCTCGCCCACCGTTGGACCGTCCCCGGGCAACACCTGCAGGACGCCGCGCGGCACGCCTGCTTCGGCGGCCAGTTCGGCCACGCGGAGCGCCGTGAGGCTGGTTTGTTCGGCGGGTTTCACGATCACCGAATTGCCCGCGGCAAGCGCCGGCCCGATCTTCCACGCGAGCATCAGAAGCGGGAAGTTCCAGGGCAGGACGGCTGCGACCACGCCGATGGGTTCGCGCACGATCATGGCGATGGCGTCATCCTGCGCGGGCGCTGTCTGGTCATAGATCTTGTCCACTGCCTCGGCGTGCCATTTGATGCAGGCGATGGCCTCTGGCAGGTCGATCCCTTCGCAGTCCTGAATGGGTTTGCCTGCATCGAGGCATTCCATCACGGCCAGATCGCGCCGGTTGCGCGTCATCAGCTTGCACAGGCGGATCAGCACTTCCTTGCGCGCGCCGGGGTCCATGGCGGCCCATCTGCCATCGTCGAACGCCTCGCGGGCCCGGGCGACGGCGAGGTCAACGTCTTCAGCATTGGCAGATGTGATCGTGGTCAGGGCGTCCCCGGTCGCGGGGTTGACGGTGGCAAATTCGGCCCCGCCGCCGCGGCGAAACTTGCCGTCGATGAACGGCGTACGCGGCAGATCAAGGTCATCGGCAATCGCTTGATATTCGGCGCGGGTCAAAAGATCGCTCATACCGGGGTTCCTTCGATGGCGGCGATGGCGCGGTCGAGGGTCGCGATCACCTGTGCAAGCTCGCGCTTGTCGTCCTTGTTGAGGGGTTGGAGCGGTTTGCGGGGCGGGCCCGCATCAATCCCGCGCAGGGTCAGGCCGTATTTGATGCACTGGATAAACTTGCCCCCCTGTTCGAGGACCCGCATCAAGGGCAGCATCGCAGACATGATCGCGCGGCCTTTGGCAAAGTCGCCCTCAATCGCGCAGGCGCGGTAGAGGGCGATGTGGGCTTCGGGCGCGAAGTTCGACCCCGCACAGACCCAGCTGCGCGCGCCCCAGGCAAAGAATTCGAGCGCCTGATCGTCCATCCCACAGCTGAGCGCGATATGGGGATAGTCGCGGGCCAGCATGTGCAACCGGTTGATATCGCCCGAGCTTTCCTTGATCGCGGCGAAATTCGGGGATCGGCCCAGCCGGTCGAGCGTCTCTTCGTCCATGTTGACGCTCATCCGGCCCGGGTAGTTGTAGAGCATCACGGGCAGGTTGGCGGCACGGTCGACGGCCAGACAATGCAGCGCGATCTCGCGTCCTGTCGGATAGGCGTAGGGCGGCGTTGCCACGAGGATTGCATCGGCCCCGATTTCGCGCGCGGCGGTGGCATAATGAACCGCATCCTCGGTCCGCATGGCACCGGTGCCCACGACAACCGGCACACGTCCCGCGATCAGGTCCGAGACCTGCCGCATCAGGGTCAGCCGTTCCTCGGTGCTCTGCGCGTAGTATTCGCCCGTGGTCCCGGCGATGATGATGCCGTGGACGCCTGCGCCTACGAGGTGTTCCACCGTCTGCGCGAGCGCCGCGTCATTGACGGAGAAATCCGCGTGGTAGGGCGTGACGATGGGGGTGAAAATGCCTTCAAACTGCATGGGCAAACGTCATGGGCGGGGCCTTCTTCTAAGCGGGCGACAGGGTAGCGACAGGGGTGCCGACGGGGTCGATGGGCAATGGATCGGGGCGCACGAACTGCTCCATCCGGTCGCGGCTCAGCTCCCAATGGGCCAAGGTGATATCGATTGCCGCCTCGGGCGTGCGCGCCTCGAACGCGGCGATCATGGCATCGTGTTGATCGCGGGCGGTGGTGACGCGCGTGGCCTCCTCGGGCGAGGTCGGGCGGTAGAATGTCTGGCTGAGCCGGGTGTGGTCGATCAGCATCCGGCCCAGCGCCACGGCGAGGTAGGGGTTGTGCGCCATATCCCCGATGATCGCGTGAAAGCGGTGGTTCGACAGCGCTGCGGCATGGGCATCGCCTGCGGCAGTGGCGCGGGTAAACCGGGCCTGCGCATCCTTGAGATCGTCAATCTGCGCCCGCGTCCCCTGCTCTGCCGCCAGACGCGCGACCGAGGCATAGATCATCGGCGCCGTTTGAAAGAACACCCGCATGGTCGGCAGGTCCATCGACGCGACCTTGGCCCCACGATTGGCCGTTTGGGTGACATAGCCTTCGCCTGCGAGCCGCTGCAGAACCTCGCGCAATGGCGTGCGCGACAGGCCAAACTCCGCGCTCAGCCCGGCTTCATCAAGGTCCGAGCCCGGCGCGATGGTCAACGCAAGGATGCGCGCGCGCAAAGTATCGAGACAGGTTTCCTTGGCCGATGGCACGGGGCAGCTCCACGTTCAGATGTATACACAATGTATACAAAGCAACGGGAGTCAAAGGATTCGTTGATGGAGGCCGGTCTTTCAAATTTTGGAAAGGATCAGACCTTGCCGATGCCGCGCATGATCATTTCGATATGGCCTTCGAAATACTCATCAATATCGAGCGGGTCGATGTGCTGAAACGTCATGTTGTGCAGGCAGGCAAACATGATCGGCGCAATGAGCAATTCCGGCGTCTGTGTGGCCGCGCTTTCGCGCAGCTCGCCCCGCGCGATCCCACGCTCCACCAGACCGGCCAACAGGGCGCTGCCCCGCTTGATGGCCATGTCGTGATAGGTCTGCGCCATATCGGGGAGGCGGTGGCTCTCCGAAATCAGGATGCGCATCACCGCCTGATTTTCCGGCGATAGCATCTTGGCATAGGCGCTTTTGAGCGACACGCGCAGCAGATCCTCGGTGCTGCCTTCAAAGGTTTGAAGCGTCAGCTCGTTCTCGGCCATGACCGAAATGACGTGCTCTTCGACCGCGGCCAGGAACAGCGCCTCCTTCGACGGGAAATAAAGGTAGATCGTGCCCTTGGCGATGCCCGCCTTGGCCGCGATCCGGTCCAGCCGGGCGCGTTCAAAGCCGTGTTCGGCAAACTCCTCGATCCCAGCGGCGACGATTTCACCGGGGCGGGCCGCCTTGCGGCGGCGTGTACGACTGGGTTGTTCAACGACAGACATTGGCACCTCTCGCAAGTAACCTAGGGGGCGGGATGATGGTTGCGCAACCGATGTTTCGAATTTGTGACCGGCGGGTCGGTAAAATCACGCGGATGGCTTATTCTTGGGCCGCAGCAGTAATCTGATCGAGCGTCGCCCCGGGCGTCAGGGCTTGCGGCCCCAGCATCAGTTCGATGACCGCACCATTGGGCGCGGCAAGCGCGCGGTCGAGCGCCGGCGCAAAGGCCGCTGTGTCCGTGACCGCCTCGCCCGACATCCCATAGGCGTGGGCGAGCGCCACAAAATCGGGGTTCCACAATTCGGTTCCGCTGACACGACCGGGATAGGTGCGTTCCTGGTGCATCCGGATGGTGCCATAGGTGCCGTTGTTGACGACAAGGAACACAGGGGCCGCCCCGGCTTGGCGCGCAGCCCCCAGTTCCGCGCCCGTCATCTGAAAATCCCCGTCCCCCGCGACACAGACGACCTGGCGGGCCGGGTGCGCGATCTTGGCGGCGATGGCCGCAGGCACGCCATAGCCCATGGACCCGCTTTGGGGTGCCAGCAGGCGCTGGCCGGGACCGAATTGGAAAAAGCGGTTGGTCCAGACGGCGAAATTGCCGGCACCATTGGTCAGGATCGCATCCCCGTCCAAGCGGTCCTGCAGCACTTGCACCACCGCCCGCATGTCGAGCGTCCCGGGTTGGTCCGGCGCCGTCAGGCTGTCGAGGTAACCTGCACGCGCGCCCTCTTTCCATGCTGCGGCAGATGACAGGGACCCTGGCAGGGCCGCGATAACCTCGGCCGGGTGGGCGTGTACGGCCAAAGCGGGCTGCAGGATCTTGCCCAGCTCGCGGTCGCTGACATGGACGTGGATCACCTCCTGCGCGGGTGAGGGGATATCAAAGAGCGTGTAGCCGTCTGTCGTCATCTCGCCAAAGCGGACGCCCAGTGCCAGGATCACATCGGCCTGCGTGATCAGGGATTTCACCTGCGGCGTCATGCCAACACCGGCCACCCCGCAGAACCGGGCATCGTGGTGATCGAGCAGATCGTGGAACCGGAAAGCCGCAAGCGCGGGTATGCCAGCGCCTGAGACCCACGCGTTCAATGCCGTGCGATCCGCGTCCGACCAGCCGCCACCACCGACAAGGACGAGCGGGCGTTCTGCCCTGCGCAAGCGGGCGGCGATGTCGTCGATGGTCGCGCGATCTGCGAGCGGGCGCGATGTGGGTGCGATGGGTCCCAACGGCTCCGCCGTCGTTTCGTCCGTGAGCATGTCCTCTGGCAAGGCAATCACGACAGGTCCGGGTCGGCCAGAGATGGCCGTGCGCCAAGCGCGTGCCAGCACCTCGGGGATGCGGTCGGCGCTATCAATCTCGGTGGCCCATTTGGCCATCGTCCCAAAGACCGCGCGATAATCGAGCTCCTGAAAAGCCTCGCGTTCGCGCATGTCGCGGCCGATCTGACCCACGAACAGGATCATCGGTGCGCTGTCCTGAAGCGCCGTGTGCACCCCGATCGACGCATTCGTCGCGCCCGGTCCGCGGGTCACCATGCAAATTCCGGGCTGCCCTGTCAGCTTGCCATAGGCCGCAGCCATAAAGCCCGCGCCGCCCTCGTGCCGGGTTAAGGTGAGCGTCAGGGGGCTGTCATGGAGGGCGTCGAGCACCGCGAGATAGCTTTCGCCCGGAACCCCAAAGGCCTGCGTCGCCCCCAGACCCACAAGGCTATCGACCAGCAGTTGCCCACCCGTGCGCGTCATCCGGCGTCCCTCCCCCGCGTTCGGGTCGATCCTATACGTCGTAATAGGCGCGGTACCAGTCGACAAACGCGGCCACACCTTCGCGCACCTGCGTCTGTGGCCGGTAGCCTGTGAGCGCGTGGAGCAATTCACCATCAGCCCAGGTTGCGTGCACATCGCCTGTCTGCATGGGCATGTAATTGCGCACGGCCTTGCGCCCGGTTGCGTCCTCGATGGCCTCGATGAAATCCATCAGGCGCACCTTGTCGGAGTTGCCGATATTGACCACCCGGTAGGGCGCGGCATTGGACAGCGTGTCGCCGGGAATGGGCTCCTCCCCCTCCTCCAGCACCTTGGGCGGCGTGTCGATCAGCAGGCGGATGCCGCGCACGAGGTCCTCCACATAGGTGAAATCGCGCCACATATCGCCGTTGTTGTAGATGTCGATTGGCGTCCCTTCGAGAATGCCGCGCGTGAACTTGAAGAGCGCCATATCCGGCCGCCCCCATGGGCCATAGACCGTGAAAAAGCGGAACATCGTCACGGGCAGATCGTGCAGATGGGCATAGGCGTGGCCCATCGCCTCGTTCGCCTTTTTGGTAGCGGCGTAGATGGTGAGCGGGCTGTCGGTCTTGTGGACCTCGGCAAAAGGCATTTCGACATTGCCGCCGTAGACCGAACTGGTGGACGCCATCAGGAGGTGATCCACCCCGCAATCGCGCGCGGCCTCCATGATGTTGAAGGTGCCCACGACATTGGTTTCGATATATTTGCGCGGCGCCTCGAGCGAGTAGCGCACCCCGGCCTGCGCGGCGAGGTGGACGATCACGTCGGGCTGCGCGTCGTGCGCCAGCGCCATGATGGCATCGGCATCTTCCAACAGCATTTCGTGGCCCCGGAAATGCTCGTGCTGGGCCAATGTCGCGTGGCGCCGTTCCTTGAGCGTCACGTCGTAATAGTCGGTCATCCCGTCCAGTCCGACCACCCGGAAGCCGTCATCGAGCAGACGTTTGGCCAGATGAAAGCCGATAAACCCAGCGGTGCCGGTGACGAGGACTGTGCGCATGCTCATGCCTCCTTCGCGCCGGTGTTGATCCAGTTCCAGCTGCTGGTGCACATATCGTCGAGGCTATGCTGCGCCTCGAACCCCAGAAGCGCCCGCGCACGGGACGGATCGGCCAGAAGCGTCGCCACATCGCCGTCACGGCGGGGGCCGAATTCGCGGGGCAACTCGCGCCCGCAGGCCGCGCTATAGGCCGCCAACATCTCGAGCACGGACACCCCGTTGCCGGTGCCGATATTGACGGTGTGCCCTTCGTCCTGACGGAACAGCGCATCGAGCGACAGGACGTGCCCGCGGGCGAGGTCCTGCACATGGATATAGTCGCGCACGCCTGTGCCGTCGGGCGTGTCATAGTCGGTGCCGAACACCGTCAGATGCGGCAGCTCGCCCGCCGCAACCTTGGCGATGTAGGGCATCAGATTGTTGGGGATATCAAACGGATCCTCGCCGATCAGGCCCGACGGGTGGGCGCCCACAGGGTTGAAATAGCGCAAGATGCCAAAGGCCCAATCGGCATTGGCGTGGGTTGCCTGTTCGAGGATCTGTTCGCTGACGACTTTGGTAAAGCTGTAGGGGTTTGTGTAGTTCAGCGGCAAGTCTTCGGTGATCGGGATCACCGGCGGATCGCCGTGGACGGTGGCCGAGCTGGAGAAGACCAGCTTGCGCACGTCGCGCGCGTCCATCGCCGCGAGGATCGACAAAAGCCCCGTCACATTGGTGTCCACGTAATCGAGCGGCAGCCGAACGCTTTCGCCCACGGCCTTTTTGGCGGCGAAATGCACCACGCCATCAAAGTCGTATTGATCGAAGACATCAGCCACGAATGCGCGATCCAGGACCGACCCCTCGTGGCATTTGACGCGGTTCTGTCCCGTCAGCCGCGCCAGACGATCCAGGACCGAGCGGCTGGAATTGTCGAAATTGTCGATGATGACAACGTCGTACCCGGCCTCGATCAGGGCCACATAGGTGTGCGAGCCGATATAGCCTGCGCCACCGGTTAACAGGATCGTTCGCGCCATTCTTGGCCCTGCCTTTTTGCGTACTCGTCGCGCCCCTGCAAAAGCGGCGCGGGTTGGTCAAACACGCTTCTGGCGCGCAAGTAAAGGATTGGCGGGTCTGGTTTCGCAGAGGGGTAGCCTTCGTTGCCCCGATGCGCAGAAAGAAGGCGGTGGCAGCGGCCACGCGTGCGGGCTCAGATAGCGCGCGCGCGGCGGTTGGCAGCGGGCTGTCACCTGCCCTCACGCGGCGTTGGGGACCGGGATATCCGTGGGGGGGCCTGCGACTTTGTCCATCGTCGCGAGGTGGCGAAGGAGCGCGCGACCATACCCCGACGCGCCGCACCCTTTCACGCGGGCGGCAAGTTCTGCCGCGTCGATCCACCCGTTTTCGAGCGCGGCCAGATCGGGCGAGCCGACCAACCGGCTTTGCCTGTCCTGCAAGCCGCGCACGCAGTCCGCCGCGGCCATGAGGCTGTCATGGGTGCCCGCATCAAACCACTGCGCATCGGCGGGCATCTGCACCAGATCGACCGCCCATTCGACCACATAGAGGTTGAGGAGATCGACGATCTCCAGCTCGCCCCGTTTGGAGGGGCGCAGGGACCGCGCCATCGTCGGGGCGCGGTGATCGAGCGCGTAGAGACCCGTCACGGCGAGCCCCGGCCCGCCCGCGCGCGGTTTTTCGACGAGCGCGCGGACCGCGCCCTGGGCCGACAACCGCGCGACCCCGTAGGCGGATGTGTCCGAGACAGGCACGCCGACAATGCCGCAGGATTGCGATGCCGCGAGCCGTGCGGCGGGGGCCGTGCTGCCGCGTGGTACAAGGTGGATGTTGTCACCCAGCGCCAACAGGCAGGACGATCCCGCAAGGAAGTCTTCGGCCAGCACAAAGGCCTGCGCCACGCCACCCGGGCGAGGTTGCACCAGATAGGTGATCGCCACGCCCCACTGCCGCCCGTCGCCCAAAAGCGCCTGATACTGCGCCTGGTCTCGGGGGGTGGTGATGACCGCGATCTCGCGGATGCCCGCCTGCAGGAGTTGCGTGAGCGGGTAGTAGATCATCGGCTTGTCATAGACCGGCAACAACTGCTTGGAGACGCTGTGCGTCAGCGGCCACAGGCGCGATCCCGTCCCCCCGGCGAGGATGATGCCCTTGCGTTGCGGGCACGTTCCGCGCGGCGGGGCTGTCTTGTGGTTTGTCATGCGCTCCACCTCCTTGTGGCGGGCCGCGAGGTGGACGGTTGTGCCGTGCCGGATCGCGATTGGCCCGATGCGGCCACAACGCCGGGCAAGCGGGTCCGCCAGTCGGGACGCTCAATCCCGAAAACATCGCGCAGGGAGGCACAGCACAGGCGGCTATTGGCCGGGCGTTTGGCCGGTGTAGGGCGCGCGCTGCTGGGGATGCCGCGGATGAGCGTCTCGGACCCTGCCGCCTGCAAGACCTCCCGCGCATAGGCCGCCCAGGTCAGCGGCGCGTGGGACGCATAGTGATAGAGGCCGCTTTTTGACGGACGTGCAACGAGCTGTTCAGCCATCTGCAAAAGGGTTTCCGCGATGTCAGCCGCATAGGTGGGCGCACCCACCTGATCGTTGACGACCGCGATCTCGTCGCGCGTGGCCGCTGCGCGCAGGATCGAGCGCGGAAAGTTGTGGCCCCCGTCCGAGAACACCCAGGATGTCCGCAGGATCGCGTGGGGGCCGTCGATTTCGCGTATGGTGCGCTCCGCGGCGAGCTTGGAGCGGCCATAGGCCTGCAGCGGCGCCGTGGGGTCCTTCGGGGTCCAGGCCGCGTGCCCTTTGCCGTCAAACACATAGTCGGTTGAGATGTGCAGGAACGGGATGTCGCGGCGCGCCGCCGCGATGGCCATGGCCGAGGGCGCGCGCCCGTTGATCACATGCGCGAGGCCCGGCGCCTTTTCGGCCCCATCCACATCCGTGTAGGCCGCTGCGTTGATGATGGCGTCAACGTTTGCGCGTTTGATGATGTTGGCACATGCCGCGGGGTCGCGGAGATCGGCATCTGCGCGGGTCAGCCCGACCGCGCGCGGATCGCGCATCAATTCGCTGCCCACCTGACCGGTCGCGCCAAAGACCAGAACCCTCATGCCGCGACCTCCCCGCTGTCGCGCAGGGTCCAGCCGCCAGCCGCCGCGCCGCCGCCCATTACATCGCGGTTGTCGCGTTCGAGGATGGAGGTCCACCACGCGCTGTGCGTGAGGTACCAATCCATCGTCTGCGCCAGCCCGGCCTCGAGCGTATAGCGCGGGGTCCACCCCAGTTCCGACGTGATCTTGGATGCGTCGATCGCGTAGCGGAAATCGTGGCCCGGGCGATCCTCCACGTGGGTGATGAGGTCGGTATAGGGCGTGTGCGACGGGCGCCGCGTTTGCAGCAATCGGCACAGTGCGCGCGCGAGGTCGATGTTGCGAAATTCGCACCCCGCCCCGATGTTGTAGCATTCGCCCACCCGGCCCGCCTCCAGCACCGTGAGGATCGCATCAACATGGTCGTCGACGTGGATCCAGTCGCGCGATTGCGCGCCCGAGCCGTAAACCGGTATCGCCTCTCCCGCGATGGCGCGGGACAGGATCTTGGGGATGAATTTCTCGGGGTGTTGTCCGGGTCCGTAATTGTTGGAGGCGTGACTGGTCAGGACCGGCAGGCCATAGGTCTGATGCCACGCCCGGACGAGGTGATCGCCCGCCGCCTTGGTCGCCGAATAGGGACTGTTGGGGCGATAGGCCGTGGTTTCCGTAAACCGGCCTTCTGGCCCCAAGGCGCCAAAGACCTCGTCCGTTGAGACCTGATAGAAGCGGAAATCATCCGGCTGACCGGCGCGGGTCCAGTAGGCGCGCGCGCCCTCAAGCAAGGTAAAGGTGCCCATCATATTGGTCTGGGCAAAGACCCCCGGCCCTTCGATCGAGCGGTCCACATGGCTTTCGGCGGCCAGATGCAGGATCGCGTCGGGTCGATGGTCCGCGATCAGGCGGTCCATGATGGCGCGGTCGGTGATATCTGCAGGCTCCAGCCGGTAATTCGGCATCTCTTCGAGATCCCAGACGGAGGAGACGGACGCCGCGTAGGTCAGCGCGTCGATATTGAGCACCTCATGCCCCAACTCCACCGCGCGGCGGACAAGACGGGATCCGATAAAGCCGGCACCGCCGGTGACGATCATCCTCATGCCGGCACCTCCTGGGCGCGAGACGCAGGAGACACGGAAAATGGCGATACCCAGTCGCGCAGGCGCGGCGCGTCCGCGTCCTTGGGAGAGGTGATCGCTGCGTCCAGATCGATGCCCCAGTCGATGGCGAGATCAGGGTCGTCAAAGGCCACGGCCCCGTCGCAGTCGGGTGCGTAGAAATCGGTGGTCCGGTATTGCACGGTCGTCGCGTGGGCGCGCGTGACAAAGCCATGCAGGAACCCTTCGGGCACCCACATCATCCACCCCGACGAGGCATTCAGCACCGCCGAGACATACTGTCCGTAAGTCGGTGATCCCGCCCGGACGTCGACGGCCACATCCAGAATTTCACCGGTGGTCACACGCACAAGTTTGCCCTGTGCCGCCGGTGGCGCCTGATAGTGCAACCCGCGCAGGGTGCCGGATTTGGCCGAAAAGGACTGATTTTCCTGAACGAATGTCAACGGCAGGCCCAGGTCGGCCATGACGCGATCGTTCCAGCTTTCCTGGAAATATCCGCGGATGTCGGTGATCCGTTTGGGACGTAGCAGTTTGACGCCGTCCAACGCCGTGTCTTCAACTCTCATCGTGTCGCCTCACCAATCTGTTTGGTGGGACGCTACGACGATGCTGGTGAACGCTGGGTAAATGCAGGCGCCAATTTTACCCCAAATGACGGGTCAGGCGGCACTCGCTTCGATTTCGGCCACGACCGCCCCGATGGCCGCGTCGATGACCTGCGCGTCCTCGTGTTCGGCCATGACACGGATCACGGGCTCGGTGCCGGACTTGCGGATCAACAGACGCCCGGCTGCGGCCAGTTGGGCCTCGGCGGCGGCGATGGCGGCCTTGACGGGCGCGGTTTCCAGCGGGTCGGTTCCTTTAGCGTAGCGCACGTTTTCCATCTTTTGCGGAAAGGGGTCGAAATTGCGCGCCAGCGTGCTGGCGGATTTTCCGCTGTCGATCATTGCGGACACGAATTGCAGCCCAGCCAACAGGCCGTCGCCCGTGGTGGCGTGGTCGGCCATGACGATATGGCCCGATTGCTCCCCCCCCAGGTTGAAGCCATCGCGGCGCATGGCCTCGACCACGTAGCGGTCCCCTACCTTGGTCCGGTGGAGCGCGACCTGCTGATCGGCCAGCCAACGCTCGAGGCCCAGATTGGACATCACCGTCGCCACAAGAGTGCGCCCGGCAAGCCGCCCCTCGCGCGCCCAGCGCGACGCAATCAGGCCCATCAATTGATCGCCATCCGCGACCTGACCCTTTTCATCCACGACGATGATCCGGTCGGCATCCCCATCGAGCGCGATGCCCACATCCGCGCCATGGGCCACGACCGCTTGCGCCAGTTGGTCCGGGGCGGTCGATCCACATTTGTCGTTGATGTTGAACCCGTTGGGCGACACGCCCAGCGGCACCACATCCGCGCCCAATTCCCACAGGACCTGCGGGGCGGCCTTGTAGCCCGCACCATTGGCGCAATCGACAACGATCTTGAGGTCCTCGAAACTCTGCCCGCGGGGGAGCGAGGATTTCACGGCCTCGACATAGCGACCCGTCGCGCTTTCCACGCGGCCCGCGCGCCCGATCTTTGCGGGCTGGGCAAGGCGCACGCCTTCGGCAAAGAGCGCCTCAATCTCGGCCTCGGCCTCGTCCGAAAGCTTGAAACCATCGGGGCCAAAGAACTTGATCCCGTTGTCGTGGTGCGGGTTGTGACTGGCCGAGATCATGACGCCCACATCGGCGCGCATGGAGGTTGTGAGCATTCCCACGGCAGGCGTCGGCACCGGCCCGACCAGAACGACATCCATACCCACGGACGTGAACCCCGCCGTGAGCGCGTTTTCCAGCATGTAGCCAGAGCGGCGCGTGTCCTTGCCGATCACGACCTGATGGGTGCGGTCCGAGCGGCGGAAATACCGCCCCGCCGCCGCGCCCAGCCGCAAGGCGGCCTCTGCGGTCATGGGGAAGGTGTTGGCCTCGCCGCGCACCCCGTCGGTGCCAAAGAGCTTGCGTTCCATCTGTGGGCTGCCTTGCTTGGTGTGTCCCCAGCGGATAGGCCAAGGATGCCCCGGCTGTCCAGCGCAGCGGGGCGGAATGCTGCCGACCTGCCGAGTGTGAGCCGACCCCATGCGCCTTCGATCCTCTGCCAAACGCCCGGTCCATTTGGGTCCCTTCCCGCTGGAGCGGTTGCGGCGCGTGGCAGCGCCGAAGGCGGATCGTGTTCCCACACATGTCCCGCTGCCTGCGCCGGACGGTGGGGCCGGGTCGATCGCGGCGGCGATGGTGGATTACCTTGCGGTGATGGACACCTTGCGCGACGGCGCGGTGAACCCCGCGCAGGCGACCTGCCCGGACGATCCGGCGGAACGGGCGCGCCATATCAAGTCGTTCGCCTATTTCTCGGACGTGGACATGGCGGGCATCTGTCGGCTGGAGGCAGGCGATCATCTGGCGCAGCCCGTCACCAACCCGGAGGTCGCGCGCCTGTCGCACGCGTTGCAGACGCGGCAGACGACAACCCTGGCCGCCGGGATCGATCAGATCATGGCCGATCTGCGCGATGCCGCCGCCGCCCCGCCGTCGCAAATTGACGAGCACACACACGCGCTGGTTCTGATCCACGAGCATCCGCGCGCCGTCGACCCGTCCGAGCCGGGGGCTGCCGCCATCGCGGGGGCTGAGGCCTATCGCGCGGCGCTGCGCGGGGGCGAAGTGGCGGTGGTTCTGGCCAATTACCTGCGCGTCTTGGGCTTTGCGGCTAAGGCGCACACTCCAACAGCCACGGATGTGGACCTGAACCGTCTGGCCGTTGCGGCGGGGCTTGCTACGGTTGAGGACGGCACACTGACCGCGCCCTTCATCGGGGATCGCTTCGGCATCAGCGTGGTCACTACCGATTTCGACATGACGCCCGATCAGCCGCTGGCCCCCTTGGCGGATCAACCAAGGACCGAGCTTTCGGGGTTGGGCTGGTGGCTGGGTCACGGCCAAGCGCGGACCGGGATGAACGGCCACCCGTATGAGAGCCGCCAATTCGCGCTGGGCCCCCACCCTTTCGAGACGCTCAAGCGCGTCGAGACACCAACGACCTATATCGACGCGCCCAACGTGCCCCGCGTGCCCAAACGCGCGGACCTGTTTGCCCGCGCGCAGTTCGGGGACATGGGCAAACACGTGCAGAAACAGGCCACGGGCGGCACCTATGTGCGCAAGGCCGCCCCGTCGATGGCGCAACGGCGGCTTTTGGGCGCGCTTGTCCTGCTGCAAGCGGGGCCGGGGTCCGCGGAGGTGTCGCGCCTGTCGCCGCGTGAACACAGCGAGATGATCAAGGCCGCCGCCTATTGGCTCGGCGCGGACGCCGTAGGTCTGTCGGCCTGCCCCGACTGGACCTGGTATTCCCACAATGCCTTGGGCGAGGTGATCGAGCCGCCCCACGATCAGGCGATCTCGATGGTGATCGACCAAGGGTTCGATACGATGGAGGGCGCGTCAGGCGACGACTGGATATCCGTCGCCCAGTCCATGCGCGCCTATCTGAGATTTTCCGTCTTGGGCGGCGTGTTGGCCCAATTCATTCGCAACCTCGGCTACAGCGCCAAGGCGCATACGGTGATGGATGGCGATGTGCTGCAACCGCCGCTCCTGCTGCTGTCGGGATTGGGAGAGGTCAGCCGCATCGGTGAGGTGATCCTGAACCCATTTCTGGGTCCGCGCCTGAAATCCGGCGTCATCACCACCGACATGCCGCTGGAGCATGATCAGCCCATCGACTTTGGCCTGCAGGCGTTCTGCGAAAGCTGCAACAAATGCGCGCGCGAATGCCCGTCGGGGGCAATCACGGCGGGCCCCAAGCGGATGTTCAACGGCTACGAGATCTGGAAATCCGACAGCCAGAAATGCGCGACCTACCGGATGACAACCGAAGGCGGGGCCATGTGCGGGCGGTGCATGAAGACCTGCCCGTGGAACCTTGAGGGGCTCTTTGCTGAAAAGCCGTTCCGTTGGGCCGCGATGACCCTGCCCAAGGCCGCGCCCTTGCTGTCGCGGCTCGATGATGCGGTCGGCAATGGTGATATCAACCCGGTCAAGAAATGGTGGTGGGATCTCGCGCTCGGGCCGGACGGTGGCTACCACCCCACGGACGTGCCAGTGAACACGCGGGGGCTGCAACGCGACCTCAAGATCAAGGCCGAGGATCAGACGCTTGCCGTCTATCCCGCACCGCTGGCCGCCCATCCCCACCCGTTCCCGGACCCCATGGACCGCGAAGCCGGGATCGCGGCCTATCAGGAGATGGTCAGCGCCGAGGACTACAAGGCGGGCAAAGGGCCGCGCCATGTCTACACCAACGACACGACCTCGCCGGTGTTGCGGGTCGAGGTGACGGGGGCCGAGCCGTTGAGTGAAGATATCACGCTTTACACGCTTCAACGCCCGGACCGTGCGCCCCTGCCAGGCTGGACGGCGGGTGCGCATATCGATGTGGTCGTGGCGCCCGAATACCTGCGGCAATATTCGCTGTGTGGCGACCCGGCGGTCAGGGATCGCTATCAACTGGCCGTTTTGCGCGAGGACGAAGGGCGCGGTGGGTCGCACCTGATGCACCGCATCTTCACACCCGGACGGCGGGTGTTCATCGCGCCCCCGCGCAACCACTTTCCCATCGCGGAGGGCACGCGGTCGGCGCTTCTGTATGGCGGCGGGATCGGGATCACGCCGATGATCGCGATGGCCCATACGCTGCACCGTGATGATGTGCCGTTCCAGATGCACTACTCGGTGCCGCGCCGCGCGCGGGCGGCTCTCTGGGAGTTGATTGCGGGCACGCCTTGGGCGGACCGCGCGCACCTGCACGTGTCGGACGAAGGCGGGCGTCTTGATCTGGCGGCCAGCCTCACCGGGGCGGGCGACGGCACGCATGTCTACTGCTGCGGGCCGGATGGCTACATGGAGGCCGTTGGGAGTGCCGCGCGCGGGGCTGGCCTTCCCGAAGACGCCATCCACACCGAATACTTCGCCGTGCCAGAGGCCCCGGATTGGGAGAACAGCCCCTTCCGCGTGACCCTCGCGCGGTCGGGCCGCACGGTTGATGTCGACGCCGATACCCCCCTATCGGATGCACTGATCGCGGCGGGCGTGCCTGTCGACGTGAAATGCGCCGACGGGCTGTGCGGCGTGTGCCAATGCGGCGTGATCGAAGGTAACGTGGAGCACCGCGATTACGTGCTGTCACGGGCCGAGCGTGAGACGCGGATGATCACCTGCCAATCCCGCGCAGCGGAGGCGGGCGGGACGCTCATCCTCGACCTCTGACGGCGCGCAGCCTGCTCCCGCGACGGATTGTGTCGCAAACGTTGCAGGCCGCGGGGCAAATGGTCGGGAATCGCGGGCGCGGGCGCTTCTAGGGTGATGGCACCAAGAGGAGATCCGCCAATGAAATCGCAATACCGTGTGGTCGTTATCGGGGGTGGCGTTGTCGGCGCATCCGTTGCCTATCACCTGACGAAATTCGGCTGGACCGATGTGGCGATCCTCGAACGCAACGTGCTGACAGCGGGCTCGTCATGGCACGCGGCGGGCGGCATTCACGCGCTGAATGCGGATGCGAACATGGCGGCCCTTCAGGCCTATACCATCGACCTGTTGTCCGAGGTCGAGGCCGAAAGCGGGATTGATATCGGGTTGCACATGACGGGCGGTATCTCAGTCGCGGCGGCGCCCGAACGCTGGGAATGGCTGCAATCGGCCTACCGGACGTTCCAGACCATCGGGATCGAGGATTGCCACCTCATGACCCCGGACGAGATCAAGGCGAAATGCCCGATCATGAACACTGACGGGATCATCGGCGGCCTCTGGGCGGATCGCGAGGGGTATATCGACACCACCGGCACCGTGCACGCCTATGCCCGCGCGGCCAAGAAGCGCGGCGCGGATATCATCGAACACAACAAGGTCGAGGAACTGCACTGGAAGGGTGACCATTGGGAGGTCGTGACCGAGAAGGGCACGATCAAGGCCGAACATGTCGTCAATGCAGGCGGCCTCTGGGCCAAGCAGTGCGGGCGCATGGTGGGGCTGGACCTCCCCGTTTCCCCCCTCGCCCACCACTATTTCCTGACCGAGACGATCCCCGAGATTGCAGAGCTGGATTTCGAGATCCCGATGATGGTCGACCTCGAGGGCTTTACCTATGTGCGGCAGGACAAGAAGGGCATCCTCGTCGGCATCTACGAGACCGATCACAAGCACTGGATGATGGACGGCGCGCCGTGGAATTACGGGATCGAGCTGCTGCAGGAAGAACCCGACCGGATCGAGCGCGAGTTGATGATGGCCTTCGACCGCTATCCTTGCCTGAACGACGTCGGCGTCGAAAACTGGGTCAACGGGGCCTTCACCTTCTCGCCCGACGGCAACCCACTGGTCGGGCCGGTGCGCAGCGTGCCGAACTACTGGCTGGCCTGCGGTGTCATGGCGGGCTTTTTGCAAGGGGGCGGCGTGGGCAAGACGCTGGCCGAATGGATGATCCACGGCGACACCGAAACCGACGCGTGGTCGATGGATATCGCGCGCTACGGCCCGCAGCATTCCAACAAGGAATACATCAAGCAGACCACGGGCCAGTTCTATTCCCGCCGGTTTGTGATGTCCTACCCGAACGAACAACTGCCCGCTGGGCGACCGCTGCGGATGGCGCCTGCGCATGATGCGATGACGGCGGCCGGCGCGCGTTGGGGGTGCTCATGGGGGCTGGAGACGCCGCTGTACTTCGCGCCGGAAGACTTCGAGGAAACACCAAGCCTTAACCGCACCGACGCCACCCCGTTTGTGGAGGCGGAGCACAAAGCCATCCGTGAAGCTGCGGGCCTCCTCGATATCACGGGCTTCTCCCGCTACGAGGTCACTGGGCCGGGCGCGGAAGCATGGCTCGACCGGATGTTCGCCACGAAGCTGCCCACGCCGGGCCGGGCGCGTCTTGCGGTGATGCTCTCAGAAGAGGGCAAGCTGAAGGGCGACCTGACCCTCTTTAACTGGGGCAATGGCGAATACTGGATCATGGGGTCTTACTACCTGCGCGAATGGCACATGCGCTGGTTCAAGGATCACTTGAAAGGCGCAGACGGCGAGGCGCAGGTCAATATCTCCGACATCTCCGACGATATCTGCGGGTTCTCGCTCTCGGGCCCGAATTCGACCAAGATCCTCCATGCGATCAATCCCGACATCGACCTGAAATTTATGGGCTGCGGGACATTCGACCTTGGCCTTTTGCGCTGCGAGGTCGGGCGGCTTTCTGTGACGGGGGAGCTTGGATACGAAATCCATTGCCACGCTAACGAGCACATTGCGCTGCGACGAATGCTGCTGGAAGCGGGTGCGGACCATGGGCTGCGCGAGGTCGGCTTTAACGCGCTGCTCTCCACCCGGATCGAGAAGAGCTTTGGCATTTGGTCCGCGGAATTCACGCAGGACCGCACCGCCGCGATGACCGGCATGGACCGCTGGATCGACTGGCAGAAGGAAGACTTCGTGGGCCGCGAGGCCGCCATGAAGGAACGCGACGAGGGACCCAGCCAGGTCCTCGTGACGCTCGGCCTCGATAGCCCGGCTGCCGATTGTGGCGGGTACGAGCCTGTTTGGTCGAACGGCAAACGCGTTGGGTTCACAACCTCGGGCGCCTACGGCCACACCGTTGGGCAATCCATCGCCATGGCCATGGTTGATCCGGCCTATGCCAAACCGGGGACCGACCTATCGGTTCATGTTGTGGGCATCGAACGGAGCGCCAAGGTGCTGGCCCCGTCGCCCTATGATCCAGAGGGCAAGGCGATGCGGGGCTGATATGGCCGAGGCGCGCACCAGACGCAGACGGCGCGACGGTGCCGCCGCCGCGCCCACAGGGCGGCAGGTCAATGCGCGCCAGTTGCGCAATCCCTTCCCGCCGATGGACGCGGTGTCCGCGGACGAGGCGCGGGCGCTCCACGAGACCAGCCTGCGCATCCTCGAGGAGTTGGGGATGCGCGTCCTGCTGCCCGAGGCGCGGGAGATCTTTGCCAAGGCCGGGGCGCGCGTGGATGAGGACATGGTGTTCATCGGGCGCGACATGGTCGAGGCCGCGATCAAAAGCGCGCCGTCCTCGTTCATGCTGCATGGGGCCGCGCGCGAGCGCGATCTTCTGATTGAGTTGGGCAGCCTGACGTTCCAACCCGGCGCGGGCGCCCCCCATGCCACGGACCGGGTGCGCGGGCGCAGGCCGGGGACCGGGCAGGATTTTCGCGAGCTCGTCCAACTGACCCAGCATTTCGATGCGCTTCACCTCGTCCCACCATTGGTCGAACCGCAGGACGTGCTCATCCACCTGCGCCACTACGAGATGACGCGCACCGCGCTCACGCTGTCGGACAAGGTGCCCTTCGTCTATTCGCGCGGGACGCCACAGGTCGACGACGTGTTCCAGATGATCGCGGGCTTCCGCGGGCTGTCCGACGATGCCTTTCGCGCGGGCGCGCATTGCTACACGATCATCAACACCAACAGCCCGCGGACGCTCGATATTCCGATGGCCCAAGGCGTGATTGACTTTGCCAAGGCCGGACAGGTGTCGATCATCACGCCCTTCACGCTGATGGGTGCCATGGCCCCGATCACGCCGACCGGGGCGATTACACTGTCCCATGCCGAAGCCTTAGCCGCCATCACGCTGTGCCAGCTTGTCCAACCGGGCGCGCCGGTGATGTACGGCACCTTCACCTCGAACGTCGATATGAAGTCCGGCGCGCCTGCCTTTGGCACGCCCGAGCATTTCCGGGCCTCGCTGCTCGCCGGGCAGATGGCCCGGTTGATCGGGTTGCCGTGGCGGTCGGCCACGGGGTCGGCCAGCAATATTAACGACGTGCAGGCCGCCAATGAGACCCAGATGGGCCTCTGGGGGTGTCTGATGGCGGGGGCCACCACGGTGATCCATGCGGCGGGCTGGCTCGAAGGGGGGCTGACGGTCAGCTACGAAAAGCTGATCTGCGACATGGAGGTCGTGAACATGGTGGCCGACCTGTGCACACCGACCGAAACCTCCGCCGATGCGCGGGGGTTCGACGCCGTGGCCGAGGTCGCGCCGCAGGGCCATTTCTTTGCCGCGGGCCAAACGATGGCGCGTTACACCAGCGAATTCTACGAACCGCTCGTCGCGGATTGGTCCAATATCGGACAGTGGGAGGCCAAGGGCGCGCAAACGGCCCATGAACGCGCCACCGGCATCTGGCAGGACATCCTGACAAAGCCGGGACCCGCGATTGACCTCGACGCCAAGGCGGCGCTGGACGAATTCATCGCGCGCCGTACCGAGGCCGGGGGCGCCCCGCCCGAAAGCTGATCAGCGGGTGCGTCGGACGGCGCCCACGGTCGATGCTGCTACGAAGATCACCGCACTTACACAGATGATCGACGGCCCGGCGGGCGCATCGGTAAGGAGCGAGACGTAGAGCCCGCCCAGCACGGACAGGGCCGCGATCAGTGTTGCGGCGAGCGCCATAACCTCGGGCCGTGTCGTCAGAGGTCGCGCCGCGGCGGCCGGGATGATCAGCATCGCCGCGATCAGAAGCGCGCCCACCACCTTGATCGAAATCGCCACGATCAAGGCAAGGCTCAAGGTCAGCGCCAATTCCTCGCGCTTGGGCGAAATGCCCGCGGCATGGGCCAGATCGGGGTTGAGTGTCGTCGTCAAAAGCCGCGACCACCGCCATGCCACGCAGGCCGTCACGGCCAGCCCGCCCACCCATATGATTGCGACATCGCTGCGCTGCACGGCAAGGATGTCGCCAAAGAGGTAGGCCGACAAGTCCACCCGTGTCGTGGTGAACATCGCCATCGCCACAAGCCCCACGGCAAGCGCCGCGTGTGACATCACGCCTAGAAGCGTATCGGCCCCATGGCCACGATCGGTCAGCGCCACGAGGGTCGTTGCCATCGCGAGGGCGGTGAGGATGACGCCAATATAAATCGGCACCTCGGTGGCCAGCGCCAGTGCTACGCCGAGGATCGCGGCATGGGCCGTGGCGTCCCCGAAGAACGCCATGCGTCGCCACACTACAAAGCAGCCCAAAGGCCCGACAGCCACGGCCACGCCCAGCCCTGCGAGGGCGGCCCGCACCAGAAAGTTGTCCATCATCGCGCCGCCCCCGCATCCGCAGGGGCCGCGTCGTCATGGTGGTGATGATCATGGTCGTGGTCGTGGTGATGGTCATGGTCGTGCTGATAGAGCGCCAGCGCGCCCCCGGTGCCCGTCCCAAAGAGCGCGCGGTATTCGGGGGCAGAGGCGACCTGAGCAGGCGCGCCCTGACAACAGACATGCCCGTTCAGGCAGATGACTTTGTCCGAGGCCGCCATGACCACGTGCAACTCGTGACTGACCATCAAGACACCACAGTCCAGCGTGTTCCGCACGTCCTCGATCTGATTGTAGAATGCCGCCGAACCCGCTTGATCGAGGCCTTGGGTCGCCTCGTCGAGGATCAGCAAATCAGGTGCATCGAGGATCGCGCGGGCCAGCAACACGCGCTGCAACTGCCCGCCCGACAGGGCCGACATCTGCCGGTCACCGTAGCTTTCGGCACCCGCGGCCTTCAGGGCAGCCTCCACGGCGGCTGCGGGTTTGGACAAGGGCAGCGTCAGAAAGCGCCGCACCGGCATGGGCATGCTCTGATCGAGGTGGAGCTTTTGCGGCACGTAGCCGATCCTGAGGCCCGGTGCGCGCGTGATTTTGCCCGAGGCAGGTGAGAGCGCCCCTATGAGGCCCCGCAGCAGGGTGGATTTTCCCGACCCGTTGGGGCCCACGATTGTCACGATCTCTCCGCGGTCAACGGTCAGGTCGACGTCGCGCAGGGCGGTCGCGCGCCCGTTCTTCAGCGTCAGGCCCCGGGCCTCGATCAAGCGGCTGGACATGGGTTAGTCGGCGTCCTGACATTTGGGGCATAGGCCCAGCGCCTCGACCACGGCGCCTTCGATCTGAAAGCCCGCCGCGGCGGCGCTGCGTCCCACAGAGTCGCGTTTTGCATCCGTACCGGTTTCGGCCACCGCGTCGCAGGAGCGGCAGATCAGGAAGGCTGGGTCGTGATCATCCGTAGGCGTGGCGCAGGCCACAAAGGCGTTCAGCCGTTCCACCCGGTGGGCAAACCCGTTCTGCACCAAGAAATCCAAGGCGCGATAGGCCACGGGCGGCTGCGACCCCAACCCTTCGGCGCGCAGTACTTCAAGGATGTCATAGGCCCCAAGCGCACGGTGTTCGGCCAAAAGCAGTTTCAGCACCCGCTCGCGTACCGGTGTTAGCTGCAGACCACGCTCCGCGCAGGCGGCGCGCACGGCCTCCACCCCACCGGCAATACAGTGGCTGTGGTCGTGCTCGGAAAATTCCTTAGGGTTTTGCATTTTCGGTCAACCTTGGGGTTGCGTGGGCTAGGTGAGCGGTTTAACGCTCGCTGTTATGTTATACAATTACATTCGCCCGCTCCCACTCGTCCTCGTCCCTACACTCGCGCAGGCAGATGTGCCAAGCGTCGTGACGGATATCGCGCCCGTGCAATCAATTGCCGCGCAGATCATGGATGGTGTGGGGACACCGACCCTGTTGCTCGCGCCCCGTTTGGACCCTCACAGCTTTGCGGTGCGCCCGTCTCAGGCGCGCGCGTTGTCGCAGGCAGATGCGGTGTTCTGGATCGGTCCTGATCTGACGCCCGGTCTGGAAGACGCGCTGGCAGGGCTGAGCACGGAGACATCCATCTTCGGCTTGCTGGAGCTGCCCGAGACCAAGGTGATCCCGTTCGTGGACGTGATGGATGGCCACCACGACGACCATGACGACCACCATGATGATGATCATGGTGACGAGCATGGCGATGAGCATGACGACGACCATAAAGATGATCATGGCGATGAGCATGATCACGATGAAGACCACAAAGATGACCATGACGAGCATGGCGATGACCACGGCGATGAGCACGGGCACAAAGATGATCATGACGATGAGCACGGGGACGATCACGCGGGTCACGATGATCACGATGATCACGACCACGGCGAATTTGACCCCCATGCGTGGCTGTCGCCCGAGAACGCAATCACTTGGGGGGGCGTGATCGCGGCCACCCTGTCGAATCTGGATCCCGAAAACGCGCCCACCTATCAGGCCAATTTCGAAACGCTCAGCGCCGAAGTGACCGCCGCCAGCAACCGCGTCACCGCAATCGTCGACGCAGAGTCAACGCCGCCTCTGGTCGTGGTGCACGATGCCTACGGCTATCTCGTGGACGAGTTGGGTCTGGAACTGATCGGCGCGGTCACGCTGTCTGACGCCACCAGCCCGGGCGCGCGGCGCATCGCGGAACTGCAAGAGACCGTGTCGGGCACCGCCGCGTTCTGCGCGATCTCCAGCCCCGGTGAGGCGACCGACCTTCTGGTCACGGCAACCGGCGTCAGCGAGGACGAGATCGTGTCGCTGGACGTCTTTGGCGACGGCGTCATGACCTATGCAGAGCTTTACGGTGCATTGGGCGACAGCCTGACCGGCTGTCAGAGGTAAGGCGCGAGCCAGCCCAGGGTATCGCCCGTGGGCTGGTCACCGGGCTTGTATTCCGCGCCAAGCGGCGCGTCGTAACCCAGCGTTTCCAACTGCTGAAACACCCATGGCAGATCGACCTCGCCGTGGTCCGGCACGCCGCGATCGGGGACGGCTGCGAATTGCACATGGCCGATCTTGTCCTGCACGGCGGCAAAGCGGGTGATCAAATCGCCCTCGGTCCGCGCCACGTGGTAGATGTCGAAATTCAGCCGCAGCGCCGGGTGCCCCACCGCAGCGATCACATCCATGGCCTGACCAATGGTGGAAAGCGCATATCCCGGCGCGTCATGGCGGTTGAGCGGCTCGATCAGCACCTCGCGCCCCGCCTGAGCCGCCGCCTCGCAGGCGAAGGACAGCACATCCGCAAACCGTGCCAGCGCATCCGGATCGTCAATCTTACCCGCCATGACCTGCACAAAACGCGCGTCGATCGCCGCGGCGTAGTCCAAGGCGCGGGTCACGCTATCGCGCGCCTCGTCCGCGCGGCCGGGCAGAACAGCCATGCCGAACTCCCCCGCGGCGACGTCACCGCGAACGGTGTTGAGGCTCAGGCACGGCAGCCCCGTTTCGTTCAGCGCCGCGGCCAGATCGCGGGGGTCAGTGGTGTAGGGCCAGTGCAGCTCCACCGCGACGAACCCCGCATCCGCCGCCGCGCGCACGGCATCGGGCAGGGATCGGTCGGTCCACAGAAAGCCCAGATTGGCGGAAAAGCGCGTCACGCCTCCCACTCCACATTGAACTTTTGCACCACGGCCTGCACCTGATCATCGTTGAGCCCGCGCGCGTTCATTCCGCGCAACAGAAGGGCGAGCTTTGCGGTCTCCTCCAGCTCCTCGATGGCGTTGCACGCGGCTTCAACATCCTTGCCCGCGACGACGGGGCCGTGATTGGCCAGCATCACGGCACTGCGTTTACCTGCAAGTCCGCGTACGGCATCGCCCATGGCCGGGTCACCGGGCAGGAAAACCGGAAGCAGCTTCACCTTGCCGAGCCGCATGACGCTGTAGGGCGTGAGCGGCGGCAGGAAGTTGTCCGCATCGACCTCGGGCAACATCGACAGGGCCACACTGTGGGTCGGATGCAAATGAACGACCGCGCCCGCGGTGGAGCGCGTGTCATAGAACGCTGTGTGCAGGGGCATTTCCTTGGTCGGCGCGTCGCCGCCCACAAAGCGGCCTGCCGCGTCGAACCGGGACAGCCGTGCGGGATCGAGGCGGCCAAAACAGGTGCCCGTGGGGGAAACGAGCAGCCCGCCATCTTCGGTTCGAGCCGACAGGTTGCCGGACGATCCGGGCGTCAGGCCCCGGTCAAAGAGCGATTTGGCGAGCAGGCAAATCTGCTCTCTCAAGGCGTTTTCTGACATGCGCCCTTGCTAGGCGATCGCGCCCACGTTGGGAAGGGAAAGGCGGCGCCGAGAATGACCACGTGCGGCAAGCCCCAGTCGGGCCGGGGCCACCCCCGTCGCCCGATCAATCCCGCGGCTTGGGCGCAAACAGCCTGACGGCGATGGGCGCGCCAAGGATCACGACAAAGAGCCTGAGCACGTGATGGGCCACGACGAAGGCCACCTCGGCCCCCACGATCAGGGCAAGCACCATCAATTCGGCCTGCCCACCCGGAGCGAACGCCAGAAGGACCTCCTGCCCAGGGCCAAGACCTGCGGTGTAGATCGCTTCGACAAAGATTACGGTCAGGATCATGAGGATGACGCAAAACCCGAGGCCAGCGGCGAGGTCGCGCCGGACCTCCTCCACCGTCACGCCCGCGTATTTCGCGCCGATGGTCATGCCGATAAAGAACTGCGCGGCCCAGATCGTCTCGGCCGGGGGGCGATCATGCAGCCCGCCCAGAAGCGTGACAATCGCGGTGACGATCAGCGGCCCGAGGATCGAGGCCCCGAATAGTCCGATGCGCACCGCCCCCGCCCAGCCGACGGCGCCGCACAGGACCATGATCACCAACTCATGCGGCGGGATGGACGCCGCCGGAACGCCCGGCGGGTTGCTGAGGTCGGCCCCCCAAATCCCTTTCAGAATGAAGGGCAGCGCCACGACGATTACCAGAACGCGCGTCGCGTGGATCAGAGACAGGGTTCGGACGTTGCCGCCGGCCTCCTCTCCAAAGATCAGCATGTCCTGGAGGCCGCCCGGCATCGTCGAGTAATAGGCGGTGGCAAAGTCATATTTCCAAACGCGCATGAAATACGGAATGCCAGTCAGCCCGATGCACACGACCATCACCGGGATCAGGATCAACGTGGGCCACATCGCAGGAAAGGTTGCGATGACCGCAGGGGTCATCGTCGCCCCTACAGCCACGCCCAAGACGGTGCGCATGGCATCGTTCAACGGTTTGATCCCGCGCATGGGAACGCGCAGCAAGGCGGCGGCAAGACAGGCCACGATGGGCCCCAGCAGCCATGGCAGCGGCAGCGAAAGCACGTGAAAGGCCGCCACACCCAGCAGGCCCACGGCGAAGGCGTAGAAGACCGGCCTCACCCGTCGCGCGCCTTGAGCCGTTGGCGCAGCGAGGTGTTCAGGTGCACCTCGGCCGCTGCGCCTGCGGCCTCCGCATCGCCGTTGCGCAGGGCATCCACGATGGCCTGATGCTGTTGCACGACGGTGTCGATGCGCCCCTCATCACTCAGCGTGGTGGGCCCGAGCAGCAGAAGCGAGTTGTTGAGCGCGCGCGCGGCCTCCAGCAGGAAGCGGTTGCGGCACGCTTGATAGAGCCCCCGGTGGAAATCCTGATTGATGCCCGCCGCACGCGCGGGGTTCGACCGCTCGGCCGCGAGTTCGTGATTGAGGTCATCGAGCGCATCGAATTCCGGGCCGGTCCCGTGTTTTGCCGCCATCTCGGCCGCCGTGCGTTCGAGCACGACGCGCATCTCGTAGAGCTCCACAACCTCGGCATGGGACAACCGCCGAACGACCGCACCCATCCGGGGGCGGTGTTCGATGATGCCGTCCGCTTCCATTCGGCGCAGGGCCTCCCGGACCGGGGTGCGCGACAGCGACAGGCGGTCCGCGACGTCCTCTTCCCGCAGGCGATCCCCGGGGCCAAAGACGCCCGCGCGCAGCGCCTCCATCAAGGTGTCATAAGCAAGACCGCCGCTCGATTGGCTCATCCCGGGACCTTTCAGAAAGTTGGGAATGACAACATTGTATCCTATTGGATACAAAAAGGCGACCGGAAAGTGAAGGGGCCTCAGCGGCACACAGGGCCGGACCGGGGGCCTTGGCCAAGTCGCCTAGGGGTTTTCCCCGTATGTCGCACGCAGCGCCACCTTTTGCACCTTGCCCATGGCGTTGCGGGGCAACTCGGGCAGGACCTCGATCTGGCGGGGGTGTTTAAACCGCGCGAGGCCTTGCCCGAGTGCTCGGGTCACCGCATCCGCGTCCAAAGCGGACCCTGCCTCCATCACGATGGCGGCGATGATCCGTTCGCCGAAGTCCGGGTCGGGCACGCCGAATACGGCGGATTCTGCGACGCCCTCGATCTGGTTCAGGACGTCCTCGACCTCCTTGGGATAGACGTTCAGCCCGCCCGTGATGATGAGGTCCTTTGAACGGCCCACGATCGTCAGGTATCCATCCGGGCCAAGCGTCCCCAGATCGCCGGTGATAAAGAAGCCGTCGGCGCGGAACTCCTCCCGCGTCTTTTCAGGCAGGCGCCAATAGCCGGAGAACACGTTTGGGCCGCGTACCTCGACCATTCCGATATCGCCTTGGGCCAGCGGCGCGCCCGTGTCGGGATCGGTCACACGCACTTCGACCCCCGGCAGGGGCAGACCCACGGTCCCTGCTCGGCGCGCCCCGTCATAGGGGTTGGAGGTCGTCATGTTGGTTTCGGTCATGCCGTAGCGTTCAAGGACCCGGTGCCCCGTCCGCTCTTCAAAAGCGATATGCGTTTCAGCCAAAAGCGGCGCGCTGCCAGAGATGAACAGACGCATCCCCGCCGCCCGGTCGCGCGTCAGGCGTGGGTCGGCCAGAAGCCGGGTGTAAAAGGTGGGCACCCCCATCATCATCGTGGCATCCGGCATCGCATCGAGGATCGCGTCCGCGTCAAAGCGCGGCAGAAACACGACCTCCGCCGCCGCGATCAGCGCGGTGTTGAGCGCCACGAACAGCCCATGGGTGTGATAGATCGGCAAGGCGTGGATCAGTCGATCGCGCGCCGTTATCTGCCAGAGGCCCACAAGCGTTTCCGCGTTCGAGGCAAGGTTGGCATGGGTCAGCATCGCGCCCTTGGAACGTCCCGTCGTCCCCGATGTGTAAAGGAGCGCCGCCAAATCCTCGGGTCCCCGCGGGCATGCCGCAAAGGTTTGGGATTGAGCGTCTGCAAGGGCGCCGAAGCTTCCGCCGCCATGGGGACCAACGGTCATAACCGCCGTGCCCCCATCGCACAGGTCGGCAAAGACCGCCTCACGTCCTGCGTCACAGACGACGATCCGGGGTTCGGCATCCTGCAGAAAATGCGCCAACTCCGCGCCCGTATAGGCCGTGTTTAGCGGCAGAAAGACCCCGCCCGCCTGCACGGTGGCCAGATAGATCGCGACGACATCCGTGCTCTTGTCGGCCTGCACCATCACGCGGTCGCCGGGCGTCATACCCAAGCCCGTCAACGCATGCGCGAACTGCGCCGCGCGCGCCACAAGATCGGCGCGCGTCACATCCGGGCGGCCCGGCTGGGATAAGACGGTGCGGTCCGCGTCCAGCTTATCGGCAAAGAGGCAGTCATATAGGTGGTTGCTCATGGGCGTCCCTGATCCGCGATGCTCCGGGTCGGCGTTTGCACTGTTGATGCCTCCCTCACCCTTGCACCGCAAGACGCCTCGCGCGGGTCAGTCAGCGTCGCCGGTATAGGTCCAGCCATAAGACGGCGGTGTTGGCCCCTTGATCCGACCACCTTGCTGCGACTGCTCCCACGCATGGGCCAAGAGGCCAACGCTGCGCGACAGCGCAAAGAACCCGCGGGCAAGCGGGGCCGGACAGCCCAATTCGCCGTAGATCACCGCCGTGGCCCCATCGATGTTCATAGGAACGGGCGCGCCGCGCTGCTGTGCGAGACTGGCCTCGATCGCGCGGGCCGTTGTGGCGATGCGCCCGTCCACCGCGCCCTCGGCCACAGCCGCATCGACCAAGGCCAACAGACGCGGCGCGCGCGGGTCGACCGGTTTGTGAAAGCGGTGGCCAAAGCCCGGCACGTATCGCCCGGTCTCCGCACGCCAGTCGGCCAAGCCCTTTGCGACATCCGTTCCCGGTTTCGCCAGCGCCTCATATAATGCAAGCGCCTGTTCGCCCGCGCCGCCATGCACGTCGCCCAGCATGTTCAGCCCGCTGGCCATCGCGCTTTGCAGGCCCACACCGCAGGTGGCGGCCATGCGCGCCGCCGCGATGGACGGCGCTTGGGGCCCGTGATCTACCGCCGCGACCAGCGCGGCCTCGAAGAGACTGGCCTGTGCGTGTGACAGGGTCTGCCCCGTCACGGTCAACCAGATCATCTGCGCAAAGCCGGTGGTCCCGATCAGATCCGAAATGGGGCGCCCGCGAATGTCGATGCGCCCCGGTTCCATGTCGATGATCGCGGTTCGCCACCAATCCGATACGTCAGATGTCATATCACGCCTTTCTTGCGCAGCGCAGTGATCTCCCCCGCGCTATAGCCCAGCCCGCGCATAATTTCATCGCTGTGCTGGCCCAGCGCCGGGGGTGGCGTGTCGACCTTGGGCCTCACCCCGTCGATCATCGCGCCAATGCGGGCAAGCTGCACGGGGCTCTCAACACCCGGCACGTCCGTGAACTCTGCCAAGAAATCGCGCCCCGTGACCTGCGGATGCGCCAAGGCGTCAGCCACCGACAGAACCGCCCCGGCGGGGACCCCGGCCTCGGTCAATTTCGCCTCCCACATCGCGGCGGGTTGCGTGGTCAGCACGGTCTCCAGCTCGGCTTTCAGGCGCAGACGGTTGCGTTTGCGATCCTCGCGCGTGGCGAATTCGGGCGCCGCCAGCAAGTCGTCGCGCCCCAACAGCCGCGCAAGCACCTCCCACTGTTCGTCCTTGTTGGCCGCAATGTTGATCAGCCCATCGGCGCATTGAAACGCGCCTGAGGGGGCGGAGGTTGGATTCTCGTTCCCATTGCGCGCGGGTGCTGCCCCACCGATCAGGTGGTTCGACACAACCCAGCCCATGGTGGCCAAAACGGCATCCAGCATGGAGACGTCAATCACACACCCACGCTTGGGGGCATTCAGCGCCGCCAGAATGGCCATGGCTGCGGTCAACCCGCCCACCGTGTCGGCCAAGGGATAGCCCACGCGCAAAGGACCCGTTTCCGAGTTACCCGTGACATCCATCACTCCGGCGGCCCCTTGGATGATCTGGTCATAGGCTGGGCGGTTGGCCCAAGGCCCGGTCTGACCAAAGCCCGATATCGCGCAGTAAATCAGGCCCGGGTTGATGGACCTCAGATGCTCTGCGCCCACGCCCAGACGCGCCATCACCCCGGGCCGGAAGTTCTCAACCAGCACATCCGCGCCCTGAACCAGCCGCTCCAGAACAGCGCGCCCCTCGCTAGTTTTCAGGTTCAGCGTCAGGGAGGATTTACCCGCGTTCTGCGCCAGAAAGCTGATGCCCATGCCCCGGTCCGACAGGTCGGGCGACGCGCCCAGCCCCCGCGCAAGGTCACCCCGCCCGCAGGCTTCGACCTTGATGACCTCAGCGCCCAGATGCGCCAGTTGGTGACAGGCAAAGGGCCCCGCAAGCACGTTGGTCAGATCAAGGACCCGCGTGCCTGCGAGAGGCCGATCAGTCGCCATCGGCCACGCCTTGCGCCCGCTTGCGCGCCCGCCGCGCCCGGTAGCTGGGGAGCAACACAAGGAAGGCCGCCAGCACCAGCAGTCCCAAGGTCATGGGACGCTCAAGAATAAAGCCCAACCCGCGATAGAGCTGCATCGAGCGCGCGAAGTTATCCTCGAGCATCGTGCCGAGGATGAACCCGATCAACAGCGGCGCGAGCGGGTAATCCGCAAACCGAAGGATCGTCGCCATCACGCCCAGCCCCACGAGGATCAACAGCTCCGTCGCGTTGTTTTGGCCGATATAGGCGCCCATGAGGGTAAAGAACAAAATGAACGGGATCAGGTAGTTGCGCGGAATGGCGAGGATCTTGGCGATATAAGGGATCAGCGGCAGGTTCAGGATCAGCAGCACGAGGTTGCCGATGAACATCGAAATGATGACCGCCCAGAAGATTTCGGGCGTATCGACCATTAGACGCGGCCCCGGCGTGACGTTGAGCGCGATCAAGGCACCGAGCAGGATCGCCGTGGTGCCCGATCCCGGAATGCCCAGCGTCAGAAGCGGGACGAAAGACCCTGTGCAGGCGGCGTTGTTCGCCGTCTCGGGCGCGGCAAGGCCTTTGACTGATCCGTTCCCGAACTCCTCCTGCTCGGCCCCTTTGGCAAGGTTGCGTTCCACCGCGTAGCCGAGGAAAGACGCAATCGTCGCCCCCGCGCCCGGCAGGACGCCGATGAAGAAGCCCTGCACGGATTGGCGGCCGATCACCGGCACCATTTTGCGCCCCTCCTCCCGGGAAAAGCGCAGGTTCTCGATCTTGCCGCCCGATCCGCCGGACGCCCCGCGTAGGGGGTTCAGAACCAAAAACATCGCCTCGGGCAGCGCGAACATGGCCATCGCAAGCGTGATGAACGAGATGCCCGATTGCAGGTCCATCAGCCCCATCGTGAAGCGCGGCATGTTAAAGAGCGCGCCCTCGCCTACGGTGGCGAGGATCAGGCCAAGGATGGTCATCATCAGCGCCTTGGCCACCTGCCCCGTGCCCGCAAAGGCGGCAATCGCCGACAGGCCCACAACCATCAGCGCGAAATACTCGGCGGAATGAAACAGAAGCGCCACCGAAGACAGCGCAGGCGCAAAGATCATCAACAAGATCGCCCCGATCGTGCCCCCGGCAAAGGAGGCCACGGCGGCAATCGTCAGCGCCTTGCCCGCCTGGCCCTTGCGGGCCATGGGGTATCCATCGAAGCTCGTCGCGACTGTGCCCGCAACCCCCGGCGCGTTCAAAAGAATGGACGAGGTCGAGCCGCCGAAGATCGCCCCGTAATAGACCCCGGCCAGCAGGATCAGCGCCGCGGCGGGATCCCCCAGAGTAATGGCCACAGGGATCATGATGGCGATGATCGACATCGGCCCAAGCCCCGGCAGCATGCCGATGAACGTGCCAATCAGACAGCCCGCGATCACCATGAGCAGGTTTTGGATGGAAAAGGCTGCCTGCAGCCCGATCAGAATACCTTCAAGCATGGCTCACCCCAGAAAGAACGGAAACGGTCGCAGGAAAATGCCGAGCACCCCCTGAACGAGGTACCAGACGAACCCGGTGGCCAGCATGGCAACGGGGATCATCACGTGAAATTTGCGCTCTCCCAGCACGGTCGAGCCGGCGACAAGGAACACGGTCGTCGCGATCAGGAACCCCGCAGGCCGCAGCATCAGCGCGTAGGCCACCATCAAGGCAAGCAGCAAAAACGCCTGCCCCAGCTTGTATTCGCGCAGGTTGGCCAGATTGATATCGGTGGGCGAAGGCTCCTTGTCCGGGCCGTCGGCTTTCTCGATCCCGAGCAGCACGATCAGACCCACGACAGCGCCTAAAACCGCTAGGACTTTTGGAAAGGTTGACGGCCAGACCGGGTTGCGCTGCATGAACGGCGGCAACAGCTGGTCCATCGTGAAAAACGCGGCGTATCCGTAGATACAGCAAAAAGCGACAAAGATCAGCGCGATCCATCTGTCGAGCGCCATGGGTCCCCTCCCCTATATGACATGGTGCACCCTGGATGCCCTTTGGGTGCAAATTGGGGGCCAGCCCCCAAACCCCCGAGGTATTTCGCGCAAAAGGAAACGGAAAATTAACCACGTCCGCGCGAAGCTTGTGCCACGGTACAGGCAGAGGTGCCGATGACCGTGCGAAAGGAAGCGTTGGCTTTCGGGGGAAGTCCGCCTTGGCGCGCTTCCCTTTTTCCTTTTGCTGGAAATACCTCGGGGAGCGCGAGGGGCAGCGCCCCTCGCACCTGAGTGTTTACAGGAAGCCCAGCGTCTTCATCAGATCGCCTATCACCTGTTCTTGGTTCTCGAGGAACGTGCGGAAATCATCACCATTGTTGTGGATGTTGACCCAGCCGTTGCGGGCGCGCACTTCTTCCCATTCGGGGGTCTCGTACATTTCGGTCAGGGCGGCCTGGAATTTCCCGAGCTGCTCGTCCGAGACACCCGGTGCCGCGAAGAAACCACGCCAGTTGACGAAGGTCGTGTCGAGCCCTTGTTCCTTGAGCGTGGGCGCATCTGCGTAGGCGTCTACGCGTTCGTCGGCGGTCACGCCGAGGATGCGTACCTCACCCTGCTGGGCCAGAGCCACGGCCTCGGAGAAGCCGGTCGACAGGGCCTTGATCTCGCCCGACAGAAGACCCGCCATCGCGGCGCCGCCTGCGTCATAGGGGATGTAGTTGAAGGCGGTCGGGTCTTCACCGGCAGCCTGCATCGCCATTGCGGCCACAAGGTGGTCCATGCCACCCGGAACCGAACCGCCGCCGATGGCAAAGCGCGCGCCGTCTTCACGGTAGGCGGCCAGAAGCTCATCCATCGAGGTGATGTCGCTGTCGGAGTTCACGACAATGGCCGCGTAGTCCCCGATGGTGCCCGCAACCAGCGTCAGGTCGCGGAAGGACTGCGGGAACACACCCGTCAGCGAGCGGATCACGATGGGCGTCGAGTTGACCATCATCGTGTTGCCGAGCGAGTCCGCGTTTTCGATCAGGTGGGCAATCGCCACACCGCCGCCGCCACCGGACATGTTTTCGTAGCTGGCCGATCCCACGAGGCCCGCGCCCGTCAGAGCCTCGCCCGTGCCACGCGCCGTGCCGTCCCAACCGCCGCCGGCGCCGCCGGGGATCAAGAAGTGCACTTCATCAAGAACTTGGTGCCCACCGGCCTGTGCCATGCCGCCCAGAGCCAAAGTTGCAGTGGCCGCTGCCATGACGGCGCGGCGTGTCCACCCAAAGGTGTTCATTGGTATTTCCTCCCATTTGACAGGCCGCTTTTCGCTGACCATTTTCGCAGCTAACCACACAAAGCTGACACCGGCCTGACACGCGCGCAGCACCCCGCGCCGGGGGACGCGCGCCGCCGCAAACCACAGAGGACCCCGAAAACCCGTGCGATATCTGTTGGTTGAGGACAATGAGGAGCTGGCGCAGGCCGTCAAAAGCCGCATCGAATTGGACGGGCATGCGGTCGATCATGCAGGCACGCTGGCGGATGCGACCGACTGCCTGGCTGCCGCCCAGTACGATCTGATTCTCCTTGATGTCATGCTGCCGGACGGCGACGGGCGCGATTTTCTGGCGGCGCGACCCGCGGGATCGCAGACGCCCGTGATCATGTTGACGGCCCGCAGCCAGATCAGCGACCGGGTGGGCGCGCTCGATCAAGGGGCCGATGATTACATCACTAAGCCCTTCGATTTCTCCGAGCTTGAGGCGCGCTGCCGCGCTGTTCTGAGGCGCCGCGGCGGCGCGGTGTCCAACGATGTCGATGTGGGCACGGCGGTCTTTGACATGACGTCGGGGATGCTCACATCCGATGGGCAGGTGATCGACCTGCGCAATCGCGAAATGCGCCTGCTCGAGGTCTTTGTCCGCCACAAGGGTCAGATCCTGTCCAAGTCGCACCTCGTCGATCGCCTGTTTTCCTATGACAGTGATATCACCGAGAACGCGATCGAGGTTTATGTCGGGCGTTTGCGGCGCAAACTGGAACCGGTGGCCGCGCGGATCGAGACCGTGCGCGGGCTGGGCTACCGGCTCAACACCAAGTGAAGGGCGCAGGCTCCATCACGCGGCGTCTGACGGTCCTTCTTGCGCTGGTGGCCGCCTTGCTGTCGATCCTGTCTTGGCTCCTTGTGTCGAGTTTCGCGCAACAGGCGGCGGAACGGACGCAGGACAATATCCTCGTGGCGTCCGCCAATATCATCGCGGAGGCGCTGCGCAGCGTCGACGGCGAGGTCCGTCTGGAACTGCCCTATTCCGCGTTTTCCATGTTGGGGGCGGTGAGCGAGGATCGCGTGTTCTATCACGTCATGGCAGATGGGCGGACGCTGACCGGCAATGGCGGGATTTCGGGTCCTGCCGATCCCCCGGCGCGCGGCGTGACGCGGTTGGAGACGGTGACGCATCAGGGTGACGCGGTGCGGGTGGCGTCGGTGACGCGCGTGGTGCTTGCCTCGCCCAGCGCAGTTCCTGTCACGGTGTCCGTCGGGCAGACCCGCAACGGCGTTTCGCAGATCACGCGGGAGTTGTCGCGGCAGGCGGCCCTTCTGAGCGTCGTGTTTTTCATCTTGGCGGTTGTGCTGTCGGCCATCGTGGCGCGCACCTCCTTGCGGCAGTTGACGGACATCGCGGACGCGGTGGCCCGGCGCGGGCCATCGGACCTGCGCCCCTTGCGGCAGACCCCGCCCGAGGAGCTTGCGCCGCTCATGACCTCCTTGAACCGACTGATCGAACGGCTCGCCAGGTCCTTGCGGCAATCTGAGGATTTCATCGCAGAGGCCGCGCACCGCATCCGCACGCCCCTTGCCACCGTGCGCGCGCAGGCTGAGATCGCGCTGCGCAACGCGCGCGATCCCGGTCAGGCGCAGCATATGCGCCAGATTATCCGCGCGGTGGATGAAAGCTCGCGCTCGGCCACACAATTGCTCGATCACGCGACGGTGGCCTTCCGGGCCGAACAACTGGCCGATGCGGAGCTGGATTTGGCGCAGATCGCACAGGCCGCGACAGCCTCGCTCCAGCCGACGGCGGATCTCAAGGATATCGATATCCACCTCGTCGCCACGCCTGCGCCCGTGCGCGGGGACAAGCTGTTGCTCGACAGTGCGTTGCGCAACGTGCTCGACAACGCCGTCAAATACTCCCCGCCCGAAACGCAAGTGTCTGTTGTCGTGGATCAGGCAGAGACGCGCGCGCGCATCACGGTCACCGACCGTGGTCCGGGGCTGGGGGATACGCCGGCCGATGTGTATACCGCGCGCTTTCAACGGGGGACAAATTCGGCCGGGACCGTGGGATCGGGCTTGGGCCTGACAATCGCGCGGGACGTGGTCGAGGCCCATGGCGGCACGCTCGAACTCTCCAACCATAAAGGGGGCGGGACATGCGTTTTGCTGAATTTACCATTGGCCTAGCTGGTTTGGCGCTCGCCACGTTGGGCGCTGTCCTGCCGGTGCACGCACAGACGATCGAAGAGCGCCGTTTGTTCAACGCTGATGCGCCGGTCGTCATCAAGGTTCTGTCGACCGCCGATCTGGACGTGTTCGAACCCTATATCGCGGCCTTTCAGGACCGGCATTCCGGGATCGGCGTCGACTACACCGTCAGTTCGAGCACCGAAGCCTATGGGGCCATTCGCGACGGGGCCCAGTACGATGTCGTGATCTCATCGGCGATGGACCTGCAATTTCAATTGGCCAATGACGGCTTCGCCCAAGCTTACGCCTCTGACACGACGGGCGCCTTGCCCAGTTGGGCGAAATGGCGGGACCTGATTTTTGCGTTCACCTCGGAACCCGCGGTTGCGGTCGTCTCGACCCAAGTGTTCGAGGGGTTGGATGTGCCCCGGACACGCCAAGACCTGATCGCAGTCCTGCGGGAAAACGCGGACCGGTTTTCGGGGGCTGTCGGGACCTATGATTTGCGCAGCAGCGGTCTGGGCTATCTCTTTGCCACGCAGGAGGCCCGGATTTCCGATGCCTACTGGCGATTGACCGAGGTGATGGGGCGGCTGGACCCGGTGCTCTATTGCTGTTCGGCGCAGATGATCGACGATGTGGCCGATGGCAAGCTGGCCGTCGCGTACAATGTGCTGGGCAGTTACGCGACCCAGCGGCTGGGCGATCCGGGTACACAGGGACTCGAGATCATCGTCCTCGAGGATTTCGACAACGTCATGTTGCGCACAGCCATCTTGCCCAAAACCGCCGAACACCCGCGCGAGGCAGGACAGTTTATCGATGCGCTGCTGGACACCGGCCTGCGCGAGACCGTGGGCGATTGGGGTTTGCCACCGCTCGCTTCGGCCAACGCCCCGGGAGAGTTGAGCTTTGGTCCCATTCGTTTGGGCCCGACCCTTTTGGTCTATCTTGATCCGCTCAACCGGCGCACGTTTCTGGAAAGCTGGGAAAGCGCGATCGACCAAGGGCGTTGACATCAAGCGCCCTAGGTTTCGCCGCGGATCGGTGATCTGGCTGCGCGCCTCGTAGGAGATATGGCGCGGCGCCCGGTGATGGCAGGCGAACAGCCCCCACAGCTTGCCATTCCGAAGGATCGAGACAGACAGCGACGCCGCGACCCCCATATTCCGTAGGTATTCCAGATGGATCGGCGACACGGCACGCGTCACCGCCATCGATAGATCGAGCGGGCGCCCGTTGGGATCGCGTTCGGGATAGATCGGGTGCGTCTGACCATCCACGTCCGAGATAATGCGCAGCGGGCTGCGCACATAAAGCGCGCGGGCCTGTTTGGGAATGTCACTGGCCGGATAGCGCAGACCCAGAAACGCCTCTTGGTCCGGCTCTGCGGCCTCTGCGATCACGGTACCGGTGTCGTCCTCGTTAAACTTGTAGACCATCACTCGATCAAAGCCGGTCAGGAGCTTGACGGCGCGGACGGCCTCGCGCGCCATGGCCTCGGACGTGTCGTGGCGCTTGATCCGCGTCATCAGCCCCCGCACCGTTGCTGCGTTTTCAGACGGCAAAGGGGCGGCATCTGTGCGCGGCTCAAACTCCAGCACATAGTTCTGGTCGCTTTGCGAGATCGACACGTCGTAGGCACGGTCGTCCTGCATCACGTTATAGGAATAGGTGCGCGCGGTACCTGCCTCATAGCCCATGATCTGCATGGACGATCGCAGGTGGTGAACCGATGCTTCGGGAAAGAGATCGATGAAGCGCGAGCCCACGATCGCGCGCGCATCGAGGCCCAGGAGCGCGTCACAGTTTTCGGACGCATAGGTCACCATCCAGTCCGACGATACGGCGATCAGACACCCATAGGATTGAACATGCCCCAGAATGTGTATCGGCTCTCGATCGCAGTTTGTCAGGTCATAGTCGGTGCTGTGCGGGCTTGCCTGCTGTTCATGCATGCGCGGTCTCCGTCGGTAGGGCTGCGCGGGCGCAGCGGGCGTAGAGCGCAAACAGTCCGTTTGCGTCGCCCACGATCTGTTCGGCCTCTGCGCCAGTTCCTGGCATCGCGCCGGTGGTCGAACAAAACGCCTTCCAAAGATCGATATAGCTTGGTGCCGTAAAGTAGGCGTCGGCCCCAGCGACTTGGGGATCGGTCGACTGCTGCCACCGTTGTTTGAGGACTTGGGTCCCCAGCCGTGACCCGGCGATGGCGTAGTCCACCGCCAATGGGTGGACCTGTGCTTCGGTTTCAGCGGCCCCTGTCTCGACAGGCACGCCTAAGCTGTCGAGGTCGCTAACCGCCCGCTCCCGCAGGTCGTACATCGCGGAATGGGACATCCCGTCCGCCGCCACCCGATCCAGCGCGCGCATGGCTGTAACCTGCATTTGGAGAAATCCGGCCAAGCCGGCCGCGGATGTCAGATCAAACTGGGACACGAGCGTGTCCAATTCGTCATGAATGTCGCGCGTATCGTGGCGCAAGCGCGCCCGAAGGCTCCATCCGGCGTCGTTCATCGGCTCCGTCACGTACTCAAAAGCCCTGCAAATCAAATCTTACGCGCGGCTCGTACGCCACTTGTTCGAGGGCATAGCACACACTTTCCGGTTGTCGCGCGCAATCGCTCCAGGATTGGGCGATCGATGCGGATGCCCGCCCGGATCGAAACCTCGTCTGATCCGGGCAGTCCTGCGTTACGAACTCGCCGGGCTGTCGGCCTGCGCGGTTTTGCGCCAAGGCAGTCGCCCCGTCATGCTCTCCAGAACGCCATCATTGCGCACGACCTTGTGCCAAAGCGCACCAGCCACATGCCCCGCCAACAGCACCGGCAGTGCAGCCAGAAAGACTTCGTGCAGGCCAACCATCCCGGCAAGGACCGCCGCCCCCAACGCGGGTGTGGAATAGGCCAGCGCGATCCCCAGCCCGGACAAAACGATGCCAAAGACGCCCGCATAAAGGCCAAGGTGCACCGCCCGCGACAGCCTGTGTTCCCAGCGCGGCGCGTCCTGCGGCAGGCGTGTGGGACCAGCGATGTAGGTGGTCCACAAAAAGCGGACCAAGAACACGAGGCCCAGAGCCGAGGCATAGATCACCTCGAACCGCAAAAGCGCGGGGTCAGCGAGTTGCCCCACGCCATCGAGCCCCTTCAGATACCCATACCCAATGAGCGCCGCCGAGACCCAATGGATCGTGCGCGTGACAAAACCGTGCGATTGCGCTGTCATCTGTCTTCTCCCCCGTTGGTGCGTTTTGTGGTTCAGGCCGTGGCCGTGTCTTCGTCGGCTGCGGCGGCGCGCCCGATCAGGTTCAGAAGTGGCAGCGCGAGGACGCCCAAGGCCCCGACAACCAAGGCGAACAGGGCAAGGTAGAAGACAACCACCAGACCGAGGCCGGCAGTGACACAGCCGATCAGGAACAGGCCAAAGCCGGCGGCGGTGGATGCGATTTTGTTGATGTGCTTTTGCATTTCGGGGTCTCCAGTTTCATCTCTCGTTGCGATGAAACTGATATGAGGCCCGGAACTTACGCGCGCTTGGTGCGAAGTTTACAAATCTGCAAACTTCACCATCACGCTCAAACCCTGCGGCTGGCAGGGTGACAAGTGCAGATCGGCGCGGTGACGCGTCGCCACGGCGCGCACGAGCGAAAGGCCCAGCCCGGTGCCTTCGGTATGGCGCGCGGCATCAAGCCGAACCATGGGTTTGACGATCTGGGCGTAGTCCGCAGGATCGACGCCGGGACCGTCGTCGCACACTCCAATCGCGGCCCCACCAACCTTGAGCGTGATGTTCGCGCCGCCATGGCGGATGGCGTTCTGGATCAGGTTGGCGACCATTTGCACAAGCATCTGACGATCTGCCAGCACCTCAGCCGGTTGCGAGACGTCCAGCGCCAGTGTTTTGCCCGCATCTTCGACCACGGCGCCAAAGATCTCGTGCAACTCCTGCGCAAACGGTCCCAGCGCAACCGCTTCGAACCCATCTGTGCCTTGGGCCGCCTCAATGCGGGCCACGCGCATGATCGTGTCGAACACGGACGACAGATGCTCGACCTCCTCGAGGGCCGCGCCCCTCTCCTCCCCTTCGGGCAAGACCTCCAACCGGGATCGCAGACGGGCAAGCGGCGTGCGCAGATCATGGGCAAGGCTCGCGCTCAAATGACGGGTTTGCGCGACAAGCTGCTCCAACTCTGCGGCTGCGATATCGACCTGGCCTGCCATTTCGCTCAGATCATCAGACGTTGCCGCGATCCCCGTACGCGCGGACAAATCCCCCGCAGCCAGCGCCGACAGCGTCTGGTTGATCCGCCTGAGCCTGCGCCGCCCAAGTACGCCGGCCACCAGACCAATCAGAAGGCTCAGCGCGATCACAACGGCCACGGTGGTCCACAAGACGCCGCTGAGCAGCTCCAGCGCCTCCTCCCCATCATCCAGCGGCACGGCCACAAGGACCGCCGCACCGCGCGCGTCGGGCCCTACAAAGACCCGCCAGCTTTCAGAGTTTCGGAAGTCCCTGTCCAAAGTAATCGTGCCGCCGCCGCGATCCGCCACGCGGTCAAAGGCCCTCGGCAGGTCTTGCAGGTCGCCCGCCTCTCGCAGGATCAGGCCAAAGCCATCGCCGCGTGATCCCTGCAGATCAGCCGAGGACGCCATCGCCTGAAGCGTGGCATCCGTGCGCCGTTCAAAAACTGACCCACCAACCGTCAGCGCCGTAAAGACGGCCACCGCCATGCCCAGCGCAAAGATCACCGCGAGGATGAGCGCGAGCCTGACCGTCGAAGACCGCCACAACCACGCAACACTAAAAGCCAAAGACATACCCCTCACCCCGGCGGGTCCGGATCAATGCGGTCTCGAACGGTTTGTCGATCTTGGCCCGCAAGCGGCTGATATGGGTCTCGACAACGCTGGTCGTCGGATCAAAGCTCATGTCCCAGACCTGTTCCAGCAACATCGTGCGCGTCACAAGCCGCCCGGGGCGACGCATCAGATATTCGAGCAGTTTGAATTCCTTGGCCATCAAGTCGATCTCCTGCCCCTGCCGTTTGCAGGTCCGCGCCAACAGATCGAGGCTGAGGTCGCCGTGCTGCAAAAGGGTCTGCTTTTCAGGTTCAGCTGACACACCATCGCCCCGCCGCCCCAAGGCCGCGACCCGGGCCGACAGTTCAACAAAGGCAAAAGGTTTGGTGAGGTAGTCATCGCCCCCGGCCTCGAACCCTTCGATGCGCGCGTCGACCTCGCCCAAGGCGGTCAGGAACAGGGCGGGCGTTGCGTTTTTGGAGGCGCGCAGCGATTTCAGAACCGCCAACCCGTCAAGACCGGGCACCATCCGGTCGAGCACCAACACGTCGTAGTCCTGCCCCATCGCGGCGATCAACGCGTCCTTGCCGTTCGCGAAGTGGTCCACGACATGGCCTTCCTCGCGCAGGCCGCTCGTGATCCACGCGCCGAGTTGGGCATCATCTTCCAGTAGCAGAATGCGCATGTCGTCCCGTCACGCTGTTGTCGGAGGCCACCCTAAGCGGCGACCTCCGATTTGACCATTCGTCCCGTATAGTGCGGGGCCTTAGGCCTTGTCGTCGCAATCCTGGTCATCATCATCGTCGTCGTCATCATCTTCGGCCTCGACCTCGATGACGGCGCCGCTGTCGGCCGAAATCTCGACTTCGAAGGCCTGCCCGTCGGCACCCAAGATTTCGATCTCGTACACCGTGGCACCGTCTTCGGTCTCCAGCTCGATCTCCTGAACCTCGCCCGGCACTTCGGCCAGGGCAATCTCGATTGCTTGCGCTTCGGTCAGGTTGGTGGCCGCCCCAACCGATTGCGCCGATACTGCGCCGACCAGTGCGCCCGTCAGAACCAGCCCTGCAATTGCGCCGCCTGCGATGAATTTCGTGTCCATGTCGTGTCTCCTTGGTTGTGGTCTCGAAGGCGTGTTTGCCTTCCGATGACACCGATATGGGCGGGCAATCTGACCCTGACTTCGCGCCAGCCTTACAAGTTCGTAAGGTTCCGGCGCAGCCATCCGCGCATGGACCGCGGGGCCAACGACGTGCCATGCTGTGGTGGGTCGCGGCCCGAAAGACCCACCACAGGCGATGCAATCCAGGGAAGCCATGAAGATCCTAGTCATCGAAGACGAGGCCGAGACGCGGGAGTACCTCGCGCGGGGCCTGGGCGAAGCCGGGTGGGAGGTGACGTGCCACGCCGCGCCGCAACCGGCCCTGTTGGAGTTGGGCGGGCGCAGCTTTGACATCATCGTTCTGGACCGCATGTTGCCCGGGATGGATGGCCTCGATGCCTTGCGGCTTATTCGCGGGGCCAATATCGCGACGCCCGTCATCATGCTGACGGCGATGTCGGGGATCGAGGATCGAGTGGCCGGCCTCGAAAACGGGGCGGATGACTACCTCGTGAAACCCTTCGCCCTGACAGAGCTTGTGGCCCGCATCCGGTCCATTGCGCGCCGCCCGGCGCTGGCCGAACAGGACGAGACGGTCCTGACACTGGGTCCCTTGACGTTGGATCGCGTCACCCGGTCTGTGCGGCGCGGCGACACGGTGCTCGATCTGTCGCCGCTGGAATTCAGGCTGTTGGCCACAATGATGGCCCATCGCGGGCAGGTCGTGACCCGTACCATGTTGTTGGAACAGGTCTGGGGCTACCGCTTCGATCCAAAGACGAGCCTTGTCCAAACTCATATGAGCCGCCTGCGCGCGAAACTCGACAAACCCTTTGAGCACGAGATGATCCGCACCATGCGCGGCGCCGGGTACGTGATTGATGACCCAAGCACGTAGCCTGCCCGCAATATCGTTCTGGCGCTCGACGACGTTCGCGCGGGTGCTGCAGGCCTCGACCCTTTTTATCCTCGCGGGGATCGCGGCCCTTTGGAGCATCGGTTGGGTCGTCCTGTGGCAGATCGACGAAGAAGAATGGGGCGCGCTGGAGGATCTGGAGGCCGAACTGACGGCCATTGTTGATGATGGCGGCCCGGACGCGCTGATCGATGCAATCGCGCTTGAGGACGGCCCGGTTTGGGACCCCGATCAGATTTACGCCCCCTTGGAGGAAGGCGACGCCGTTGTGGCGCTGTGGTCCGACACAGGCGATATCCTTGCAGGCTACCCCGGTCTCGATGCCGAGGCCGAGCGTGCGATGGTGTGGCTCGACCACGATGACATCGACGACCGCCTGCGCGCCTATGGCGTTGAGATGGGCGAGGATGGCCAATGGCTTGTCATCGCGCGGTTCGAAACCGAGAACGAGGCCTATATCCTGTGGCTTTTGTCCAACGGCACCCTTGGTCTTTTGATGGTCGGGCTGCCCCTGTCGCTCGTCATCGGATTTTTCCTGTCGCGCAGCGTCTTTCGGCGCATCGAAACGATCTCGGACACGGCCATGCAGGTCGCAACGGGTGCGATGGACACGCGCGCCGCGGTGTCGTCCCGCCAGGACGAGTTTGACCGCGTCTCCAACAGCATCAATGAGATGCTCGATAAGCTGCAGGTGCTGAACCAGAACATCGAAAGCGTGACCGTGGGCGTGGCCCATGACCTGAAGACACCGCTCGCCAATATCGGCGGGCGGCTGGAACTGATGCGGCGCGATATCCAAGACGCCGCCGCCACGGACGGCCACATCACAGCCGCCGAAGGGTATCTGTCTGATGTCCTGCGCATCTTCGACGCCCTGCTGCGATTGGGCGAGGTCGAAACCGGACGGCGCCGGGCAGCCTTTGCCCAGATCAACCTGTCCGAAATCGTGGACGGCATGGCCGAGGCCTACGCGGCCGTCTTTGACGATGCCCAAAAGTCCCTGACGGTCCGCGTTCAGCCCGACATGCACATCCATGGGGACCGCGAGCTTCTGGAACAGATGCTCTCCAACCTGTTGGAAAACGCATTGGAACACTCGCGGGACGCAGCGCGCGCCACGATATCGCTGACCCAAAAGGGCGGTGCGCCCGTCCTGACCGTTGGCGATGATGGCCCCGGCATCGCCCCGCCCGATCGCGCGCGGGTGTTCGACCGTTTCTACCGCGCCGACCAAAGCCGTACGACGCCGGGCAGCGGGTTGGGGCTGGCCTTGGTCAAGGCCATCGCGGATTTGCACGGGGCGCGCGTCAGGCTGGATGACACCGCGCCCGGGGCGGTCTTCGTGATCGAATTCCCTAAAGAAGCTGCCACCCTGACAGGCGCTGATGGGTCACCAAACGCCTAGCCACTTGGCCCACAATGCTCGTGCGCGGCAAACCATACAAAACCGTATGACTTGCGCCTTTGACTTGTAACACACGAGGCGGCTCACTGCGCTTATGTCTTGGTTCAACACCAACGTGATCCGCATGAGGCCTTCGATGTTTCGCTTCCCCCTCTCCGTTGTCCTAGCAGCGACCACTGCCCTGACGCTCGCCTCACCCGCACTGGCCGACGCGGACGCCCTGTCCCCGGTCGAGGCGCGCCACCTCGTCGCGCGAACCGGTTTCGGGGCCGCCCCGCACGAGATTGCGGCCTTCACGGGGATGTCGCGCGCCGCTGCGGTGGCTGAGATCCTCGACGCGGTGACGCACCGACCCAGCACGCCCATGCCTGTCTGGACCATGGTCTGGGATTACCCCGCAGGTGAAATCTGGACGCTGGGGCGCACGGCCGAGGACCTGTTCTTTGCGAATAGATACCTCGAGATTGAAAGCCTGTCCGCCTGGTGGATGGCCGAGATGATTGCCACGCCCTCACCGCTGACCGAACGCCTTACGCTCTTTTGGCACGACCACTTTGCAACATCCTTTGGCGAGGTCGAAAATCCGCAATGGATGGCCGCCCAAAACCAACTGCTCCGGACCCATGCCGCAGGCAATTTTGCCGACCTCGCCGCGGGCATCCTGCGCGATCCGGCCATGCTGGTCTGGCTCGACAACGTCGAGAATTTTGCCGGAAACCCCAATGAAAATCTGGCGCGCGAATATCTGGAACTGTTCACGCTGGGCCAAGGCAACGGGTATACCGAGGCCGATGTGAAAGAGGTCGCGCGCGCGCTGACCGGCCATGGCGTCCGGGACTGGGCCGGGTCCGGCTATGTGTTTCACGCAGAAGATCACGACCCTGGAACCAAGACCATTCTGGGCCAGACGGGCCGGTTTGATGCACCCGACCTTCCCGGCCTCGTCCTGAACCATGCTGCCTTTGGCCCTTATATCGTCGAAAAGCTGTGGCTCGCTTTCGTCTCGGACAGTCCCGACCCGGCTGAGATCGCGCGTCTGACCGAGCTCTGGAAAGCCAACGCGCTCGAGATCAGGCCGCTTCTTGAGGCGCTGTTTTTGACCGATGCCTTCTGGGACCCCGAGAACCGTGGCCGCCTGATCAAAAGCCCGGTCGAACTGACGGTCGGGACACTCCGCACCTTGGGTCGCGGTGGGATCAGCGTGCAGGAACTGCGCTGGGCCAATGAAGAGATGGGGCAAACCCTGTTCTTCCCACCCAACGTCGCGGGTTGGCCCTCCGGCACGGATTGGATCACGGATGCAAGTGCGCTGAGCCGTGCCGCGATCATGTCCTATGCCGTGGAAGGCGACACCGATGGACGCCCGGACGCAGGCTCCCCCGCGATGATGGGCAACGTGCCCGCAACGTTTGTGTCAGAGGCGTCCGCGACAGACCTGCGCATCGGTCAGACCTTCCTGATCGAAGCCGCCCATTGGGACCCGGACGAAGAGGATGCCAATGGCCTCGGCGCCGTGCTGACCCTCTTTGATGTCAGCTTTGGGGGTGAGACTTGGCGGTCGATCACCGTCCTAATGGAAGAGGAAACAGGCGGCGTACCGTCGCTCGCGCTTATTCCCAACGATTGCGCCCCGGCCTGCCTCTACGGGGCGGATTGGGATCTCGAGGAAAGCGATGGCTGGCTTTGGATGTGGCTCGACCCGGATGAGGTGGCCGAGACCTTGGGGGGGCAACCAAAGGCGGCCCGGGCCTTCCTCGCATCGCTCGCCGCACATCTTCCCGGGATCGTGGCCAGCACGCATGGCCAGATCACTTGGGCGCCCGATTGGGAAGAGGGCGAAACGCCAGAAACGGTGCCCACCAAGGCCGAAATCGGCGCGCTGGCCACCCGCATCGCCGAGGCAGGCGCAGATATCTTCGGACCTGCGCCCGGCACCTTGGTGCAGGCGCAAAGCGGAACTGACACACTGGGCCTCGCCGGGTTGCACGACTACGCCGCCATGGACGATCCCGATGCGTATTTTGATGACCAATACGATGCGATGGCCCTGCATGCCGCGCCCGACATCCTCTATTCCGACGCGCAAGCCTGGCTGGCCGCACTCCCCAAAGGCATGACGCCCGCGCAAGCGCTCCTCGCGGTGCCACCTGTGACCGCGAGAGCCGACGGGCGCGTCGTGGACGTGATCACATCCATCATCACCGCGCCCGAATATCAGCTCAACTAACGCCCCGAAGGAGATCGTCAGATGACCCGTCGCACAGTGCTCAATCGCCGTCGTTTTCTCACCGCTCTGGGCGCCAGCGCCGCCGCCCTGCCCTTGGTCTCGCTGCCCGGTTTCGTTCGGGCTGCAGGCAAAACGCCCGGACAGGGATCAGGTGCGGGCAATATTCTGGTGCTGATCGAACTCGCCGGTGGCAATGACGGGCTCAACACCGTGATCCCAACCCGCGACCCGGCCTACCGGGGCCTGCGCCCGACGATCGGGCTGCTCCGATCCGAGACCCTGACACTCGATCGCGATACCGGCTTGCATCCCGCCATGGGTGCCGTCGCAGACATATGGGACCGCGGCGACCTGCGCATCGTTGAAGGCGTCGGATATCCCAACCCCAACCGCTCGCATTTTCGATCCATCGAGATTTGGAATGCAGGCCAAGGCGCGGACAGCAGCGAACGGACCGGTTGGGTGCCCAAAGCGTTTGGCTCAAACACCCCCGGTGCCCGCCACGCCGAAGGGATGGCGCTGGGGGGCTCCATGGGGCCGCTTTATGGGCCGGGCCGCTATTCCTCCATGCAGGACGAAGACACGCTGCGCGAAACGCTGGACGCGCTGCAAACGGGTGGGCATCCCGTGCGACCCAATTCCGGCAGCCCGCTGGATCACGTGTTATCGACCTATGATCGCGCGCGCATCACCGGCGATGCGATCAGCAAACGGTTGGAGGCCAGCGCCGCGCGCGGTTTGGCATTCCCCGAAAGTGACCTTGGCCAACAGTTGCGCACCGCCGCGCGCCTTCTCGACGCGGGCGTCGAGGTTTCGGTCCTCAAGGTGGTCCAAGACGGCTACGACACCCATGACGCGCAACCCATCCTGCACACCCAATTGTTGAGGGATCTGTCCGAGGCGATCGGCGCCTTTGAACGCGCCCTCAAGCAGATCGGCCTCTGGGATCAGGTGACCATCGTGACCTATTCGGAGTTTGGCCGCACCGCACGCGAAAACGGGTCCGACGGGACCGATCACGGCACAGCCGCCCCGGTCTTTGTCGCAGGCGGCAGCGTCGCAGGCGGCTTTGACGGCGCCCGCGTATCGCTCGACCGGCTTGTCGACGACGACCTTGTCCACACGACCGATTACCGGACCCTTTACGCAGGGCTTCTTGGGGGGCTTTGGGGCATAGACGCGCCCGCTTTCAACGTCGCCGGCGCCAAGGCACTGCGGCTATTCGGCTAGGCCCGAGATGCCCGTCAACGCGCCGCACCTCTCGGGTTCGGTGAAGACATGTGCATGTCCAGCCATGACAATTCGCACTGTCGTGAGAACCACCTGAGCGAGATCTGGGATAAGTGGTGCCGGGGGCGGAGTCGATATTATAACTTAAGCACTTGATTTAAAGTTAGTATCGGAAATGTGATTTTTGTTGATACCCCCAATAGTACCCCCAAATAAAATCCCCTCTCTGGTTCGATGCCCAAATGGGGAATCAAACTGCCCATTACTCACGCCCCATGGCGAAGGCTGTTTGGCCAATACTGAACCGCGTGATATCAAATTCGGACCTCGGGGTTCAACCCTTGGGGCATCGCGATGCTCCTTATCTAAGGAGACATTGTGATGCGGATACTATCGAAGAAGGAACTCAAAGAGGTCGTGCTTTACTCGCCACAACACATCGCCAGACTGGAGAAGGCAGGCCTATTCCCCAAGAGGGTACAGCTGGGCCCGAACCGAGTGGGTTGGTTGTATGACGAAGTGATTGCATGGCTTGAAGAGCGCCTCAACAATCGAGAGTGACCACTGCTCCTTACGGAGCGAGGCGGCCCACGGCGCGAGTTGTGGGCCGCCTTTCGTGCGAAATAGGGGCACGTCACTGCTAGAAAAGGTCCATTCGCGACCGGCCAGAGCTGCTGTTTTTTTCACTCTAAGCAATACTTCACTGCGGTTCGCCGGGCCGAACTTGCCCTTTCAGTAGTCCACCTAGAGGCATTCGCACTCACGGTGCGCGGCCAATCGTAGATGCACGGAACTATTCACTTGCTTCGGCATCCCTAAGTAGCATCTTGAAGAGCGCCTGCTGGGTCAAATTAAAGCCGCCGACAAATGCCCTTTGGCGGTCTTCCAAATTGCGCTTGCGCCTCGCGTCGATTGCGCCATGCACGATCGCTGAGCGAACGTCATATAACCTCTTGATTGCCGCTCGTATGTCGTCCTGATGTGTATCATCGACACCCAACAACTCGGCCATCCCATCTTGGAGTTTTTCGCTGATCCGACCGCCCTTTGGCCTAAACATCAACTCCAACGATTGCGCTATATCCAGTATTCGGTCGTTGGCTCCAAAACGCCCCGAGCGCTCCAAAGCGTCTGAAAGGCGATGAATGATTGGCGCAAAGCGTTCGAATTCTTTATCGAGGCGTTTGCTGTAGGCTTTTTTGGCCAAATTGATCGAGTTGTGCTGGAGCTGTGGAGGGGCTCGGAAAGGATCGCGCCGACGTCCAATTTGACGGATCGGATGGGCACCACCTTGATTGTGAGCTAACCCCAACAAACCATGTGCGGATCGATGAATGCATCCGCGTATCAACATGAAAGGTAAAATCGGCGTTTGGTTTGCTATCGACAGGATCTCCAAAAAAGTGAGAGCATCATTCTCAAATCTTGGCGGCCAGCTGGGCCGCTCCTCCCGATAGTCAGTCGTTCTCCGAAACGCCGGTCGCCAATGGAACGGTCGCACCACAGCGCTAATCTGTCGCCAATCACGTCGATCCATCTCCTCTGGTACGAAATCCCGGATCCATTCACGATCCAGATGGTCTGAGAGGACGGCAGCAGGTTTGACGATTAAACCCTCCTGAACCTCAAATTCGCTTTGAACTTCGGGACCATGGAAGAGTAGCAGATCGTAGCCCAAATCGAGCTCGTTCGGGACGTCAACGTCTAAGCTTGTCGAACTTAGATCAAGGAGGGACCCAAGTTCTCTCGCAGCGATCTTGTATCCGTCATCTGCATGGTCATGAGCGCGTTCCAATAGACCAGCCACGATCCGTGTCAGCCAAGTGAGCGATGTCCCGTTCAATATTTTGACGTGAAACTCGTCACTACCGATACGCGTTCCAAGTGCCCTAGCGAGTGATGGGTGGGACCTCAGGATACCTCTTACCGGGTCAAGCACTTCGCGAAGCGGCTTGTAGTATTTCACCTCGGTCGATCGTGAGGCCATGCGCGCAAGATCGTAGAGGTGGGCTAAGTCATCTCTTGGAAACGGTGTTTCATCCACTCCGTTGAATGACACTAGTTTCGGATAAGAGTTCACCTGCCAATACGCTTCAAGAAACGGCACTTGAACCTTCGCGAGCTGGCTCAGTGCTATTCCCAAACGGTCGCACCATGTATCCAAAGAGAACGTCATTACCTTCGTTTACCTGATTATGTGAGAGATTACCGGCCCAAAGGACACATCCACCCGACAATGGCGAAGCTGCGACGGGGCAGCTCAAAGCGGACATTGAACAGAAAACGCCGCGAAGGACGGCTATGTCCGCACAGCAGTCATCCACTGATGGGACTGATGCTGCGGCTTCCGGCCCAAAGCCGACCTTGCCCGACTGTCACGTCGCTGCAATGCAGCTTCCCTGAAGCGGACATTGACGCGTGTGCGCAGCATTTTGGCATGCAGGACGACCGCATCGCGGACTTTGCCGCCGTTCGATTTTCGAAGTCGAATGACCGCTTTGTGCGGTTCGCGACCTCAGCTGAAAGCACGTCGGGCGGGAGGTTAAACTTCGCTGCGCTGCCGAAGAGAGCTGGAGCTGACTTGACAGCAGACGTTTATGCGATCGAGGCGGGCAAACCGATGCTGGCAGATGGTCGTGCTTTGAAACCAGTCCTGCGAGGCTTTCAAAAGTTTCACCCTACGATTGATCCGACCCAATCGCGAAAACTCTCTACAGCCGAACGAGTTTTTCGGTCAGGTTCGGCAACCAGATAGAAGTTTTGAGTGGTGGGGACGGCCTGTTCAAAGGGAACAACCAAATCGCCTCGTTTGACATAAGTGTTCGTAAACAACGTATCGACAATTGCGATGCCGCGGCCTGCCGCAAGGGCTTCGAGCGCAAGCAACGAGGATTCTACCGATAGCCACGTGGAAGGAACCACGCTTTTCACGCCCAATTCAACAAACATGCGCGGCCAGTCGTTTTCAGAACCAGCGATGCTCACAATGTCTGCATTCTTAAGTTGGTCCGCGTCGCCTTGCAGCGAGGCGGCGACCTTGGGACTACAAATCAAAGACGCGTGCCCCTGTCTCAGCTGCCAAATTTCGCGTTCTGGCCAATCGCCATTCCCATAGCGAATATCCACATCGATGGTCGCATCACTCAGCCGGTCCGCCCACACCGTCGTCGACACCACAATGTCAATTTCAGGGTGCAATGCACGGAACTCGTGCAGCCTGGGGGCAAGGACAATAACGCCGAAAGAAATCGATGCGCGGACATGCAGTGTGGTTTGTCTTTTGGTTTTGAAGAGCCCGTCTGTTGCGGTCTGAAGGTCGACGAATGACTGCCGAACAGGCTGGGCATAGGCCTGACCCATGTCAGTCAATTCGACGCCCTTTGGCAACCGGTTGAACAACTTCATCTCAAGCGTTTCTTCGAGAAGTTTAATATGCTGGCTCACTGCCGCAGGTGTGAGCCGCAATTCATCAGCAGCCGCAGCAAAGGACCCGTGGCGCGCTGCGGCCTCAAAGGTGCTCAGCCAAGTCACATGCGGAAGGCGTCTCATAGCGGTTTCCCAGTAGTGCTTGCTTGACAGTTGCCCGCATTATCGTTGCCGATCAATCCTGCATGCTCAAAAAATTTGATGCCTAAGCCACAAAGTTGTTTGTTTGCTCAACCGAGCCCGGTCCGCTTTCTTGGGTCTCTCAAAGGGCTAGGCGAACACCGTGGATACTTGCGAAGTCGATTACATCATTGTTGGCGCTGGATCGGCGGGTTGTGTTTTGGCGAACCGGCTATCGGAGGGGAATACGTTTACGGTCGCTCTGCTCGAAAGCGGGGGAAGTGACGCGCGCTTTTGGGTCAAGGTTCCTTTGGGTTATGCCGTGAACATCGCCAACCCCAGATTGAATTGGGGCTATCGGACTGAGGCCGATGAGGGGCTGAATGCGCGCGCGATGAATTGGCCCCGGGGGCGGTTGATCGGCGGGTCGAGTTCCATCAACGCAATGACCTATATCAGAGGTCTCGCACAAGACTTCGATGATTGGTCGCAGGCAGGGGCTACGGGCTGGCACTGGGACAATGTCCGCGCCGTCTTTGACCGTATGGAAACCCATTCGGAACTCACTCCGTCGGGTCGCAGCACACGGGGCACCGGGCCGGTTTGGGTGTCTGATTTATCAGACCGGATGGCGCCATTCTCGCGCATATTTTTGGACGCAAGCCGCGATGTCGGGCATAGCGTTCTGTCCGATCTGAACGCCGACGGGGCTGAGGGGATCGGGTATTACCGTTCCACGGTACGTGGGTCCTTCAGGTGGTCTTCGGCGGACGCGTTCTTGCGGCCTGCGCAAAGACGCCAGAACCTGCAGATCATCCGCAATGCCGATGTCACGCGCTTGACGATTGAAGGCAGCGCGGTCACGGGCGCGTCCTTTGTTCGGGGTGGACAAACTCGTCAGATTAAGGCGCGCAAAGAGGTTATCCTATGTGCGGGCGCAATCAATTCACCCAAACTGTTGCAGTTGTCGGGCCTTGGCCCGGCCGAATTGCTGAAGTCCCTGAATATTCCTGTGGTGCGTAACCTGCCGCAAGTTGGACGCGGATTGCAGGACCACTTGGCCATTTCCTACCAATTCGAAGCGACGAAACCGACGCTGAACACGCAATTGGGCGGGGCATTTGGCAAGCTTTTGATGGGTGCAAAATATCTGCTGACGCGCAAAGGGCCCTTGTCTGTACCGGTCAATCAGGTGGGTGGTTTTGTCCGCTCGACCTCTGACACGCGCCTGCCAGATGTACAAGTTTATTTCAATCCGGCGTCTTATGGGGTGACGTCCGCAGGCAAAGCGGTGCTCGACCGTAGCCCCGGCTATCAGATTTCGGCACAGCCTTGCCGCCCGACCAGCAGAGGGCACATCGAAATCAACTCGCCGAACCCGCAGGTTGCTCCCAGTATCCAACCCAATTCCCTCTCGACAGAGGAAGACAAGGGCGCGGCCATTCGGGCGGGCAGGGTTCTGCAAAGGTTTGCAGGTGCCGATAGCCTCAGGGCTGTCACGTCGCAGGCCAAAGCCCCCGACCTCATGGCGCTGAACGACGACGGCTTGCTGGCTGACTTCAAACAACGCGCCACGACTGTCTATCATCCCACCTGTACCTGCCGAATGGGACGCGATGCGCACACGTCGGTTCTAGATGAACGGTTGCGCGTCCATGGGGTAGGCGGGGTCCGTGTGGTAGATGCCTCTGCCTTTCCGAATATCACCTCTGGAAACACCAATGCGCCGACAATGATGCTGGCCATGCGCGCCGCCGATCTGATCTTGGAGGATGCGTTGTGAAACTTGCAACGTTAGAAACCTTTGTGGTGGGCAGCCCGCCACCGCGTCACGGCGGCCGGTGTTTCATCTTGGCCCGCGAGACGACAGAAAGTGTCATCAGCGGCATAGGCGAGGTGTACAATGGACCCTTCGGCCTAGGACTGGACCGGGAGCGTGACAATACCGCAATCGCACAACAGCCGTATCGCCTCGAGGCGCTTCACCTTGAAATGGCGCAAACACCGAGCACACCATGACAAAGGACGTCTCATGCTGATACTCAATAAATTCTACATTGATGGCGAATGGGTCGACCCTGCGTCTGACGCCACGATGCCCATCATGAACCCCGCCACCGCCGCTCAAATCGGCACCGTCAGCATGGGCAACGGGGCAGATGTTGACCGTGCCGTTGCCGCCGCAAAATGCGCCTTTGAGACGTTTTCGATGACAACGAAAGAAGAACGGCTTGCGCTATTGGAAAAGTTACGCGTCGAAACCAAAGCTCGCCTAGGGGACCTCGCCGCTGCGATGACATCTGAAATGGGCGCACCTGCAACCATGTCGCTTGAGGTTCAGGCCGATGCTGGACTGGGTCATCTTGAGGATTTCATCAAAGCGCTTGAAGCGATGGAAGAAGAAGAAGTTTTGCCAAACGGTGACATCATCACTCGAGAACCCATCGGGGTCTGCGGGCTGATCACACCGTGGAATTGGCCCATCAACCAAATCGCACTCAAGGTGATTCCTGCCCTTGCCACGGGTGCCACCTGTGTTTTGAAACCGTCGGAGCACACCCCGATTTCTGCGCAAATCTATGCTGAGATTGTGGATGCCGCCGGATACCCCGCCGGGGCGTTCAACCTTGTGCAGGGGGATGGGCCAACCGTTGGTGCGGCCATGTCACGCCACCCCGACGTCGATATGATGTCCTTCACCGGATCAACTCGTGCAGGCACGGCCGTTTCGCGGGACGCGGCCAGCGACATCAAGCGTGTCACCCTTGAACTGGGCGGCAAATCCCCCAACCTAGTCTTCGCCGATGCCGACTTGCCTAAGCGTGTCACCGAAAGCGTCCAGGCCTGTTTTTACAACACCGGCCAGTCTTGCAACGCGCCGACACGCCTTCTTGTGGAACGCGGTTGTTATGACGAGGTTTTGGGCCTCGCGAAAGCAGCGGGAGAGGCGCAAAAAGTTGGCGATCCCGCGCAGCCGGGCGATCACATTGGCCCCTTGTTTGACAAGATCCAATACGATCGCGTGCAGGCCATGATCCAACAGGGGATTGATGAGGGTGCCAAGCTGCTGGTCGGCGGTTTGGGCAAGCCCGAAGGGTTGGAAGACGGCTGGTTCGTGAAACCTACGATCTTCTACGATGTTGACCACAATATGCGCATCTCGCGCGAAGAGATTTTTGGCCCTGTTCTTGTCATCATCCCATTCGACAGCGAAGAGGACGCGATCACCATGGCCAATGACACCGATTATGGTCTGGCCGCCTATGTGCAATCGAGCGATGAGGCGCGCGTTTCACGCGTTGTGCGACGTCTGCGGGCAGGCACAATTCAGATCAACGGACGCGGGCCGGATTACGGGTCGCCGTTCGGGGGCTATAAGCAGTCTGGCAATGGGCGCGAGGGCGGCGTGTTTGGAATTGAGGACTACCTTGAAATAAAGGTGCGCCCGCCCTTCGGGCATTAAAGCAATCGCTTTAGAAAGGCAGGAACGTTGCTAAAATCAAAAGAGGCGCGGAGCGATCTCCGCGCTCTTCTGGCATCCGAAAGAGCCTAGCTTACAAGGATCTAGATGCGACCCTGTATGTGCTGCGCATCGCGGCGCGGTCGGTATAGCAGCCGCGCAAATGGCGACTTCCACTGTCTGCAACATATCCTTCACGGCCATGAACGATACGGTGATTGTCAAAGACAACACAATTGCCTGCCTCAGAGCGGAACTTCATGACAAAGTGCGCGTCCTGCATCATGCGGATGAACTTAATGAAGGCAGGATAATAGGTGTCGAGCAGCTCTTGCGGCAGGTCCAGCGTATCCTGCAAGTGCTGGGAGATCGTCACCCCCGTCACATTGCCGTTCTGATCTGTTTCGATGACCCTTTGATGGGATTGGTAATCAATTGTGTCATGACGATAGAAGAATGGAATTTTGTGCGTCGCAAGCAGATCAAACGCGTCAGGGTCTTCCGCTTTCAAAGCATTCGCCACAGCGATCCCATCCAGAAACAGGGACGCGCCGCCCTCGACTGTATTCTCGATACAGTGCAAAAACTGAATGCCGGGTGCGGCTTCTTCACCGGGAAGGTCTGTGTGCATTTCCAACGGGCCTGCGGTGAAGGCCAGATTGGTTGGGTTGATTTCGACCCGCACGTTGAAAAAATGGCCTTCGCCAGATGGGGTGACCGGGCCAATGGCTTCGACCAAATTCGGAAGGCTTTCCTCAGACGGGTCCATATCCGTGACAATGGCAATCCCGTCCTCGATCAAAGCCCGCGTGAGGGCCACACGGCCTTGCGCCGTACCAATCACATCAGCCTGCGACACACGTGAAATACTTGGTAGGTGGTCACTGTACCAAACGCGACGTGGCAGGTCTGCGATGTCCGATGGACGGCCTTTGGTCGCGATGTCATCCAGCAGCTTTAGCGAAACCGCGCTTGACGTGTCTTCCGTCTCCCACTCAATGATCAGGGCGTCTTCGCGGACCGCAATCGACTTTGCTTTCGGCGCTTGGGGCAATTGCGACACATCGAAGATCCGCTCGCGGGTTTGTGGATCAATGTTCGCGTTGCTCGCGTCGCGCAGCCAGTAATAGTTGAAATACTTCGGGCCGGTGGAAAGCTGGATCACCGCACCGGTTTCCTGAAGATCAAACTCAATCTGTGTTTTGGTCATTGTCTATTCCAAAGGAGGGGTTACGTCGCATAGATGTTGTTTTCCGCATCAAGGCGGGTGCGAATTTCACGCAGATGCGCCTCTGCCTGACCGGGATACTCGTCAAGTTCACGGGCGGTTTTTTCGGCGATTTCATCAGACAGAACACGCAGCTTCTGACCTGTTTGCAAGGCGCGGATATAGGTCTCGGCCGCGCGCTCAAAATAATATAACCGGTTGAACGTATCCGCGACCGAAGCCCCCACTACCAGCACGCCGTGATTGCCCATCACCATGACCTTTTGGGCAGGATCAGACAGCATCTTCGCACACCGCATGCCTTCTTCCTCAAAGGCGAGCCCGCCAAAGGCATCATCGACAACATAGCGATTGTAAAAGGTCGCGGTGTTCTGATCGATCGGAAGGAGCGTGCTGTCCTCCAGACAGGCCAAAACGGTCGCCCAAATCGAATGGGTGTGCATTACACATCGTGCATGGCGACACTGCCGGTGGATCGATGCATGCAGGCCCCATGCGGTGGGGTCAGGTGCATTGGGGCCGGTCAATACGTCTGGGTCAGTGGCATCCAACAACAGCAATTCCGACGCGCGGATATTTGTAAAATGCACCTGATTGGGGTTGATCAAGAACTGCGTGCCGTCCTCATTCACCGCGAGGCTGAAATGATTGGCGACCGCCTCGTGCATGTTCAGGCGAGCCGCCCATTGAAAAGCCGCGGCAAGATCGGTCCGCTCCTCCCAGCGCTGGATGTTCGCGCCACTCACAATCAACCGGCCAAGGCTGGTTTCGAAAGGCCCGTCGGGATGACCTCGTAACCGGCTTCCTCAGGTTCGTCATCGATTAGTTCTGCTGGAAAGCCGGGCGCGGTGATCTCAAGGCCAGTGGCATCTTCGAGACGACGGATAATATTAGGCGACAGCTCTCGCTCGCCATATTTGGCGATCCCGTCATCAAATATTTTGACCAAGAGCGGGCTGATTTCCAGCGGCACATCCGCAGCTTCGGCCAGCGACTGAAACAGGCCAATGTCTTTTTTCACAAGGTCCATGGTAAAGGAGACATCGCGCGACCCGTTCAGGATCAGCTGGCTTTCAGTCTCATGAACAAAGGATGTGCCTGAACTGATTTTCATGGCCTCATAGGTCGTATTCAAATCTATGCCCGAGGCCTTCATCGTCACCAATGCTTCGCAACAGGTCAGCAAATTCGCGGTCGCCAGATAATTTGTCATCACCTTCAACGTAGAGGCCGTCCCGATCTCGCCTGTATGCAGGACCCGGCGCCCCAGCGTCGTCAGCGTGGGGAGCATCCGTTCAAACGTCGCGCGATCACACCCAGCAAAGATAGAGATGTTGCCGGTATCAGCGCGATGACAGCCACCTGACACAGGACATTCAATCGCAGAGCCGCCCTTTTCTGCCACAAGCGCTGCAAGACGTTTTATCTCAGAGACATCCGTCGTGGACATCTCCATCCAGACTTTTGTGTCATCAACATAGGGCAACATCGCCTCGACAACCGCCGCGCAGGCAGCCGGCGACGGCAAGCAAGTGATAACAGCATCGCACGATTGCATCAGGGCGGCGGGAGTGTCTGCGGCCTTTGCACCCTTGGCCACAAACCCAGCCACCAGCTCGGCATTGAGGTCACAAACCGTCAAATCCATGCCATTGCGCAACAAGCTGCCCGCCAGCTTGCTGCCAACATTCCCAAGCCCGACAAATCCCATTCGCATATCGGTTCGATCCCTCAACCGCTTCTCTTTGAGGCTCCAATTTTCAGGTGTCTGTCGGCGGATAGAAAGCAACGAATTCAACGGCTTTGGGCCTGTTTTACTTAAGCGTCTCTCTCATCCCAAGAACAGGCCGGTTTTCCACCGCCACCTATGCACGGGCGTCAAAGAGTGCCGCTCAAGCAGCAATGCGAGGATAACGGGTCGTGCCGATGGTCGGTGTCCTCGTAAGTTTCGGATAAGAAGCAATTTGATGCCAATGTATTTCGAATGAGAACACTACGAAATTCAGTTGTCCAATTGGCGGGCAATGGCGCAGTCGACGTGGCCGCAAAACCAGTGCGCTCTGCGTTCTTTGAGCCGTAAGCAACCCCATACCGAATTCAATTGTCCGCTTTCGGCAAACCGCATCGCAGAATCCCCAATCTTGGCCGACGGCAACTCTGGGCCGTCTTCCAATAAACAAATGTCGGCTCTGCGCACATTGCAGCCATTCGGGCAAAGTGCAGCATTTGGTAGGTCTGGGCTCACTCCTGCCATTCTCTGCCTCACAGCATCCACTGAGTTGTAGCCAATACGCAGCGCCGCAGACGGCCCAGACCGGACCTTCACCTATCTCTCTCAATGCTGGGGCCTAGCCCGCTAAAGCCGACGTTCGCTACTATCACCAACAACAATATCGGCAACAAGTTTTCTGAACCAAGTCTGCATAGCTGATCGGTCTGCAGCGCGCCCCCAGATCAGCTTTAGCTGAACGGTCGGTACCTCAAACGGCAGCTCGAACATTGTGACCGGAAGCTCCTTGTCCGCCTTCGCTGCCAAACGCCGCGGCAAGACTGCGATTAAATTTGTCTCGACAACAAGCGGTGGGAGTGTCGCAAAGTTGGACACACTGACAGCCGCATCGCGAGTCAGGCCTTTGGCTGCCAACACCTCATCAATGATGCCTTTTCCATCGGATCGGTGCGAAATAAGAGCATGTTTATGCGCTAGGAAGCTGTCGAGTGTGACAGGTCCATCCAAGATGGGATGATCGAACCTTGCGATGCCTGCAAAGGATTCCTCACAAAGGACCTGATGATGAAACCGTGTCGGAATGTTGGAAATTGGGGAAAGCGCCAGGTCTGCGTGCCCAGCATCCAAGTCGTCGGCAATCTGACCTCGAACCAGACCAAGTGTTTTAAGACGGATGCCTGGCGCCAGATTGCGCAGCGCGCGGACAATATCCGGC
>JBCBFU010000006.1:75417-84975 GCA_038527375.1 Pseudomonadota bacterium | reverse complement strand
GAGGGTCAGAAAGCTGGGCGGGTTACGGGCGGTCATGGCCGCTACCTGCCACGGGTATTCCAAGGGCACCAGTGTGCATCCGCGCAGCCCACCCGCGCGGCCATGCCCAATGCCGCTGCGCCGCGCGACGACTAGGGTCTAGGGCGACCTTGAACGCGGAGACATCAAATGGGCCTTTTGCAAAACGGAGAGTGGGTTGACCAATGGTACGACACCAAGTCGACCGGCGGCGCCTTCAAGCGCACCGAGGCCAAGTTTCGCAATTGGATCTCCCCGGACGGCGCGCCCGGCCCCTCCGGTGACGGGGGCTTCAAGGCAGAGGCTGGCCGCTATCACCTCTATGTCTCCTATGCCTGCCCGTGGGCGCATCGCGCGCTGATCTTCCGCAAACTCAAAGGGCTGGAGAAGCTGATCACCGTCGATGCCGTGCATCCCGACATGCTCGATCAAGGCTGGACGTTTGAAACGGACGATAACGGCGCGACAGGCGACAGCCTCTATGGGCTGCCGTTTGCCCGCGACATATATCTCAAGGCCAAGCGCGACATGTCGGGCCGCGTCACCGTTCCCATCCTGTGGGACAAGGAACGTGAAACGATCGTGTCCAACGAAAGCTCGGAAATCATCCGCATGTTCAATTCAGCCTTCGACGGGCTGACGGGCAATACCGATGACTATTGGCCCTTGGCCCTGCGTGATGAGATCGAGCCTGTGAACGCCCGTATTTACGACACGCTCAACAACGGGGTCTACAAATCCGGGTTCGCCACGACGCAGGCTGCCTATGACGCCGCCGTGGGTCCGCTCTTTGACACGCTGGACTGGCTGGAGGAACGCCTATCCGCCCATCGATACCTCATGGGCGAGCAAGTGACCGAGGCCGATTGGCGGCTCTTTACGACGCTGGTCCGCTTTGATCCGGTTTATCACCTGCATTTCAAATGCAACCGGAGCCGCCTGATCGATTACCCGGCGCTCTGGGGCTATACCCGCGAGCTCTATCAGTGGCAGGCCCCCGATGGATCAACCGTGGCCGAGACGGTCAACATGGATCACATCGTGCGCCACTATCACTACAGCCACGAGAGCATCAATCCGCACCGGATCATCCCGATCAATCCCGATCTGGAGTGGTGGGCGCCGCACGGTCGGGGGGCCTTGCGCGCGGCCTGACACCATGCCAACCCTGTCCTCCGAAATGTGAGGACGGGGGACCACATGACCAGCTGGATTACGATCTGCGACACCTGCAAACGCGAGGGCTGGCTGGCGGGTGATACCGATGGCGAAAAGCTTGCCGCGCTTGTCGAGGCCGCTGCCGAGGGGGCCGCGGACGTGCGCACGCGGCGGATGTCCTGCACCATGGGCTGTTCGCGCGCGTGCAACGTGACCCTGCAGGCCGAGGGCAAGCTGGCCTATACGCTGGGCGAGTTCGAGCCGACCCAAGACGCGGCAGAGGCGCTGGTTGAATACGCGACCAAACACGCGGCCTCGGACACCGGTCAGGTGCCCTATCGCGAATGGCCGCAAGGGGTGAAAGGCCATTTCGTCACCCGCATGGCCCCAATCCCCAGCGAATGAACTCGCCGCGCGACCATGGCGGCGGGATCGACGCGGCCCGTGGGCACTATGGCGGCGCGCGCGGTGACTGGATCGACCTGTCGACCGGGATCAATCCGGTGCCTTACCCCGCCCCCGCGATGCCAGCGGATGCCTGGACGGCGCTCCCCGATGCGGCGGCCCTGGCCCGGCTGACCGAAGCCGCGCGCGCGTTTTGGGGGGTGCCGGACGGGGCGGATATTCTCGCCGCGCCCGGATGTTCCGCCATCATCGCGCAAATCCCATGGCTCGCACCGGCCGACCGCGTGGCGATCCCGCGCCCCACCTATAACGAACACGCGGCCAGTTTCGCGCAGGCAGGTTGGGACGTGACGGACGACGCTGCCGCACCCGCCCGTGTCATCGTGCACCCCAACAATCCCGACGGTCGCCTGTGGGACGCGCCAGCCGGGTCGCTTGTGGTGATCGACGAAAGCTTTTGCGACGTCACACCGGGCGCCACCCTGATCGCGGAGGCCCGCCGCCCGGGCCGGATCGTCCTCAAGAGCTTTGGCAAGTTCTGGGGGCTTGCCGGGCTGCGTCTGGGCTTCGCGATCGGGGACCCCGCCTTGATCGGCGCCCTGCGCGCGCGGCTGGGCCCGTGGGCCGTGTCCGGCCCCGCGCTGTCCATCGGCGCGGCAGCCTTGGAAGATCGCAGTTGGGCGCAAGGGGCCCGCGCGCAGCTTGCCGAGGCCGCTGCTCGTCTTGATGCAATGGTCACGGATCGGGGTGCGCGCATTGTCGGCGGCACGTCGCTCTTTCGGCTCTATGACGTGGGCGAAGCAGCCGCATGGCATGACCATCTGGCCCGGCATCAGATCCTGACCCGTGTGTTTCCCTATTCGGACCGGTGGCTGCGGCTTGGTCTGCCTGCGCCCGACGCGTGGCCGCGCGTGGCTGCGGCACTTGCGGGCATCAACCAAGCACAGCAACACGCACCGTGATCGTCTGCCTTGCCATGATCCTCGACGCCCTCATGGGCGAACCGCGCTGGCTGTGGTCGCGGGTCCCGCACCCTGCGGTGTTGATGGGGCGCGCCATTGGGTGGGCTGACCGGACCTTTAACTCGGGTGCGACACGGCGAGCCAAAGGCGTTGTATTCGCCATCGCGCTGACGATTGCGGCTTATGCAATCGGACACGCTACCGCCCTTTTGGGACCGGTGGCCGAGGTCGCCGTGGGGGCCGTCCTGATCGCGCAGAAATCATTGGTTCAGCATGTGGTCGCCGTAGCGGATGGGCTGCGCCAATCCACCGCTTCAGGGCGTGCCGCCGTGGCAATGATCGTGGGGCGCGACACCTCTGATATGACCGACAGCGCGGTGGCCCGCGCCGCCATTGAAAGCGCGGCCGAAAACCATTCCGACGGTGTCGTCGCGCCGATCTTCTGGTTCGCTGTCCTCGGCCTCCCCGGCCTTGTCGCCTACAAGGCGATCAACACGGCAGACTCCATGATCGGCTACCGCACCCCCCGGCACGAGGAATTCGGGATGGCGTCGGCCCGGCTGGACGATCTGGTGAACTGGATCCCCGCGCGTCTGACCGCGATCCTCATCCTGCTGGTCCATGGCGCGCTTCGGCACTGGCCGGAGGTGCGCGCCGAGGCGCCGCTGCACCGCTCCCCCAATGCGGGCTGGCCCGAGAGCGCGATGGCGCGGGTCCACGGGATCGCACTGTCGGGACCGCGCGCCTATGACGGGCAGATGCAGGATTTTCCCTTTGTGAACCCTTCCGGACAAAAAGACCTCGGCCCCCGTGACATCGCTGCCGTCACCGGTACGCTCTGGCGCGTGTGGGCGCTGACACTCGGCAGTATCGCGCTGTTGTCATTGGGCGCGTGGTTGATCCCGGATGTGCCGCTGATAGGCTGATCCCAAGCCATTCTTGCGGAGCCGCTCCATGCGCCTGATCCCGACCCTTGCCTCCCTTGCCCTTGCCTGCGCACCTATGGGGGCTGCCGCCTGCGGTGGGTCCTTTTCGACCTTCGTGGATGGCCTCAAGGCCGAGGCCATCGGGCTGGGGCACGCGCCTGCAACCGTGGACGCCTTCTTCGCCGGAGTGCAGGCCGACCCGGCGGTCCTGCGCGCCGACCGCTCCCAAGGGGTGTTCCAAAAACCGTTCCTCGATTTCTCGCGCGCGCTCATCAGCCAGAACAGGCTCGACAACGGGGCCGCGAACCTGGCCCGCTACAGCGCGATCTTTGACAGGGCCGAGGGCGAATTCGGCGTCTCGCGCGGGGTGATCGCGGCCTTCTGGGCGTTCGAGACGGATTTCGGCGCGGTCCAAGGCAGCTTTAACACCCGCAACGCACTGGTAACGCTGGCCCATGATTGCCGCCGGCCTGAGCTGTTCCGCCCGCAAGTGCTTGCAGCTGTGGAACTGTTCGAACAAGGCGGCATCGACCCAGCCACAACCACAGGTGCCTGGGCGGGCGAGATCGGGATGGTCCAGATGCTGCCCGGTGACATCATCGAAGCGGGCGTGGACGGCGACGGCGATGGCCGCGTCAGCCTCAAGATCAGCCCGGCTGACGCGCTGCTCTCCGGGGCCAATGTGCTGCGGCAATTGGGCTGGCGCGCGAATGAACCGTGGCTGCAGGAGGTCACGGTTCCGGCAACGATGGACTGGTCCAAGACCGGGCTTAATACCGTGATGCCCGCCACCGATTGGGCCGCTATGGGGGTGGCCGCGCGCGGGTCTGGCGCGCTGGCCGACCTACCCGCATCCCTGATCCTGCCCCAAGGCCGCAAGGGTCCCGCGTTCCTCGCCTATCCGAACTTTTCCACGCTCTTCGAATGGAACCAGAGCTTTGTCTACGTGACGACGGCGGCCTATTTCGCGACGCGGTTGGAAGGTGCCCCGCGATACAATGCCGGTAATCCCGATCCGGGGCTTTCTGGGGATCAGATGAAAGCGCTCCAGCAAAAGCTGGTTGCGCGCGGATATGATGTGGGCGCCATCGACGGCATCCTGGGTCGTCTGACACGCGGCGCGGTGCAGGCCGAACAGGCGCGGCTGGGGTTGCCGGCTGACGCGTGGCCAACGGTGGACCTGCTGAACGCGCTCTAGAGCGCGCCTAGACCCCGCCCCGCGTCGCGGTCCGCACCGGAAAGCGCAGCCCGGTTTCCGTGATAAGCACGAGCCGCCCGTTCGACATCACGTAGGTGTCGCAGCGGTCGAACCCGTGGTTGAAATAGGTGCAGACCAACCCGTCCTCGAGGATCTCGTAACGCCCATAGGCAATCCCGCCATCGGGGTAGGTGTAGGAATACGCGTCGGTCAGCGAAAAGAAGCTTTTGCCGCCGTCAAAGAACTCGTGCGTGGCCCCGCGCACCTCGGTCGCCATGGCGGCATCCGACAGGGCCGTTTCCCCGGGCCGCAGGTCTGCGCCAGCGGATTGCGCCAAGGCGGCAGGTGCAAGCAGCCAAAGACAGAGGGTGAGAGTGTGTCGCATGCCATGGCTGTAGCACGCCGGGCGCACACGCCCGCATCCCAATGCCGTGAACGTCAGGCGACCAGACGCTCGGCGTCCTGCAGGTCGACGCTGACCAATTGGCTCACGCCCTGCTCCTGCATCGTCACCCCGAACAGGCGGTCCATCCGGCTCATGGTGACGGCGTGGTGCGTGATGATCAGGAACCGCGTGTTGGTCCGGCGCGTCATCTCGTCAAGCAGATCGCAGAACCGGGTCACGTTGGCATCGTCCAGCGGCGCGTCGACCTCGTCCAGCACACAAATCGGCGCGGGATTGGCAAGGAAGACCGCAAAGATCAGCGCCAGCGCCGTCAGCGTCTGTTCGCCACCGGACAACAGGCTCAGGGTCGACAGCTTTTTGCCGGGCGGTTGGCACATGATCTCCAACCCAGCTTCCAGCGGGTCATCGGATTCGACCAGCACCAGCTTGGCCTCGCCCCCGCCAAAGAGATGGGTGAACAGCAGGGAGAAGCTTTTGTTCACCTCATCAAACGCCGCCAGCAACCGCTCGCGGCCTTCCTTGTTCAGACTTGCAATGCCCGACCGCAAGGTGCCGATGGCAGCCTCCAGGTCCTCTTTCTCGGCCGCCAGTTGGTCGCGTTCCTCCTGAACCTCGCGGGCGTCTTCTTCGGCGCGCAGGTTCACGGCACCCAGCGCATCGCGCTGGCGGCGCAGGCGGGCGACATCGGCCTCGATCCGGTCCGACGGTGGCATCTGTTCGGGGTCGCGGTCGAGGGTTTCGAGCAGTTTCTCCGGCGTGGTGTCCTGCGCCTCGGCGATCCGTTCAACGGCGAGCGCCAAGGTTTCCTTGGCCGCATCAAAGCGTGCCTCTGCCCGGGCGCGGGCTTCGCGGGCGGAACCGGCGCCGCGTTCTGCCTCGCGTTCGGCATCGACCGCGGCGCGCAGGGCGCCTTCGGCTTGGCTGAGCACGTCGGAGGCTTGGGCCTTGCGCGCCTCGGCGGCGGTGATGGCCTCCGACAACTCGGCACGTTTGGCGGACAACTCCTCCGGCGCGGCGGTTGCGTCCGCCAGCTCGGCCTCGCTTTTGACCTTGCGGTCCTGCAATTCGGCGGTGCGGGTCGTCGCTGTCTCCAGCCGGTGTTTCCACCCGCTGAGTTCCTTGGTGATCTCCTGCCCACGCTTGACCCGCGCTTCGCCCGCGCGGCGCAATTCGTCATGGGCCGTGCGGTGGGCCAACATGGTGACGCGCGCGGCCTCGACGGTCAGCTTCACGTCTTCCAACTGCGCGCGGAACGCGGCCAGATCGGGCAGGGCCGCCTGCTGTTTCTCGGCCTCCGCCTGTTGGGCCAGCGCGGCTTGGTGTTCTTCGTCATGACGCGTGGCGGCCAGAGACAGGGTTTCCACCTTGCCCGCCGCAAGGGTGCGGTCGGCTTCGGCCTTGGACAGGGCGCGTGCGGCGTCGGCCATTTGCTGATCGGCGGCGCGGCGCGCCTGACGGGCGGCCTGATCGGCGGCGGTCAGGTCCTTGAGCCGGGCTGCGAGGGTGGCATGGGCGGCTTCGGCCTCGGACGCCTTGGCCTCAGCCGTCTCCAGATCCGCGCGCAGGGCCGCCAGCCGGTTCTTTTGCTCCAGCCGGAGCGCCGCGGCCGACGGGGCGTCCTCGGCGGTAGCGGCGAAGCCGTCCCAGCGCCACACATCCCCGTCCGGCGATACCAAGCGTTGTCCGGGCAAAAGTGCTGCCTGCAGACGTGGGCCATCAGCAGCGTCCACCAGACCGACCTGGCTCATCCGGCGTTGCAGCACATCGGGCAACGTGACGTGTTGGGCCAAGGGCGTCACCCCGGCGGGCAACGCCTGCGGCGTGGGATAATCCGGCAGTGCGATCCAGCCTGACCCATCGCGCCCCGCCAAGACAGGCGCCTTCAGGTCGTCAGCAAGTGCGGCACCCAGCGCCTTTTCATAGCCCGGCGCCACACCCACGCGGTCGATCAGTTGATCGCCCGTCCCTGTGTCGCGATCCACCAGACGGCCCAGCGCCTGAACCTCCGCGCGCAGGGCCGATGCCTCGCCATTGGCCTCGGACCGCACGGCCCGTGCGTCCGCCTCTTCCCCTTGGGTGCGGGCGCGGGCGGCTTCGGCCTCGGCCAAGGTTTGCTCGGCCCGGGTCACAAGCTCCTTGGCGGCCACTTCGGCTGTGCCTGCTGCATCAAATGCGGTGCTGGCCTGCGCGACGGCCTCTTCGGCCTGCGCCATGGCGGCGCGGGCGGTTTCGGCCTGCCGGGCCGACTGTTCGACCGCGCGCACGCAGTCAGACACATATCGCGCCGCAGACTGGTGGCGTGCGGCCAGACGCGCGGTGTCTTCGGTCTTTTCCGACAACTCGGTCTCGCGATCCTGCAGGACCGTGGCCGATGCCCGCGCCGTTTCGCTCGCCGCCTCCAACGCTTCGGCATGCCCGTCCGAGGCCTTGGCCAACTCCTTGGCCTCCCACTCCAGACGCTCGATCGTTTCACCCGCGTCGCGGTTCAGGCCGGTCTCACGCTCGATATCATGGGCAAGCTGGGCGATCCGGTTCTGCAACCGGTCGATCATGTCGCGCGCCGCTTTCTCCTGATCGTCCAGCGTGTCGCGCTGCACCTGAAGCCGTTGTAGGACGGCGGCCGCAATCGCCTCCTCCTCGCGCTTGGGCGGCAGGGCGTCCTCGGCGGCCTCGCGCAGCTTGGCGGCCTGCCGCGCTGCGGTTTCGCCCTGGGCCGCGGCGGTCACCTGCGCGCGCAAGGCAGCCTCGGCCTCGGCCCGGGCATCGTCAGCCTCTTTCCAGCGACGGTAGAGCAACAGCCCCTCGGCAATGCGCAATTCCGACCCGATCTCGCGGTAGCGTGCCGCCTGACGGGCCTGGCGTGCGAGCGAGGCAAGCTGTGCGGTCAATTGTTCGAGGACATCATCCACCCGGGCGAGGTTCTGTTCCGCGCCCTTGAGCTTCAACTCCGCCTCATGGCGGCGTTGATACAGGCCGCTGATCCCGGCAGCCTCCTCCAGCACGCGGCGGCGCGCCTTGGGTTTGGAGTTGATCAACTCGCTGATCTGACCCTGCCGCACCAGCGCGGGGGAATGCGACCCGGTGGAGGCATCGGCAAAGAGCATCTGCACGTCGCGCGCCCGGACATCCTTGGCGTTGGCCTTGTAGGCCGACCCGATATCGCGCGTGATCCGGCGGATAACCTCCAGCTGGTCTTCATCATTGAAGCCCGAGGGGGCCAGCCGTTCGCCATTGTCGATGGTCAGCGACACCTCGGCAAAGTTGCGGGCAGGCCGCGTGGCGGCTCCGGCAAAGATGACGTCCTCCATGCCCCCGCCGCGCATCGCGGTGGGCCGGTTTTCCCCCATGACCCAGCGCAGCGCCTCAAGCAGGTTGGACTTGCCGCAGCCGTTGGGCCCCACAACACCGGTCAGACCATCCGCGATGATCAGATCGGTGGGATCCACAAAGCTCTTGAAGCCGTTCAATCTGAGTTTTGAGAAACGCACGCGGCAGGGTCCCGATTCCAATAACGTCCCCATGCTGTGCGGCGGAGCACCTTCAAGTCAACAGCATGTGCCCCGCATAGGACGCTTATCCACAACATATAGGGGCGCCTGACCGCCATGTCGTCGCATAAGGCCCCGATGTCGCTTGCGCCTCTTGACCCTGTGCACCCTTCCAAGCACACCCATCTGGTCGCCCATCTTTGCCACCTGGAAGGAATCTGCGCATGGCCGCCAAAATCCCAGCCACCGTCGTCACCGGTTTCCTTGGCGCAGGCAAAACCACCCTGATCCGTCACATGCTGCAGAACGCCGAAGGCCGCCGCATCGCGTTGATCATCAATGAATTTGGAGATCTGGGCGTGGACGGCGATATCCTCAAGGGCTGCGGCGACGAAACCTGCCGCGAGGACGACGTGGTCGAGCTGTCGAATGGCTGCATCTGCTGCACCGTGGCCGACGACTTCATCCCGACGATGGAGGCCTTGTTGGCCCGCGACGAGGCCCCCGACCACATTGTCATCGAAACCTCGGGCCTTGCCCTGCCCCAACCCTTGGTGCGCGCGTTCAACTGGCCGGGTATCTCCACCAAGGTCACGGTCGACGGCGTGGTCACCGTGGTCGACGGCAAGGCCGTCACCGAAGGCCGCTTTGCCCACAACCTCGACGCGATCGAGGCACAGCGAAAGGCCGACGCGGAGCTGGACCACGACACGCCGCTGTCAGAGCTGTTTGAAGATCAGGTTGCCTGCGCAGACATGCTGGTTGTCAACAAGGCCGATTTGTTGAGCGCGGCGGAACTCGACACGCTGGCCGCCAAACTGAAATCTGACAGCCGCGATGGGGTGCAGGTGGTGACGGCCACCAAAGGCGCGCTACCCGTGTCGGTCCTGTTGGGTCAAGGCATCGGAGCCGAGGCCGATATGGACGCCCGCCACGAGGTGCATCATCACCACCATCACGACGATGATCATCACCATGACGACCACGATCATCACGG
>JBCBFU010000006.1:0-75318 GCA_038527375.1 Pseudomonadota bacterium | reverse complement strand
GAGCTTTGTCGTGACCTTGGGCGAAGTGGACGATCCCGCGTCCTTTACCGCCCATGTCGAACGCATCATCCGCGACCACGACATCCTGCGCCTCAAGGGCTTCCTCGCCGTGACCGGCAAACCGATGCGCATGACGCTCCAGGCCGTCGGCCCGCGGATTGAGACGTATTACGACGAAATAGCCCGCGACCGGTCTTCGCGTCTGGTGGTCATCGGGCAGGCGGGCCTCGATCAGGCCGCGATCACCGAAGCCTTGTCCGCGGCCCCAGTCCCCGCCTGATGCTTATCATCGAACCCACAGCACCTACCCACCCGGATGCAGTGCGCTTGCTGGACGCGTCGCATGCGCTCATGCGGGCGCTGTTCACGCCAGAGGAAAACAACTTCCTCGACCATTCCGAATTGGCGCGGGACGACATACGGTTTTTCACAGCACGCGAGGGCGCGACGACCTTGGGCTGCGGCGCATTGCAGGTGAAACCTGACTACGGCGAGGTCAAAAGCTTCTACGTCGACGAGAATGCCCGTGGAAAAGGCGTTGGCGCTGCCTTGCTCCGCCAGATCGAAGATCAGGCCCGCGCCGAAGGGCTCGCAGTGCTCAAGCTCGAGACTGGCGATGCGCTGGTCGCTGCCGTGCGCCTTTATGAACGGGATGGCTTCACCCGATGCGGGGCCTTTGGAGACTACGTCGAGAACGGCACCTCGGTCTTCATGACCAAAGACCTGACCTAGGTCGTCCCGATGCCGATGGCCCGCGCCACCCGCCGCCCGACACGCTGGAGCCAGCCCCTGTGTAGGCCATTTTCCGGTACCGCGCGCCCCTCGGGGTGGCCTCGCATGGCCTTGCCGTTCATAGCGTCATCGGCGAATTGATCCGCAGGCTTTGCAGGTTCGTCTTGAATATGTGGCGATTGGTTTGACATTCGGGCCTCCTTTGCCTGACCTACGCCACGCCCGCACCCAAGGTTCCGCCCATGCATCTTCTTGCCGCAACACCCGGTCAAACCAGCGAGGGGAATGAACCCGTCGATCTGGCACAGACCCCCGCTGATGTCGTGGTGATCTCTGCTGCGGACACGGAACTCGCGGCCCTGTCCATTGCCCGGCAGGAAATGCAGGCACCGCCTACCTTGCGGCTGGCCAACCTGACGCACCTGACCCACCCACTGTCGGTCGACATGCACCTCGACACGTGCGCGACCAAATCACGCCTCGTGATCGTGCGCATGCTCGGCGGCGTGGGCTACTGGCGTTACGGGTTTGAACAATACGCGGCCCGCCTGCGCGAGGCAGGCATTCCCGTGGCCTTCCTGCCCGGCGATGACAAACCCGACGACGACTTGCGCACCTTTTCGACCGTGACGGACGCCGATTATGACGCGCTCTGGTCCTATCTCGTGGAAGGCGGCCCGGCGAATGCCGCGGCCTTTCTCGACTGCGCCAAGTCGATGCTGGACGACACACCCCGCCCACCACCTGCGCAACCGCTCCTCAAGGCGGGTCTTTATTGGCCGGGGGAGGCGCAGGCCGACCTCGCCACGCTCAGCCCCAACTGGACCGATGGCGCGCCGGTCGTGCCCATCCTCTTCTACCGTGCTCTTGTCCAAGGCGCGGGCCTCAATCCGATCAACCGTCTGATCCGGGGGCTCTCGCGCCGGGGCCTTAACCCCATGCCGATCTTCGTGGCCTCGCTCAAGGACCCGGTCTCGGCAGCCACGCTCGAGAGCCTCTTTTCCGCGGCCCCGCCTGCCGTCATCCTCAACTGCACGTCCTTCGCCGTGGGCTCCCCCCACGCGGACGACAGGGGCCCCGACAACCCTCTCACCGCGCCGGGCGCCAATGACGCTCCGGTCTTCCAGGTCGTCCTGTCGTCAAGTTCGGAGCAAAGCTGGGCCGAGGGCCTCTCCGGTCTGTCCCCCCGTGACATCGCCATGAACGTGGCCCTGCCCGAGGTCGATGGCCGCATCCTGTCCCGCGCCATCTCCTTCAAGGACGAGGCCTATTTTGACGCGGCCACCGAATGCGCCATCGCGACCTACCGCGCCGAAGGCACGCGGGTGGAATTCGTGGCCGATCTCGCCGCCAACTGGGCCCGCCTCCGCACCACGCCCGCCGCTGACCGCCAGGTCGCACTGATCCTCGCCAACTACCCAAACCGCGATGGCCGCCTTGCAAATGGCGTGGGCCTCGACACGCCTGCGGCCACGGCGAACACGCTGCAAGCCCTCGCCGCCGAAGGCTACCATGTCGCAGGCGCCCCCGCTGACGGGGCCGCCTTGATGGAGCGTATCCTCGCCGGCCCCACCAACTGGCTTACCGATCGGCGCGAGACCCAAGGCGGCGAAACGCTCCCCCTCGCAACCTACCGCGCGCACTATGCCAACCTGCCGTATAACCTGCGCCAAGCCATCGAAGACCGCTGGGGCGCGCCCGAAGACGATCCGTTCTTCGAGGGTCCAAAAATACTCGCGCCGCAGGCAGACGCCGAAGGCGGCTTCAAGCTCTCGCTCTTCCGCATGGGCAACGTCACCGTGGGCGTGCAACCCGCGCGCGGCTACAACATCGACCCGACCGACACCTATCACAGCCCCGACCTCGTCCCGCCGCACAACTATCTGGCCTTTTACTTCTGGCTCCGCCACGTCCAAGGGCTGCACGCCGTCGTCCACATGGGCAAACACGGCAATCTCGAATGGCTGCCGGGCAAGGCGCTCGCGCTCAGTCAGGACTGCTGGCCCGAGGCCATCCTCGGCCCCCTGCCCCACGCCTATCCCTTCATAGTCAACGACCCGGGCGAAGGGACGCAGGCCAAGCGGCGCACGCAGGCGGTCATCGTCGACCACCTCACACCGCCGCTCACCCGGGCCGAAACCTATGGGCCGTTGCGCGACCTCGAGGCGCTGGTCGACGAATATTACGAGGCCGCGGGCGTCGACGCCCGCCGTATCGACCACCTGCGCCGCGAGATCCTGTCGCTGACCTCCACCACCGGCATCGACCAAGACGTCGGCATGAAAGGCGAGGACGAGGAGACCGACCTCGCCAAGCTCGACGCGTACCTCTGTGACCTGAAAGAGGCGCAGATCCGTGACGGCCTCCACATCTTTGGCACCTCCCCAGAAGGTACCCTCGAACGCGACCTGACCATCGCCCTCACGCGCCTGGACCGCGGCAACGCGCCTGGAGACCGGTCCCTGATCCGCGCCCTGGCCGAGGATTGCGAGGTCGATATCGACCCGCTGGATTGCGAGATGGCTGCCCCCTACACCGGCCCCCGGCATGCAGAACTAGAGGCCGTCGGCAAGGACACCTGGCGCAGTAATGGCGACACCGTGGAACGCCTCGAACTGCTCGCGCAACAGGCACTTACCTGGACCACGCCGCCGGCAGGTTTCCAAGCAACCGCCCCGGTCGTCGAAGACATCCACGCCCGCGTAATCCCGATGGTTCGCGCCTGCGGCCCGGCTGAGATGCAGGGCCTGCTTACCGTTCTGGGCGGCTGCGCCCTGCCGCCCGGCCCGTCCGGCGCGCCGACCCGGGGCCGCCTCGACACGCTGCCCACGGGTCGCAACTTCTTCTCCGTCGATACGCGGGCCGTGCCCACGCCCACCGCCTGGGCGTTGGGATGGAAATCGGCAAACCTCCTGATTGAACGGCACCTGCAGGACCACGGCGACTGGCCGCGCTCGCTCCTCCTCACAGCATGGGGGACCGCCAACATGCGCACCGGTGGCGACGACATCGCGCAGGCGCTTGCGCTTATGGGCGTCAAACCCACATGGGACGCCGCCAACCGCCGCGTCACCGGGTTCGAAATCCTGCCGGCCTCAACCCTCGGTCGCCCCCGGGTGGACGTTACCCTGCGCGTGTCCGGCTTCTTCCGCGACGCCTTCCCCGGTCTCATTGACCTCGTCGATTCCGCCGCGCGCGCCGTCCAAGCCCTCGACGAACCCGAGGCGCAGAACCCAGCCAAGGCGCAGGCAGGCCCCCGCGTCTGGGGCTCCAAACCCGGCGCTTATGGTGCGGGCCTACAGGCCATGATCGACGAACGCCTCTGGGCGGATCGCGAAGACCTTGGGCAGGCCTATATCGAATGGTCCTCCTACGCCTACGGCAAGGGTCACGAGGGCACCCGTGACCGCGACGGCTTCACCGCGCGCCTGTCGGCGGCCCAAGGCATCGTCCAGAACCAGGACAACCGCGAACACGACATCCTCGACAGCGACGACTACTACCAATTCGAAGGCGGGGCCTCTGCCGCCATCGCCGCCGTCGGCGGGACCGACGTCCCGATCTACCACAACGATCACTCGCGCCCCGAACGCCCGCTGATCCGCACGCTGGATGATGAGATCGCCCGCGTCGTCCGGTCCCGCGTCGTGAACCCGAAATGGATCGATGGCGTCAAACGCCACGGCTACAAAGGCGCGTTCGAGATTGCGGCGACCGTCGATTACCTCTTCGCCTTCTCCGCCACGACCGGCACCGTCAAAGGCCACCATTTTGACGCTGTCGAGGCGGCCTTCCTCGAAGACCAAGACACCCAGGATTGGATCGCAGAGGTCAACGCACCCGCGCTCGCCGACATCGCCGACCGCCTGCAAGAGGCCATAGATCGCGGCCTGTGGACCCCACGCTCAAACTCTGCCCGCGCAAGGATCGCGGCGCTCACCCGAGCCCAGTCTTAGTCTTCGGACATCAGCCCCTTGGCGCTACGCTCGAGAAATGTCGCGGAGTCGTCGATCTCCAACTCGACGTAGATCGGGAAATGGTCCGACAGCTGCCGCTTGCGGAACGTGTCGCGATAGTACCGCCATGCCTTCGCGTCGTCGTTTTCCATCGCGTCCTTGTCAGCCTGCTTATCACGCTTGCCCGCCATGACCGGGCGATAGGTATCGAGGTCCTCGTCGCGATAAACGCTCTTAAACGGGTTCAGCACGCCGCCCACCTGTTTGCCATCTTCGCCAACGGCCATCCTGAAATAGTCGTCGCTGGAGAAAAACATCCGGTCGTAGGCCTCGGCATCCGAATCCCGGACGACAATATTGGTCGTCTTCCCTTCCAGCCCATCGCACTCCACATATCCCAGATCGGTGATCGTTTTGATCGTGTCGGCGTCGTCGTCCTTGTAGAAATTCATATCCCCAACGAGGACCAGGTTTTCGGTCCACAGCTTTGCCTTGCGGTCGTCCAGAATGCCCAAGATGGACGCGATTTCCTTGCGCCGCTTTTCGGCATCCGCGATGCGCGGCGGGTCCGCATCGGGCTTGGCGCTTTTGTTGCCGGGATGCAGATGCACGTTGATCATCGCAAATTCCTTCCACCCGGCACGAAACCCTGTGATGTTCGGCGGCCGGTCGAAGTAGAGCAAGACATCCGACCCTTCCTCCAGTAGCTCTTTCCAGACAGAAAGCTCTCCCGACACGCCTGACAGCTGCACCCGGTCGGTGTTGAACACATAGGCGGACCGTTCTTCGTTCCCTTTGGTGCCGCCCATGGGGTCCGTCACCATGTATTTCCAGTTTGGCCCCATGATGCGCAGGATTTTATCGAGGTCGGTCAGGCTGGATCGTTGTTCCTGCACGGCGATCAGATCGAAACAGGACATGATCTCGGCAAGGTAGTAGAGCGACTCACCCGTTCGGTATGTGCCTGCGCCCAACGCCACGATGTTCCAGCTCGCCACGATCAGGTTCTGTTCCGTGCGCCGCTTGGGCAAGCCCGCCAGCTGGTCTTTCAACCGCCCTAAACCTTCGATTGTGCGCAGCTTTTCCTTCTGCGTCATGTCCGGGCGCACTCGCTCGAAATCGCGTTCTTCAAAGTCCTTCGCAGGACGCAGGTCATTGTAAAATGGCATCGCAATAGCTTTCGAAAAATGTCTTTATGGCCCAAACCTACCCGACGCTGACCCGTCGCCAAAGAGGATTTGAGATGACCGAGGATGCCGACCGCCACGCGATGAAGATGGCCAAGAAGAAGGCCGCCCGCGACAAGATCATGGCGACCAAGACAGATGAAAAGGGCCTCGTCATCGTCCACACCGGCAAGGGTAAAGGCAAAAGCTCCGCCGCGTTTGGCATGATCTTCCGCCACATCGCGCACGGGCGCAAATGCGCCGTGGTCCAGTTCATCAAGGGCGGGATGAGCACCGGCGAACGTGACCTCATCCTCGACCGTTTCTCGGACCTCTGTGCCTTTCACACCATGGGCGAAGGCTTCACCTGGGAAACACAGGACAAGACCCGCGACACCGAGATGGCCCAAGCCGCGTGGGAGAAAGCCAAGGAGCTGATCCGGGATGAGACCAACCACATGGTCCTTCTGGATGAGATCAACATCGCCCTGCGCTACGACTACCTCGATATAAATGACGTGGTGAGTTTCCTGACGGAAGAGAAGCCGCACATGACCCACGTTGTCCTGACGGGCCGCAACGCCAAGGACGAGCTGATCGAGATCGCCGACCTCGTCACAGAAATGGAGCTGGTGAAACACCCCTTCCGGTCAGGGATCAAGGCGCAGATCGGGGTGGAGTTCTAAAGCCCTCGCGCGCTGCCCTATCTGCGGTTCGAGACCTCGAAGAACGACTTGGCTCGCGCTTCATTCCTCGCCAAATGCTGCGGCATAGGCCTGACAAAACGCCCATCCGCGTCCCGCTTCGGTGGAGTTCGGCCCCGTGGCTTCAGCCATTAATCGATCACATCCGCCGGGCTCGCCCGTGCAGATCGTCTCATCGAAAACGCCGGTGCTGATCATCTGGTGGTGCATCTCCATCGGCAAAGCGTCTGGTCGCTCCGCGTCGGGCTCCCGCGTCCCCCAACTGTATGTGAAGGCCTCCAGGATGCGGCCCATCTCATCATAGCGGTACTCGAATCGCCGCTCGAATGGGTAACTTGCGACTATAGGATTTTCGCCATCCCGTGGTTTCTTCAACTGTGTCGATTGCGCGATTTGGCGGTGCACATACCAATCCCCGTCGCCGCGTGCCTCGCACTGGCGATCGAAGATGTAGAAATTCCATACCGACGGGATACCCCTCCCGGGAATCTCGCGGAAGCCGTCCTCACGCAGATAACATGGACCCAACCCGCGCCCGCAGGCTCGCTGAGAGTCGTCATCTGCGCGACCTCTGAGCAGTCGATCATCGCTCAACCATGTTGGCGGGTTTCGGTAGCGGGTCTGCACACCATCGGCATCGGTCTCGTAGACGTTGGAGAGAGAGTCGATAGCTCCTGGGGACCCCTTAAAGTGGCACCAGACCAAGCCGCCGTCTTTCGATGGCGCAACCGCCATTCTAAATCCCAGATGGCTAACGCGTTGGTACGCCTTGTGCAGATGCTCATACGTGCCCAACAGTTTGCGCTCCTGCCCCACCGGCGCACAGCTCTGCGCGGATGCGGCCACTGGCAGAGCCATCAGCAACACCAATTGCAGCACCCGCAAAAGTGCGAGACAAATCCGCCAAGCAGTCACCGGAGGACCCATGTCCAAACCCCTTCTCATCGAATTTGGCATGGGCACATCGCTCCGCCGCCAAGATTACACCCAGGCCGCAGACCGCGCGATCCGCGATGCGCTCTGGCACAACTCGATCAACCTCGCGGAGCTTTTTGGCAAAGATAAGACCCAAATGCAGATCGAGGTGCAGGTGGGTGTGCAGCAGCCTGATAAGATTGATACCGAAGCCTTGGCAACGATCTTCCCCTACGGACAGCTCTCCTTCAACGTTACCCATGGTGGGGCTGACATCCCGCGTGCGGATGGCAAAGGCGTCACCGTCATCGCCAATGTGGCGCTGAAAGTAGGCTTGGAGGGTGTGGCATGAACGATCAGCGTTTCATCATCGAAATGGGCATGGGAAACGACATGTATGGCGGCGACATGACCAAAGCTGCCGCCCGAGCCATCGAAGACGCCATTCGCCATTCCTCCATCCCAATGTTTGAAGTCATGGGCCTCTCCCACGACCTCATGCGCGTCGACGTCACCGTCGCGGTGCCGGACCCAGACGCTGTCGATTGCGCGGCATTGGCCGAAAAGCTCCCCCGCGGCCAAGCCACCGTGAAAGCGGTCAAAGGCGGATTGTGCGTGGATACACCGGCCTCTGCGCAGGGGATTATTGTCGCCACCGCGGCGGTCGAGGCCTATCTCCCTCCTCAAAGCTGACTTTGAAGGAACGCCAGATGGGCCAACACAAACTCCTCGGGATATCGGGATCGCTGCGCGCGGGATCGACAAACACCAAACTGGTCAAGGCCGCGGCAGCCATCTTTGACCCCGCCGAATTCCGCATGGGGTCAATCGACATGCCGCTTTACAGCGGGGACGTCGAAGAGGCATCGGGCCTGCCCGCAGCAGTTGATACCTTGGCCGAGGATATCGCGTGGGCCGACGCGGTCGTGATCTCTACGCCCGAATACAACAAGCTTCTGTCCGGCGCGCTCAAGAACGCGCTGGATTGGGTGAGCCGTTCCAAGATCAAGCCGTGGGCGGACAAACCTGTCGCGGTCATGTCCGCTGCGGCAGGTCGCGCGGGCGGAGAGCGGGGCCAATGGACGCTGCGCCTTGCGCTCAACCCCTTTCAGCCGCGCGTGATCGCGGGGCCCGAGTTTATGCTGGCGGCATCCGGTTCAGCCTTTGCGGAAGACGGCACGCTCAAGGACGCCGGGAGCGCGGACTTCCTGGGTAAGCTGATGGACAACCTGCGCACGGAAATCCGGTGACACAGGCGACCGACAAGCTCGATCCGGCACGCGCACAGGCGCTATGGACCGTGCTTGGGCAGCCTGACGCCATCTCGCCCCACCTGCCGCCCTTCTTTCACCACATCTATTTTTGGGATGTGCAGCCCGCCCCCGCACTGGGTCGGGACGGCCATCCCAAAGTGGGTGGGGTGATCCCTGACATGGGCTTTCCGCGCCGCATGTGGGCCGGGGGGCGGCTGACGTTCCATGCCCCGGTCACGCTGGGCCATGCGGCGCAAAAGGCAACCCGGTGCACGCAGGCCGCGCAAAAGGTGGGACGAGCGGGGCCCTTGGGTCTGGTGACGCTGGAACATCAGATCGAACAAGACGGGCAGCTCTGCGTGAGCGAGGAACAGGACCTTGTTTACCTGCCGGACCGCGACCCCGATGCGGGGCAACCGAGCCCTCCCAAGGCACCCGAGGGCGACGTGATTGCCCGTCTCGGCTTCGATCAGACGACGCTCTTTCGATATTCCGCGCTGACCTTCAACGGCCATCGTATCCACTACGATGTCGACTATGCGCGCGATGTCGAAGGCTATCGTGGGCTGGTGGTGCACGGCCCGCTTCTGGCGCAGCATCTGATCCTCGCCGCCCAATCCGCGTTGGGGCCGCTCGAGGCGTTCGAGTTTCGGGCGACCGCCCCGCTGATCGCGGGCGAAACCGCGGATCTTGTGACGGACGGGAGCGGCAGCTTCTGGGTCGCCGGGCCAGACGGGCGGCAGTGCATGACAGCGACTGCAACCCCCGCAGCCTGAGCGCGGTTCAGTTGTCTTCGACGCGGAAGCCTTCGGGGATCACATCCACACCTTCCAGCACCAGATGGGCCATGACCTCACCCACTTTGGGCGCCATCCCAAAGCCGATCTTGAAGCCGCCATTGGCTATGAAACGCCCCGGTTGATCGGGGAGCGCGCCCAAGATGGGTGCACGGCTGCGCGCGCGCGGGCGCAAGCCCGCCCAGCGCCGGATGACGCGCGCCTCGGCCAAGGCCGGGATCGCGCGGCGCACCCGCATCAGCAGCGCATCCAACTGCTCATCCGTCTCCTGCGCATCGTCGAACACCCGCTCGGTGGTGGACCCGATGGCGACGGTCCCGTCGAAATGGGGGATGATGTGCAACTGATCAGCGAACAGCTGTGGCGCGGCTTCGCCCGCGTCAAACGCCAAAAGCGCCGCCTGCCCCTTGATCGGCGCGCCCAGGGGGGTGCCGTTGCGATTTGTCACTTCCGCGAGGCCGGTAGCACCTGTGGCCATAACCACGGCGCCTTCATCGGCATGCGCGTCACAAATGGTGCCACCCAACCGCGTGATCGCCTTGGCGAGCGCCTCGACCGCGTGGCGCGGCGACAGATGTGCGCTCAACGTGTCAAAGATATACTGGCCCGTCGCGCTGTGGGGCCGCCACGGCGCGTGGTCGGCGGCCCGGGTCACATCCCACTGCGCCGCGTCCCCCCAATGGGTGCGCGCCCCCGCCTTGCGGTCTTGGGCAAGGGCCAGTGCCGCTTCATCCGCGATGGGCTGCAGGCGGCCCGTGCGGGCGTAGCCGGTGGGCAGCCCCGACATCTCCTCGATCTCGGGCCACAGCCTACGTGCCATGATAAGGCTGTCGAATTGAAAGGCCTTCTTGGGGTTCCAGTTTTCGGGCACATGCGGGGCAAGCGCGCCTACAACCCCGCCCGAGGCACCGGCGCCGGGTCCCGCCGGATCGATCACGCGCACCCGCGCGCCCCGCTGCAGGCAGGCCCATGCGATACACAGCCCGAACACACCTGCCCCCCGGATGGTGACGTCAACGGTTGCCAATGTGTGCACCTTGCTGTTGTCTCGCCTCGTTCAGATATAGCGCGGTTGCTGCAAACACCATGACGGCGTCCCCCCCACCCCACGATACCGACGCCGCCCTTGACTGGCGCAATGGCGATATCCCGGTCTCGACCCGGTTCGATGACCCTTACTATTCGCTCGACAACGGGTTGGCGGAAACGCGGCATGTGTTTCTGGACGGCAACGACCTGCCTGCGCGCTTCGTGGATGGCTTCCACATTGCAGAGCTGGGATTTGGCACGGGGCTCAACCTGCTGGCGGCAGGGTTGGCGTGGCAGGCGGCAGGCGTGGCCGGCACGCTGCGCTTCACCACGTTCGAGGCCTTCCCCGTGACGGCTGCCGATGCCGCCCGCGCCCAATCGCAGTTCCCGGAAACCGAGGCGCTCGCCCCTCACCTCGCGCCGCTTTGGGCGAGTGAGAGGCGTCTTGACCTAGGCTGGTTGCAGGTCGAGGTCATCCTTGGCGACGCGCGCGAGACGCTGCCCGCGTGGCAAGGCCGCGCCGACGCATGGTTCCTCGACGGGTTTTCGCCCGCCAAGAACCCCGAGCTCTGGGACGCGGCCCTCATGCAGCAGATCGGGCGCGCGACCGCACCGGGCGGCACCGTCGCGACCTATACCGCCGCGGGCCACGTGCGGCGCGCGCTGACCGAGGCCGGGTTCGACGTGCACCGGGTCCCGGGCTTTGGCCGCAAGCGTCATATGACCGTGGGCCGCAAGGCATGACCAATAACCGTTTGGGCATCCTTTTGATGGCGACGACGACCTTTGTCTTCGCGCTGCAGGACGGGATCAGCCTGCATCTGGCGCGGGAATACAACGTGCTGATGGTCGTGATGCTCCGCTACTGGTTCTTTGCGGCCTTCGTGATCGCCATCGCGTCGCGCGAACGCGGAGGCCTGCGCGCTGTCGCGGCCACGCGCCAACCCCGGCTTCAGGTCTTTCGCGGCGTCCTGCTCGTGGTCGAAATCTGCGTGATGGTGGGGGCCTTCACGGTCCTACCCTTGTCCGAGGCTTTGGCGATCTTTGCGGGCTACCCCCTGCTTGTGGCGGCGCTGTCGGGGCCGGTGCTGGGCGAACGGGTCGGGCCTTACCGCTGGGTGGCCATCGGCATCGGCTTCGTGGGCATCGTGATCCTGCTGCAACCGGGCGGCGGGGTCTTTTCGATCTATGCCGCGATCCCGTTGCTCAGCAGCCTGCTCTTTGCGCTCTACGCGCTTTTGACCCGTTACGCCGCGCGGCAAGACAGCGCCGCGACCTCGTTCTTCTACACGGGCACCGCAGGCGCCGTCGCGATCACGGCGGTGGGCATCTGGTTTTGGGAGCCGATGTCGCCCCGCGACTGGGGCTGGATGTTTGCGCTCTGTGCCTCGGGCGCGTTGGGGCACTACCTTCTCATCAAATGCTACGAGGTCGCAGAGGCGAGCGCTGTGCAGCCCTTTGCCTATCTCCACCTCGTCTTCGGGTCGGCTATCGGCGTGCTTGTCTTTTCCGAGGTCATTCGCCCGAACGTGGCCATTGGTGCGGCCATCGTCGTGGGTGCTGGCCTGTTCACTCTGTGGCGGGAACAGAAGGCAGCCCGGCAGGCCGGGCCAGCGGTCTGAGAGAGCGTTCCGGCGCGGGCGGCGAGAGCGGCTGAAGCGAGCCGATCAATTCTTGCGTAAAGGCAATCGGCGCGGTCTGTCCCGACAGCCGCGCGCGGTAGATAGGCAGGCTCTCAGTGACACGCATCACGTAATTGCGCGTCTCGCGAAACGGGATGTGTTCGATCCAGTCGACGATATCGACGCCCCCCAACCGGGGATCGCCAAATCGCTCCATCCAGGCAAAGGCGCGGCTTGGACCCGCATTATAGGACGCTGCGATCTGTACGGGACTGTTGCCAAAGGTGCGCTGCAATTCATCGAGATAAGCCAACCCCAGACGCGCGTTGTAGCCCGCATCGGTCAGCAGCCGGTCACCGGAATAGGCCAGCCCCAGATCCCCCGCCATCTCCTCTGCGGTCGCTGGCATCAGCTGCATCAGGCCGCGCGCGCCCACGCCTGACACCACCGTGGGGTCAAACTCGCTCTCTCGCCGGGCAATGGCCAGCGCCAGTTCGGGCGGTACGGACCCCGTATCGCGGGCCAATGGATGGAGGGCGTAATACGGCCCTTCGATCACCATCCCATATTGCACGCCGCGCTTTGCGATCATGACCTCCAGATGCGGCTCTCCGATCTCGCGCGCCATCGCGGCCATCTTGCCCACCTGATCCCGGTCGAGGCTTTCAGCCAGATGGGTCAGGAACCGTTCCCCCAGAGACAAATCCCCCGCCGCAAGGAGGAGCAACGCCGCCTCGAACACAGAGCTTCGGGTAAAGGGCGCCCCGCGCCAGTCCCCGAAATCCTCGCGCCCCGTCAGGGCCGGGTCCATAGGTGCGCCGATCGCTTCGGCGGACAGCAACCCGTAGAACGCCGTTTGGTGAGTGGCCCCGCGTGCGTAATCCGCGCGGGCGGCGTCATCATTGCCCACGGCGGCATGGGCACGGGCCTGCCAATAGGCGGCGCGGGCCAGTGAAATCGGGGTGTCTACAGCCGTTTCAAACCGCTCGAAATGGCGAAGCGCGGTGTCGGCATCGCGCAGTTTGCGCAGGGCGATATAGCCTGCAAGCCACTCTAGATCGGCGAAATGCGAACCCTCCGTCAGCCCATGGCGGGCCGCCAGCCCATAGGCACGGCGGTTCTGGTCATCGCGCATCAATTGGCGGGCATAGCGGCGGCGCAGGTTGGCCCACCGCCCGGGTTCTCCCAGATTGGTCTGGCCTTCGAGGATCTCGATGGCCCCGTCGATGCGGCCCCGGTTCACGCGATACAGGAACCTCTCATAGGCCAGCCCGGGATCACCCGCCAAGGCGGCGGGCACGGCTTCGATTTTGGCGGTCAGGCCGTCGGCATCCTCGCGCACGGCGATCCGCGCCTCGGCCAAGGCCCGTCGGTCCGGGGCCAGACGGGGCAGCATCCGCTGGGCCTCGGACGTGAGACCCCGCCACAGCAGCATGTCCGTGCGCGCCCAGTGATGCGATGCGAGGACACGCGCGTGTTCGGTGTAAAGGCGCATCTCCTCCGCAAGGCTCAGGGACAGCGTGGTCCATGCGTCCACCCGGATCGCATCGCCCGCGGCGCCACCCGTGGCATCAGCCAACCGAATGGCGCCCGTCCCGGTTCGCGGCGCCTGATCGGCAAAGAACGCGCGCACCTGTGCCGCGTCAGCGCCCTCAGGGATCGACGGCTCGCTGCGTTGAATCAGGTAGGGCAGACCCGGCCAATCCGGGCGGCGGGCCAGAAAGGCGCGCGCTTCGGCGAAGGTCCCCTCCTGCGCGCGCAGCCGGTGCCATTCGATGATGTCGCGCCCGACCGGACCTGCACCGCGCGCGGCCTGGGTCGCGGCCTGCCAATCGCCCGCGGCGCGGTGGTCCAACGCGGTGCGCAGGGCCGCGGCAGGGTTGGCCTGCACGGATGCCCCCGACAGCCAAATCGCCGCCGCGCCCAGTATCGTTGTGATTTTACCCAATCGGCCCAATTGCATGGTGCTGCCCTTTTGACACCAAACCTGAGCGTTTGGCCGGGCGGGTCAACTGACAAACTTGGCATTGCCGCATTCCGACACTAGGGTCCGCGCGATTTCGCCTATCCAGGCGGATCCAACCCCACCGCACAAGAAAGGTGCCAGATATGTTCAAAGGCTCGATGCCCGCTCTCGTTACCCCCTTCGCCAATGGCGCAGTGGATCACGCGGCGCTCAAACGTCTTGTGGACTGGCACGTCAAACAAGGCTCCAACGGGTTGGTGCCCGTGGGCACCACCGGGGAAAGCCCGACCCTGTCCCACGCCGAACACGACGCGGTGGTTGCCACGGTGGTCGAAGCCGCCGCAAGCCGCCTGCCCGTGATCGCGGGCGCAGGCTCCAACAACACGGCGGAAACCGTGCGCTTGGTCGAGGCCGCGAAAAGCGCGGGCGCGGATGCGGCCCTCGTGGTGACGCCTTACTACAACAAGCCCACCCAGCGCGGGTTGATGGCGCATTTCATGGCGGCGGCTGAGGTCGGCCTGCCGATCATCATCTACAACATCCCGCCCCGGTCCGTGATCGACATGGTCGACGCGACGATGGCCGAACTGGCCAAGCACCCGATGATCGTGGGCGTCAAGGACGCGACGGCGGACCTGTCGCGCGTGCCTGCGGCGCGCCTGTCCTGCGGGACAGACTTCTGCCAGCTGTCGGGCGAAGACGCGACCGCCGTGGGGTTCAACGCCATGGGCGGGGTGGGCTGCATTTCCGTGACCGCGAACGTCGCACCGGCGCTTTGCGCAGAAATGCAGGCGGCGACGCTGGCTGGTGATTACACCAAGGCAGTGGAAATTCAGGACAAACTGATGCCGCTGCACGAAGCCGTCTTTACCGAACCGGGCCTGTGCGGCGCGAAATACGGCCTGTCCAAGCTCGGCATGATCTCGGACGAGGTGCGCTCTCCCCTCGTGACGTTGTCGGACGCGACCAAGGCCAAGATGGACGCGGCCATGGCCCATGCGGGCCTGATCTAAGCCGCCCAGTACCGACCAGTCAGGCTGCCAGACAGCATTCCACAATACCGACCCGCAGGTGATCTGCGGCGGCAAGAACGGCATCCGGGGCATCGTCCCGGATGACCATCCCGATCTCATAGGGCGGCAATGCGGGCAGCCCCGCAGAGGCCGGCACGCGGATCACGTCCCCACCCAGTGCACTCTCCGGGATCGGCGCAATAGCCAGATCGGCCTTGATCGCGGCCTTCTGCCCCGCCAGATGCCCGGATTCGAGCGCGATCCGATAAGGGATGCTTGCCTTTTCCAACGCCGACAGGCCGGCCTGACGCCACGCGCAGGTTTCGTCCCAGACCGATACGGGCACCGGCGTCTGCTCCCACGCGACGCCGCATTTGCAACCCGCCCAGACCATCGGTTCGGAGATCAGAACCTCACAAGGACGGTCCTTCACCTGCGTGGGCAGCCGCGAAATAATGGCAAGGTCCAGACGGTGTTCCTGCACCATCGTCAGCATCGGACCGGTATTGCCGACATAGGCATTCACGGTCACGCCGGGGTGCGTCTTGGCGAACTTGACCAACATGCCCGGCAGGTGAAATTCCGCGATGTCGTCCGGGATGCCCAGCCGCACAGACCCTGTCACCGCTTGCGGATGAAACTGCGCCATCAGATCGGTGTTCATCGCCAGCATGCGGCGCGCATGGGCCAGAACCCGCTCCCCATCCAACGTCAGCGTCACCGACCGGCTGTCGCGCACGAAGAGCGGCCGGCCCACGATTTCCTCCATCTTCTTGACCTGCATCGACACCGCCGACGGCGTGCGAAACACCGATTGCGCCGCCGCCGAGAAATTCCCGGTTTCGGCAATCGCGACAAAGGTCCGAAGCAAATCGAGGTCAAAGAGGTTCATGGGCTATCTTTCATTTTTCCTGAAAGGTGATGTCAGATAGTTTCGTTTTTCTTATAGATCGTCAACCTCTATCTCTGGTTCATCACCAGAAAGGAGGCCCCCATGGCCCAGATCAGCACCAACCCCGACACCCTTCCCGTCCCGGGCGTCAAACCGCTCCTCGCGATCCTTGCGGGACTGCTCGCCACCATCTTTGTGGCCAGCCCCGGACCGCTAACCCCGCATATGCGCAAGGATATCGGCGCGCCCGACCCGGTAGAGCTTCCCCCGCTCAGCCAGGACGCCGCGACCGCCTTGCACCTGCAAACGCTGGGAAAATGGTATTGAGCGCCGCGTGCAAACGCCGCTTGACATGAGGCGACAACAGCCCCCCCGATCGGGCGCGTCCGACCCCAAAGACCGTGCCGGGCTGGTCAGGAATCCCTGACTGGCCCGACTCATTTTCAGCGTCTACGCCTCTTGCATTACGTAGCGTCACTTCGCCGGTGCCCACATTTCGGCCACCCAAGGCGAACGTTTTTCCAAAGCAATTTTCAAAGGAGGAGATCATGTCTGGTCTCATTGCACCCACGTCCGATCAACAGGACAAAGGCGAAATTCTCAAAGCCAGTTCCGTCAGCAAGACCATCGTCCAAAAGACGACCCCGGAGGCCAACGCGCTCAAAGGAACGCCGTCGATCCGGGAACGCTGTGCCAACAAATCCAAGGCCACGAACCAAGCCTACGCCATGGGCTATTTCTCGGATGCGGGGATCGAGCTGAACTCGACCACCGTGGGCGACGTGGCCGCATTTGCGCAGTCCACAATCGACAGCGCCACCGCAACGCTCGCCGGCAAGAACGGCCTGATCGAGGGGATCGAGGCGATCATCCGCAAGATCAACGCTCTGACGGCACCGGGTAAGATCAAGGGTGAGCTGTCTTGGGATTTCGAGTTCGAGGCCCAGAAGGAATGCAGCGTTCAACTGATGTACAACGAGATTACCGAACTGCGGGCCGCCAAATACGGCAACAGCAACGGGCGCGTGACCTCCCGCGTGAGAACCTCGTTGATGACGTCGATGCCGCGCAGCGGTGGGTCCGAGCTTGAGGTTGTGAGCCTGCTGTCCTCGGCCGTACCGCCGCAGTCGAAACACCCGGTCAAGAAAACGGCCAGCTTCACCAGCCTGCACACCTGCGGCCAGATGGAGCATTTCGTGACGGTGACCCACGAATTCGACATCGACATCCCCGCCGTGATGGACGAGTTGGCCAAATTTTCCGAAGACCTCGGCAGCTTGGTCAGTTCCGGGACAGACGCCGTTCAGGCGATCATCTCCAAGCTCTGGAATATGCTGACTGGCGCCGACCCCACCGAGAAAGGCAAAACGCCTCCGGCAGCCAACGAAACCGAAATCAAGCCGCTTTTGGTCAAAGTGCTCAAGGCGATCACCAAGTCGCTGACCGATCTGTTGGGCCAACAGGATGCCCATGCCATCCTGAAAATGGCCAAGGTACAGCTGATCGCCATCACGAAGGAAACCGAAACCGCGCTGGTCAAGGATTTCTCTGGCAATGCGCGGTCCGCACGCTGCGACGACTCGGACGTGGTCATTCCTCCGATCACCTTCCTGCCGAAGACTGAACAGGGCGGCACCGGCCTTATCCCTACATCGCCGGGCGGCGAAGACCTGCCAAAGGCGGGCACCACCGTCACCGGCGACGCGCTGGCCTCGTTCCTGACCGATCCGATCTACGAAAGGGTCGATCTCTGGGACGATCAGGTCCTGTTCTTCCGGCGCGGTCGCCCCGGCGCCTCCAAAGTCACCGTTGACCTGCGCGACGCCATCGCGGCGGAGTTGATGGAGATGCCGGACTTGCCCAGCTTTATCCGTTCCGATGCAGCGCCGCAGGAAGACCTGCCCGAGAAAGAGCGCAAAGCGGAAGAGGGCAAAAAGGGCTAGCGCGAGCCCAACAAACACGGCGCGCGCCGCGACCCAATGGACGCCCTGTCCGGCGCGGCGCGCATCATTCCACGCGGCAACCCTTGTCCGCACCGACCATCACCGCCTATATCCACGCGATGGCCAAACCCAAGACCGCAGAAGAAAAGAACTACAAGGTGATCGCCGAAAATCGGCGCGCCCGGTTCGACTATGCCATCGAAGAAGACATCGAGGTCGGCGTGATCCTGCAAGGGTCCGAGGTCAAATCCCTGCGCCAGAACACGTCCAACATCGCCGAAAGCTATGCCGCCGTGGAAGAGGGCGAGCTGTGGCTCGTCAACAGCTACATCGCCCCCTACGAGCAGGCCAAGACCTGGGGCCATGAGGAACGGCGGCGGCGCAAATTGCTGGTGTCGAAACGCGAGCTGTCGCGGCTTTGGCAGGCCACGCAGCGTCAGGGCATGACGCTGGTCCCGCTCGTGCTCTACTTCAACCACAAGGGCCTTGCCAAAATGAAGCTCGGCATCGCCAAGGGTAAGAAGACCGTCGACAAGCGCGAAAGCTCGGCCAAGCGCGACTGGAGCCGTCAGAAGCAGCGGCTTTTGAAACAGGGCTGAGGCCCCCGGTCATCCGCACCCACCCGCGCCGGTCACCCAAGCGCTTACCCAGGCCGGGGAAATTCCCCCGATATTTTCCATTTTGTGCGCCACCCCGCTTGGCCTAACGTGTCTTTTGACATCGGGGGGTGGGGTGACCCCGGCGTTGCCAATCACAACAGAACCCCACGGAAGGGAACGAAATGGAACTTCTTATCGGCCTGATCTCGGGCGCAGTGGGCGGCAACGTGGCCGGCGCTGCGATCAAGAAACTGGACCAAGGGACGCTGATCAACTCGATCTCCGGCATCGTCGGCGGCGGGCTTGGCGGCACTCTGCTGAGCATGGTGGGGGCCGGTGGCCTCGCCGGTGGCGGCATGGATCTGATGGGGATCGTCGGTCAGGTCGCCTCGGGCGGCGTCGGCGGCGGCGTCGTGCTTGCTATTGTGGGCGTAGTCCGCAGTATGATTGCCAAGTAAGCGGACTGCGAATCGCTTTCTTGAACAGGACGGGCGGGGCAGGTCGGGCCGCGCCCGTTTTCTTTTGGGCATCCGGGGCTTTCGCCGCAATGACCCGCGACCCTTGCCGCAGCCGCCCAAGGGGCGTAGGGAACGGGCTGTTCAGCGCGGAAATCCGAAACCATGACAGATAACCCAAAACTGCTCGTCTCGACCCAATGGTTGGCCGATCACCTGTCCATGCCCGATCTGCGCATCCTCGACGCGTCCTGGTATCTTCCGAATGCCGGACGTGACGCCCGCGCCGAATATGACGCGGCCCATATCCCCGGCGCGCGGTTCTTTGACATCGACGAAATCTCAGACAACCGCTCGGCCCTGCCCCATATGGCCCCGCCCGTGGAAAAGTTCATGAGCCGGATGCGCGCCATGGGCGTGGGCGACGGGCATCAGGTTGTTGTGTATGACGGCTCCGGCCTCTTTTCTGCGGCCCGCGTGTGGTGGCTGTTCCGTCTGATGGGCAAAACGGACGTTGCCGTTCTGGATGGCGGGCTTCCCAAATGGCAGTCCGAGGGGCGCCCGGTCGAAGACATGCCGCCTGTGATCCGCGATCGCCACATGACCGTCAGCCGCCAGAACCAACTGGTCCGCGACGTGACCCAAGTGGCCCATGCGGCCAAGCTGGGCGATCACGAGATTATCGACGCCCGCGCCGCGGCCCGCTTTCGCGGCGACGCGCCCGAACCGCGCGAAGGGCTGCGGGCCGGCCATATCCCGGGCTCGAAAAACCTGCCCTACACGGCGCTCTTGGCCGAGGACGGCACCCTGAAATCCCCTGATGATCTGCGCGCGGCCTTCACGGATGCGGGCATCGATCTGACGAAACCCGCGATCACCACCTGCGGATCCGGCGTCACCGCTGCGGTCCTGTCCCTCGCGCTGGAACGGATCGGCAAAACCGACCACGCGCTCTACGACGGAAGCTGGGCCGAATGGGGCCAGTTCCCAACCCTCAACGTTGCCACTGGAGAGGCATGATGCTTGAACAGCTCACCCCACAACCCGAAGACAAGATCCTCGCGCTCATGGCCGCCTACAAGGCCGACACGCGCGACACAAAGATCGATCTGGGTGTTGGCGTCTACAAGAACGCCGAAGGGGTGACGCCGGTCATGCGCGCCGTGAAGGCCGCCGAACAGGCGATCTGGGAGGCTCAGACCTCGAAATCCTATACCGGCCTCGCGGGCGACCCCGCCTATGGCAATGCCATGATCGATCTCGTTCTGGGGGACGCCGTGCCCCGTGACGCGGTGGCCGCGGTCGCCACGCCCGGTGGTACTGGCGCGATCCGCCAGGCGTTTGAACTCATCAAAATGGCCGCGCCCGAAGCGACCGTTTGGCTGTCAGCGCCCACATGGCCCAACCACCCGTCGATCCTGAAATATCTCGGCATGCCAATGGCCGAATATCGCTACTTTGACGAAGACACCTGCGCCGTCGATTTCGACGGCATGCTGGCTGACCTCAACGGCATCCGCGAAGGCGACGTCGTGCTGCTGCATGGCTGCTGCCACAACCCGACCGGCGCGAACTTGAACGCCGTGCAATGGGATCAGGTGATCGAGGTTTTGAACGCCAAGGGCGCCCTGCCCATGGTCGACATCGCCTATCAGGGCTTCGGCGATGGGCTCGCTTCCGATGGCGCGGCGGTCCGCAAGGTCGCGGCTGCCTGCCCGCAGACCCTTGTTGCGGCCTCCTGCTCCAAGAACTTCGGCATCTACCGCGAACGCACCGGCATCCTGATGGCGATCTCTCACGATACCGGCAACAAGGCAGTGACCCAAGGCACGCTCGCCTACCTGAACCGCCAGAACTACTCCTTCCCGCCCGATCACGGCGCGCGGATCGTAACCGAAATCCTGACGACACCTGCCCTGCGCGCGGATTGGGAGGCCGAGCTGGAGGAGGTTCGCGAAAGCATGCTCAAGCTGCGCCGCGATTTGGCAGACGCACTTCAAGAGGCCACTGGCTCCAACCGCTTCGGCTTTGTGGCCGAACACCGCGGCATGTTCTCCCGCCTGGGCCTGACCGCTGATCAGGTGGCCAAACTGCGCGAGGATCACGGCGTCTACATGGTGGGCGACAGCCGCATCAACATCGCGGGCCTGAACGCGCAAAGCGTCCCGGTGCTCGCCAAGGCCGTCGCAAGCGTCCTCTAGAAAGACATGGCGCGACCGGTGTGAACACCGGCCGCGCCACCTTCATCTTTCCAAAAAATCTCCAGAGAGCGCGCAAGAGGATCTCGCCAGCCGCGCGCAGCGCGTTATCCCCGCTGCACCTTCTCATTGATCCACGTCGCAAAATCATAGAGCGGGCGCTCCAGGTGGCTCAGGTGGCCCGCGGTCGCAAAGGGCGATGTCAGCCCTTTATAGACCGCCTCGGTGCAACCCCGATCCTCGTCATTTACCCGGTCGAGCAGGGATTTGAGCTGCGCAAAGTGTTTCTGGCTTTCGGGATCATTCACGTAATCAGGTGACAGCCCGCCGCCATAGATGATCTTCACGTGATCGACGCCATCTGGCAGCAGGGACAGGTACCAGAAATACCCGGGCGTCAGCGTGACCAACAGGCTGGGATAGACGGTAAACAGAACCGTCGTGCGGCGCAGGTCGCCCTCCAACTCGGTATTGTCGGGATGCGCATTGGTCAGCGGCGCGTCCGGGTCTTTTAGCAGCGAGTGGTAATTCCAGTTCCGCCCACCCGGCGGGCAGTCCATCTCTTCGAGATCGACAAACCCGCCGATCGTGCCCGCATGGCAGACGGGCAGGTGGTAGCTCTCCATGAAATTCTCAGCCAACACCTTCCAGTTCGTGTTCCAGTGGTGATGCTCGCGGAAGGTCTGACCATAGGTTTCCATCCGGTAGGTGCCGATCAGCTCTTCCAGATCGCGCAGCCCCTCGCCCGGCTCGGGCGCATCGGGGTTCAGCGACACCATCACCCAGCCCAGCCAATCGGCGCAGCGGATTTGCGGCAGGCAATAGTCGCCCCGGTCAAACCCATCATTGCGCCCCATGCCGGGCGCCCCGCGCAGCGCGCCGTCCAGCCCATAGGTCCACGCGTGATACGGGCACACGATGGTCTTGGTGTTCCCTTCCCCCTCCAGCATCGTCGTCATCCGGTGCAGGCAGACATTAGATTGCGCGGCCAGCGTGCCGTCGGCACGCCGCACCACCATGATGGGCCGTCCCGCCAGATCCATGGTCACGTAATCGCCCGGATTGGCCAGCCCGTCCGCGCGCCCGATGCAAACCCATTCGCGGGCAAAGATCTGGTCGATCTCGCGTTTCAGAAACGCCTCGGACGTGTAGACGCTCGGCGGCATGGTCCGAGCGGTCTCGAACGGTTGGGCGACCATCTGCGCCAACTCCGTGGCGGCGTCGGGGATTTTGGGATGCTGCGTCATGGACGGTAATCTAGACCGCCATGCGCAATAGAAAAAGCCAAAGAAAAAGCCCCGGCGCATCTCGGCGCCGGAGCCAGTTGTAAGCCTAACCGGAAGGGAGGTTAGCCTTTGGAGAAGTCGGGATAGGCGTCCATGCCCAGCTCGGAGCTGTCGAGACCCGCCATTTCGCCCTCTTCGCTGACGCGGATACCCATCAGGCCTTTCAGGATGATCCAGACCACCAGGGCGACCACGAAGGTGAACACACCGTAGGCGATGATGCCGGTTACCTGTGCCACGATGGACGCGTCACCGTTGTAGAAGACAACCGCGATGGTGCCCCAGATACCTGCGAACAGGTGAACCGGGATGGCGCCCACGACGTCGTCGATCTTCAGCTTGTCGAGGAACGGCACACCGAAGACCACGATCACACCGCCGATTGCACCGATCCAGAGCGAGCCGAACAGCGAGGGTGCCAGAGGCTCTGCCGTGATCGACACGAGGCCGGCCAGCGCGCCGTTCAGGACCATCGTCAGGTCAACCTTGCCGTACATGACTTGCGTCAGGATCAGGGCTGCAACAGCACCCGACGCGGCGGCCATGTTGGTGTTGGCGAAGATGCGCGAGACATCGGTGATGTCGCCCACGGTGCCAGCAGCCAGCTGCGAGCCACCGTTGAAGCCGAACCAACCCAGCCACAGGATGAACGTACCCAGCGTAGCGAGCGCGAGGTTCGAACCCAGCATCGGCATAACCTTGCCGTCGGGGCCGTACTTGCCTTTACGTGCGCCAAGGATGATCGCACCGGCCAGAGCGGCCCAGCCACCCACGGAGTGCACAATGGTCGAGCCCGCGAAGTCCGAGAAGCCCATTTCCGACAGCCAGCCGCCGCCCCACTGCCACGAACCCGAGATCGGGTACATGATACCCGTCAGGATCACGACGAAGATCAGGAACGGCCACAGTTTGATACGCTCGGCCAGCGCACCCGACACGATCGAGGCGGTGGCAGCAACGAACATCAGCTGGAAGAAGAAGTCCGAACCGACCGAAGCATAGTCCAGAGCAGCTTCAGACGCCGACAGACCCACCGGCTCGAGCACGGTCGGGACGAAGTTCAGAGCGAAGTAGCCGTTGAAATCGCCCGGGTACATCAGGTTGAAACCAACCAGCCAGTACATGATCGAGGCGATCGAGAAGAGTGCGATGTTCTTGGTCAGCTGCATCGCCACGTTCTTGGAACGCACCAGACCGGCTTCGAGCATGGCAAAACCCGCCGCCATCCAGAACACGAGGAAGCCGCCCACAAGGAACAGCAGCGTCGTCATGATATAGGGGCCGATCTCGTCGAACGTCGGGGCGGCCTCTTCCTGGGCAAAGCCCAATGTCGGCAGAACGATCAGCGTCGCCGCGACAGGGAGAAGTTTCGTAAGTTTCATTGGTTTTAGCATCCCTTCAACTGCGACTTAGATCGCGTCGTCATTGGTTTCGCCGGTGCGGACGCGCAGCGCGCTTTCCACATCGAGGACGAAGATTTTGCCGTCACCGATCTTGTCGGTCTTCGCGGTCTTGGCGATGGTATCCACCACCTGCTCGGCCATTGCGGCGGCCACCACGATTTCCAGTTTGATCTTGGGCACAAAGTTCACGGCGTATTCGGCGCCACGATAGATTTCTGTGTGGCCCGACTGCGAGCCGAAGCCCTTGATTTCGGTCACCATCATCCCGCGCACGCCCAAAGTGGTCAGCGCCTCGCGGACCTCCTCGAGCTTGAACGGTTTGATCGCTGCAATGATCAGTTTCACGGGTCAGTCCCCTTCCGTTTTTGTCGTCAATCACACGCAGGCGAACGGCAGAAGTTGCGCTGCGCGGGTCTTGCGGCGACTAGGAACCTTGGGATGTGCCTGTTCCTCAAGCAATCGGCGGGGTTTTGCCGGCCTATCTCCGAAGCAATTGCACATTTTTTGCACAAATCACGCGCACAGGTGAAAATTTAGGCGAATTAGAAACGGAGAGACTATGGAATCACGGCGCGACAATTGCCTGCGCGGGCAGTAATATCGGATCAAACGCCATCAGAGCGTGCCCAGGTATTGAGGTAAGGCGGCGAGGTCATGAGCAGCTCCAAACGCCCAAAAAAACCGCTTGTCGCGGATCGGCGCTATGCGGCGCCCAAAGGCCCCACGGCCGCAAAACGTGCGCCGAGCAAAGCCAAACGCACGCCCCGCAAACCTGCGCGCGGCGGGGGCGGGCGCGGGCGCAGCACGCCGCGCGGGCCCTTGGGCTGGCTCATCCGGCTGGTCCGCTGGTTCGTGCACCTGATCTGGACGCTGGCCTGGCGCAGCGCGCTGGTCGGGGTGGTCATCGTGGGGCTGGCCGCGCTTTACGTGGCCGCAACCCTGCCCCCTGCTGCTGATCTGGTCGATCAGCGCGCGCGCGGGTCCGTCACCATGCTCGACCGCAACGGCGAAACCTTTGCGTGGCGCGGCGATCAATTCGGCGGGATCGTCACCACCGACACCGTCAGCCCGAACATCGTGAACGCCGTGGTCGCGACCGAAGACAAACGGTTCTACCGGCATCTGGGCATCAGCCCGCGCGGCATGGCCAGCGCCATCCGCATCAACCTCTCCGAAGGGCGCGGACCGCTTTCGGGCCATGGCGGTTCGACCCTGACGCAGCAAACGGCCAAGCTGATCTGCCTCAACAACCCCTTTGACCCCAACGTCTGGGAGAGCGAGCGCGCCTACGAGGCCGAATGCCGCGAAGGGACCGTCTGGCGCAAAGCGCGCGAGGCGATCTTCGCGCTGGGGATGGAGATCAAATATACCAAGGACGAAATCCTCACGATCTACCTGAACCGCGCCTTCCTCGGGTCAACCGCCCGCGGGTTCGAGGCCGCGATGCAACGGTACTTCGGCAAAAGCGCGGCCGAGGCGACGCCTGCCGAGGGTGCGATGTTGGCGGGCCTCTTGGTGGCTCCCACCCGCTATGCGCCCACCAACAATCTGGAACGCAGTCAGGCGCGGGCCGCCACGGTCGTGCGGCTGATGAACGAACAGGGATACCTGACGGACGCGCAGGCGCGCGATGCACAGACCAATCCCGCCACCCTGTCGACCGCCGCTGCCGCGCGGATCGGCGGCTACTTCGCGGATTGGGTCATGGCCTCTGGCCCTGAATTCTTTACCCGCGACACGACCGAAGACGTCATCATTCGCACCACGTTCGACCCCCGCATTCAGGCCGCCGCCGAAGAAGCGATGGAACTGATCTTTTCCACCAAGGTCCGCGAAGGGTCCGAGGCCGAGGCCGCGATCCTCGTGATGTCAGCAGACGGCTCAGTGCGGGCCATGGTCGGCGGGCGCGACACCAAGGTCGCAGGCGCCTTCAACCGCGCCACGCAGGCCAAACGCCAGACCGGGTCAACCTTCAAACCCTTCGTCTACGCCACCGCGATGGAACTAGGATACAGCCCCAACGATACGGTCGTGGATGAACCCTATACCATCAACGTCCCCGGATCGGGGCCTTACACGCCGCGCAACTTTACCAACGACTTTCAGGGCCGTGTGACTTTGACTGATGCGCTTGCCCGGTCACTTAATGTGCCTGCGGTGAAAATCTCCGAAGGGTTGGGCCGCGATCTGGTTCAGCGCATCGCCTCGGATTTCGGGATCGACAGCAAACTGGCCAACGGCCCGGCCCTCGCGCTCGGCGCGTCCGAGAGCACGTTGATCGAAATGACGGGGGCTTATGCCGGTATCCTGAACGGCGGCTCGTCCGTTCGGCCCTACGGTCTGGTCGATCTGCGCCTGCAGGGGGACCGCGAACCGCTCATGGACACGACCGGAGGGATCGGCGAACGCGTGATCCTTGAAGAGGCCGCGCGCAAGCTGACCTACATGATGCATCAAGTGGTCGAGACCGGATCAGGCCGCCGCGCCCGCATCGACGGGTTCGAGATCGCGGGTAAAACCGGCACGACGCAGGCCGCGCGCGATGCATGGTTCATCGGCTTTACCTCGGACTACGTGGTGGGTGTGTGGATGGGCTATGACGACAACCGCCCCCTTACCGGGGTCACGGGATCGGGCTTGCCCGCCGATATCTGGCGCGAAACGGTCGCGCGCATCCACGGCCCGGTGCCGCCAGCGCCCTTGCCGATGACACGGCCCGCGCGCGCGCCACAGCCCGCACCGACACAGCCCGCACGGGCGCCTGCCCCGGCCCCGTCTCAGGACAATCTGTTGTTGGATGTACTCCGCGGTATCCTCGGCGGGAATTAACCCGCTGATTGCAGAGCTTGCGTCAGCGCGGGCACAGACCCGCCCACCCGATCAAGCCGCGCGCGCACCTCGTTTCGCTCGGTCGCGAGCAGGTTCACGCCTTCGATCAACATGTTGATAAAGCGATCCTGCCCGCCGCTGTCCATCACGACGAATGTCAGATCAAACGGCTGCTCGCCGCGCAGGAAGGCGGTCGTGCGCACCTCAAAGAACCGTCCGGCGGCGCGGGCATCGTTGACCTCGATCCGGCCGCCGATGAATTCGCGAAACCGCTTGCCGTATTTGCGGCTGATGTAGCCGCGGAAGGCCGTCGTGTAGGCGGCCTGTTCCGCGCTCGAGATCGCATTGAACGGCTGCCCCAGAACTGTACGGGCAATCGCGGGCACGTCCCCATAGCGGTTAAAGATGTTCTCGAAATCGCGGATCATCCCGGCCTCGGATTTGCCCGAGTTGATGACGGTGTTGATCTCGCCCACCAGCCCGTCAATCAGCGCGCGCGCCTCGCGGTCAGTCAGCGCCAGCGCAGGCCCCGCCAGCACCGAAGCGGCAGCCCCCGCCAGAACGGCGCGGCGTGTAGGGCTCAGGGCATCAAAAATCGGCATAGAGATCGCTTTCGGTATCAATCGTTTGCTGCGCATCATCGCCGCCCAATTCGAACCGGCGGTTTTGCAGGTAGATCAGACGCGATTGGGAATAGCTGTCGGCGCTGTCATACAACACGGAATCGATGGTGGTCGAAAACCGCTCGCGCGTATCCAGAACCGATCCGACCCGCGCGCCCAGTGCATAGTCCGCCTCGCGGCCGTCCAGCGTCGTTCCGACCGGATCAATGACGAAATCGACGACTGTCCCAAAGGCGTCGCGCGTCGTCGAAGGCCCAAATACAGGCAGTTCCACATAGGCGCCTTCACCCACGCCCCAGACATGGAGCGTTTCCCCGAAATCGGTCTCTTCGGGCTCGACACCCATGGCGCTCGCGACATCCCAGATGCCCAACACGCCGACGGTGGAGTTCATCAGCAATCGAAACGTGTTGCGCGCAAAGCCGTCGAGGTCACCTTGCAAGCCGTTGTTCACCATGTCGCCGGGCGTGGACAGGTTGTCGGCAAAGTTCGACACGCCCTGCCGGACCGGGGTGGGCGCCACCGCGCCATAAACCTGCGATGCGGGGCGCAAGGCCACCGTGTCCAGCCCTTTGTTGAACGCATGCACCGGGCGATTGACGCCCGCCAGCGGATCATCAGCCGGCGCAGCGGCACACCCAGCCAAGAGAACCACCGCAGCAAAGGCCGACGCGCGCAGCGCAAAGGCGCCGATGCCAGGGCGTTTGAAAGCGGGTGAAATGTCAGGTTGGCGCAATGGACTGCTCTTTAATCATAGCGTGACGCAGACATAGGGCGGATGACACCACACAAAAGCCCCCACTGTTCAATTCACGGTTGATGTGACTACAACGCTACATGCAGTTTTCGCTGCTCTGCTATAGAGATAAGCGGGTTAAAGGAATTTGAGCCAGATTATGCGCACTCCAACAGGCGACACCCGCGCAGGTGACAGCGAACTCAGACAGGTCAGGCGTCAAAGCCGCGGTTTGTACTGGACCGTCGGCATCTTCAGCTTCTTCGCGAACCTGCTGATGCTGACCGGGCCGATCTACATGCTGCAGGTCTATGACCGCGTGCTGGGATCACGGTCCGAGGAAACGCTGATCGCTCTGTCGATCCTCGTGGCATTCCTTTACGGGACCATGGGTCTTTTGGACTATGCCCGGGGCCGGATCATGGGCCGCGTCGGCGCACGGTTCCAATCAGCGCTGGACCACCGGGTGTTTCAGGCGGTGCTGCGCAAGGCCGCGGTGGACCCCAAACCCTCGACCGGGCTGCGCGACCTCGAGGCGGTGCAGCGCCTGCTGTCCTCGCCCGTCCTGATGGCGTTCTTCGACATCCCATGGACGCCGATCTTTGTGTTCGGCATCTTCCTGTTCCACCCATGGCTGGGCTGGCTGGCGCTGGCCGGCGGGTCGGTGCTGGTGGTTATCGCCCTCCTCAACCAGATCCTGTCCAAGTCGCCCCTGCAGCGCGCCCAAGGTGGGCAGGTGAAATCCGAACTGCTGGCCGAACAACTGCGCAGCGAAGGTGAGATGGTGCAGGCGCTGGGCATGCGCGGCGCAGCCTTCCAACGCTGGAAGGTGGCCCGCGATCAAAGCCTCGATGACGGGATCGCGGCGGCGGATATCGGGGGGACCTTCACCTCGGCCACGCGCACGTTCCGCCTGTTTCTGCAATCGGCGATGCTGGGTCTGGGGGCCTACCTTGTGCTGCAAAACGAATTGACCGCGGGTGCCATGATCGCGGGGTCCATCCTGCTGGGCCGCGCCCTTGCCCCGGTCGAACAACTGGTGGGCCAATGGGCGCTGGTGCAGCGCGCCCGCGAAGGTTGGACCGGCCTGCGCGCCATCTTGTCCGAGGTCCCGCCCGAACAGGCCCGCACGCCCCTTCCGCGCCCTCGCGCCGTGCTCGACGTCCAAAACGCCACCATCGTGCCGCCGGGAGATCAACAGGCGGCCCTGCGGGCGGTGAACTTCTCGCTCCAACCGGGTCAGGCGCTGGGCGTTATCGGCCCATCGGGCGCGGGCAAATCCACGCTGGCCCGCGCCATCACCGGGGTCTGGCGCCCGGCAGGCGGCAAAATCCGCCTCGATGGGGCAAGCCTCGACAATTACGAACCCGATGTGTTGGGCCAACTCATCGGCTACCTGCCCCAGCGGGTGCAGCTTTTTGACGGAACGATTGCCGAAAACATCGCGCGCCTGTCATCGCAACCCGACGCAGAACAGGTCCATGCCGCGGCCAAACGGGCCGCAGCCCATGACATGATCCTCAAACTGCCCAACGGTTATGACACGCGGGTCAGCGCCATCGGGGGCCGCTTGTCAGGCGGGCAAATCCAGCGGATCGGGCTTGCGCGCGCGATGTATGGCGACCCGGTCGTTCTGGTGCTCGATGAACCGAACTCGAACCTCGACAATGACGGATCCGAGGCGCTCAATAAGGCGATCCGCGACTACAAGGCCGAAGGGCGCGCCGTCATGATCATGGCCCACCGCCCGGCGGCCATCGCGGAATGCGACATGCTGCTGATGCTCGATCAGGGTCAGCGCGTGGCGTTTGGGCCCAAGGAAGAGGTCCTGCGCGAACGCGTGCAGAACTTCCGCCAAATCTCGGCCAACCGCGGGAAGGGAGGGGGCGTCACATGAGCCAGAAACCCAAAGGCCAGCCCCCAAAGGCGCCGCCCCCAACACCCAAAACCGCAAACCGGTGGAGCGCGCGAACCCCGCTGACCATCGGCATGATCACCCTCGCCGTCCTGCTGGGCGGCTTCGGCACATGGGCCGTCAGCGCGAATATCTCTGGCGCGATCGTGGCCGGTGGCCGGATCGAGGTCGACCGCAACCGGCAGGTGGTCCAGCACCCCGATGGCGGCGTTGTCTCCAGCATCCAGGTCGACGAAGGCGCGACCGTTCAGACCGGCGACGTGCTGATCCGCCTCGATGACACCCTGCTGCAATCGGAACTCGCCATCATCGAAGGACAGTTGTTCGAGACCATGGCCCGCCGCGCGCGTCTGACCGCGGAACGCGACGGGAAGGCAGAGGTGGATTTCGACCCCGAACTCATCGCTGCGGCCCAAACCGATCCCCGCGTGGCCGAGGCCGTCGAAGGCCAACGCAACCTGCACGCCGCCCGCGATGCCTCCATCGCCAATCAGGTCGAACAACTGGGCAAACGGCGCGGCCAGATCGCAGATCAGATCACAGGGGTCGACGCCCAACGCAACGCCCTGCGCGCGCAACTCGCACTGATCGAAGAGGAACTCGAAGGCCAGCAAGCCCTCTTGGATCGCGGTCTTGCACAGCTGGGTCGCGTGCTGGCCCTGCGCCGGGAAGAGGCCAATCTTGAGGGCACCGTGGGCGAACTGACCTCGGCCCGCGCGCAGGCCGAAGGCCGTATCACCGAGATCGACATCCAGATCCTGTCGCTATCCACCAACCGGCGCGAGGAGGCGATCACGCGCTTGCGCGACATCCAGTTCCGCGAGGTCGAACTGGCCGAGCGTCGGCGGTCCCTGATCGAACAACTCTCGCGGCTGGATATCACAGCACCCGTCAGCGGCGTGGTTTACGGCCTGACCGTCTTTGCCGAACGGTCCGTCGTGCGCCCGGCAGAGCCCGTTCTGTTTATCGTGCCGCAGGATCGCCCGCTGGTGATCGCCGCCCGGATCGAACCGATCCATGTCGATCAGGTCTTTGTGGATCAAACGGTCAGCGTCCGTTTCTCGGCCTTTGACCAACGCACGACCCCCGAACTCTTCGGCCGCGTGATTCAGCTTTCAGCAGACGCGTTCCAGGATGAGTCGACGAACCTGTCCTTCTACCGCGCTGAAATTGTGCTGGAAGACGGAGAGATCTCAAAGCTGCCCGAGGGCGTCACGCTGATCCCCGGCATGCCGGTCGAAAGCTTCATCCGCACGCAGGATCGCAGCCCGCTGACCTATCTGGTCGAACCGCTGTCGACCTATTTCACACGGGCCTTCCGCGAAAGCTAACCTTGGCGGCGGCGTCGGTAGTGGCCCACGATGCCGATGATCGAAATCACGATCCAGAACCCTTCCATCAGCACGGATGGCAGGTTCCAGCTGAACATCAGCGAATACAGGATCAGGCAGGCCCCGATCAGGTTCACGACCGGAAAGGCCAAATCCTGCGAGGACATGTAGCCGACCTGCGACGCGAAATAGGCCGCCACGATAAAGACTGTGCCGAGCACGCCGATGATGTCTGCGATAGTCATGTGTCTGTGCGTAGCCCAAGCCGGTTCAGGCGACCAGATGGATTGCGCCCACAGGATGCTCCGGTATGGTCGCGGCAACACTTAAACAAAGGATGCCACAATGGCCGGAACAATTGAAACGCGACTGACCGAACTGGGTGTCACCCTGCCCGACGCGCCCGCGCCTGCGGCGAATTACGTGCCCTTCGTTCAGGTCGGCGACACCGTCTATGTGTCAGGCCAGATTTCGAACGGGCCCGACGGTCTGATCACCGGCAAGCTGGGCGATGACATGGCCACCGAAGACGGGGCCCTAGCCGCGAAAACCTGCGCGATCTCGCTTTTGGCACAGGTCAAGGCGGCCTGCGGCGGCGACCTCGATCGCCTGGTCCGCGTGATCAAGCTGACGGGCTTCGTGAACTCTACCGGTGAATTCAAGGATCAGCCCAAAGTCATCAACGGCGCCTCGGACTTCTTGGTCGAGGCACTGGGCGATGCGGGCCGCCACAGCCGTTCCGCCGTGTCGGCGGCGGCGCTTCCGCTGGGCGTGGCCGTCGAAATCGAAGGCATCTTCCAGATCAAGTGATGCGGCCCGATATGCGGCTTGACCCCGGGTTCTACGCCCGTCCCTTTGCCCACCGCGCCCTCCACGGCCCAGGTGCCCCGGAAAACAGCCGCGAGGCGATTGCTGCGGCTGTCGCTGGCGGCTGGGGCATCGAAATCGACGTGCAGGCCACGGAGGATGGCGCACCATTCGTATTCCACGACTACGGGCTGGAACGCCTGACCGGGCGCAAGGGCACGGTGCAGACGACGCGGGCTGCCGACATGGCGACGATCCCCCTACTGGGCGGCCCCACAGCGGCCCCGACCCTGACCGAGGTTCTGGATATGGTCGCAGGCCAAGTGCCTCTCCTGATCGAGATCAAGGATCAGGACGGCGCGCTCGGGACCAAAATCGGCGGCTTGCAGGACGCGGTGGCCTCCGCGCTGGACGGCTATGACGGCCCGGTGGCGCTGATGTCGTTCAACCCCCATGCGGCGCTCGCCTTGCGCCCCACGGGGCGGCCCATCGGGATCACCTCGTGCAACTACGTGGCCGAAGACTGGCCCACCATCCCCGCCGCAACGCGCCGCGACCTCGCCGAAATCCCGCATCTGGATCAGGTCGATTTCCTGTCCCATCAGTGGGACGAACTCGACAGCCCTGCCGTCGCGCGGGCCAAATCCGCAGGCAAACCCGTCTTCTGCTGGACCATCCGGGATCAGGCACAGGCAGACACGGCACGACAGGTCGCAGACCAAATCACGTTCGAGGGGTTTTACCCCGGTCTGACGGCTTGCGCCCCTTGACCGAGGGTGCCAGCCCCCCACATCCAGTCCATGGCCCAGCCTGACCCCGCCGACACGCACCCAGACACCCCAGACACGCCCGTCGAGCTCCATGTTCACGGCACGATCGACGGCATTGGTCAGGCCGATTGGGACGCCTGCGCGGCCCCTGAACAGGCCGATGGCCGCGCCATCGACCCGTTCACGACCTACCGTTTCCTTAAGGCGCTCGAGGCGTCGAACTCGGTGGGTGCGGGCACCGGATGGCAACCGCAATACCTGCAGGCCAAGACCGGCGATCGCACGATCGCCGTCGCGCCGCTCTATGCAAAATCCCACAGTCAGGGCGAATACATCTTCGACCACAACTGGGCCCACGCCTTTGAACGCGCAGGCGGGCGCTACTATCCCAAGCTGCAAATGGCCGTGCCTCACACTCCCGCAACGGGCCGCAGGCTGCTGACCGCGCCGGGCTGTCAGGCCATCGGGCAGGCGGCGCTGATCCAAGGCGCGGTGCAGATCGCGTCGGACAACCAGCTGTCATCGCTCCACATCACCTTTTGTACCGAGGAGGAGGCCGAGGCAGGCGCCGCCATGGGCCTGTTGCCCCGCGCCTCGCAGCAATTCCACTGGGTCAATGACGGTTTCGCCGATTTCGACGCGTTCCTCGACACGCTCTCCTCCCGCAAACGCAAGAACATCCGCAAGGAACGCGCCCGCGCGCAGGATTTCGGCGGCGAGATCGAGGCCCTGACCGGCGACGCGATCGAACCCCACCACTGGGACGCATTCTGGGAATTCTATCAGGACACCGGCGCGCGCAAATGGGGCACGCCCTACCTCACGCGCAGCTTCTTCGACCACGCGCAGGCGACCTTGCGCGACGACATCCTGCTCGTCATGGCCAAACGCGACGGGCGCTACGTGGCGGGTGCGATGAACCTGATCGGGCGCGACACGCTCTTTGGCCGTTACTGGGGCTGTAGCGAGGATCACCCCTGCCTGCATTTCGAACTCTGCTACTATCAGGCCATCGATCACGCCATCCGCACGGGCCAAAAGCGCGTCGAAGCGGGCGCTCAGGGAACTCACAAGCTTGCTCGGGGTTATCTGCCTGTGACGTGCCATTCGCTGCACTGGGTCGCCGACCCGGGATTCAGCGCGGCCATCGCAGAATACCTGGAAGCCGAGCGTGCCGCCGTCGACGAGGAAAACGAAATCCTGACCGCCTACGGCCCGTTCAAAAAGACGAAGATCGAGGAACAGCAATGAGCAACCTGGATGTTGCAACGCTCGAACGGCTCGCCCAAGCAGGCTGGAGCCACGATGCGGATCGCGATGCGATCACCAAGACCTACAAATTCCCAGACTTTGCCGCCGCCTTTGGGTGGATGACGCGGGTCGCCATCATCGCGGACAAGATGAACCACCATCCCGAATGGTCGAACGTCTATGCGACCGTGACGGTGACGCTGACCACCCATGACAAGGATGGGCTCAGCGATCTGGACGTGCAGCTTGCCGACAAGATGGACGCGGCCAAGTGATCACCGACCTTTTGAACACCGAGATTTACAACGGTCAGACTCTGTCCGATTTCCTGACGCTGGAATTTCTGGCGTCCATCGTGGGCTCCGTTCTGGCCGCGATCCTGATCCTGCTGGTGGGCTTTGCCATCGCGGGCTGGGTTGGTCGCCGCGTGCGCAAGATCGGGCACACATACAGGACGCTCGATGACACGCTCTTCGACTTCCTCGCCAACATCGCGCGCTACGCGATCATCGCCTTTGCGTTTCTGTTCGTGCTCAACACCTTCGGCGTACAGACGACCTCGGTCGTGGCCGTCATCGGTGCGGCGGGTCTGGCGATTGGTCTGGCGCTACAAGGCACGCTGTCCAACGTGGCCGCAGGCGTGATGATCGTCTTCTTCCGCCCGATCAAACAGGGCGACTTCGTCGAAGTGAACGGCCAGATGGGCACCGTGAAAGCGATCACGCTGAATTACACCGAACTGGCCTCGCTCGGGAACGTGCAGATCATCGTCCCCAATTCCGAGGTCTGGGGGAACACCATCACCAACTATTCGATCTATCCGACCCGCCGGGCCGAATGGACCTTTGGCGTGGGCTATGGTGCCAACCTCAAGGATGCAGAACGCATCATCCGCGACACCATCATGTCCGACCCCCGGTCAAAATCCGACCCCGAGCCGTTCATCAAGGTCAACAATCTGGGCGACAGCTCTGTCGATTTCTTGGTCCGGGTCTGGGTCGATCGGCTCGACTACTTTGACTATCAGGCCGACATGAAACGCGCCGTGAAGGACGCGCTGGATGCGGGTGGCGTCGACATTCCGTTCCCGACGCGCACCCTAGTCATGGAACAGGCTCAGAGCTCCTGAAGAAGCGCCTCTCCGGCGGAAATCTCGCATTCGCCGGGGGAGGCTTCGACATTGATGGCCGACACGGTGCCGTTGTCGACGATCATGGCGAAACGTTTGGACCGCGCGTGCAAACCCACAGGCGGCGCATCGAAATCCAGCCCCATCGCCTTGGTCAGCTCGGACGCGGGATCGGCCAGCATGGTCAGACCTTCCTCGCTCGCGCCCGTGCTTTCGCCCCAAGCTTTCATCACGAAGGGGTCGTTGACGGAAACACAGACAATCTCATCCACGCCCTTGTCCATGAACTGCGATTTGGTGCGCATAAAGCTCGGCACGTGCGAGACGGAACAGGTCGGCGTATAGGCCCCCGGCACGCCGAAAATCACGACCTTGCGCCCGGTCGTCAGGTCTTTGGTCGTGACCTCTACCGGGCCGTCATCCCCCATTTTGATCAGGGTTGCCTCGGGCAGCGTGTCGCCTTTTGAAATGCTCATGGCGCGTCCTCTCGTGATTGCGCGTTGTCACAAGTGTTTATAGTGTCCCGCAGGTTACGGGCCAGCAGGAGGTCAGCATATGTCCCATATCGTCGTGATCGGGGCCGGGCAGGCCGGGTCATCGCTGGTCGCAAAACTGCGGAGTGAGGGGTTTGACGGCGCGGTCACCCTGATCGGCGAAGAACCCGCACCGCCCTATCAACGCCCGCCGCTTTCCAAGAAATACCTGCTGGGCGAGATGGAGCTGGAACGCCTCTACCTGCGGCCCGAAAGCTTCTATGCAGACCAGAACATCACCCTGAAACTGGGCGCGCCCGTCACCGCCATCGACAGCGCCGCGCAGACCGTCACGGTCGGGGACGATGTGCTGGCCTACGACCAGTTGGCCTTTACCACCGGGTCCGTCCCCCGCCGCCTGCCTGCCGCCATCGGCGGGACCTTGGATGGCGTATTCGAGGTCCGCACCCTGGCTGATGTTGACGCCATGACCCCCAAATTCGATGCAGGCGGCCATGTCCTGGTGATCGGCGGCGGCTATATCGGGCTGGAAGCTGCGGCTGTGGCCGCCTCCCGCGGGCTCAAGGTCACTCTGGTCGAAATGGCCGACCGCATCCTGCAACGCGTGGCGAGCCCTGAGACCTCCGATTACTTCCGCGACCTGCACGCAGGCCACGGCGTCGATATCCGCGAAGGCGTGGGCCTATCGCGCCTCGTGGGCGAAACGGCGGTGACCGGCGCAGAGCTATCGGATGGCACCGTGCTCGACATCGACTTCGCAATCGTGGGCGTGGGCATCGAACCCGCGACCGCGCTTGGCACCGAGGCCGGGGTTGCGCTCGACAACGGCATTGCGACAGACGCTCAGGGCCGTACCTCCGCGCCGGGCATCTGGGCCGCTGGCGATTGCGCCTCCTTCCCCTATCGCGGCACGCGCATCCGGCTGGAATCCGTCCCCAACGCCATCGACCAGGCCGAGGTTGTCGCCCGCAACATGCTCGGCGCGGGCGTGGATTACGTCGCCAAGCCGTGGTTCTGGTCGGATCAATACGACATCAAACTCCAGATCGCGGGGCTGAACACCGGCTATGACCGGGTCGTCGTCCGAGACGGCGGCGCGGCCCGCAGCCACTGGTACTATGCGGGCGACACCCTTCTGGCCGTGGACGCCATGAACGACCCGCGTGGGTACATGATCGGCAAACGCCTGATCGAGGCCGGCCGCAGCGCGGACCCCGCCTTGGTCGCGGATCCCGCCAGCGATCTGAAATCCCTGCTGTGAGATCATGCGCATAATCGCAGGCGAAAACCGGGGGCTGGCGCTTGCCTCCGTGGGCAAGGGCGATCCGGGGGCGCATCTGCGCCCCACGTCGGACCGTGTCCGCGAAAGCCTCTTTTCCATGCTCGCCTCCCGCATCGACTTTGACGGTCTGATCGTGCTCGACCTCTTTGCCGGCACCGGCGCATTGGGGCTCGAGGCGCTGTCGCGCGGCGCAGCGCATGCCACATTCGTCGACAGTGGCCGCGTTGCCCAGCGCCTGATCCGGGACAATATCAAACGCACCGGCCGCGCCGCACAGGCCACGCTGCTGGGCACCGATGCAGCCCGGCTGCCACTAACGGATGCCCCGGCGGACCTGATCTTCCTCGATCCGCCCTATGGAAAATCCTTGGGGCAACCCGCCCTCAGACACGCGCGCGACCAAGGGTGGATTGCACCCGATGCGATGATCGTCTGGGAGGAAAGCCGCCCACAATCCGCGCCCGGTTTTGGCGAACTGACAAATCGGCGCTATGGTGACACCCACGTCACCCTGTTGGAGCCGTTGCCGTGACCTTCGTTGATGCGCTGGGTTGGCCCGTGCAATCGCCTGCCGAGCCGCCCGCCGACACGTCCCCCGCCCCGCCCGCGCGCCCGCGCGTGTGCAAACCGCTTCTGATGGGTGATATCCTGACCGCGCGAAACGGTGTGCCGACATTCGTGACAGATTGGCTCGAAGCCGAGCGCGCCCGCGACGCGCGCCGAGAGGACGCAGCCCGCAAAAAGTAAGGGCGGGCCCGTTTCCGAACCCGCCCTTGCGCAGCCTCCGACCCAGGCGGCGCGGGACAGCTTGCCCACCGGCGCTGTCGCGCCACGATGTCTTGGGCGTCGTGAAACGCGCGCGTCATCGGCAGGTTTGCCATCCTACCCCTGTGGTCCACCAAGAGGGCCAAGTCGGAATAGTCTTTTGAAACGGGGCGTACCCGTCCCGTTGATAAGCATATGGGCACTCCACCTCCCGATTTTGAGAGGGCGGCGTGAGAGTTTCCGCTCAAGTATATTTGATCGACCCTCACAACGCCGTCACCTTGGTGCGCCAGCGCAGGGTATCCGTGGCTTTACCTTGCAACAGATGCCGATCACAGCTTGAGCGTCCGCCATCCTACATGAAGGCCCCCAACCATGCTCATCCCCCGCCAGAAAACGCCCGACCTGACGCTGCCCACGCTCGATCACGGTGACTTTGATCTGTCCTCTGACGGGGCCGAACGGGGTACGGTCATCTGTTTCTACCGCGGCCTGCACTGCCCGATCTGCGCCAACTACCTGACGGAGTTTGAAAAGCGCGTGGACGACTTCACAGAGCGCGGCGTGAAAACCATCGCCCTGTCGACCGACGGGCGCGAGCGCACGCAGGCCATGGTGGACAAGATCGGGGCGACCAAACTGCGCTTCGCCTATGATCTGCCGCTCGCCAAGGCGCGGGAATGGGGCCTCTATATCTCGACCTCGCGCGGCAAGACCTCCATCGGGATCGAAGAACCCGCCCTCTTTGCGGAACCGGGCCTCTTCATGGTGACGCCGCAGCAGACGCTCTACTACGGATCGGTTCAGACCATGCCCTTCGTGCGCCCGCATTTCAGCGAACTGGTCAGCGCGCTCGATTTCGCCATCGCCAAGGACTACCCGGCGCGCGGCGAATATACCGGCGACGTCTAGGCGTAAGTCGGGTGGAACGTTCCGGCGGGGGAGAGTGTGAAGATCTCGACCCCGTCGGCGGTGACACCGACCGAGTGTTCGAACTGCGCGCTCAGGCTCTTGTCCCGGGTCACGGCGGTCCAGTCATCCCCCAGCACCTTGGTCTCCGGACGTCCCAGATTGACCATGGGTTCGATGGTGAAGAACATGCCTTCTTCCAGCTTTGGACCCGTCCCCGGACGCCCGTAATGCAGCACGTTGGGCGGCGCATGGAACACGCGGCCCAACCCGTGACCGCAGAAATCGCGGACCACGGACATGCGGTGCCCTTCGACATAGCTCTGAATCGCGTGGCCGATGTCGCCAAAGGTGTTGCCGGGTTTCACGGCCTCGATCCCCTTGAACAGCGCATCATGCGTGACCTGGATCAACCGCTCGGCTTTGCGGGGCAGTTTGCCCGCCACGTACATCCGGCTCGTGTCGCCGTACCAGCCTTCCACGATCACCGTGACGTCGATGTTCAGGATATCCCCGTCCTTGAGCGTCTTTGCCCCCGGAATGCCGTGACAGACCACGTGGTTCACGCTGATGCAGCTGGCGTGCTGATAGCCTTTGTAGCCGATGGTGGCTGACTTTGCGCCCGCGGCCACGACCTTTTCGGTGATGACGCGGTCGATCTCGGCGGTGCTTTGACCTGGCACGACCATCGGCGCGATCTCGTCCAGAATGGTCGCCGCCACCCGGCCCGCTTCGGCCATGCCCGCGAAATCACCGGGCTCGTAGAGCCGGATCCCTTCCCGTGTCAGCCGCCCGCGGGGGGCTTCCGAAGCCGTGTCCATGTCATGCATCCTCTTTGCTGCGCTGCAATATAGTCCGCAAAGGGCGGATTCACCAGACCGGGTCAGGTCACCTCGATCGGCAGGGCACCCGTCAGCACGATCTCTGTGACGGAAACATCGCAGCCGTGGCAGATCATCTCGACGCCCGCGGCCCGCGCCTCCCGAAAAGCCGCCGCATAGCCCGGGTCCAAATCCTCGGCCAGGGAAAACCGCGCGCAGCCCATGTGTTGCACGCAATAGAGCATCACCGCCCGCTGCCCCCCTTGGGCAATCAGGGCCAGCTCGCGCAGGTGCTTGGCCCCGCGCGTGGTCACGCTGTCGGGGAACTCAGCCAGGTCGCCGGTCCGCAACAGATGCACGTTCTTCACCTCGACATAGGCATCCGGCAGACCCTCCTCGGTCAGCAGGAAATCCACCCGGCTGTTGGTGCCGAACTTCACCTCGGGCCGCACGGTGCCGTAGGCGGCCAGCGCAGGCACCCGACCCGCGCGCAGCGCCTCCCCCACCACACGGTTGGGGGTTGCGGTGTCGATCCCCACCATGGTGCCATCGGGCAGGGCCGCCACCCGCCAGCCGAATTTCAGCTTCTTCTTGGGATCGTCATTGGGCTCCAGCCAGACACGCAACCCCGGCTCCTTGAGGCCCATCATCGACCCCGGGTTCGGGCAATGGGCCGTGACCGCGCGCCCGTCGTCCAGCGTGACGTCGGCAAGGAAGCGATTGTAGCGGCGGATCAGGCGTCCGGGGACAAGCGGGGTTTGAAAGCGCATGACCCCGGCCTATACCGCTGGGAACACCAAAGACCCAGCCCCAGGATGTCACCGCCATGCCAAACCCGACCGCCGCCATGCTTGTCATCGGGGATGAAATCCTGTCGGGCCGCACCCGCGATGCCAACATGCACTACCTCGCAGGCGAACTGACCTCGCTGGGCGTCGACCTGAAGGAGGTGCGCGTGGTCTCCGACGACCGCGACGCGATCATCGCGGCGGTCAAGGCGCTGTCGGACGGCTTCGACCACGTCTTCACCTCGGGCGGGATTGGCCCCACCCATGACGACATCACCGCCGATTGCATCGCCGCCGCCTTTGGCGATCCCATCGACGTCCGCGACGACGCGCGGCAGCTTCTGGCCGATCACTACGCATCGACAGGGCGCGAGTTGAACGAGGCGCGCCTGCGCATGGCCCGCATCCCAGACAGTGCCACGTTGATCGACAATCCCGTCTCGATCGCGCCGGGGTTCAAGCTGGGGAATGTGCATGTGATGGCGGGCGTGCCGTCGGTGTTCAAGGCGATGGTCGCCTCCGTCCTGCCGACGATCACGGGTGGCGCGCCGCTGCTGAGCGAGACCGTCCGCATCGACCGGGGCGAAGGCGATATCGCGGGGCCGCTGGGCACCATGGCAGACGCCAACCCGGACCTGTCCATCGGCTCTTACCCGTTTCAACTGGATGGGCGTTTCGGCGTGAATGTCGTGCTGCGCGGCACGGATGCCGATGTGTTGCAAAAGCTGGCGGCAGAGCTCAGAGCACAGTTCCCCGATGGCTGAGGACCCCGCGCTTGCCCGCATCGGCAGGGTGGTCTCTGTCACCTGGCCCGGTGCAGAAGAGGTCGATACCGGGGCCTTCATTTGCCGCCGTGGCCTGAACGGGGGCCGAAGGGCGGGCGGGGCCACACCCACACGCGACATCACGGCAGAAGACCTGCCCCCGGCCGAAGACGTCATGCGGGGCTGGGGCCAACGTCCCATGGTGGCCGTCCGCAGCGATCAACCCGAATTGGAGCAAGTCCTGATCTCCGCAGGCTACGACGACCACGACCATTCAATCTATTTCGTGGGTCCGGCAGCGGACATGGCCCACCCCGTTCCCCGCGCGACCGCCTTCCCCGTGTGGGAGCCTTTGGCGATCATGCGCGACCTCTGGGCCGAAAATGACATCCCCGCCGAACGGATCGCCGTCATGGAGCGTGCCACCTGCCCCAAGACCACCATCCTCGGCCGGGTCGATGACCAACCGGGTGGCTGTGTCTATGTCGGCGCGCATGACGGCATGGCAATGGTCCATTCGCTGATGACCATCCCCGCGCTCCGCCGCCGGGGCCTTGCGCGCACCCTGATGCACGCGGTTGCCAACTGGGCGGTCGAACAAGGCTGCGCCGAGGTCGGCCTTCTGGTGGGGCGCGAGAATACCGGGGCGCATGCGCTCTACACTTCCCTTGGGATGCAACCTGTAGGAAGCTACCACTACCGCAGCCGGGACTGACCCATGACCAATTCGCCCGAGACACCCGTCACACGCCTCGATCTTCCCATGGTCGATCCCCTCCCCGAGGATACGCAGCGCTATTTCGACATCTGCGCGGAAAAGCTGGGCCTCGTGCCCAATGTCCTGCGCGCCTATGCGTTCGACATCGACAAACTCAACGCGTTCACGGGTCTCTACAACGATCTGATGCTCGCCCCCTCGGGCCTCAGCAAGCTGGAGCGTGAGATGATCGCGGTGGTCGTCTCTGCCGAAAACCGCTGCGTCTATTGCCTCGTGGCCCACGGGCAGGCCGTGCGTGCGATGTCTGGTGATCCGGTGCTGGGTGAACACCTCGTGATGAACTACCGCTGGGCCGACATCACGGACAAACAGCGCGCCATGCTGGATTTCGCAGTCCTGTTGACGAAATCATCCGCGTCGGTCGAGGAGGCGCATCGCCAAACCCTCCGCGACCACGGCTTCAGCGACCGCGATATCTGGGACATCGCCAACGTGGCCGGGTTTTTCAACATGACGAACCGCGTTGCCTCGGCCACCGGCATGGTGCCCAACAGCGAATATCACGCCCAGAACCGATGATCCGCCACGCGCTGCCCGTTCTGATTGCCGCGATTGCGACCGGGGCGCAGGCCCTGACGCTCGCCGTTCCGCAAGGCAGCACCCAAACGGCCGAGGTCACGACCCAAGGGGCCACACTCTCCGTGCCCGTCGCGCCCTTGAACGAGGGGTTTCTGCAAACCGAACCCGCACGCGGGACCCTGACACGGCGGGCGTTCCGCGTGGACGCCACCGACCTGACCCCCGGGCAACTCATCGCGCCGCTGGCCCAGCAATTGCGCGCGGCAGAATGGGAGGTGCTCTTGTCCTGTCAGGCGCGGGCCTGCGGCGGGTTCGATTTCCGCTTCAACCTCACGGTGCTGCCACCGCCCGAGATGTTCGTCGACCTCGGACGCTTTGAATACCTGTCGGCGCGCGCACCAGACGGCGGCGCATGGGTGACGCTGCTGGCGTCGGTCACGCCGCAGGCGGGCTATGTGCAGATCACGCAGGTCACAGGCCGTGGCGCCGCGCCTGGGATCACCCAAACCGCAACCGCCCCGCGTCCCGCCCCGCCCAACGATCTGGGCCGCGCGCTGGAGGAAACGGGCCACGTCGTGCTCGAAGATCTCCAATTCGCCAGCGGGTCCACCGATCTGGGCCAAGGACCCTTTGCGACGCTCTCCGCGCTCGCGGCCTATCTGGCGGCTGCCCCGGACCGGCGCGTGGCCCTTGTGGGTCACACGGATGCGGCGGGATCGCTTGACGGCAACATCGCGCTGTCCAAACGCCGGGCCGAGGCCGTGCGCACCCGCCTGATCAACAGCTTTGGCGTGGACGCCGCGCAGGTCGCCGCCGAGGGCATGGGCTACCTCGCCCCCCGTGCCTCAAACCTCACCGAAGAGGGACGCACCCTGAACCGGCGGGTCGAGGTCATCCTGACCTCAACCGAATAACGGAAAACGGGCCGGGCCATCCACGACCCGACCCGCCTTGCAAAGCCACCCGAACGCTACACACACGCCAACACACCCGTTACACTCTTTACTGGTGGCTAACACATGTCCTGGCTCACCAGGAATCTGGTCCTTTCTCGGCAAAGGCATGCACGAGGAAATCAATAAACGCCCGCACCTTGGGCTGCGTAAAGCGCCCCGGCGGGTAGACGGCATAGATGCCCTGCGTCTCAGCAGGAAGACCGGGGATCGCGTCCTCGACCAACCCTTGGGCCTGCGCCTCGGAAAAGAGGAACTCTGGCAGATAGGCGATGCCCAATCCGCTGATCGCGGCGTTGAGCAGCGATTGCCCGTCATTCACCGTCAGCCAGCCCGCCGTGCGCACCTGACGCTTTTCGCCCGAAGGCGCCGTCAGCTTCCACACCGACCCGTTCGACTGGTTCGAATAGTGCAGCAGCTTGTGTTCGTTCAGATCGTCGATCTTTTCGGGGCGCCCGTAGCGTTCAAAATAGCTCGGTGCCGCGATCATCCGCTTGGTCGTCTCGGTCAACTTGCGCGCCCGCAGGGTGCTGTCTTCCAGCTCCCCGATACGGATCGCCATGTCGAAGCCTTCGGAGATCAGCTCCACATAGCGGTTGTTAAGAACCATGTTCACCGTGATGTCCGGGAACTCCTGCAGGAAATCCCCCAAGACCGGGCTCAGGTGGTTCACGCCAAAGTCGGTCGCGACACTGATCCGCAGCAGGCCCGATGGGGCCGATTGCATCGACGTCACCAGCGCATCCGCCTCGCCCGCATCATTAAGAACGCGCCGCGCGCGGTCGTAATAGGCAAGCCCGATTTCGGTGGGGGACACCCGCCGCGTCGTGCGGTTCAGCAGCCGCGCACCAAGACGCGCCTCCAGAGACGACACATGCTTCGACACCGCAGATTTGGAGATTCCCATCTTCTTTGCGGCGTCCGTAAATCCACCTTGGTCCACCACCGTGGCAAAGGCTTCCATTTCCGTCAGGCGGTCCATCACGCACCTCATTCAAACTCGTTGCTAAGGATCAGTTGTGCCGTCTGATCCGGGCACGATTGCGACCGGTTGCCGACAATATCGGGAATTTTGGGGGCGCTGTCTCTGGTCGTGAAACAACCAAATGGGGCAGCCGCTTCAGCCCGAAAACACGGGGCAACCGGCTCGAAGGCGCGGATTCATAGGGATTTTCTGGGAAGGCAGACGCAGATCGCAGGGGTTCAGGCGTCGGACAAAGGGCGCGAAAAAGGCCGATTAGGCCTCGGTCTCGACACAATGACGGCGAAACGCGCGTTTGAGCATGTCCAACTCGGCCCGCAGCAGATCAACCTCGGCGCGCAGATCCTCGGACAGGGGCGATCCGGCGGCAATCGCAAAGGTCGACAGGGTTTCTCCGGTCTCGGCATCCGCGATCAGATAGGTCTGCACACCGTCCGACAGCGTGGGTGCAGGGATCGGCACCCGCACCTGCCACTGCCCCTCACCGGCGGCGACAACGGTCACGTCCGGCAATTCGGTGTCCAGATGCGTGACACGCAAGACCGGCACGTCCGAGCCCGCCCGCGTCAACACACCCTCCCAGACCCCGTCTCTCAGGCGGGTCTTCAAAAGCGGGGTCTTGGCGGTCTCGCTCATCTCCGGGGTCCTTCCGGTTTCCTACAGTTCGGCACGTGGCGCGCGCGCAAAGGTCACGTCGCGGATGGTCACCTGATTCATCTCTGGGCCTTCAAAGATCAGGTCGATCCACATCGCCTCGACCCGTTTCTCGTTCAGCTTGGTATAGGCCAGATCGAATTCGACCCAGACATCCTCCTGCGCGAGGGGCAATTCGCGCACGATCTGTTCCGTGTTCGGCCCATGCCGCAGATTCAGCCGGGCAAAGATCTCGATCGGTTTTTCCGTTTCGACAATCGTGTTCATGCGGATCAGGTGGCGTTTGGTCAGGCCCGTAACGGACTCCGGCGGCAGTTGCACAGCCAGCGACAGGAACGACCCGTCAAAGCCGAACACGTCCATCCGCAACCCAAACGGCGCCAGATCGGCCTCGCGCGTGTTGCGCAACTGGCGCAGCGTCAGCTCGCTATAGCGACAGTCATGGAAGATCGTGACCTCGTCCCCGATGGGCGTCTGGCTGTCCACGGCCACCAGTCCCACACGCGGCAAGGGCGTGCGCCACAGCTGCGGACGCCACGCGAAATCCGCCTCGCGCGGCTTGCGAAACACGTTCGACCCGATATGCGGCAGCGCCAGACGCGTTTCGGCCTGCGCGATCACGTCATCCAGATGGTGGCGCAGCTGTCGGGCGCGCGCGGCATCCGATTGCAGGACGGACAAGGGCGCACGCACGGCCCCGCGCGCGGCCCGGCTCCACCGCTGCAACATTCTGCGATGCAGAAGCTTTGAAATCACTGGCCGCTCCGGTCCTCTGGTCACGCATCCCGCGCCGGAACGCAGAATGCCAGCATCACATTTAACGCCGCTCTAACGTCGGCTGAACAATCCGCCCAGCGCGCTTGCAAGGCCGGATGGGGTATTTGAGGATGTAGTGTCAGGGGAATTTGCCGCGATTTCAACCACAGATGCGGGCGCAACCGGCGCCGGCGTCGCCGCATTCGCATCGATTAGGGTCTGTGCTGCATCGCGCGCCAAATCCTCTCCGCCCCCTGTCAGCAGGTCCGACCCGTCCGCGCCATAGACGGACACAACCACCACGCGCCCTGCCGCATCAAAAGCCGCCTTCCAGTGTCGCGGGTCCAGACCACCCGCCCCGCCGGGGCTGCGATCCGTCAGGTTCACATAAACGGCGCGACTGCTGGTTGCGGTGGTGTGGACCTGAACGCTGTCCGCCTGACCGCTGCGCGACAGCCGGGCGCGCCCCGCCGTGGTCTGGGCCAATTCCGCAAGCGTGCCGGGCGCCCCGATGGACCCGGGCGATATGCTGACCGTGATCAATCCCGGCTCTGCCACGCCCGTCCCCGGCGCGCCGCCCAGATTTTCGCAACTCGCCAAGACGGTAAATCCACTGGCGCCCGATTGCCGGGTCCGGCGGTTGTCCACGCAATAGCCCCCGGGTGCCGCGACGACAAAGCCGTCGGCAAAGGTCACGCGTGAGGATGCCACCATCGCGCCGCCGCCCCGGCCATCCCCGCTTAACGCGGCACCGATGCCCCCGGTCGAACACCCGCCCAGCCCACCCATAATCAGGAAGGCCCCCGCCAGTGCGCGCAGGGCGCGGGTACGGTTCACCATCCGCGCCCTCACGGTTCCCACTTACAAGTCGGCGTAGGTGTGACGCTCTTTCGCCGCACCCGGATGCGTGACCGCGCCGCGATAGGTCTCACCCACCAACTGCGCGTATTTCCACAACCCGCCCGAGGCATAGATCGTCTCCCGCGGACCGGCCCAGTCGGCCTTGCGCGCCTCAAGCTCGGCATCGCTCAGATCGACCGACAACTCGCCCTTGATCGCGTCGATGGTGATGACGTCGCCGTTCTTGACCATCGCGATGGGACCGCCATGGGCGGATTCCGGCCCGACATGCCCCACGCAGAACCCGCGCGTCGCGCCCGAGAAGCGGCCATCGGTGATCAGCGCAACCTTCTTGCCCATGCCCTGACCCGACAGGGCCGCCGTGGTCGCCAACATCTCGCGCATACCGGGGCCGCCCGATGGGCCCTCGTTGCGGATGACCAGAACTTCGCCCTCTTCGTATTCACGCTTTTTCACGGCCTCGAACGCGTCTTCTTCGCATTCAAAGACCCGCGCAGGACCGGTAAAGACCTGATGCTGCGACGCGATACCCGCGACTTTCACAATTGCGCCTTCGGGGGCAAGGTTACCCTTCAGCCCCACGACACCGCCCGTCTTCGACAGGGGCGCGTCGATTGGATAGATCACCTGACCGTCCGCCTCCCGCGTGATCCGGTCAAGCTCTTCGCCCATGGAATAGCCCGTGGCCGTCATGCAGTCCTCGTGCAGCAGACCCGCCTTGCGCAGCTCTTTCATGACAACCGGCACGCCGCCCGCTTCATAGAGGTCCTTGGCCACGTACTGACCGCCGGGTTTCAGATCGACGAAATAGGGCGTGTCGCGGAAGATCTCGCAGACGTCTTCCAGGAAGAACTCGATCCCCGCCTCATGCGCCATCGCGGGCAGGTGCAGACCCGCATTGGTCGACCCGCCGGTGCAGGCCACCACACGCGCCGCGTTCTCGAACGCCTCACGGGTGCAGATGTCGCGCGCCCGGATGTTCTTTTCGATCAGGTTCATGACCGCCTCGCCCGAGGCGATGGAATACTGATCGCGGCTTTCATAGGGCGCAGGCGCGCCAGACGAATTCGGCAGCGCCAGACCGATCGCTTCCGACACACAGGCCATGGTGTTGGCCGTGAACTGACCGCCACAGGCCCCCGCCGACGGGCAGGCCACACGCTCCAGAACGTCCAGTTCCGCGTCCGAGTAATTGCCGGCCTGATGTTGACCCACAGCCTCGAACACGTCCTGCACGGTGACGTCCTGACCGTTCAACCGACCCGGAAGGATCGATCCGCCATAGATGAACACCGACGGCACGTTCAAACGGATCATCGCCATCATCATGCCGGGCAGCGACTTGTCACAGCCAGCCAGACCCACGATCGCGTCGTAGCAGTGACCACGCATGGTCAATTCAACCGTGTCGGCAATCGCCTCGCGGCTGGCCAGCGACGACCGCATGCCTTCATGGCCCATGGCGATGCCGTCCGTAACGGTGATCGTCGTGAACTCCCGCGGGGTCCCGCTCGCCGCCTTCACGCCCAGCTTCACGGCCTGCGCCTGACGGTTCAGCGCGATGTTGCAGGGGGCGGCTTCGTTCCAGCAGGTCGCGACACCGACCAGCGGCTGATGGATCTCGTCCTCGCTCAGCCCCATCGCGTACAGATACGACCGATGCGGCGCGCGCGCCGGGCCTTCGGTTACGTGGCGGCTGGGCAGGTTGGTCTTGTCGAATTTCTTCTTCAGCATGGTGGTCTCCCTCAGGGTGTTGCGCGCAGGCACAACACCGCTCCCTGGCGTTTCCGTCGGTCTAAGCGGCACAGAAGTCCAGCGCAAGTTGACCGTCGCCCGGAAAGGGCCTGTGGACAGGACGCCGCGCAGTTGTCCCCTCCGCCTCTTCGACATAGGTCAGGGGCATGTCAGCCTACGCCCCCCACGACCGCTACATCGCACCTGCCCGGCGCCACCCCGAACTCTGGCGGCTGCTGGCGGGCTGCGTCCTGCTCTTTGCCGTCTACCTCGGCACGATCCTGGGGGCGGCCTTCGCGATTGAGCGGCTCTTGCCCCGCGCGACGGCGGGCATCTTCCTCGACGGATTGCAGACCGCGCGCGGCGTCGGGCCAACGCTCGTGCTGCTGGGCACCTTTGTCGGCATGGCAGGCGGCGCGATGGCGGCCGCATGGATCATGCACCGACGTTCGCCATGGAGCCTCTTTGGTGATGCCGCCTCGCTCGCCCACCATGGCGGACGGATGCTGATCCTCGCCGTCGCGGTGGCCGCGATCACGGTGCCGCTGGCGCTGATAACGCTCAACACCGATCCCAACCTGCCGATTGGGCAATGGGCGCTGCTGCTGCCGCTGACGCTCCCCCTCATCGCGCTGCAAACGGGGGCCGAGGAACTGGCCTTTCGCGGCTACCTGCAACAACAGCTCGCCGCGCGGTTCGCGCAAACGGCGGTCTGGCTGATCCTGCCCGGCGCGATCTTTGCCGCCGCCCACATGGACCCCGCGACCCAAGGGGCCAACATGTGGCCGATCCTCGCCGTGACCTTTGGCTTCGCGCTGGTCGCCGCCGATCTGACCGCGCGCACGGGATCACTGGGGGCCGCATGGGCGCTGCACTTCGTCAACAACGTGCAGGCGATCCTGCTGATCGCGATCCCAGGGCCCCTGTCCGCCCTGTCCCTGCGCCACCTTCAGATGACCAGCTCGGACCCCGCGCTCATGCCGTTCATCATCCTTGATCTCGCGGTCCTTGGCGCGATCTGGCTGATCTATGTGCGCCGCGTCCTGCCGCGCGCCGCATGATCCAGCCTGATCCGCTTGCGTTTCACCTGATCCGATTGCGTTTCAGGGGGCGCTTCCTTATCTGAACCCCAGATAACAGACACCCGGTTCACCGAGTTCGCCCCGGACACCGGATCCAGCCTTGCCCTTGCGTCATGCGCAGCGGCACGAAACCAGAGGCCACGCATGAACTGGATTTCGAACTACGTTCGTCCGACCATCAACTCGCTGTTTTCCCGGCGCGAGGTTCCCGACAACCTGTGGACCAAATGCGATGAATGCGGGCAAATGCTGTTCCACCGGGAACTGGCCGAAAACCTGAACGTCTGCACCAATTGCGGGCACCACATGGGGATCAGCCCCCGCGCGCGGTTCCAGGCGCTCTTTGACGGCGGCATCTTCACCGAAATCAAGGTCCCCACCCCGATCGAAGACCCCCTGAAGTTCCGCGATCAGAAACGATACCCCGACCGCCTGAAAGCCGCGCAAAAGGCCACGAACGAGGCCGAGGCGATGCTGGTCGCCGAAGGCGAGATGGGCAAAACCCCCATCGTGGCCGCAGCCCAGGACTTCAGCTTCATGGCGGGCTCCATGGGCATGTATGTGGGCAACGCCATCATCGCAGCCGCCGAACGCGCCGTGGCGACAGGCCGTCCACTGATCCTCTTTTCCGCAGCCGGCGGCGCGCGCATGCAAGAAGGCATCCTCAGCCTCATGCAAATGCCGCGCACGACCGTGGCTGTGCAAATGCTCAAGGAAGCGGGGCTGCCCTATATCGTCGTGCTGACCCACCCGACGACCGGTGGTGTGACCGCCTCCTACGCGATGCTGGGCGACGTCCAGATCGCCGAGCCCAACGCGCTGATCTGCTTTGCAGGCCCGCGCGTCATCGAACAGACCATCCGCGAAACCCTGCCCGAAGGGTTCCAGCGCGCCGAATACCTGCTGGACCACGGCATGCTCGACCGCGTGACCGCCCGGACCGAAATGCGTCGCGAACTGATCCAGATCCTGCGCATGTTGATGAAGGAAACGCCGCCCATAGCTGGCGACCTGCCCGCCCCGGCGGATCCTCCGCCCGAATTGGTGGCCGAGGGGACCGAGCCCGTCGAAGATGCCGCCGCCCCGGACGAGGCCAAATCGTGAGCGACAGCCGCTCCGACGTCATCCTCGACCGGATGATGGCGCTGCATCCCAAGATCATCGACCTGACGCTCGACCGGGTCTGGACGCTGCTGGGCAAGCTGGGAAACCCGCAAAACGACATCCCGCCGGTCGTCCATGTGGCCGGCACCAACGGCAAGGGATCGACGCAGGCCATGGTCCGCGCGGGTCTGGAAGGGGTGGGCAAATCCGTCCACGCCTATACCTCGCCCCACCTCGCCCGCTTTCACGAACGCATCCGGCTGGCGGGTGACTTGATCACCGAGGATCACCTGACCCAGGTGCTCGACGACTGCTACGTCGCAAATGACGGCGCGCCGATCACCTATTTCGAGATCACAACCATCGCTGCGATGCTGGCCTTTGCGCGCACGCCCGCGGATTTCACGATGATGGAGGTGGGCCTCGGTGGGCGGCTTGATGCCACCAACATCTTTGACGCGCCTGCGGCAACGATCATCACGCCCGTGGACATGGATCATCAGGCGTTCCTTGGCGACACGCTGGGCCAGATCGCGGGCGAAAAGGCCGGGATCATGAAGCGCGATGTGACCTGCATCGTTGGTCCCCAGCATGAAGAAGCCCTCGACGTGATCGAGGCACGGGCCGCCCGCGTCGGCGCACCGCTTCTGGTCCATGGGCAGCACTGGCATGTCAGCACCGAACGCGACCGGCTGATCTATCAGGACGAAACCGGGCTTCTGGACCTGCCCTTGCCCGCACTGCCCGGTCCGCACCAGGTCACGAATGCAGGGGCGGCCATCGCAACCCTGAGGCATCTTGGGTTTGGCGAAACGGCGGCCGAGGCTGCGGTGACGAATGTCCAATGGCCCGCGCGGATGCAGCACCTGACCCGGGGCGCGCTGGTCGATGCCTTTCCCAACCTCGATCTCTGGCTGGACGGGGGCCACAACCCGGCGGCGGGCACGATGCTGGCCCGCACGCTTGCCGATCTGCCCCCGCGCGACACCCACGCGATCTGCGGAATGCTGCGGACCAAGGATGTGCGCGGCTACATGGACGCGCTCGCGCCCCAGCTTTCCAGCCTGACCGCCTGCAGCATCCCGGGCGAGGCCGCGACGCTGACGGCCGAGGAAACCGCCGATGCCGCCGCCGCCGCAGGCATCCACAGCCGTACCGCGCCGGACCTGCAAAGCGCCCTCTCGGACCTCGCCCAGCGGGGTGCAGGCCGGGTGCTGATCTGTGGAAGTCTCTACTTCGCAGGCCATGTGATCCGCGAAAACGGCTGATCTCTCCGCAAATCTGCAAGAAAACGAATCGATTTCGGCAAAAACGAATCAGCCTCTGTTGACTTGATTCGCCGCCTGCCCCTACATCTGGTGCAGCAGTATATGCGTGCCCTGCTAAAACCTGGCTGCAACCAGATATGGCGCGCATATTGGGGGATTTGATATGTCAGCGCCTCGGCCAGGCACCGCCCTGTCCCGCAATCCGCATTGGATTGCCCCGCACGCACAGCGTGCGCGCCCCCTGCCGACACCCTGCCCAACCCCATGCGCCCCATCCGTTGCAAGAGGCCCCGTATGTATCGCCCTCTCCTGATCATCGTCGCATTTCTGGTCGTGACCATCGGCCTGATCCTGTTCCAACCCGACCGCAGCACCCCGCTGGCGGATGTGCCGGAGGCCACGGTCGCACCGCAACCCGCTGTGGAACCGGCCCCGGTTGTTACGCAGGCGACCGTGACGCCCGCGCCCAGCGTGACCCCGGTCCCGGCGGCGCCTGCGACGACCGCAGCACCCGCCGTCGAGGTCACGCGCGCCGAGACGCCAACGCTCACCGATGTGACCCCGCTCACCGTGCCGGCAGAGACTGCTGCGCCGACCGCAACGGGGCCCCTGTTCAACGATCTCGGGCAGAACCGCCCGAACTTCCTCACGACGACCATGCGCGACGAAAACGGGACCTTGCGCCCGTCGCTCCTGCCGCTGGCCCAATCGAACCCCGCGCTCTCGCAGGCCGCGGCGACCGATCAACTGGCGCTCGCCACCCCGCCCGCGCGCGTCACACCGCCCGTCGCAACCACCCCCGCAACAACCCCGCAGATCGGCAACGCAACGCTGCGCGAACAGCTTGCTGCCGTGCCCACGCGCGCCGTGCACACCGTGCGTCTGGGCGACAGCCTCCTGACGCTATCCTTGCGCTACTACGGCACGCCAAACGGGCAGGAATACATCCTCGAGGCCAACCGCCGCCATCTGGGCGACAACGGGTCTCTCCAGGTCGGGCAGCTTCTGCGCATCCCGGATATCGAGAATCTCTGAAGGCAATAAAGCCTAGAGAGCAGTAGGCGGCGTCGACACAATCCCCAGTTACGTGTCGGCGCCGCTGTTCCTTTCGGGGGCGCCCCATGGACGATATCGAAATCACCCCGGCCTATTGCTGCCTCATGGCGCGCTATTCGGTCTGGCAGACCCGGTCGCTCGTCGCGGCGGCCAGCACGCTCACAGACGCAGAGCGCTGGCAGGATCGCGGGGCTTTCTTCGGCTCCATTTCGGGAACCTTTAACCACCTGCTTTGGGATGACGCGCTCTGGATTGCGCGGTTCGGCGGCGATCCCAAGCCCGAGACACACATCCATCCGTCACTGGACGCGCCCCAGGATTGGGAGGCCTTCTGCACAGCCCGGGCCGAACGCGATAGGCAGCTTGTCGACTGGGCAGAGACGGTCACCAACACCACGGGCACGCTGCGCTTTCATCCAGGTGGCGGCGATGCATCGGTCGAAAAGCCGCTCGCGCTGTGCATGATCCACCTGTTCAACCACCAGACCCACCACCGGGGTCAAATCCACGGCATGCTTACGCAGGCGGGTGCGGAGCCCGAGCCGACCGACCTGCCCATGATGCCCTAGCCGCCCGGGGAATTGCCCCAGCCGTCCCCCATCATCTCGCGGATGCGGCTGGCCGTGCGCTCGAACTCGAAACTGTTTTCGCCTTCGAGGTAGAGCATCTCCGGCGCAGCAGCCGCCGTCACGATCAACCGGACGCGCGCCTCATACAGCGCGTCGATCAAGGTCACGAACCGCTTGGCCTCGTTGAAATTCGACCGCCCCAAACGCGGGACATCCTCGACGATCAGAACCCGCACGGCGTCCGCGATGGCCAGGTAATCCGCGGGCCCCAAGGGCTGGCCACACAGATCGTGGAAGCGCGCCCGCGCCACACCACCGCGAAACGCGGGCAGTGTCACGGTCCGGCCCTTGACCGTCAGGACCAGCGGCGCGTCCCCTCCGGCAAGGTCCTCCCACATCTGCGCCACGCGCGTCCGCGCCTCGGGCGTCACGGGGGCAAAATAGACCTCTTCCCCCGCCAACCTGTCCTGTCGGTAGTCGGTGGGAGAGGCCAGTTCCTGAACCTCCATCCGCTCTTCCAGCAGCGCAATAAACGGCAGAAACAGCTGTCGGTTCAGCCCGTCTTTATAGAGATCCCCCGGCACCCGGTTCGACGTCGTCACCACCACCGTCCCGGCGGCAAAGAGCCTCTCGAACAGCCGCCCCACGATCATCGCGTCCGTGATGTCGGTGATCTGCATCTCGTCAAAGGCCAGCACGCGCACCGAGCCTGAGACCGCGTCGGCCACCGGGACAATGGCATCCTCCACACCCGTCTTGCGAGCCTCGTGCATCGCTGCGTGAATTTCCTGCATGAAGGCGTGGAAATGCACCCGGCGCGCGGGCACCTCCAACCCCTCGACAAAGAGGTCCATCAGCATCGACTTGCCGCGCCCAACACCACCCCAAAGGTAAAGGCCCCGCACAGGATCGGCCTTCTTGGCGAACCATCCGGTCTTCACGGGCCGCGCCAGATCGGCCTCAATCCGCGCAAAGGCCTGAACCGCCGCCGCCTGCGCCGGGTCCGGGCGCAAGGAGCCATCCGCCAGCCGCGCCTGATATGTCTCGCTGATCTTCGACATGACGAGCCCATATCGCATCAGATTTCCTGATGCGACACCTCACATTTCCCCGATTGACCGGGGCGCGCCACGGGTCCACCGTCGCGCCCATGGAACAACGCGCAAACCTCATCACCCCCGTCCTCGTCGCAGGCTGCCTGATCATGATGATCAGCTTCGCAGTCCGCGCCTCCTTTGGCGTGTTCCAAATCCCGATTGCCGAGGAATTCGGCTGGCTCCGGGCCGAATTCTCGCTCGCCATCGCCATCCAGAACCTCGCATGGGGGATCGGGCAGCCGATCTTTGGCGCCATCGCGGAAAAGCTGACCGATCGCAAAGCCATCATCCTGGGCGCCATCACATACGCGGCGGGCCTCATCCTGTCGTCGCAGGCCGTCAGCCCCGAGGCGCATCAAGGCCTGAACTGGCTCATCGGGTTCGGGATCGCGGGCACGGGCTTTGGCGTGATCCTCGCCGTCGTGGGTCGCGCCTCATCGGACGAAAACCGCTCCATGTCGCTGGCCATCGCCACCGCCGCCGGCTCCGCCGGGCAAGTCATCGGCGCGCCCATCGCCGAATACCTGCTGACCATGATGCCCTGGCAATCGGTGTTCATCGTCTTCGCCATCTCCATCCTCGCCTCCCTCATGGTCCTGCCCCTCATGAAAGCCCCCGAGGCCGCGACCCGCGCCGAGTTGGAAGAGAGCTTTGGCCAAGTGCTGACCAAAGCCTTCAAGGACCCGTCCTACACGCTCATCTTCCTCGGCTTCTTCTCCTGCGGCTACCAACTCGCCTTCGTCACCGCGCACTTCCCCGCTTTCGTCACGGAACTTTGCGGCCCCATCATGCCCGGCGGCGCTCTCTACTCCATCGGCATCACCACGACCTCCGCGCTAGGTGCCGTCGCGATCTCGCTCATCGGGCTGGCCAATATCGTTGGGACCCTCCTCGCCGGGTGGGCGGGCAAACGCTATTCCAAGAAATACCTGCTCGCGGGCATCTATGCGGGGCGAACCATCGTGGCGGCGATGTTCATCATGTTCCCGATCACGCCAACCAGCGTGATCCTCTTCTCCATCGCAATGGGCTCCCTGTGGCTCGCCACCGTGCCGCTCACCTCGGGCCTCGTCGCGCATATTTACGGGCTGCGCTACATGGGCACGCTTTACGGGATCGTCTTCTTCAGCCACCAATTGGGCAGCTTCATGGGCGTCTGGCTTGGGGGCCGCATGTACGACCTCTACGGCGACTACACCGCCGTCTGGTGGGTCGGTGTCGCGGTCGGAGCCTTCTCGGCCATCGTGCATTTGCCGATCAAAGAACGCCCGCTCCCAGCCGCTGCTGCGACCTAGGGACGGTGGGCGGGGCGCATTTGCGTGAGCCGAACAGCGTCCGCTCACGTCCCGGATAGAACGGATTGAATATAGGTGGCCGTCATCAGATCCAGATGCGCGCCACCGCCATTCTTGAAGATCGTGATATCACCATCCGTCCGCGCAAAATCGCCCAGCGCGTAGTAATCGGCCAGCACCGCCTCCCGCGCAATCGCGCCCGTGGCCAGCGGGATCTTCAACTCCCCGATGTGATCAAGCGTCGTGTCATAGCTGTCGACATAGACCCGCGCACGGGCCAGCGCGGCATCATCCACCTCGCGCATATCGGGCCGGTAGGCCCCGATCAGGTTCACGTGCTGCCCTGGCCGCAACCATTCACCGTTCAGCCATGGCTCCGTCGCCATCGTGCAACCGACTATGATGTCGGCCTCCTCAACCGCCGCAGCGAGATCATCCCGCCACGCAGCCCCCGTCCGCTCGCACAGCGCACGTCCCGACGCTTCCGTGCGGTTCCAAACCGTGAAGGACGCCCCCGGAAACCCGGCGCCAAAGGCCTCGATCACCGACGCCGCCACGGTCCCAGCCCCCACCACGAGGATCGTCTGCGCGCCTTGCGGCGCAAGCCGCAGCGCCGCGAGCAGGCTGTCCCCGGCGGTCTTCCACTTGGTCAGCAGTCGGAAATCGATCACAGCGGCCAGCGATCCGTTCGTGTCGTCAAACAGCATCGCCCCGCCATCGATCGACGGGCGTCCCTGCGCAACGTTCCCGGGAAAGATCGTGGCCGTCTTGACCAGCGCGCCCAGCCCGTCGATCCACGCCGCGCGGCTCAGGATCGTGTCCGACCCGCGATAGAGAAAGCTGTCCTCGACGCTGGCCTTCGGGCCGTCATGTCCGGCGGCCAAGGCCTCCGCCAAAGCCAGCCAGTCCAGCTTGGGCTCAACCTCCCACCCGATCTGCATCAGGTGGCCTCCTCCGCGCTCAACAGTCCCGCCGCGACCAGCGCATCGGCCCACCCTTGCGGGCCTTCGAACAGGTGCGTCTGCCACCCCCGCGCCGCTGCCGCCGTGATATTGTCGGGCCGATCATCGGCAAAGATCAACGCCTCCGGCGCCACCCCGCAATCGGCCTCGAGCATCTCGTAAATCTGGGCGGCGGGTTTGATCACCTTCATCCTGCCTGACACGTATTCGCGGTCGAACTCGTTCAGGAAATCATACTGCGTCTGCGCATAGGCAAAGCTTTCGACCCCGAAATTTGTCAGCGCAAAGACCGGAACACCCTTGGCCCGCAAGGCGCGCAGCAACCGCACCGAGTGCGGGATCACCGGCGCGGCCAGCTTGATCCAGTTATCGTGCCAATCCCGGATCTCGGCCCGCCAGTCGGGGTATTGCTCAGCGGTGTCATAGATGACGTCCTTGAACCCTTCGCCCATATCCACGCGGTCATTCATGCCGTGAAGATCGACCTCCGCGAACATGGCCTTGCGCCGCGCCTCCCCGATGGTGGCGTCGTAATAGCGCTCGGGCTGCCATTCGATCAGGACGTTTCCGATGTCGAAAACCACGGCTTCGGGGGTGCGGGTCATGGCGCGAGGCTCCTTCATGCGACGTGCGGCCACCACACCGCCGGAACCCGCGCGCGTCAACCCATCACGCGGCCCCTGCCTGCCGCACCAGCCGCTCCAGCGTGTTCAGGAAATTGCTTCGATCGGCCTTGGAAAAAGGCCGCCCACCGCCCTGCCGAAACGGGTCGGCGGCGCGCAGGTCCGTCATCAGATCGCGCGTGGCCAGCGCCTGTGCCACATTGCGCGCGGTCAGGGCCTCTCCGTTGGGTTTCACAACCAGCGCCCCAGCCTCCACCGCGCGCGCGGCCAGTGGGATATCCGCGGTGACGACCACGTCGCCCGGACCACATTCATCGGCAATCCACTTATCCGCCTCGTCGGGTCCGGCCTCGACCACCTTGATGTCGATGAGCGGGTTCTGCGATGGCCGGATGCCGCCGTTCGACACCATGACAGCCCGCATCTTGTGCCGTGTCGCCACACGCTCGACCTCGGCCTTTACCGGGCACGCGTCGGCGTCAACGTAGATCACAGGCCCATCGCTTCGGCATGGTGGGCAATGTGGTCGGGCATGAATGTCGCGACAAAGAAATAGGAATGGTCGTAGCCCGGCTGCATCCGGAACGCGCCCGGGTTGCGCTTGGCTGCGATCGCCTCGGCCAGGGCCTCAGGCTTCAGCAGGTCGAGGAACTGATCGCTCGCCCCCTGATCGATCAACAAGGGCGCATCGAGCCCCGCTGCCCGCATCTGCAACGTCGCATCATGCTTGGCCCACTTGCCCTCATCCCCGCCCAAATAGGCCCCCAATTGCTTGCGGCCCCAGTCGCTCGCCGTGGGGTTGGCGATGGGCGCAAAGGCCGACACCGACACGAACCGCCCGGGATGGGCCATCGCGATGGTCAGCGCACCGTGGCCGCCCATGGAATGCCCGGTGATCCCCTGCCGGTCCATGTCCACGGCAAACTCGGCCCCCACCAGCGCGGGCAGCTCGGCCGACACATAGTCCCACATCTTGAAATGGGGCGCCCAAGGCGCCTCGGTCGCGTTCACGTAGAACCCCGCGCCCTTGCCCAGATCATAGGCCTCGTCATCGGCCACATCGTCGCCCCGGGGCGAGGTATCGGGGAAGACCACAGCCATGCCCACATCCGCCGCCCAAGCCTGCGCGCCCGCCTTGGTCATCGCGTTCTCATGCGTGCAGGTCAGCCCTGACAGGTACCACAGCACCGGCACCGGGCCGTCCTTGGCCTGTGGCGGCAAGAACATGCCAAAGGTCATCTCACACCCGCACACCTCAGAGGCGTGGCTATAGACCCCTTGCACCCCGCCAAAGCAGGCATTCTCGGACACTGTCTTCATATCGTCTTCCTCAACTTGTCAGGGGAGCGACCCATGCGATCACCGCCGAGACGGTCAGCACGGAAACGGCGGTAGAGATTAGAATGGACGCGCTCACACGGGTCGGGGCCACGCCATAATGCTGCGCCAGAATATAGACGTTGCCCGCGACCGGCAGCGCGGCCGCCGCGATCATAACGCCCGCCGCATAGGGTTCCACATCGAACATCACCAGAGCCGCAAAGGCCACGGCCATCGGATGCAGCACCAGCTTGCAGAAACTCAGCCACCCCGCGACCTGTATCTTCTCGGCGGACTTGTAGGCCAGCGAGGCCCCAATCGCGAACAGCGCCCCGGGCGTTGCCGCCGACCCTAGGATATCCACGAACTCCAGAACCGGGCGCGGCAGGTCCATCCCCGTGGCCGACCACGCCAGCCCCAGACTGATCGACACGATCATCGGGTTCGACAACAGACCCCGCCCCACCGTGCGCAAGATCCCCAGCGACATCCGCCCATCCCGCGACCCGGTGATCAGGATCACGATCAGCGACCCGAAGATGATCAGATCAATCGCCAGAACCATCATCACCGGCCCAATCGCGGGCTCACCCAAAAGGAGCGCCAGCATAGGTATGCCCAGGAAACCCACATTGCCGATCACCGCGCATTGCGCCTCGACCGCGGCCTCTTCGATGCTGATCCAGCGCAGAAGCGCGACGCCGGTGGCGATCAGGTACACAATCGCCGACCCCCACAGATACGCCCACACGAACGGCCAGTCCCAGATCGCGCCCAAAGACAGGTCCGCCGAAAACCGAAACAGCATGGCCGACAGCGCGAAATAGAACACGAACTTGGTCAGATAGGCCGTGGCCTCTTCGGTGAAAAACCGCGTGCGCCCAGCGCCATAGCCCAGCCCGATCAGGGCAAAAAACGGCAGCGTCTTTAAGAAAATGGCCAGCATCCCCAAGGGGTAACGGCACAGCGACACAGCGACAAGAAGCAGCCCAGTCAAAAAAATGAACTTCCCGGTTCAGTTTTCCCTTGCAAACTGAACCGTGGGGTTTAGATAGGCTGTAATGAACCGAACAGTTCAGTTTGAAAACGCTTGAAAGGAGACCTCCCATGACCCGCATTCTCGCCGCCGCACTTGCCCTGACCGTGACCGCGTCCGCCGCCTCCGCAGGCGGTATTCCAACGTTCTCGACCATGATCCCCAACCTGACCTTCCCCGAGGCGCCCACCACCCAAGGAAGCACCTCTTCGGTCACCGTTCTCCCCAACGTCACGGGCGAGTGACCTCTCCCCCTCCCTTGCCGTGGCGGAACCGCATTGGTTAAGCTGCCCCGGCAAGGGAGGACCCCAAAAGACCATGCCGAACACGACCCCTCAGGTCCGCAAGGGCCGCAAATTCGATCAGGTTGTGCAAGGCGCGCGCGAGGTCTTTCTGGCAACGGGGTTCGACCGCGCCAGCGTGGATGACATCGCCCGCACCGCCGGCGTGTCCAAGGCAACGCTCTATTCCTACTTCCCGGACAAGCGCCTCCTCTTTGTCGAGGTGATGGAGCGCGAAGCCGCCGCAAAGGCCTCCGACGCGCTCGACGTCATCGACTTTGGCGCCCCCCCGTCCGAGGTCATGCCCTGCATCGCCGAAACACTGGTGAACATCTTTGTCAGCGAATTCGGGCAGCAGATGTATCGGATGGGCATCAGCGAAACCCCGAATTTCCAAGAGCTCGGCCAACGCTTCTACGAGGCCGGGCCGCTCCTGATCGAACGCACGCTCGTCCCCTATTTCGAAGCCGCCGAGGCGCGTGGTCAACTCAATATCCCGGACAAGGTCTTTGCCGCCAACCAATTCGCCAGCCTCTGCGAATCCTGGCTGATGATGCGCGTGATGCTGGGCGTACATGGCGATATTTCGGACACTGACCGCGCCAAGGTGGTCGAGGGCGCGGCGGGGATGTTTCTGTCCCATTACGCGACCTGACTTGCCCGATTGCGGGCTTCGCGGCACATAGGGCCGCATGACGCCAACGCTGGATATCGCTGTCTTCTCGTACAACCGCCCAGACTATCTGGGCGACTGCGTGGCTTCTGTGCTGCGTCATGCGCCTGATGCACGACTTCGGGTCTATGACGATGGCTCAGACGATCCCCAAACGCTCGCGCTGCTCGACAGCCTCGGCGACCGCGCGGTGCGCCGCGATCCGGGCGACACGTCGCGCCACGGCGGGCTCTACGGGAACATGCAATTCGCGCTGGATCAGGCTGAGGGCGATTGGCTGATGTTCCTGCAGGACGACATGCAAATCGTCCGCGATATCACGGCGACCGAAATGACAGACATGGCCGCCATCTGGGACGCGCACCCGCGCGCGGCGTTTCTGTGCCCGATCTTCTGGAAACAGGCCCGCCTGTTCCGGTTTCGGCGCGAGGTCGAATTCCGTGCCTCGCCCGACCGTTTCGTCACGCCCGAAGGCCGGCTCCCGGCCAATCGCAAAACCACGTTATCCTATTTCGACGTGGCCATCGGTCATGTAGGGCGCCTCCGCGCCGCGGGCTGGCAGTTCCTGAATGGCGAGGCTGAAAACCGCGAACAGGCGCGCGACCTCTTTGGCCCCATGCCCGCGATGCCGCACCCGCTGACCTTCTTCGCGCCCGAGGTTCCGTTCTTCCGCCACCGCAAGCAAAACACGCTCGCCACGCGGATCGCCCACAAGCGCGGACAGGGTAAACCCCGCGGGTTTACTCCGATGACGGCGGATGAGGTCGCTGCGCTGAAATCCCGCGCACCGGGCAGCTATCCAATTGCAGAAGACTGGCTGACACCGGCAGACCCCTCGGTCCGCCGGCCTTTTGTCTATCGCGATGTGAAATCACGCCGCTGGCTCGACCTGCTCCACCGGGCCGAGACGCTCTTTGGCACCTCGAACTAACGGCTGATCAGTAGACCACCACCGACCGGATCGATTCACCTTTGTGCATCAGGTCAAAACCGTGGTTGATGTCATCGAGACCCATCGTGTGCGTGATCATCGGGTCGATCTCGATCTTCCCGTCCATGTACCAGTCCACGATCTTGGGCACGTCCGTACGACCCCGCGCACCGCCAAAGGCCGTGCCGCGCCACGACCGACCGGTCACCAGCTGGAACGGACGGGTCGAGATTTCGGCCCCCGCAGGCGCCACACCGATAATGATCGACTCGCCCCAGCCCTTGTGCGCGCATTCCAGCGCGTCGCGCATCACCTGCACGTTGCCCGTGGCATCAAACGAGTAATCCGCACCGCCCCCGGTCAGATCGACGAGGTAAGGCACCAGATCGCCTTCGACCTCCTTGGGGTTCACAAAATCGGTCATCCCGAATTTCTCGGCCATGGGCACCTTGGACGGGTTCAGGTCCACGCCCACGATCTGATCCGCCCCGGCCAGACGCAGACCCTGGATCACGTTCAACCCGATGCCACCCAGACCAAAGACCACGCAGCGCGACCCGATCTCGACCTTCGCTGTATTAATCACCGCGCCGATGCCTGTCGTGACACCGCAGCCGATGTAGCAAATCTTGTCGAAGGGCGCGTCCTCGCGCACCTTGGCCAGCGCGATCTCGGGCAGGACCGTGTGGTTCGCGAAAGTCGAACAGCCCATGTAGTGCAGGATCGGATCCCCATCGAGCGTCGAAAACCGCGAGGTGCCGTCCGGCATCACGCCTTGGCCTTGGGTGGACCGGATCGCCTGACACAGGTTCGTCTTGGGATGCAGGCAGTAATCGCACTCCCGGCACTCCGGGGTGTAGAGCGGGATCACGTGATCGCCCTTCTTCAGGCTCGTAACGCCGGGACCCACATCGACCACCACGCCCGCGCCCTCATGGCCCAGAATGGCAGGGAACATGCCCTCGGGGTCTGCGCCTGACAGCGTGAATTCGTCGGTGTGGCAAATCCCGGTCGCCTTGATCTCAACCAGAACCTCGCCCGCGCGCGGGCCGTCCAGATTGACCTCCATGATCTCCAGCGGTTTGCCCGCAGCGGTCGCAACAGCGGCACGTGTGCGCATGTGATGTCCTCCCTTATTTCGACCCGAGCAAAGCCCACAGACCGCTTTTTTGCAAATGTTTCCGCACACCTGTGTCTGATCGCCTCTTGCCTGACACGCGGTCAGCGGGCTTAAAGACACCATGATGCGCTTCGTGATCCTTGCCGCCCTCGTCGTTTTGACCGCCTGCCAACCCGCCCCACCCCGCGCCGTCCGCAGCGGTCAGGCCGAGGCCGTTGTCGTCCGCGGCGCGCCGCCCCCCAGCCGGGTGGGCGCGGACACCTGCGGCATCGCGCAGTCAGGCATCACCGTTGGCATGACCCGCGAACAGGTCATGGATGTCGAAATCCTCGGCCCCGTCCGCGTGGTGCGTCCGGGGGACGTGGTGACGCTCGATTTCCTCGAAAACCGGCTCAATATCGGTATGGACGATATGGACCGCGTGGTGCGCCTGACCTGCGGCTAACGCTTGGCGCGATAGGCCTTGTGACAGGCCACGCAGGTCGCTTCGATCTTTGAATACTGCGCTGCGAACGCCGCGCTGTCGGTGGGGTCCAACGCGTCCGTCGCCATGATCATATCCTGCGTCAGCGCCTCGAAGCGGTCGAAACTGTCCCAAATCGCGCGCCGCGCCTCGGATTTGGGATCGTCTGCCGGCGGCGTGAACACCGCAATCGTCTCACCGCCAGCAGCCAGCAGCGATGCCCGCGCCGCAGCAACCGCGCCCGCGTCAAAGGCCACGCGGCCCGTCGCGATATCCTCCAACGCATCGGTCGCATCCCCGATCCGCTTCATCACCTCCATCCGCGCCAGAACCTGCGCGTCCTTGACGCCGGTATGGGCCAACGTGGTTGTGGCCATAACAGCCAGCGCACCTGCCAAGATCCCGTATCGCACCATCACATCCTCCCTGCTTGCGCGCAGCCAAACCCGACGCCCCTCGACTCCGCAAGGGGAATCGCGCAATGTGAACATAATAGGAACATCTGCTGCCACAGATCATGCCACCCGACACCCACACCCCCGCGCTGACGGATCAACCGGCGCGCCGTATCCTTGCCCTCTGGTTCCCGCGGCTCGGCGCGGAACGGATGCTGCGCCGCGCGCGGGGGCAGTTGGATATCGGCCCGCTCGCCATCGTGCGCGAAACCGGCAACCTGCAAAGCCTGTGTTTTCTGTCGCAGGAGGCCGAGGCTCAGGGCCTGCGCCTCGGCCAACCGCTGCGCGACGCGCTGGCCATGTGCCCGGGCCTCGTCACCCATACCGAGGTGCCGCAGGCCGATGCGGTCTTCCTCACCCACCTGCGCCGCTGGGCGGGCAAACTGTCACCCTGGGTGTCGGAAACCGGACCCACCGGGCTGGCCATCGACCTCACCGGGGCCGCCCACCTCTTTGGTGGCGAAGACGGCGTGCTCGACCTTGTCGAAGATGACTGCGCCCGCTTTGGCCTGACCGTGCAGATGGGTATCGCCGACACCATGGGCGCGGCCTGGGCGCTGGCGCATTACGCGGGCCAAGGCCCGTCAACCGCGCGCTCGGGCGACGCCATTGATCAGGAGGCTTACGCCACCCGCGCCCGCGCCGTGAAGCGCCGCAACTGGGAAAAAGGCGGGGCCGCACCCCAAGTCGTGGCACTCCGCACCCGGCAGGCGCGCGTCGCCGCCCCGGGCCAGACCCGCGCCGCGATCCGCTTGCTGCCCGTGGCGGCCCTCAGGCTGGATGACAAGACGGTGGCCGAGCTGAACCGCGTGGGCCTGCGCCGGATCGAAGACGTGTTGAACCAACCGCGCGGCCCCCTCGTGCGCCGCTTCGGGCAACAGCTGGGTCAGCGCATGGATCAAGCGCTGGGGCTTCTGGCCGAACCGATCTCTCCAGCGAAACCACCCCGCAACCACTCGGTCCGGCTGTCCTTCCCCGATCCCATCGGGCTGGCCGATGACCTGCTGGCCGGGATCGACCGGATGCTGCCTACGCTGGGCAAACACCTACGCGACGCCGGGCGCGGCGCGCGTCGGGTCCGGCTCGAGGCCTACCGCACCGACCAGTCCATGCGCTGGATCGAGGTCGGGCTGGCCCGCCCGTCCCCCGAACCCGACCGCATCCGCCCGCTTCTCGCTATGAAGATCGACGATATCGACGCAGGCTACGGCATCGACATGCTGCGCCTGATCGCGACCGTGCACGAACCCATCCGCCCCGAACAAACCCGCCGCATCCCGGGTGCCGCGGTGCAAGTCGCCGCCACCCAAGGCTCCGCCACCGAAGATCTCATGGGCCGCCTCGGCGCGCGCGTGGGGCTCGAGGCGATCACGCGCTTCCACCCGGCCTCCTCCCACATCCCCGAAAAGGCGTACCAAACCGTCGCCGCCGCCTTCACAGAACCGGAATACGACGGCTGGCAGGTGATGGAACAACCCCGGCCCCTGACGCTCTTTCCGGTCGAACTGGTGGACGCCCCCGATACACCAGCCATGCCCGATCAATTCCGCTGGCGCGGGCGCACCCATCAGACCGCCCATGCCCGCGGCCCCGAACGGATCGCGCCGGAATGGTGGCTCGATGACCGCAACTGGCGCAGCGGCACACGTGACTATTGGGATGTGATGACCCAGGACGGCACGCGCCTGTGGCTCTATTACGCCCATGGCGCAGGCGTGTCCGGGGGGTGGTTCTGCCAAGGCCAATTTGCCTGAGCGCGCAGCTCATCAAAAGGCGTCAGAGCAAGGGAACGTTGCAGGCAGGAACACCCCAGCCCCGCCGCACTGGGTGGGGGCTGATAGCGACAGGACCGGGGTGCCCTGCGTTGCCCGATCTGTATCGCGGGCCACCACGGCGAATCCGGGGACAGCGCGCAGCATTCCCACGGTCATTTCGCGGCAAAATGCGGGCACTTGATTTGCGCCCAAAGACACGCAACTCTTGAAGGGTATGAACATGACCCCAACCCCGTTCCGCCTGCCCGAACAGGTCAGCTTCCACCGCACCGAACTCAGCCTCATCCTGTCGCTCTACGGGCGCATGGTGGCGGCGGGCGAATGGCGCGATTACGGGATCTCCAGCCTGCGCGACGTGGCCGTCTTCTCGGTCTTCCGCCGGACCGCCGAAAACCCGCTCTACCGGATCGAAAAGCGGCCCAAGCTGCGGGGACGTCAGGGCATGTATGCCGTGATCGGGCCAGAGGGTCAGGTCCTCAAACGCGGCGCGGACCTCAAGACCGTGCTGCGCGTGCTGGAACGCAAACTGATCCGCGCCGTGGAATAGCTACTTGGCTGTCGCCGGGGGCCGCGCCACCTTCGTGATCTCTCCGAACTCGCGTGCCGCAATCCGCGCGCGCGCCTCGGCAAAGGGCTCGACCGCCACAGCCATATGATGCGCATTCGCATGGATCAGCGTATCGGTGTCCATCAACATCCCTACATGCCCTTTCCAGAACACCAGATCGCCGCGTCGAGGCGCGTCTGTGACTGCCTCAAACGCCGCCTCCTGCTGATCGCTGTCGCGCGGGCAGGCCACACCGCTGGCCATCAGCGCCGCCTGAACCAGACCCGAACAATCAATCCCAAAGGCACTCGACCCACCCCAAAGGTATGGCGCACCCAAAAGGCTCTCGGCCACTGCCACTGCGTCCTCGGCCAGCATATCCATAGACGCCACATGCTGACGCGGCACAAACCCGCCGCCTGCCACGTCCCAGAAGTCAGCCCCCGCAGGTGACAGCGCCAGCCGCGCCCCAAAGGGCAGGCTTTCACCCTCCGGCGACTTCATATCGGGCTTGGAATACACATGCGTCGCACGGGCGGTCACATGGTGGGTCATCTCGGACACGTCGCCCAAGGCGGCTGTCTCCACATACCCCACATAGCCATCCGCCTCGGCCCGTCCAAAGGACCAGCCATCCGCGCCGTCCTCCAACACCAGGAACCCCTGCCCCCGCAGCAACTGGGTGTCTCGCCCGCCACCCGGCGCGCGACACAGGTCCGCCACGGGCACCGTCAGATGACGCGCCGCCCCCGGGACAAACACCACGCCCTCCACCTGCCCGCGCAGGCTCTCATGGGCGACCCGGCCATTCGCGGGCCATGTGCGCCGGTCCGTCACAGGTCCAGAAGCTGCGGCAAGGCCGCCAACAGCGCGCGCGTTCCCTGCCCCACACCGCCCTTGGGCCGCGTGGGCGCCGCCGTCGGCTGCCAGCCATAGATGTCGAAATGCATGTAACGCGGCGCGCCCTCGGCAAAGCGGCGCAGGAACAGCGCCGCCGTGATCGACCCTGCAAAGCCGCCCTTGGGCGCGTTGTCCAGATCGGCAATCCCGGGCTCAATCATTGCCTCATAGGCGTCGTGAAACGGCATCCGCCAGACCGGATCGCCTGCGTCTGCGGCGCCCGCGGCCAAGGCCGCCGCGTCCCCGTCACTGTCGGTATAAAACGGCGCAAGGTCAGGCCCCACCGCCACCCGCGCGGCCCCCGTCAGCGTGGCCATCGACACCAGAAGGTCCGGCGCGCCGTCCTCTACAGCGAGGCTCAACGCATCCGCCAGAACCAGCCGCCCTTCGGCATCGGTGTTGTTGATCTCGACCGTCAGGCCCTTGCGGCTGGTCAATATGTCCTGCGGGCGGAAGGCCGATCCGTCGACGCTGTTCTCCACCGCCGGTATCAGGACGCGCAGACGCAGGGCTAGGTCTTGGGCCATGATCATATGGGCCAGCCCCAACACGGCGGCAGCCCCGCCCATGTCCTTTTTCATCAGCCCCATCGACCCGGCAGGTTTCAGGTTCAGACCGCCGGTGTCGAAACACACGCCCTTGCCCACCAGCGTCAGTGTGGGACCGCTTTGCCCCCAGGCCATGTCGATCAGCCGGGGCGCACGCGCCGCCGCACGCCCGACCGTGTGGATCATGGGGAAGTTCTCCGCGATCAACGCCTCCCCTTCGATCACCGTGCATGTGGCCCCGTGGCGCTCCGCCAACGCCTGCGCCGCTGCGGCCAGATCGGGCGGCCCCATATCGGCGGCGGGCGTGTTGATCAGATCGCGCGTCAACGCCTCGCCCGCGGCTACGGCCTCGATCGCCGCAGCGTCCACGCCGTCGGGCGCAATCAAACGCGCCCGTACCGGGGCCTGCGCGCGGTAGCGGTCAAACCGATAGCTCGCCAAAAGCCATCCCAGCGCAAACTGCCCCACATCGAGATCCGAACAGACATGGGCCAATCGGTAGGTGCCCTCGGGAAGTCTGCCGACAGCGGCCAAGGCCCCGTCCCGCCGCCGCGCCCGCGCAGCCGCCGTACCCGCCCCGATCAGGACATGGCCCACGACACCGCCCTTGGCGGGCAGGATCAGCACCTCGCCCAATGCTGCCGTGAACCCGTGCTGTGCCGCCCAGTCCCGCGCCCCGGGGATCAGCGCGGCCAAACGGTCGTCCAGCGCCTCTGGCGTGATCAGATCGAGCGGGATCGCAGGCCCTGCATCTGCCGGTGCAAAGGTAAGTGGATTTTCCGAGGAGGGGTCTTTGGACATGTCGGGCCTCTGCAAGTGCCACGCGGCGCGCGGCCGGGTGGATCGGGTCAGGTCGCGCCGGGTCTTGGGGGTCTGGCGCGATGGGCAACACATGCCCGCATGGCCCGAAAATCCCCTGTCCCGCCAAAGGCGCACCCCGGTGGTGCGCACAAAAAAGCGGGGCGTCGGCCCTTCAGCCATACGCCCCGCTCGTGTCTGTCGCAACCCGGCCGTCTCTCCCCCGACTTGCGCGCGTCTCCATCCGTCACAGCACTGCGCCTGTTGGCCACAACAGTCCCCCCATAGAACTGCCGCATCCTGTACAGCGCCGCTGCGGGAGGTCTCAAAAGACGCGCATCTCCCGGGGCCAAACTGGTGTCAGCACAACATCAACCCGACATCAGACCGACATCAAACCGACATCTCAGGCGCGTCCCACACGGCCGTCAGGGACCGGTCCCCCAACCGGATGAGACGGCCCAGAACCGCGGCCAAAGCCACTGTGTCATCGCCGCGCGCGGCATCGGCCACGTCGCTTGCCACCTGTGCCAGTGACAACAAACCCACATGCTCTGCCGTGCCGATCATCCCCTTGGCAGCCTTCCACAGGGCATCCATGTTGCCCTGATAATAGCACCGCTCGACCAGAGACAGCCGATTGGCCAGCTCTTCCATCGTGCGCGACATGACACCCTCGGCTCCGGCTTCACCCAGCTGCGCATGGAGTGCGCTCAACGCCGCTGGGTCCATCTGGATGTGTTCATCATGTGCTAGGATCGTAATGTTACTCATAGTCTCACCCATCTTTGGTTCCGCCCCCACGGCTCAGACAGGTATGGTGGGCGCTGGCAAATAATTCGTTACGTGGCAATCATTTGATGGCTCGAATTTGAGTTCAAACCCGCGTATACCACCGCATACGATCGGGAGCACCCCGACCAACCGGCCCCGCAACCGGAAGGGACACGCCATGGAGCACGCCAAACCGCTGCCGCAAAACTTTGTACAGCGCTTTCACGGGTGGAAGGCCACCACCCATGCCGACAACGCCAGCTGGTACCGCAAGCTCGCCGATGAAGGGCAACGCCCGCGCGCGATGGTCATCACCTGCTGCGACAGCCGCATCCACGTCTCCTCGATCTTCGAGGCCGAACAGGGCGAGCTTTTCGTGCACCGCAACATCGCCAACCTCGTCCCGCCGTTTCAACCCGATTGCGGCCTGCATGGCACGCCCGCGGCGGTAGAATACGCGGTCACCGCGCTCAAGGTCCCGCACCTCATCGTCATCGGGCATTCCCAATGTGGCGGCGTCGCGGGCTGCCGCGACATGTGTGAAGACAAGGCCCCGGCCTTGCAGGACCCGAACTCTTTTGTGGGCCGGTGGCTGGGCATCCTGCGCCCGAGCTATGAAAAGGTCGCCGACATCCCCGATCTCGACGACCGGACCCGCGCACTGGAACAGCAGGCCGTCATCACGTCGCTCGAAAACCTGATGACTTTCCCCTTCGTGGCCGACGCCGTCGCCAAGGAAGAACTCAGCCTGCATGGCATCTGGTATGACATCGGCACGGGTGATCTGGACTGGTACAACGGGCAGGACGGGCAGTTCCACACGCTCTAGTCCCAGCAGGCATTGCGCATGTGGGTCGCACATTGAGGCCCCTTGGCGCGCGGGCGACTTCGGATCATAAGGGGGGCGCGCTATCTTGGCGCAGGCAGACCCCCAACGATCCCCGACAATCCGGGCCTCACGACGGATAATCGCCCATGCTCGCCCTCGCCGCCGACAACCTCCTTTCGCCGATCATCCTGTCGTTTGTCCTGGGCCTCGTGGCGGCCCTCGCCCGCAGCGACCTGTCGATCCCGCAGGCCGTGGCCAAGGGCATGTCGATCTACCTGCTCTTTGCGATCGGGTTCAAAGGCGGGGCCGCCATTGCCGATCACGGCATCGACGGCAGGCTTCTGGCCACGATGTTCGCAGGCTTCGTGCTGTCGGCGGCGATCCCGCTGGTGGCCTTCGGACTGCTGCGCACGCTGGTGGGCATGGATCGCCTGAACGCCGCCGCCGTGGCCGGGCATTACGGGTCGATCTCGATCGTGACCTTCGTGGCAGGCACCTCCGTCCTCGAAGGTCGCGCGCTCCCTGCGGAAGGCTACATGGTCGCCGTTGCCGCCGTGATGGAAGCCCCAGCCATCCTGTCCGCGCTCTGGCTTGTGTCACGCGGCGACAGCGGCGGTCGCATGGACGCAACGCTCTGGCGCGAAATCCTTCTCAACGGGTCCATCGTGCTCCTTGTCGGCTCCTTCATCATCGGTGGCGTCACCGGTGCCGACGGGCTCGAGATGGTGGCCCCTTTCATCATCTCGCCCTTCCAGGGCGTCCTATGCCTATTCCTCCTCGACATGGGCCTGATCGCAGGGCGGGGCCTGACCTCTACCGGTGGGGCCGTGGGTCCGCGCGCGATTGCCTTTGGCCTGATCATGCCGCCCATCGGGGCGGCCTTTGGCTTGGTCGCGGCCCTCCTTCTGGGGCTCAGCGCGGGGGGCACGGCGCTCCTGATGACGCTTGCGGCCTCTGCCTCCTACATTGCTGTTCCCGCGGCCATGCGCGTGGCCCTGCCCGAGGCCAACCCCTCGATCTATCTCACGCTCTCGCTGGGCGTGACGTTCCCGTTCAACCTTGTCATCGGCCTGCCCGTTTACGTGACCATCGCCGAACGCCTGGTCGGCGTTTCGAGCGGCGTCTAAAGCGGCGCCTAAAGGAGACCCCCATGCAGATGCACCCCGCCAAACGCGTGGAAATCACCATCGAGGCCCCCATGGAGCGCCGCCTGCGCGAGGCGTTGGAGACGGTCGACATCACCGGCTACACCGTCTTGCCCGTGCGCGGCGGGTCGGGCCGGTCCGGCGTGTGGAGCCGCGAAGGTCAGGTCGGGCGCGCGGGCATGCTGCAATTCATCTGCATCATCCGGCCCGAACGGCTCGAACCGCTGCTCGAGGCCGCCTTTGCCGTGGTCGAACGCCATATCGGCGTGGTCTGCGTGACCGACGCACAGGTCCTGCGGGCCGAACGGTTCTAGGCCGGGCTGACGGGGCGCACCGCGATGTTGCGCGCGCCAGTCCTGTTGCGTCCGTCAGACGCGAGGACGCCCGGGATATCTTCGGCCAGAAGAAGGGGCGGCGCGGCTCTCTGTCTCTGCGGTGTCCTCGGGGTTCTCGCTTTGCTCTGGGGCGCGCAGGCCCACGCGGAGACCCATGCCGATACCCATGCCAAAGCCATCGATATTGGCGATGCAGTGCGCGCGACAAGCACGCAGGTGGACAGCGCGACAGTGGTCGTGCGCCGCCTCTCTGACGGGCACGATTGGGTCAGCAACCCCGGGCGCGCTGCGACGCGGTTTTCGCCTGCATCCACCGCCAAGATCCCGCATCTCCTGATCGCGCTCGATGCCGACATCGCCGACGCCAACACGGTTTTCCCGTGGGATCGCGTTGCGAGGAGCTCTGCCCTGTGGAACCGGGATCAGACCCTCGGGTCAGCGTTCCAAACCTCGGCTGTCTGGGTCTTTCAGCAGATCACCCAAATGGCGGGCCCCGATGTCATGGCACAGGGGTTGCGCCAATTCGCCTATGGCAACGCAGAGGTCGGCGGCGCCGATCGCATGACCACTTATTGGTTGGACGGCACGCTGCGCATCTCTGCCCTCGAACAGGTCACCTTTCTGACCAACCTCGCCCAGCGCACGTTTCCCTTGGAAACGGGCACCTATGAGACCGCCTTTGCGATCATGGAAAGCGACGCCGGTCCCGGCTGGACCCTGCGGTCAAAAACCGGCTGGCGCTACAGCGCCCAAGACATGGATATCGGGTGGTTCGTGGGCTGGCTGGACTGCGGGCCAGAGACCTATGTCTTTGCGGTCAACATCGACATGCCGAGCACCGTCTTCCTCGCCCGACGCAAGCAGATCGCCTACGCGGCTCTGGATCAGGTCGGGGCGTTTACCTGCCCTTAGGGCCGCCAATCCAGCACCTCATCCTCGGGCCAACGCAGGTCAAACGTCATCGCGATATCCTGCGTCGCGCCCGGCGCAAGGGTCAGCGCCCATTCCATGACGCCGGGCAAATCCTCGACATTGCGCGCATCGGGTGCCGGGTCCATGTCGACCGCAATCACCAGATCCTCTTGCTGGGACACAGGCACCGCGTAGCGCAGGCGCAGGTCATGGGGCGTATCGCCCAGATTGCGCGCGGTCACGCGCAGGCGGTCTTGCCGCGTGTTGCGCCCGCGAATGATCCCCCGGTCGCCCTCCTGTTGATCCAGGAACGTCACCTCAACCGCGATATCGCGCTCGGGCCCAAAGCCCAGTGTCGCGGCATCGCCCGCGGCGATCTGGGGAAAGCGCCCCGTCCCGATCAACCGCGCATCCCGAAACAGGCGCGCCTCACCCGGCAGCAGCATCTCGCCGCTGGTGTTGTCCAGATCGGCCATCACATAGGCGGTGTCGTCAAAGCGCGGCGCGGCGGCGACGTAGCGCTCGGCGCTAAGCTCCAACGCCGGCAAGGCAATCTGCACCTGACCCGCGCCGCTGGGCACATCCACGCCACGCGCCAAGGTGTAGGTCAGGACCGGCCCGTCTGTTTGCGCGACAAAGCCCCCGAACGCGGGTGCAGCCTCGGCCATGACCATGGGGGCAAGGCTCACATCGGCCTCGGCGCTGCGCAATACGGGGCGCGCGTCCCGGATGCGCGGGATGGTCGGCCCCACGGGCGTGGCCGCGATCTGGCCGTCGGGCCGCGCCGTCGACAGCCGCAGCGCCGCGTTTGTCCAGGCAAGGCCCGATTGCTGGCTCAACGTGACCAACCGGTCGAGGGTGATCGCATCCGTCGCCTCGTCCAGCCGGACATCATAGGCCACGGACCACCCCGCGTTGGGAGTGGGCAAATCGAGCGCGACGGCCACGCGCCCCGCATCCTCAGACACGATATCGAGGGTCAAAAGCTGCCAATCCCCATCCGGCGGGGTCAGCACGGCCAGTGCCGTCTCGGCCCGCGACAGCGCCGCGCGCGCCGCCACGACCTCGGCCTCCAGCCCGGGGCGCGCGTCATCCAGCGCCGCGCGATCCGTGGCGATCTGGGTAAGGGCCGCCGCGATCCGGTCCGCCAGTGCCACCAGCGCGTCCGCATCCGGCAACACGTCACCTCCGGCCCCGGCGCGGGTCAGAAGGTTTGCCTTGGCATCCAGCGCGCTCTGCGCCTCGTCCACGGCAAGGACCTCTGCCTGTGCCGCGCGCAGGTTGTCCTCAGCGGCCCGGACTGCGGCCCGCGCGTTTGCCTGCAACTCGGTGTCGAAGCTCTCAGGCGCAAATTGGTCGTTCTGGGTCTGGGCGATGCCTGCAACTTCGGCTCCCGTCACGCGCGGACGCGGCGTTCCTGACTGACCCACAAAGGCCGGCACCAGCGCGTGCAGGCGCGACGCCCCAGCTGGCAGGTCCACCTCAGCCGACAGCGTCATCACCGCGCCGTTTGGAAAGACCTCGACGCCTGTGACCGACATCGGCGCGGCCACATCCGCCGCCCAGACAGCCACCGGCGCCCACAAGGCCGCCGCAACACCCAATACCCACATCCGCATCGCGCACCCTCCCTCAGGTGCCCCAGCCTCCCCGCCACGCCCCCGCCCCGCAAGGGGAAACACGGCCCACCCAACGCAGGCAGCAAAAAGCCGCCCCCGACCCAACGGGAGCGGCTCAATCCTGACATGGCAAGCGATCAGCCCTTTTTCAGAACCCGGTTGCCCAAGAGCTCTGCGATCTGCACCGCGTTCAGCGCCGCACCCTTGCGCAGGTTGTCCGACACGCACCACAGGTTCAGCCCGTTCTCGATCGTGCTGTCCTGACGGATCCGGCTGATGAAGGTCGCGAAATCCCCCGCGGCCTCCACCGGCGTCACGTAGCCGCCATCCTCGCGCTTATCGATCACCATGATCCCCGGCGCCTCGCGCAGGATATCGCGCGCCTCGTCTTCATCCAGGAAGTCCTCGAACTCGATATTGATCGCTTCCGAGTGACCCACAAAGACCGGCACCCGCACGCAGGTCGCCGTGACCTTGATCGCGGGGTCCACGATCTTCTTGGTCTCGGCCACCATCTTCCACTCTTCCTTGGTCGAGCCGTCTTCCATGAAGACGTCGATATGCGGAATGACGTTGAAGGCGATCTGCTTGGTGAACTGCTTGGGCTCTTTCTCCTGACCCGGGACGTAGACGCCCTTGGTCTGGTCCCACAGCTCGTCCATGCCGCCTTTGCCCGCGCCCGACACCGATTGATAGGTCGACACGACCACGCGCTTGATCTTGGCACGGTCATGCAGTGGCTTCAGCGCCACCACCATCTGCGCGGTCGAGCAATTGGGGTTCGCGATGATGTTCTTCTTCGCATAGCCCTCGATCGCATCCGCGTTCACCTCAGGCACGATCAGCGGCACATCGGGGTCATAGCGATAGAGCGACGAGTTATCGATCACCACGCAGCCCGCCGCCGCCGCCCGGGGCGCGTACTGCTTGGTCGCGGTCGAGCCCACGGCGAACAGAGCCATGTCCCACCCCGTGAAATCGAACTGGTCAAGGTCCTCTGTGGTCAACGTCTTGTCGCCAAAGCTGACCTCCGTGCCCATGCTCTTTCGGCTGGCCAGCGCGGCGATCTTCGCCACCGGGAACGCGCGTTCCGCAAGGATGTTCAACATTTCGCGGCCCACATTGCCCGTGGCGCCAACGACGACGACGTTATAACCCATGGTTCCTTCCTTTCGGGATAAGTCCGCGCGCATGTACGCGGGTTGTTGGGGGAAGGGAAGGCCTGATCCGGGCCGGGTGTATCGGTGTGGCTGGAGTGCTATCCCAGTACCGCGGCGCACAACGCAGCGGGAACCTCCGGCTGAGATGCTTCAGCGCCGCTAGTTGAGGCCCTCGAAGCCCGAAAGACACAAACCTCACAGCTACATCCGCCCAAAGCTGGCGCCAAACTACATCCCGTGCAACGGTATTCGAGGCTAATG